>NZ_JBGEHL010000007.1:0-179819 GCF_041403445.1 Aliiroseovarius conchicola
TTCATCGGCCAGTTGTCCGAGGCGCTGGAAGATTTGGCCCGTTTCACCAACTCTGTCCCCGCGGGGACAATGTCGCTTCCCAAGATATTTGCAGACGTCCGTTTCCTGCTGACGCGTTATGAGGCATCCAACGATTTGCACCGCGCGATGCGGACGGCATTTGGTAAGGTTTTTGGGGAACGATTGGCTGAACATCCAATCGAGATGACGCGCGCCGTTGAACAATCCGGCCGCTTCCTAAGCTCGATCTACGAAATTGATTACCGCGACATGACGCGGGAAACCTGGCGGCGGGCGCGGGGGTCGTTTGACACCGCGTATGAGGAATTCAGGAACAACCTGCTGACCGCTTGGGACAAGCTGGAGGATAGACCATGAGCAAACGACGCGTCTTTGATATCGATTTCCCAGAAGCTGACGCACCAGCGCCACCGACGTCTGAACCCATGGCCGAACCGCGGCGCGGACCAATGGCCTCGGCTATCTCAGAAAACTCCGCTGCCGTCGAAGAACGACAAGCGGTCGAGGCCGAGATTCGTGCCGAGAATGATCGGCTTGCGCATGAACATGTGCGGCTGAAGAAAGCGGGCTTGATCACCGATCTGATCCCGTTGTCGGCCATTCGAACAGACAAGCTAACCCGTGACCGTAAGCCTGGACGGGACGAAGATCTGGACGAACTGAAAGCCTCGATCCGTGACGTTGGCCTTTCAAACCCGATTCGGGTCGAACAGGTGGGCGAGGGGGCATATGAGCTGGTTCAAGGCTTTCGCCGTTTATCAGCGTTCCAAGAACTGTTTGATGAGACCGGCGATGAGGCCTTCGCCCGTATCCCTGCGGGGCTGATGGCGCATGGGGAAGAGCTTGAAATGCTCTATCGTCGGATGGTCGACGAGAACCTTGTGCGACGCGACATTTCCTTTGCTGAGATGGCCGAGCTGGCGCGCGGTTACGTGGCCGATCCAGAGACATCGGCGACCACAGCAGATGAGGCTCTAACCGCCTTGTTCGGGTCTGTATCCCGTCAGAAACGTAGCTACATTAAGCACTTCATGGCGTTGTTGGATGCAATCGGCTCTCATTTGAAGTTTCCCGAGGCAATTCCGCGGGCTTTGGGTCTAATGCTGGAAAAACGCCTGATGTCCGAAGAAGGGGCCGTAGCCAAGGTCAGAGCGGCTCTAGCTGCAGCATTAGTCACTACTCCTGAGGCCGAGCTTGCGGTGCTGCGTGAACAGACCTCTCCGCAGCCCTCTGCGGGCAAGCCGTCAGAGCCCAAACCCAAGGGTGTGGCGAAGACAACATTCCGGCAGGATGTGAAAGGTGGCACTGTTCGCTGTGCGGCGTCTGAGGGCCGGATCGAGATGCGGATCGCGCGGGATTTTTCCAACGTTGATCGTCATCGGTTGGAGGAAGCCGTGAAGGCGTTCTTTCAAGAGCTGGACGGTTAGGCCCAGTCGAAAGGGCAGGGGGTGTCCCCACGGGGACAGCCCAGTCCGAACCCTCCACCGACGGCTGAGAAGTCCCCGTGGGGACATAGATTGTTGGTCAGGGCCGATGGGAACGAGAAAAGGGCGCGTTAGGCGCTCTTATTGTTTAAAAACAGTAATTTAACACAAGAGTCACGGCTATTTGGGCGCTTCGACTGTTTTCGGCGCATCAAACCAGTGTTCCTGAAGGTTTTCACCAGCCCCAACCCGGTCCACCACAGCAAAAAGCCCCTGCGCGCCGATTGGTGCGAGCACGCCGTGCCATGTGCCTTTGTGCAGATTGATCCCTTGCCCCGGTGCGGTCAGAAATGCGCGCAGGTTTACCGGTACGCCACCACCATCCTCGGCAACCGTGACCAGCAGGGGGATGTTGTTCATTGGCAGGAACGCCTGACTGCCCAACGGATGACGTTCGACCATATCCAGCAAGTAAGGGAATTGGCGCGGCTTGCCGTCAAACAAGCTGATCGCCGCGCGTCCCGTCCCGAAATCCAGCAGGGCCAAATCGTGGTGGCGTCCACACATGCCTTGATTGATGATCAAGTCGGGCGAACCCGCAAGCTCGATCACATCCCCAAAGGGCGCGAAGGCTTCGGCGGTCAAAGGCTCGGCGATCAGCGTGCTCATGGCAGTAGGTCCGCCAAGCGAAACTCTGCGATCCGTTCGACCTGGCGGCAGGCTTCTGCAAATTCAGTTTCGCGGTCATTGCCGATCCGACGGTGGAATGCCGCCAGAATAGAGGCTTTGTCATGATCGCGTACTGCGATGATGAATGGGAAGCCGTGTGTGGTCACGTAATCAGTGTTGAGCTGGGTGAAAGCCTCGCGCTCTTCGTCTGTCAGAAGATCCAGACCCGCACCGGCTTGCTCGGACGTGCTTTCGGCGGTCAGCTTGCCGGCAGAGGCCAGCTTGCCTGCCAGATCGGGGTGCGCTTTCAGAACGTCCAGACGCTCGGCCTCGGTCGAGCTACGGAACGCGCGGCAAAGTGCATTGTGAACGCCTGCCGCGCTGTCATGGGCGGGGCCCAGTTCCAGATCAAATGCGCGCTCGGCGACCCAAGGCGAATGCTCGAAGATGCTGCCGTACAGATCGACGAAGCGGGCCTGATCCATCTGACTGGGGCGTTCAAAGCGGGCAGGGGGGTGGGTGGCGGCCCAATGCTGGGCAATCTCGACCCTGCGGGGACACCAGACGCCGTCATGGGCCTGTACGTGCTCTATGAAGCGTTTCAGGCCCGCTATCTTGCCGGGACGTCCTACAAGGCGACAATGCAGCCCCACCGTCATCATAGCAGGCTGACCAGCCTCTCCTTCAGCGTAGAGTGTGTCGAAGGCGTCGATCAGGTAGCGGCCGAAATCGTCACCTGTGACCCAACCGGGGGCCGTGGCGAAGCGCATATCGTTGGCCTCGAGCGTGTAGGGGATGATCAGCTGGTCATGTGACCCTATTTCAGCCCAATAGGGCAGGTCGTCGTCATAGGTGTCCGAGATATAGTCAAAGCCGCCCTGTTCGGCCACCAGCCGCACAGTGTTGGAGGAACAGCGCCCGGTGTACCAGCCACGCGGAGGCTCGCCCACAACTTCGGTGTGCAGGCGAATGGCCTCGACGATGGCGGCGCGCTCGTCCACTTCAGCCATGTCCTTGTGTTCGACCCATTTCAGCCCGTGCGATGCAATCTCCCACCCAGCTGACTTCATCGCAGCCACTTGGTCAGGGCTGCGGGCGAGGGCGGTTGCGACACCGTAGATGGTCAGCGGAATGTCCGCGCCGGTAAACAGACGATGCAAACGCCAAAATCCGGCCCGTGCGCCGTACTCGTAAATCGATTCCATGTTCCAGTGCCGTTGCCCTTCCCACTGGGCGGCACCGGGAATGTCGGACAAAAATGCCTCTGACGCGGCATCGCCATGCAGCACGCAATTCTCGCCGCCTTCTTCGTAGTTCAGAACGAATTGGACAGCGACCTTGGCGTTGCCCGGCCATTGCGGATGGGGTGGATTGGGGCCGTAGCCCCGCATATCACGGGAGTATCTTTTCACATTGACCTCTAAGCGACGTGTTTGGTTTTCCCAGTTATAGGCGAAAGGGCAGGGGGGTCACGAGGATTCAATCAATTGATGACAGTGGAGGAGTGGTTGGATTTTATTGACGGTACCGGCACTGGGTCTATTCTTTCGGTGCCAATACAGAGATTGGCATCAGTTTGTTGAAGGGGGTAAGCATGACGGTTGTGTTGGACAGTTCCAGATTAAGACAGCAAGACGGTTGCACGTGTAGAAAGATTGAGCGTTTGTTGGTCTGCGTTAAACGTGCCTTTGCCGGTTGCCTCACATCTCTGGCGATGACAATCGCGGCTCATGCGGATGCTCTGCTTGACGATGCTGTGGCATTCAACGGCCAAATCCTTCACTTGCAGACGGATGTACCGGGTTTGCTGTTCGCAGCGATCAGAGACGGCGACGTTGCAGTCGCGGGTTTCGGAGAGACGAAGCGAGGGAATGGTATCACTCCAGATGGTGATACGGTTCTGCGTTTGGGATCGATTACCAAGGTGTTTACCGGTGAAATGTTGGCGCAGGCGGTGTCGCGCGACGAGGTGGGATTCACAGATCAGATCGGGCCTTTGCTTCCGCCCAAACTTGCCACGGCATTGGAAAAACATCCGCCAATTCGCTTGATTGATCTTGTCACGCATTCAGGTGGATTGCCGCGAGAAGTCCCGCGGGCAAGCTCTCCTCAGGACGATCCGTTTAAGACGATAACGCTTGATGCGTTTGCGGATTGGCTGCGGGACACACCTTTGCTTTTCGCGCCGAGCACAAGCATTGCGTATTCGAATTTCGGGTTTGACCTGTTGTCAGCAGGCCTTTCGACGGCGGGTGGGGCTGCGTATGAAGATCTACTGGCGGAGCGTATTACCGGGCCATTGAAGATGGAGGACACAGGATTTGTTGTTTCCGCAGAAATGGCAGACCGGTTGATGACGGGTCATGCACCTGATGGCACCCCCATGTTGGAAGTCCCGTCCGGCAAAGTCATCACCGGGTCGGGTGGTTTACGCAGCACAACGAATGATTTGCTGAAATGGGTGCAATGGCACTTGGCAGACACCGAAGATCAAGCCGAAGTGCGCTTTCTGGATCATGCAACCTATGTGCAGCGCGATGGCATGCAAACGGTTCTGTCTATGGACGAATCCGATCGGATGGATGCGATGGGACTTGCCTGGGTTGTGATGAATGAAACCGACGAACATCCGTTCGTTTTGCAAAAAGCGGGGGCGCTGCAGGGGCAGATGTCGTACTTAGCTTTCGCACCAGAGCATGGCACCGCGGTTTTCGTGTCGATAAACCAGTTCGATTTCTCGGCTGCTTACGCGATGACGGAACTGGCGAATGAACTCCTGGCAAACCTAAGCGGCTATTAATCGGATTGCGTGCGCAAGTGTGCGCACGCAGATAGTTTCGACTTAGTTCAGAAATTCCCACCTCCTTAACAATAGTCAAGCTGATTGCCTGACGCCTCCTCTATCCAGAAAATCGGATAACTGAGCTGGAGGCCGATATGCGAGAAGTCATGACTAAGACCATGGCACGTAACGTGTTCTATGGCGGCTCGCTGTTCTTCATTGTGGTCTTTTTGATCTTGTCGGCACATTCGGTTCGCTATGTGGTGAACCAGTCGACAGCAAATGCGCCGCTGACGGACAGTGTCGCCCGTGGCAAACATGTGTGGGAAAAACATGCCTGCATCAACTGCCACACATTGATGGGGGAGGGCGCCTATTTCGCCCCCGAACTGCAAAACGTGATGACCCGTTGGGGTGTGCAAGAAGAGCCTGACGACGCTTTCGAAGTGTTGAAGGGCTGGATGGAAGCACAACCGACCGGCATCGAAGGGCGTCGTCAGATGCCTCAATTCAACCTGAGTGACGAAGAGATTCGCGATCTGTCGGAGTTTTTCCGTTGGGTTAACACAATCGACGCACAGGGTTGGCCGCCGAACGAGGCGGGCTAAGGCCGGACGAGGAGACAAGACATGAAATACCAAACACAAAAAATAGCCTATTGGTACTTCCTGGCAGCGATGGCGATCTTTGCCGTCCAAGTGCTGGGGGGCCTTTTGGCAGGTTGGATCTATGTCAGCCCGAACTTCCTGTCCGAGCTGCTACCGTTCAACATCATTCGCATGCTGCACACAAACTCTTTGATCGTGTGGCTGCTACTGGGGTTCTTTGGCGCGGCTTACTTCCTTGTACCGGAAGAAGCCGAGCGTGAGCTCCATTCACCAATGCTGGCCTACCTTCAGCTGATCATCCTTTTGGTTGGTACGTTGGGCGTGGTTGTTACGTACACGTTCGACCTGTTCCCCGGTCACTGGTTTCTGGGCAAGGAAGGCCGCGAGTTCATTGAGCAACCCGTTTGGGTGAAGCTTGGCATCGTTGTTGCGGCGCTGATCTTCCTGTTCAACATCTCGATGACAGTTCTTAAGGGTCGTAAGACTGCGATTACGAACGTGCTGCTTTTGGGCCTTTGGGGTCTGGTGCTGCTGTTCCTGTTTGCATTCTACAACCCGGCCAACCTTGCGCTTGATAAAATGTTCTGGTGGTACATCGTCCACTTGTGGGTGGAAGGGACTTGGGAACTGGTTATGGCCTCGATCCTTGCCTTCCTGCTTTTGAAGCTGACCGGTGTCGACCGTGAGGTCATTGAGAAATGGCTGTATATCATCGTCGCGACGGCTCTGTTCTCGGGCATTCTGGGGACGGGTCACCACTACTACTGGATCGGCTTGCCGGGTTACTGGCAGTGGATCGGGTCGGTGTTCTCATCACTCGAGGTCATTCCGTTCTTTGCAATGATGAGCTTCAGCTTCGTCATGGTCTGGAAAGGCAAACGCGACCACCCGAACAAAGCAGCGTTGCTTTGGGCATTGGGTGCAGCGACCGTCGCCTTCTTCGGCGCGGGCGTCTGGGGCTTCCTGCATACGCTGCACGGTGTGAACTATTACACCCACGGTACGCAGATCACAGCCGCCCACGGTCACTTGGCCTTCTTTGGCGCCTATGTGTCGGTGAACCTTGCGATCATCACCTATGCCATGCCGATCCTGACGGGCCGCGACCCGTATAATCAGGTTCTCAACATGGTTAGCTTCTGGCTGATGACCGGTGGTATGGCGTTCATGACGTTCGTGCTGACTTTTGCCGGCACCATTCAGACCCACATGCAGCGTGTTCTGGGCGAATACTTCATGGATATCCAAGAAGGATTGGGCCTGTTCTATGTCATGCGCTGGGGCTCGGGATTGTGTGTCGTGATTGGTGCCATCCTGTTCATCTATGCCCAACTGGCCCCACGTCGTGAAGTAATTGCGCGCGGTGCTGAAAGCGAAGGTGCCTGATATGGCCGCTGTAGAAAAAACAACGGAGGGGGCTCGCGCCCCCTTCTACTCACCCGTTTCTGACGAATGCGAAATTTTTGAAGCTGCCGAACGCCATGGGCTGCCGCTGCTTTTGAAAGGTCCGACCGGCTGCGGTAAGACGCGCTTCGTCTCTCACATGGCTGCCCGTTTGGGCCGCCCACTTTATACCGTCGCCTGCCATGATGACTTGTCCGCCGCTGACCTTGTAGGTCGCTATCTTCTGAAGGGCGGGGAAACCGTCTGGGTCGATGGTCCACTGACGCGCGCCGTGCGCGAAGGGGCGATTTGTTATCTGGACGAGGTGGTCGAGGCACGCAAAGACGTGACCGTCGTTCTGCACCCGCTGACCGATGATCGTCGCATCCTGCCGCTTGATAAAACGGGCGAAGAGATTGAGGCCGCTCCCGGCTTCATGCTCGTCGCATCCTATAACCCGGGGTATCAGAACATTCTGAAGACCCTGAAACCTTCAACCCGCCAGCGTTTTCTATCGATAGACTTCGACTTTCCCTCCCACGACCGAGAGATCGAAATTGTCACGCGCGAAAGCGGGCTGGATGTCAGCCGGGCGACGTCCCTTGTCCGGCTGGCAAACAAATTGCGCGGCCTGAAAGGGCAAGATCTGGAAGAGGGCGTCTCGACCCGTCTTGTGATCTATTGCGCCACGCTGATCGAAGATGGCATGGCCGTCGACCGTGCGATCCGCACGGCGATGATCGAACCCTTGTCTGACGATGAAGACGTCAAACGGGGTCTGATGGACCTGGTCACCGCGATCTATGGCTGATGCCACCCTGCGACCGGCCACAGTGTCGGTCGCAGGGTCGGTCGCAGCCTTTACACTGGATAACCTGACACCCGAGGTTCCCCATGTCTGAACGAATTTTTGACCCCTTTGAGCCCGAAGAGACCGTCGGCAAAATCTGGCACGCTTATGCGAGCCGATTGGACGCGCGGGCGTCGCATGACGACAATGCCGTCGCGCTAGACGATATCTCTGGCAGGCTTGGTGTCTTCTTCCGCGGGCTAGGTGGTTCGCATGCGGCCGAGATCAAACCGGCGACGCTGCAAGTCTCTAATCACCGGCTTTCCCTGCGCCGAGCTTTGGGCACATGGCGCGAACGCGAGGCGCGGCCCAGCTTTGATGGTGAGGCATTGCGCCTGCCAGAAACTATCGCTGAATTTCCTGCGCGCGAGGCCAACGCTGCGCTCTATTTCTGGCTGGTCGCGTCGGTCGCCCATGCCCCCGAGACTGTATCTGATGATGACCCGCTGCGCGCCGATTTGCGCGCGCTTCAGGCGTCTATTGCGATGACACAGGCGACGTTGAAAGATTGCCCGGGCCTTCGTGGGTTTTATGAAACCCTGATCGGGGCCTGCCGCGCCAGCCGCCCGGATGCCAAGCTTCCAAAATATGAAGCTGCGATGGAGGGTGCGATTGATCACCTGCTGGGTGGACCAGAACCCAAAGGCAAGCTTGACCGCGAGTTTGTTGCACTGATCCGTCAACCAGATACCGATTTGGACCACCTGCGCGCACCAAACGGGTATCGCCCCTTTCGCGCCGTGCCGATGTGGCCCGATCTGCGCCCGATGGTGAAACGCGCCGCCGCCGACCGGCTGCCCGAAAGCGAAGAACAAGGGCAGGGACCGGGGGACGAGGCCGACGGCACCAAAGCCGCGCGCCGATCAGGCAGTGATCTGGCCGAACGGCGTGACAGTCTGATCCTGCATCGGTTTGAAGCGATCTTCAGTTGGGTTGAAAGCCTGAACATGAACCGCCGGATCGAAGATGACGACGAAGATAACGCCCGCCGCGCTGCCGAAGACCAAGACGAATTGGTGCTGGGGCAGGTGTCCAAGAAAACCGCGACACGGTTGAAGTTCCACCTTGATTTGTCGCCAGAAGATGCGGAACGCGAACGCTTGTCGGGCAAGTATCTGTATCCCGAATGGGATCATCGCAAAGGGACCTATATCCCTGCCCACGCGCGTGTTTTGGCAAGTGTCGCTGACGAAGTTGAGGCGTTGGAGCATGACCCCGCCACCGAACGCCGCATCCGTGCGGTGAAACGCCAGTTTGAAGCTCTGCGTCCTAAACGCGTGATCCTTCCGCGCCAGATGGATGGTGACGAACTTGATCTTGAGGCTGCCATTGCGGCGCAGGTTGAGCTGAAAGCCACGGGCCGCTCCAGCGATCGCGTCTACCGCGCCGCGCGTGTGACGGAACGGGATTTGGCGATCTCGGTCTTGATGGATATCTCGCGATCAACCGAGGCGTCGATTGGCGAGCGTAATGTGATCGACGTGGAGCGAGAGGCGCTGACCGCCCTGTCTTGGGGGCTGAATGCTTGCGGCGATGATTTCGCGATCCATGCGTTTTCATCCCTGAAACGCGACCGTGTGTATGTGCAGGAATGCAAAGGTTTTGACGAGAAAATGGGTCCACGCGTTGAGGCGCGGATCGGTGGGCTGACGCCTGCGTTCTACACGCGGCTCGGGGCTGCGATCCGCCACATGACGGCAGAACTGGACGACCGCCCGAATACGCGCCGGTTGATGTTGGTCATCACAGACGGCAAACCCAACGATCTGGACCACTACGAAGGCCGCCACGGCATCGAAGACAGTCGCATGGCCGTGCGCGAAGCTCGTCGAAAGGGGCACGCGGTGCACGGCGTCGTTGTGGATCAAAAAGGGCAGGGATGGGTACAACGCATCTTTGGCACCGACGGGTTTTCCATCGTGCCAGACCCTACAAGGCTGACTGCCGCGCTGCCCGAGATCTACCGCCAGATCACAGGTGGGGCATGACTGACCAGACATCCGTTCTGGACGAACTGCCCGGAGACCTGATGATCTGGGTGCTGATCGTCTCGGAACTTTTGGTGTTTGGCGCGGGCTTGCTGGCATTTCTGGGCATGCGGGCGATGGACCCGGTTGGGTTTGCCGCCGACCAAGTCCAGCTAAACCGCGTGGCGGGGGGCGTGAACACAATCGTTTTGGTCACCAGCGGATATTGCGCGGCGCGCGCGGTGCAGTCTGCGCGTCACATGCGGGCGTGGCTATCTGGTGCCATGGCGCTTGGCCTCGGTTTTCTGATCGTCAAATGGCTTGAATACGCCGAAAAAGCACGCCACGGGATCGGGATCGAGACCAGTGATTTCTTCACCTTCTACTACCTTCTAACCGGCTTTCACGCCCTGCATGTCGTGGCAGGACTGGTGATCTTTGCGCTGTTGATGCGCTGGGGCAACCCACGCAACTTGGAAGCCGGCGCTGCCTTTTGGCACATGGTCGATCTGGTCTGGGTGCTGCTGTTTCCCATCATCTATCTGGTGCACTGATGCCAACACCGATCCTAAACCGCGCCCTTGTCCTGCTGATTGGCCTCAGCTTGGTCACAACCGTCTTCGCGGGCGTTCTGCCCGAGGCTGGGCCGGTCTTCGTCCTGACCGTCCTTGTCCTGTCGGGCCTGAAATCGCGCGTGATCCTGTCGGATTATCTGGGCTTGCGCACCGCCCCCAGCTTTCGGGGCGGCTTCACAGCGTTTCTGGTCGCGTTCCTAGGGCTTGCGGCACTGATCTATGCCTTGCCAATGGCAATGTGACATTGCTTGACGATGATCAAGGCTGGAGCGCGGATCGCTTGCTACGCTTGGGTCTGAAATTGACAGGAGTCTCATCATGAATTCTCTGAAATTGGCCGTTTGGGTCATGATCCTGGCCTCACCCGCCATGGCACACCACGATAAAACCCCACTGCGCGAAGCCGTTGTCGATGGGCACACGCACGATGTTGGCGGGGCGACCTTCTGGCTCGCGGGTGCAGCTGTTGCAATGATCATCGCGCTGATTGCTGTGCAGAAATCGGTGTTTCGCAAGTGATGGCGGATGCGCAAGACAGGTCCGGCCGTTGGCCGGTCTGGTTGCTGGCACTTGTGCTTTACCCATTTGCCGCAGGCGCGGCGGCAGTGAACCTGTTTTTCCTGACCCTCATGACCCAAGCCATTGGGCTTAACGCTTTGTCGCCGGTGCAATCCATCGTCGGAGGTGTCGCCCTTGGCGTGCCGTTCGCGTGGGTTGCGGGGAAATGGATGCGCGGATTGATCGACAAGGCAGAAGACGAAGCATAGCAAGCGAAGGGGCGGATCATGACCCAGTACCTTAGGCGCATCTTCGGCGAAGGGTTCCGTGCGTTTTTTCTGGGGGCAGCAATCTGGGCCATCTTGTCCGGCGTGATTTGGGAGGTCTGGCTGGGCGCGCAATCCGTTGGTGACGGGATCGAGCTGTCGAACCTCGCCATGTCTCCCTATGAATGGCACGCCCACGAAATGATCTTCGGCTATGCAGGCGCCGCGATTGGCGGGTTCTTTCTGACGGCTGTGGCAAGTGGGCGCGGTTTGGTGATCACGCTCAGTGTTTGCCTGTGGGCGGCGGGGCGACTTGCGCTGTGGCAATCTTCGGGGTTGCCAGCGGAACTTGTTGCTGGGATGGATCTTTCCTTTCTGCTGTTTTTAATCGTGCGGATCGCGGTTCAGCTCGCCCGTCGTCCAAAACCGCAACATGCGGTGTTTCTGGTGTTCTTGGCGGCTCTCATGGCGGGAAATCTGGCAGTTCATCTGGATTGGACCGGCATCATTCCGGGTGTCGCCTATGAAGGCATGCGGCTCGGTTTGCTGGCGCTGATCGGACTGATCGTCGTGCTGGGTGGACGCGTGACGCCCGGATTTATCCGCAATGCGATGAAACGCGCCGAACGACCCGAGGCCACATGGCCCCCCGTCACCCCCCGGCTTGATCGAGGGTCGGTGGCATTTGCTGTGCTGTTACCGTGGAGCCTGTTTGTCCCCGTCCTGAACCCAATGATCGCCCTCGCGCTTGGGGTGGTTCATGGGCTTCGCATGGCCCAGTGGCGCGGAACCTGGACGCTGCGTGACCCTTTGCTGTGGTCCCTGTTTGCAGCGCAGGCTCTGGTCGTCGCGGGCCTTGTTATGTGGGCATTTGCCCAATGGGGCATCGGGGACGAGATCGGCGCACTGCACGTTCTGGGGCTGGGCGGCATCGGCGGCATGACCCTTGCGGTGATGAGCCGCGCAATCCTTGGTCATACGGGCCGCGCGCCCGTTCCACCCACGCCCGTAGCGTGGGGGTATGGGTTGATGATCCTTTCGACGATAACCCGCTGGCTCGCCGCGGACCTTTTGTTCGTCTGGCATGACCTGTTGGTTTTGATTGCCGGCGCAGCGTGGATCGGGGCCTTTGTGCTGTTCCTGGTCGGATTTCTTCGCGCTTTAACCGGCCCGCGCCCAATACGCGACGTTCGGCCAACACCCCCCATTCCCGAGCACATGAAAACGGCTGCGGCTTGACGTTGGTTAAGTGCGTGCCACAGGACTTATGCCACATTCCGGGCAAGGCCCACCCAGCGAGGTTATCCCACAACCTCGTTCAGATTTTCGAATACGGCCTCAGTGATCATGTCGCCTCTGTTCTTGGGTGAGGCCGGCGGCGCAACCGATCACGCCCGGGTTTTCGAACCCATAGGCCAACCGCCCGAGCGCATCTAGGTGTGCTGCGAGGCCGGGTGCCATCCAACTGGGTGGCGGGCGGTTGGTCTTACCTATTTCGTCAATCGGGCGGTTTGATCACGTTTTTGATAATTGCCGCTGACTTGACAAACATCATGTTGACTGGTGCGCCAATCAGGTTCAATGGGCTCAACAGATGATGCACCGGAGGGATGTCCAATGGATTACCAACGCTACTTCAAAACCCGCCTGAACGCGCTGCGCGACGATGGCAATTATCGCGTGTTTGCTGATTTGCAGCGCAAGCGCGGTTCATTTCCGAGCGCGAAACATCGGGGTGCCGATGGCACCGGTGACGTTACGATCTGGTGCTCGAACGATTATTTGGGGATGGGTCAACATCCCGACGTGCTGGCCGCGATGCACAATGTGATCGACACCGTGGGTGCGGGCGCGGGTGGGACGCGTAATATTTCCGGCACAACGCATGAACACGTGTTGTTAGAGGCTGAGTTGGCTGACCTACACGGCAAAGAAGCCGCGCTTTTGTTCACATCTGGCTATGTCTCGAACTGGGCCGCCCTTGGCACACTGGCGTCACAAATTCCGGGCTGCATCGTGTTTTCAGACGCGTTGAACCATGCCTCGATGATTGAGGGTATTCGCCATTCAAAAGCGGCGCGGGTGATCTGGAAACACAACGATCTAGAGGATCTGGAGGCCAAACTGGCCGCTGCCGACCCCGACGCGCCGAAACTGATTGCGTTTGAAAGCGTCTATTCGATGGATGGTGACATCGCCCCGATCAAAGAGATTTGCGATCTGGCCGACAAATACGATGCCATGACCTATCTGGACGAGGTTCACGCAGTCGGTCTTTACGGCCAACGCGGCGGGGGTATTGCCGAACGCGAGGGTCTGATGAACCGTCTGACCGTTATCGAAGGCACGTTGGGCAAAGCGTTTGGCGTCATGGGCGGCTATATTGCCGCCTCGGCCGAGCTCTGTGATTTCGTGCGCAGTTTTGCCAGCGGGTTCATCTTCACCACCGCCTTGCCGCCCGCTGTGGCTGCGGGAGCACGGGCGTCCGTGCAGCACCTGAAACGCTCAAACACAGAGCGGGACAGCCATAAAGAACGCGTGGCAACTGTGCGCGCGGGGCTGGATGCGATGGGCATTCCCCATATCGATAACCCGTCCCACATCATCCCGGTAATGGTTGGTGACCCGGTGAAATGTAAATTCATAACCGACACGCTGATGCGTGACTTTGGAGTCTACATCCAGCCGATCAACTACCCGACTGTGCCCAAAGGGACTGAGCGGTTGCGGATCACACCGTCGCCTGTACACACAGATGCCGACATCGAACATCTGTTGGGGGCGTTGGAAGAGTTGTGGAGCCAGTGCGAGATCGCGCGGGTTCCCATGGCCGCGCAATAGTCACGTCCCGCCGCTAGGCCAGGGCCGCTTGAAGCGGTGTGCCTTGGCCGGCCAGATACGCTTTGATCGCGCGCGCGACCATGGCGTCGACGCCGGGCAACTGGCTGATCACGGGCAGCACCCGCCCTTTGAATCCACCCGCTTTCAGGGCGGCGTGAACGTCTTTGCGCACGTGGTCACCCTCCATCGCGAAGAACGGCAGACACAGGTCGTCTCCGTTTAACCTTTTCACTTTCTCGGGGATGGAAGGGTCTTGCTCTAGAAAACCGACCTCGACACGCGATCCAGTCAGAGCGATTTCTAGCTTTGCCGCGAAATCGCGGGTGGCACGTTCGGGGGCGGGGCGACCGCTGCCTGATCCATGTGCGACCAGAAACAAGGGTTCACCTTCGCATAAGCCTTCGGCCTGCAAACCCGCAGCCGCTAAGCCGGGCAAATCGGGGTCCATTCCGAACGGCGTCATCAACTCGACCGGAGCGTCACCAAGCCGACCAGCGAGGCAGGTCCGCACGAACCATCCATCCGACATGAACAGCGGATAGACCGGCGCGCCGGGCTTGGTTTTGGCCAGCACCTCGTTCACCCGACCGGGCGCGGCCAGCGTGGCGCAACCAAGCTTCACATCGGGCAAATGGGACTGCACACGGGCGACGTAGTCGGCCAACGCAGCCTCGGCCGGTTCAGGCGAGGACGGTTGCCCGTGCGAAATGATCAGGGCGTCGAAATGGTCCATGGCTGGCTCCTTTCAGGGCTGGCGGCGGAATAGGCAGGCAGGTCAAGGCGCGCGGGCCTAGTGGCTGGTGCCTTCCTCGAATGTGATCTTGTTCCAGATATTATACTTTCCAGACGGTTTGCGCATCGGCAGACGTTTGACCTCTTCCAATGTTTTGGCGTCATAGACAATCACCGCACCATCGTCTTCCCAGACCGAGACGAGCGCGTGGCTACCATCTTTGGTGAACTCGACATGGGCAACCGTGGCGCCAATTTCAGGCTGCAAGGTCTTCACGATCTCAAGTGTTTCCTTGTCGATGATGTGCATTTTGTCCTTGTTCGGGCCAAAGAACACGTCAACCCAAACATAGGGTGACGTCTTATGAGAGCGCATGAAGAAGCCGGGGCCTTCGGTCTTAATCCGTTTGACGGTTTCCCAACTGTTCATGTCGATCACAGACACGGTACCATCCTTTAGGTGCGGCGTGGCCATAACGGTCGAGCCATCCCGATCCCACGTGATGCCAGAGCCAAGATGCGGCATGCCGGGCAGGTCCAGATCAGCCACTTTCTGACCGATCACAAGATCAACGACCAAGCCGTCTTCGCCTTTTCGCGAGGCCCCCATGACATGTTCGTAGCTTTGGTCGAAGAAGAAATCATCCAGATAGTCGGGCGTGGTGATCTTGCGGATTGGGAAGTCAGTTTCTTGTGGCGTCGGACCCTCAATACGCCAGTCATGGGTAAATCCGCCTGCAAAAATGTTCAAATCCGGGTGTTCGCTGTACGAGACCTCCCAGATTTCAGGCACATCTTTCAGGGCCAACACGAAGCTTTCGCGAGGCGGGGCCTGATAAACCGCGGACACGCGGCTTGGGGTGCCGTCTTTGCCAACCACATCGTGAACTTCGGCAACGGACAGGTCATCCGTCGACAGGATGGTCAGCGTATTGGGCAGGTAATTGGCGACCGCCAGCCATTTGCCATCGCCCGACATGGCGATGTTGCGACTATTGAGGCCTGCGCGGACGCGGCCGACCTCTTTCAACGCCCAGATACCATATTTCTGGACCCAGCCATCGCGCGACATGATGAACACGTATTTCCCATCGGGAGTGAACTTAGGCCCGCCATGTACAGCAAAAGGCGTCGCGAACCGGTCGAGCACATCAAACGTGTCGCCATCTAGGACCGACACGTGGTGGTCGCCGGTTTCCACGACCAGCGTGATGTTCATCGGGTCCGAGGACCAGACTGGTGCATCCACCGGCGCATAATCTTCATTCACGACGCGACTTGCCGCGATTTCTTCCGGTCCCCATGGCGGGATGACCTCAAGCGGCGTTTTCAAATAGTCGGCAAGTTCGGCGATGCGGGTGTCATCCAGCTCTTCTATGAAGCCGGGCATTTGCGTGGCAACGCGCCCATCGCGAATGACCGCTTGGACGCGCGGCCCACGCATGCGTTTCAAGGTCTCTGGAATCAAGGCCGGACCCTGCGCGCCAAGGCGGTTGGCCTCGTGGCAATCCGCGCAGTATTCCATGTAGTCCGCTTCGGGGTCGGCACTTGCCGCGAAGGGCGAAGCGATCAGGACCGAAGCAAGGATGGTGGCTTTAAAAGAACTGGTGTTTCGGGTCATTGCTTTTTCCTCGGAAGGGGGTGACTTCAAGTCGGTCGGCTTCAGCCACACCAATTTCGTCATTTGTCAGGTAGCAGGCCGGATCTTCGGCCCATGGATCGCCCGTGACTTGCAGGGCGCGGATACGGGTGTTGCCGCCGCAGACATCCTGGATCGCGCAGGCCCCGCAACGTCCTTTCAGGGGGCGAGGGCGGGTGCGCAGGGTGGCGAGCATTTGGTCGTCGCCGGTCCAGAGGTCAGAGAACCTCGCGTCTTTCACATTGCCGACGGTGTAGTCGGACCAATAGGTGTCGGGGTGAACTTTGCCTAGAAAGTCGATATTGGCGACACCCAAACCGGAGGAGTTGCCACCCCAAGCCACAAGGTGCTCGCGCAGGTGGGCGATTTTGTCGGCGTCAAACCGTTCTGCTGCCCAACGCAGGAAGTAGCCTGCGTCAGCGTCGTTGTTGCCGGTCACGATGTCCAACTGGCGGCCTCCGTTTGCGCTTTCCCATGCGCGGTCCAGCAGCAGGTCCATCCCCTTGCGGGTCATCTGGTGATGGGCATCCTCGCCTCGGTTTTTGTCACCACGTCCGGCGTAAACCAGGTGGGACAGATAGAATTTATCGACGCCCTCATCATCGCAAAGCTTGATAAGGTCGGGCAGGTGATGCTGTGTGCCCTCGGTCAGGCAGAACCGCAAACCAACGCGCACATCGCGTTTCTTCAGCTCGCGCACACCGCGCACGGCCGCATCAAACGCGCCGTTCACACCACGAAACCAGTCATTCGTTTCGCCAATTCCGTCGATCGAGATGCCGACATAGTTGAAGCCGATCTCGGCGACTTGATCGGCGGTTTCTCCGAATATCTTTGTGCCGTTGGTGGACAGGGCCAAAACGCGGGTCAGCTTGCGTGCACGTTTGGCTAGTGGAAACAGGTAGGGGCTGTCGAGCGGTTCGCCACCCGACAGGATGATCGCGGGCACTTTGAATTGGCCGAGGTCTTCGAGCGTGTCGAAGGCTTGCTCTTCGGACAGTTCACCGGGAAAGTTCACGTCAGCGGAGACCGTATAGCAGTGGCGGCAGCGCAGGTTGCAGCGGCGTGTCAGGTTCCAGATCACCACTGGTTTCACCATGCCCGAGCCACGGCGTTGGTGGACCGGAGTTGGGTTGGCAAGCTGGTGCATATATTCGGTCAGGCGGAACATATCAGCCCCCTTTCTTGCGAAGCCGAAGCCCCGTCTTCTTCAAAATGCGTGTGGAATAGAGTGTGTCGGACGCGTTCAGAGCATCGCCCAGAAGGGCGACGATCTGCTGGCGTTTTTCCTCGACTTCTTCGCGGGATGATCCATGGACCATTGCGAACAGGTTATAGGGCCAAAGGGGCAGGGCGCGCGGACGTTCGTAGCAGTGGGTCACAAAGGGCAGGGCTCCGATTTTCGGACCCACTTCGGACAAAACCATGTCGTTCACGTCCCACACGGTCATGCCATTTGCGGTCATGCCCAGCTTATAGTGGTTGGGGGCGGCGGCGATCCGGCGGATCACGCCACTTTCCTTCATTGCCGCCAGGCGGGTGGTCAGATCAGCCTCGTCCAGTCCGAGCCTATCGGCCACCTCGGCGTAAGGGGCGGGGACGAGAGGCAGGCCAGTTTGCAGCGCTTCGATGATGGCGCGGTCAGTTGCGTCAATGCTCATGCTGCCACCCTGAAACCGATGAAGAATTCCTGAAGCTTGGGGAAACGGTGGACGGGCAGGCCGGTTTCATCCTCGATCTGATCCGAGATAACGTGGATATCTTCGGGCGTTTCGCAGGCCAGCACGAACCACATGTTCAACACATGTGAGCGTTCGTAATTATGGGCGACTTCAGGGTGGGCGTTGACCATCTCGCAGACCGCGTCGAACCGCTCGGGCGACACTTTCATGGCGCACAGACAGAACGCCCCGCCCATCGCGGCTGCGTCAAAGAACGGACCGAAGCGGGTCAGAACACCGGTTTCGCGTAAAGTGCGTACGCGGGTTAGCAGCTCGTCTTCGTCCAGGCCCAGTTTGTCGGCTAAAGGCGCAAAGGGGCGGTGGTCCAGCGGCAAGTCGTCTTGCAACGCATTCACAAGCGCGCGGTCGATATCATCGAGGGGTGTCATTCTGCGGACTCCTTCGCTTTGGCAATCATCGCGCCGGTTTGGCGAAAACAGCGGGTGGAAAAGAGAACTTTGTGGTCCACGTCACCAAGCGCTGGCAGCGCCTTGGCCTTGTCCAAAACCGCCAACGCATCTTCGCGTGATTGGGCGTGGATCATGCAGTAAAGCCTGTAAGGCCAAACATCCGCGACGGGGCGGCGTTCGTAGCAGAGCGTCACGCCGGGCAGGGCGGCCAGCTGGGTGCCGGCCTCAGATACCCGCCCCTCTGGTACGTTCCACACGACCATCGCGTTTGATTTCCAACCCAGCTGGCGGTGACGCACAATGACGCCAAGGCGCGACAGGATGCCCGCATCACTTAGCGCGCGAATGCGGCTGATCACATTTTGCTCGCTGCGGTGAAGTTGGTCGGCAATGACCGCATATGGGGCAGGGACCAGCGGCATGCCGGTGGTCAGAATGCTCATCAGTTCTTTATCGCCTTTGCGGATCGCGGATTGGTCCAGCGCGCGTGGGCTGGCATGGGTGATGGGTGCTGCGTCGGAGTTCATCTTGAACCCAAGATCGATGTTGAAAGGCTGCATCAGGCGCAGATCCAGCACTCGCAACCCCGTGCGGTCCGAGATACGCGCGAGCGAGGCATTCACCGCATCGCGATCCGGCCCGGTTGCGACAAACCAGATGTTCCACTGGTCCTCGCGTTCATAAGAATGGTTGACGCCGGGATCTTCGTTGATGATCGCCGCGACCCTCTCGATTTGACCTTCGGGCGCAGCGACGGCGGCGAGAGTCGACGCTGACAGAGTGTTCGGTGCACAGGTGGCCCCAACCCGCGTGATGCGACTGGCATCTTGCAGATCGGCAAGGCGGGTCAGTACGTCAGCCTCGGTGGTGCCTGTGACCTTCGCAAGCTCTGCGAAGGGTCTGGGCACCACGGGGAAGTCACGCTGCCAGTCGTCCAGCAGGGCGCGATCAATGGGGTTGGCGATATCCTTCATCGGTTAAAGCCCCGTCCGGTGCGCGCGTGCGGTGAAGAAGATGCCCGATGGGCTGTCGGCATCGATCTCGCGCAGCAGCTCGAACGTATGAGTGTCATAGACTTTGACTTTGTTCTCATCACGCACGCTGACCCAAATCTCATGGCCGCGCGGGGTGAATTCCATGTGCAGCACGGCAGGGCCGGGTTTGAATTCGTGGATGATCTTTTTCGTCATCGTGTCGATCACCTGAATGGTGTCGTTCATCGGGTGGGCGAAGTTGACCCAGACCTGACGTCCATCGGGGCGCGCCATTGCGAAGACGGGTTGGGAATAGGTTTGCGTGCGGCCAGTTTCTTCGAGCGTATCCGCGTCGATCCACAGAACCT
The DNA here is from genome assembly GCF_041403445.1 of Aliiroseovarius conchicola. NCBI lineage: Bacteria > Pseudomonadati > Pseudomonadota > Alphaproteobacteria > Rhodobacterales > Paracoccaceae > Aliiroseovarius > Aliiroseovarius conchicola. The sequence continues at coordinate 19,729 of NZ_JBGEHL010000007.1, forward strand.
CGTGATGGCCCACGGCGGGCAGCACAAATTCGGACCCGGTCAGCGCCCAGCCTTCAAGGTGGGGCATTTTGTAGACAGGCATATCTTCCTGTCCTCGGCCATAGTTCGGCAACACGCGGATCGGCTGGGGATCGTCCGCCCACAGGTCCAGCGCGGTCAGGCCGTCTTCACCGAAAAGGCCGGTGATATAGGTGCGTCCGTTGCCGGTGACCAACGCGTCATAGGGGTTTTTGCCCATGTCGGGGATTTTGGTGATCTGAGGGTCGTCTTCACCGGACATATCGGCAATCCACGTTTCGCCCGTGTCCCACATGGTGAAGACAAAGCGACGACCGGGGGCGTCGACCAGCCCGATGGTTTTCGACCCGGTCGGGATGTCCGCGACCAGCTCCAGCGTGTCAGCATCAAAGACGCGCACGCCGCCGGGTTCGTAGTTCGATACGGCAACCAGTTTACCGTCATCCGAGATCGCTCCGCCGATGGAGTTGCCGGCTTGCACAACGCGGTTTGCAATCTTGCGTTCAACGATATCGACCTTGGTCAGACCACCGTCGCGGCCGAAGACATAGGCGTAGCGTTCGTCGGGCGAATACACCAGCGAGGCATGGGATAGATCGCCCAAGCCTTCGATCCGCGCAAGTGAGGCGCGGTCGGACTGATCGACCAACAGGACAGAGCCTTTGGCGCGTTCGATTACCAGCCCCAGATCGCCGGTGGCGATGGTTTCGGCAATGGCGGTAGTGCCAAGCGTGGCAGCAAGAGCGATGGCGGAGATCAGGGTTTTCATGGGGTGTCCCCTTTCAGCAGATATTGGGCGATCCATGCGGCTTCGGCCTCGGTGATCAAAGGGCGCCATGGAGGCATCGCGGTGTCGGGAATGCCGTCGAGGATGACGGTCGTTAGCACCTCGGCGTCGTAATGTTCGATTGTCTCGGGTCGGATGTCCGGCCCCAACCCACCTTTCAGCGTCAATCCATGGCACGAGCCGCAATCCTGATGCACCAGTCGGGTTAAAGCCGTCTGGTCTATCGGTGCTTCGCCCCCATGGGCGGCGCCGGTTAGAAGCAGCAGTGCCAAAACGCTACGCATGGGCGGCGATCTCCTCGGCGGGATCGGGCATTGCGCCTGCGTAGAGCGTGACGACCTTGCCGATGACAAACAGTGTCGGTGGCTTCAAGCCTGCCGCCCGCGCGTCCTGTGCGATGTGATCTAGGGTCGAGATCAAGCGCTTTTCATCCACAGTCGTGGCTTTTGAGATCGCCATAACGGGTGTCGCACCGGGCAGGCCTTCGGTCATAAGACCAACAGCGATCTGGCCGATATTGGCCACGCCCATGTACACGACAAGCGTCGTGTCAGGATTGGCCAGTCGTTTCCAATCAAGGTCCAACACATCGTCGGCCTGACGATGGCCGGTTACATATTGTACGCCTGTTGCCAGGCCGCGATGGGTCAGTGGAACGCCGGTGACACTGGCCACACCTTGGGCGGCGGTGATGCCGGGGGCATATTCGACTTCGATGCCTTGGGCCTGCAAATGTGCAGCTTCTTCGGATCCACGCCCGAAAATCAGGGGATCACCTCCCTTAAGCCGCGCAACAGTGCGCCCGGCGCGGGCCTCTTCGGCTAAAATCTCGTTGATACCTTCTTGCGGGACAGTGTGGCGGTCTGAGGACTTTCCCACGAAAATCATCTTCGCATCTGCGCGCGCCATGCCGACAATCTCGTCCGAGACGAGGCGGTCATAGACCACCGAGTCGGCCTCAATCAGCATGCGGGTGGCCTTCATGGTCATCAGCTCCGGGTCTCCGGGGCCAGCGCCGATCAGATATACTTTACCGGTCATTCGTTCTCTCGCTCGTCAAATGGCTGGCTGGACGCCACACACCACTTGGCAGACGAAAGCGCTGGTTCGCGCGTGCAAGAAACATCGCCAGCGGGTGAGGCTTGGGCCGGTTTATGACGATAGAATGGGCCGGCGCGCGCGCGGGTGCCTTGACGAATGTTAAGGGGGGAGAGGTTTGGGCGCGGGGCAATGCCTGGTTTGTGGACCAGAGCCGCCGTTCAGAATATTAAGTGCAAGTCCGAACCAGCGTGGCGCGGTCGGTCCGTGAGCATTTTGTTCTCAGCCGCGTTCGTCCAGATTACATAGACAGGTGATCGGCTCCGAAATGTCTGATTGATAGCTTGCAGCGGTCGAAGCGTCCGCAAGTGCATCCATTTTCTTCGCCAACTTAAGATCCAGATGGGTTAGACCGTCGGCGTCGTGTGTTGCCAACGTGACGTCGACAGTTCTGTAAACATTGTGCCACTCGGGGTGATGGTTCCACTTTTCACACCAAATCGCTACGCGGGACATCCAGCCCCAAGCCTCTATGAAATTTGGAAAGATATATACTTTTCGGATTGCATCGCGGTCCGAAACCGCTCCCCAACCGGCGTCTCCCAAGGGGATGAGATGTTCTTGGCGCTCTTCGGGTGTCAGAATGTCTGCCAATTTCAGCTTTCCTCCACTCTAAAGAATATAACTTGACGAACAGCCGACGGGTTTCTGTATCCGTTCCGGGCTCTAAGCTGGCTTTGGGTATTTTCGCCTGTCGTCATTTGTAAAACAACCTCCAATTGGACATACCAACCTTCCCCCCCTTACTCTGAGGTAACCAAAGGAGGTTACCATGCCCACCATTATTGCCTCAGACTACCAAGTCCTGCGCGATGGATCGTTCAGTTTTGACGATGGGGATCGTGAACAGTGGCCATTTAGCGTGCCAAATGCGTTCCACTATTCAACCTCGTTGCGTAACCACGGTTTACTGACGTTCAACATTCGTCCCGCCGATACCGGACGGTTGACTGTTGTAGCCATAGGCTCTGGCCCCACGACAATCATGAACCGACGGACGTTTTCGCAAAGCCATACGCGGATGCATCAAGAGGCGTTCAATTTGGATGCGATTGTGTCGGCGACCAGTGACTCTATCGGCCAAACCATCGGCAGTCTTTTGATCGAGTTTCAGGTCGAAGATGGTCCGTTGATCTTGTCGGATATCGTCGTCCACTACAAAGTTGCTATCCCTGTGTAGGCGCAGAGGCGCGGCTACTCACCCACCACTTTAACCATCCCGATCATCTTCTGCGTTTCCCAATGGGGGCCGCAGAGGTAGCGTTGATCGCCCTCGGTCAGGAAGGTGAACTCTACCGTTTCCTCGGGGAACGCGCGGTCGCTTTCGGGTTCATCTGGGATGATGACGCTGTGGCTGGTGCGTTTGTCGACATTGACCCAGCGCACGGTGGTTCCGACGGGGACGGTCAGTTCTGCGGGGCAGAAGTTGTATTTGTACATTTTCACCACCGTGACGCCATCGGCATCCGCAGACGGCGCGCCGATCAGGTCGACATAGCGGTCTTCGGCCTCGGCGCAGATGGCGGCGGTTTTGTCATCGTCGGCAAAAGCAGAAGACACCGCACAAAGCGCGACGGTGAAGGGCAGGGTCAGTTTGAGCAGATGAAGTGTCATTGGTGATCCTTTCCCAAATCAAAGGGACGCGGCGGCAGGTAAAGCGTTTTCGGATATTGCTGATTTACAGCAATGTTTGAAAGCGCCCACGAGCTTGTCGGCTCTTGCTGCGGTTCTTCTTCACGCTCTGCAAGCATGAAGAAGAACCGCTTCATTGAGGCCACCGCCGCGCCAGTTTACTGCGCGACCACGTCGATGGTGGCCTCGCTGTTGTCCAGCGCGAGGCTGGTGTTTAGCGTCACATGGTGGAACCGAGCGGCGGCAAAATCATCGTGGATGGCAAAGCCAACCGTGTAGACTGTGCCGGGTTCAAGCGGAACGTCACCCACACCACCAGCCAAAGGCCGCGAGAATGTGACAGTCCAGGTGCCATCCGGTGCCAGATTGGCCGAAGCCGCCATTTCACCTTCATTCACCACGCGTCGATCCAACAGGTATCCGTTTTCAGACGCACCATCAGCATAGACCCGCATCAGGTCCATGAACGCGCCATCAGCCAGAAGCTGGTCGATCTCGGCTGCGTCCTTCAGCTGATCCCAACCACCCTGCGCTTTGCCACGGCGGCCTTTGACCTCGATCTTGGTCCGGCTTTCGGCCAAGTATTTCGTGATCGTTTTGTCGGCCTGAAGTTGCGCTGCGACGTCTCCATTTGCGGCGATTGCTTCGGCACCGGGGTCAAACGGCATATAGGTGTTGTCGGCGTGACAGGTGGCCCAGCAACCGACTTGTTCACCCATTTCGATCCCTTGACCGGTGATCATCATGCCAACCTTGATCTGGTTGTCCGGATCCATCTTGCCGCCATCCACGAAGGGGGCAGGGTGGTGACCGCCATCCGTCCATTGCAGGCGGAAATAGGCGTTCTGATCATCATGCGTGGCTTGCAGCACGGCATTGATCACACCGCGTTTGCCGGGGATGGGCGTTGGCTCAAGCTCGTCGCCTTTGCCACCACCGCCGGCGACGATTTTGTTGCCAATGGTCTCAAGCTCGGCCGCGTGGCATGTGGTACATTGATCGCCGCCTTTGGTCAGCGGACGGGCGCCCCCGTGTTGCTTGCCGTTTTGAACCCACTCAAACGAGGCTTGACCCGGATAGAACAGGGTCAGGTCTGTTGAAGGCACGTTGTCCCAGTTGACGTTTGAGGCAACATCGCCGCCAGATGGGGCGCCAGAGGTCGTTGCGCCAGAGGTATCAGACGCCGTTTCCTCAGACCCAGTCATTTCAGCTTCGACCTTGGCGCGTTCATCAACGCGAGCGGCTTCGACGGCAGCCATGATGCGGGCTTTTTGCGCCTCTTCATCGGCTTTACGGGCGGCCGCTTCTTCGGCCTCTTTCGCTTCGACACGGGCAAGGCTGTCCAGATAGGCCTGTGGAATTTCACGGGCGAATTTGGGGTTCGGGGCTTCCAGCGCTTCCAAATACTCCTCGTCCGCGCGATCACGCAGATCGAGGTGTGCAATACCCTTGTGGCAATCGATACAGGTCTGCCCGTTCTCCATCGCGTTCAAGTGTTGCTGACGGGCGCGTGGGGCCTGAAATTCAGGCATCATACTGTCGAAGTGGTGACAGTTGCGGCATTCGCGGCTGTCGGTAGCCTTCATCCGCTCCCATTCATTCATTGCCAGATGCAGGCGCTTGGCGTCAAACTTCTCGGGCGTGTTGATGGTGCCGGTCAGTTTGCCCCAGACTTCTTTTGAGGCTTGGATTTTACGGATGATCTTGTGGGTCCAGTCTTTGGGAACGTGGCAGTCGGAACAAACAGCACCAACGCCAGACCGGTTCACATCGTGAATGGTTCCCTGATATTCTTTATAAACGAAATCCTCCATCTCGTGGCACGAGATGCAGAAATCTTTGGTGTTCGTGGCCTCCATGACGGTGTTGAACCCGCCCCAGAAGATTATGCCGGCAACGAAGACACCTGCGATGCCGGCAAGCGGCATACCCCACAGGAAATATCGCCGCCAGAGTGGCTTTTTGGGTTCTTGACCATTGGTCATAATCCGAGCTCCGTATTGGCTGTGTCTCAGGTTTTTCGAAACGCTTTCGAACGTGCGGCCTGGGGTTCCGGGCAGCAATAAAGGGGCGGGCGTGGTGCCCGCCCCCTGACTTTCGTGAGCAGTCGTCCTTAGGTGACGTGGTTCGAACGATTATAGACGTTGAACTTGCCGGTTGGCGCGTAGAGACCTTTGATGCGCGCCTTCTCTTCCAGCGTTTCGGCGTCATAGATCACGATCTCGCCGTTTGGCTCTAGCGAGTCTGACAAGTTCCAGTTCGAGACCCAAACCTCGGTGCCGTCAGCGTTGAACTCGAAGTGCACAGCGGCGTGGCCTTCTTGTTCGGTCAGCTGGATTGTTTTCACAATCTCACCGGTTTCTTTGTCGATGACCTGAACCGATTGCTGCACTTCCGGGTCGGGGTGCTTGGTTTGGTCCGCCCAAACGTATTTCGACGTTGGGTGGGTACGGATGAATAGGCCGGGGCCGTCTGTTTCAACCGTGTAGCAGACCTTCCAGGCGTTCTCGGCGCTGGCTTCGGGGTCATTGCCCCAAACCGTAACTTCGCCGATCCCAAGGTGGGTAGTCCCGGCAACGGGGCCACATTTCGGATCGTTCCAGTTGGCACCTGGCCCGGGGTGGGGCAGGGCGCCCACATCAATCATGGCCTCAAGCTTGTGATCCTGAGTGTCCACCACAACCATCTTGTTCGAGGCGTTCGCCGCAATCTGGAAGTAGCGACCGGTGGGGTCAAAGAACCCATCGTGCAGGAATTTCGCTGTGTCGATCTTGTCGATGGTCAGATTGTCGAGATCGGTGTAGTCCACCTGCCACATCTGGCCCAGCTCTTTCACCGCGACCAGCCATGTCGGCTCGTTCGGAGTGGTGTAGATGGCGGCCACGCGGCTTTCTTCCACATAATCCCCGTCGATGTTTACACCGCGTGTCGATACGACCTTCAGCGGTTCCAAGGTATCGGCGTCGGCAATCACGAAATGCGGAGGCCAGTAGCCGCCACCAATGACGTATTTGCCATCGCCCGACACCGCAACGTCGCGGGCGTCATAGGCGATCTTAACCTCGGATACCAACATCTTGTCCGGTGTCTGCCAGAGGTCGATCTTGGTCATTTTGCCATCGCGACCCATCGTGTACCAGAAACGGCCGGGGTTCTTGGGCTCTTCGCCCTTGTGGTGCTCGGTCGCCTTGATGACGTGCACCGCATAGCCGGTCGGGATGTGGGTCAGCACCTCTTTGGTGTCACCATCGATGACCGCCACTTTACCGGCGTCACGCTCGATCACGACGAAGAAGTTTTCCCAGTTGCGGCCGTGCAGCGGCTCGGTCGGGTAGTCGGCTTCTTCGACATAGACCTTGCGGGTCTCTTTCATTTGCGCCAGCGACATTTCCGGCGGCTTGGGTGCCTCCATCATGATATAGGTCGCCATGTCTTTGATCTGTTCTGGTGTCATGATGTCCGAGAAGTTGTTCATCCCGCCTTCAGTGCCCCAGGCGATGATCTTTTCAAGACGTTCCTGACCAAGTTGAAGTGTTCCGCCTTCGGTAACAGTGCCATCAGCTGCAGTTTTCTTCCAATGTGGCTCAAGGTTCTTACCGGTGGCGCCTTTGCGCAGAACGCCGTGGCAACCTGCACATTGCTCGAAGTAGAGCTGTTTAGAAGCGTCGAAGGCTTCGGGGCTCAGGGTGGGACCTTCGGCATATGCAGGCATAGCAACACTGCCGAGCATCATGGCAAAGCCAATCCCGAGCGAACTACGAATTTTCTTTTGGGTGGTTCCAAGTGACATGATCACTCTCCGTTTGCTGGTGAGGCAAAAAGAGAATGCAATTTGCAGCGCCCGCGCTTCTTGACATTTGTCAACGAAGGGCGGGATTTTAACTTTTGGATGGCAAGCCGTCGGAGCTTGCAGGTTGCCGGATGTAGGAATCAACCTTCGGTGAGGGCTGCGACAAGTCCTTTGCGTTTCGCGGCACACTGGCTTAAATGCTGAGCCAAGTTATAGTTACATTAGCGCCCGAAATTTTGGCGCAGAGAGTTAATAGGGCACCGATATCGTGGCCACAGCCGAGCACATCGCGCCTAAGTCTTTTGGCGCTGCAAACAGTAAGAAGCGCGTCCTGCCGCTACCGGTCCTGATCTATCTGATCGTGGTCGTGGTGCCGTTCCATTTCAATGCTGGTCCTGTATTGCTGACCGGCGTCCGGGCGTTCTTGCTGGTGCTGATCGTGCCGCTGACGATTAAGCTTTTCACGGGTAAGTTTGGGCGACTTGTGTTCGCCGATTTCCTGTTCTTTCTGCATATGGGATGGGCTGCGATCGCATTGTCAGTCAACAACCCGGACCGGACGGTCCAGTTCATCGGCTCAAACGCGGTTGAATTCTTGGGAGGCTACATACTGGCGCGGGCCTATGTACGCTCGCCCGAGGTCTTGATGGCGGTTTGGAAGGTCCTGTTTGTTGTTGTGATCCTAACCCTGCCATTGGCTGCGTTCGAAGCCGTCACCGCCCGACCCATAGCGATCGAGATCATCAGCAAGCTGCCCGGCATTCAAAGCCTTGCCAATATTGTGATGGAATCGCGTATGGGACTGGATCGGGCTCAGGTCGTCTTTGCACACCCGATCCACTACGGCCTGTTTTGTTCGGTGACATTTTCTTTGTGCGTTGTTGGCATGAAAAAAGAGTGGGGCAATTTTCGCCGCTTGTTGACCACCGGTATGATCTGTACCGGCGTCTTTTTGTCATTGTCCAGTGGAGCGCTATTGCCGGTGGCGCTTCAAATCGGATTGATTATTTGGGCGGCTGTATTCGACAAGCTTAAGGCGCGGTGGATGCTCTTGATGTCGCTGATTGTGCTCGCGTACATCACCATCGATTTGCTTTCGAACCGGACGCCAATTCGCGTGTTCATGAGCTATGCGACGTTCTCTCCGCATAATGCGTTTTGGCGTGGGTTGATTTTTGAGTACGGCATTCAGAATGTGTGGGACAGTCCTGTATTTGGGATCGGCCTGAATGATTGGAAACGGCCAGGCTGGATGCATGCGAGCACCGTTGACAACTTCTGGCTGCTGATTGCGATGCAGTTTGGGATCCCCGGCTTCATCCTATTGGTGATTGGATATTTCGAGATTTTGATCCGCATAGGCGTCAGTAAAGTAGATGCAGATCCGGTCACATGGCGGTTGCGCCGCGCCTATATGTTTTCGTTCATCGGCATGACCCTGACGTTGAGCACGGTGCATGTCTGGACGAATATTTACTCGTTTACGTTCTTTATGCTTGGCAGCGGGGTTTGGTTTATCTTTGCCAAACCGCAAGCTCCTTCGGATGCGCCCGAGATTGAAGAGGAAGCAAGTGGCAGGCGCCCCAACCTTGCGCGGATTTCGAAGGATGCGCCTGTGCTGGCGCGTGGTCGCGCCCCTGAACCAACGCCAAAGAAAGAGACAGCGACGCTTTCCAGACCAAAGGAAGACGCGAGCGCGAAACGTCGTGGGGATGGCGTTCCGTTCACCCGATTCCCAAACGGGTCCGAGCCGAAACGTCGCCGATAATAAGGCGGGTCAGAAAAGCCTTTTACGCGTCATTCCGACGAGGCGCCGCAATCGCCGCTTCAAAGGCAAGTGCCCAGTGATCAAGAGCTCAAAGTCCTTCTTGCGCATCTGCCCCTGGACCGATGCGCGCGGACGAAGAAAAGCGCTTTTGTTCATTGCGCCGCAATCACTGGAATAGGCGCAGGTATATCCGTTCTTGCGAAGGGCTCTCAGAACCGCTGCGTTGTAGCCGCCGAAGGGGATGCCCGCTGTGGTGATGGGGATCCCGCAAACCTCTTCCAACGCGGCGCGAGAGTCTGCAAGTTCGTGGGTTAGATCGGCCGGGGGCAAAGTGCTCCAGTTTCGATGATCTACCCCATGGCTTCCAATGGTCATCCCGTCTGATTGAAGGGTTTGGATGTCGGTCGCATCCAAGGAACCAGCTTGTCCGATCCGACCCGTCAGCACAAAGAAATCCGCAACCAGTCCGCGCGTCTTGAGCTCGGGCAAGCCAATTTCGATGTCCGAGATGTTGCTGTCATCAAAACTGATGCGAATGTCATGGCTGCTCGGGTGGGCTGCGATCAGGTCCAGCACCTGTCGGAACTGGTCTTTGCTGACCCAGTATGCGGCCTCGTCTGGTTCAAGCTCTCGTTTCGGGGTGCCTATGCCATGGAAGATGATGCCAACGGTCATGTTATCTACGCCCCTTAAGACGACCATAGGCGGCCTCTAAGCCCAGAACCAGCGTGGACCACGGCCAACTTGGTCGCGCCTCATAAGGTCCAGGGGCATCAATGGCTACTCCGTTCATCCGATCTTTGAACCGGGCTACGGCGGGGTTCTCTTCGAAATCTACGCCGCCTAGGTCATACCAATCCAATCCGCGATCGCGCGACAGGTTGATTCCTTCCCAAGTCAGGAAGAACCCAGCCCGCAAGCGTCGGCCAGCATCGGCGGTGGCTCCGAACAGATACGTCGTGACTTTGCCAGAGGTGCCGATGACGATCCCCGCCAAGTCTTGGCCGTCTTTGGTGGCGATCAGAATATCATAGCGTAGGTCTTCGCCCTCCAGATCGAAATGAAACTCCGGCGAAATGTCGGGTTGGAATCCTTTCTCTTTCTGGATGTCGTCGAATAGCGAAAGAAATCGCTGTTGCAATTCGGGCGAGTACCCGGTGTCCAATGACAGGCCCGATTTCCACGCATAGCGCAGATCGGTGCGCCACTTGCCCATCAGCTCTTTCAACATAGTGTCGTGGTCTTTGCGCAGGTCCATGGCAAAGGACAGATACGTTGGCACTTTGTCCGTTGGCATGAAATCGCAAACCGCTGCGCTGCGGTCCGTCTGAGGTTTGTCATGCAGCGCGATCCCCGGGAAGCGCAGACGTAATACATGCCCTTCGCGACCACAAAGTTGATCACGCAAGGCTGTCAGGATATCTTGCAACCGGTTGTGATCGGGGTCGTTCCCATCGACGGGCAAAACTAACGGGCCCGATGGCACCCATGCGATTCCGCGACCCAATCCGGGGATGGTCTTTAGTCGGATTGATGTGGCCGCAATCATTCTCCCATCAGCCTCGACCACAAGAAACTTCAGCACGCCACCAATCCGCTTGGCCGCGGCGGTTCCGTAGGTCAGGCTTTGCTCAAAACTAAGGTCACGGAATTGTTGGGACACTTCGGGCCAGTCTTCAGCCGAGATATAACGCGTGGTCACCATGCTACTCATTATATCCTCGTCTTGATCCAATGGCGCGAAAGCGCGTGGAATTTCATCCCGGTGCGTGCGCGGATGCGGGGGGCGAGTTTTATGAACCACAGGCGATAGTAAAGGAAGTTAAAAGCTTCTGACCATGCGAGCACAAGCTTTAACCGACGCCGTGTGCTCGCGGTTGGTCGAGACAGGATGATCTGGTGAACATCCACCATCTGCCCACCGTAAGACAGCTTGTAAGGATATGTGCCCATCCCGCCTTCGACCCTTGTGACGCCTTGTTCGATCATAGCCTTGATCATTTGGACCAGTCCAACTTTACCGATGCTCAGCTTGTCGGCAGTGTCGTCCAAACTACGGGCTGGAAGGCGCCAGTGACATGTGCCGCCGCAGACGAGTGCAAACTGCGCGGCAAGTGGGCCGCTTTTGCCGGTTTGCGAGTGAAACTGCACCTGTTTTTTATCTTTCAGGGTGTCGGCCAGGTCCGGATAGAATGCGCTGCTTCCGGGCCAATCATGGAAATGTCCCCCTTTGCCGACGGCTTGCCACTGGATGTTGTGAAATTCGATGAAGTCTCGGAAGTCCTGCGCGTTGGGCACCGTCGTTTCGGTCTTCATGTCGAAAGCGGTTTCCAGTCCTTTCACGTCGCGCCGATATTGGCTGCGCCGTTTCTTTGAGAGCTTCGTCATGTAGTCGTCAAAGTCGGCAGGCAGTTCGAAGACGGTATGCGCACCCGCAGGTTTATCGATCCGGTCCGCGATCGAAGGATCGATCGAGATTGCTGGGGGCAACATCTCTGACAGCTCCGATACGGGGGTCAGGCTGATGGCGTCGATGCCATCATTCGTTAACAGATCGCGGCATGCGGTGTTCCAGATGGTGGATTGCGCATGCTTCAAGATTGGCAATCGGAAAATCAGGCAATGAGGATCCGTACCCGCCAGACGGGCCAAAGTGACGGGAACGGGTCCCGCCCATAGCCGTTCGATGGAGAACGGAAGGACACCGACGAGCTTACCCCGATCACGCATTACAAGGCACTTTAAGAGGCGGTTCTTCCCGAAATGTCGCCACCAAACTTTAAACCAGCCGGGCGTGAGATAGATGTCGGTATGAGTTTCATTGGCCAGTACTTCCCATTCTGCTTCAAGCGCCATGACCGCTTTGGGGTCGTTCAGCCAAATATGATCGAATGAAGGTGTGACATCATCCGCCATCAGGATACCGGCTCTTTCCCGAGGATCAGGTATCGCAACGATGCCAGCGATAGGCGAACCTTGGCTTTGGTTTCGGGGTCACTACGAAATAGGCGCATGGCTCCAAATACAGTGAGACGTAGCATTGCGGATAGGATGTTGATCAGTTTTGCGCCGATAAACCCGGCCTGCCCGTGATGTTTGCGCGCATAAATCAGATGGCTTTTCTGCATCTGGACGTGCATTCTTGATCGGATTTGCGATGTGCTTTTGGAACCGCCATCCAAATGGATGATCTGGGCCTCAGGCGAAAATACACAGCGCCAACCGGCCTGCCGGATGCGATAGCACCAGTCTGCCTCTTCTGAATATACAAAGAACGCATCGTCCAATGGGCCGACCTTCTCCAGGACGTGGCGGGGGACCAGCATGAACATGCCCGATACCACATCGACATCACGCTCGGATTTGCGATCCCAGTTCGTATACCATGGGCGGGCAAAGAGAGGAACCAGATCACCCAATCGCATCAACCCAAAATCCACGATCGCCAGATTCAAAAACCCGGGCTCGGCAAAACAAGTACGTTGGATCACGTCGGGGCCCTCCAATACCTGGCATCCGACGCATCCGACATCCGGGTGTCGACCGAGCCAATCAAGCATCTTGTCGATGGCCCCGTCCAGAATGATCGTGTCCGGGTTCAGCAGCAGAACATGTGCGCCGCGCGCCACGGCAAGCCCCTGATTGTTGGCGGCAGCAAAGCCGTTGTTCTCGGAATTGGCGATCAGGACAGCTTGCGGGAACTCGTCGCGCACCATTTGCGCCGATGCATCAGCACTTGCATTGTCGACGACAATCATCTCACAACTGGCACTGGTCTGATCGACAATTGACTGCAAACAATCCCGCAACAAATCGCAGGTATTCCAGTTTACGATGATAACTGATACGTCGACCTTGGTCATATCAGATATATCTGAGGTTGTTTCAGCGTCCATGACTAACGTTTCTCTTAAATAATTACTTAACTTCTATTATTTTAACGCCATACAGAATCTATTAATTTATGTCACGGCTTGGATGTGTCAGCGATATCACTGTCCGGGCGATCATTTCAAATGAATGCGACTTAATTGCGTCGATGTCAGGAACGTTAATGCAGATAGAATGCCTATCCGAACTGACCCCCGCCCAGGCGAAGGAATGGGATGCGTTTCTAGAAAACTCGCCTTTTCAACACCCCCGGCAGGATCACCGCTTTGCCGAAACTGAACGGATGGGTGGTGCTCAGGTTTGCTTTGTCACCGGTCGGGAAGACGGACAGATCGTTGCCGCCGGCCTTTTGTCGATGGAGCCGCATCGTTTCCTAAAGGGGCGCTATCAGGACGCGATTTTCCTTAGTGGGCCAGTCGCCGATTGCGTTGACACCATGCAGCGCTTTCTGACTGCTGCCCTGGGGCATCCCGACGTTAAGGGCATCGGGCAGGTGAGAGTGACCCCTTACTGGCTAGAAGACGATGCGCGCAGTCTTGATGCCGCATTGGGCAAGGATGGCTGGGCGATCTCTACTGATGGCGTATTTCGTAATACCGGCATTATCGACATAACGCCCGAACCCGACGAGATCATGGCGCGGTTCTCAAAAAGCGCCCGTCGCGAAGTGCGCCGCGCCGAGAGGGTTGGCGTGACGGTGCGGCCAATCACTGATCGCCCGGGTGCGATCGAATTTCTGCACAGCTTGAACAGGCTTCGGACCTCGCGTGGGCTTTTCTCGCTTGATGAAGAGAGCTTTCTTCAGAGCTTCGAAGATATTTATCAATTCGGTGATATGGGCCGTTTACTTGGCGCATTTCACGAGGACCGATTTGTTAGCGGTTTGTTGATGTACCGAAGTGCCCATACCGCGCATGGGCGCCATTTCACGACCGAGACGGAGCTATTGCACGAACTCAAGAATCTGCGCATTTCTCCGCTGCTTTGGTTGGAGGGGATGAAATGGGCGCGCGATTTGGGGTGCTTGGGCTTTGATGTCGAAGAGTATGTCGAGACCACAGACAAAACTGATAAGAAGTATAATATTTACAAGTATAAGTCTGAACTGGCCCCCAAGGCTGTGATCCGCATAGGGGAGCGAACGAAGGTCTCGAATATGGGTCTGCACCTGACCGGAAACGGTCCCCGATTGGCAAAAGCCATCGTACGTCGTTGGGTGCGTCGGATCAAAGGGTTGCGTCATGACTGAACGCGCACGCCTCTTGCTGGAGTGTGGGGACGAGATGCCAGCGATCCGACCGCTGCTGTCGCGTGATCCAAATGGCGGCGCGTTCGCGTTGTTTGCCGGGCGGCGTGTGAAATACAGTTTCAACACTCGGACTGCGATACGCGAGGCTTGTGACATATTGCGCCTTGTGCCCGGTGATCAGGTGCTTGTCCCAGCCTATAACTGCGGGTCAGAGCTTGATCCCTTGCTGGACGCGGGCCTGGACCTTCAATTTTACCAAGTGGATCGCACGACGCGTCCGGATTTGGACGATCTGGAGCGCAAGATCACTCCGGCCACCAAAGCCATCTATCTGATCCACTATTTTGGAATGCTTCAACCGGATGCACATGCCATCCGAGCCTTGTGCGAAAAAAACGGGCTTTATCTGATCGAAGATTGCGCGCTGAGCTTGCTGAGTGGCGAGGTACCGGCTGAAGGTCTTGCAGGCGATATCAGCCTGTTTTGCTTTTATAAGCTCCTGCCGGTGGTGGCCGGCGGGGCGATTGTCTTGAATTCGGACCGTCTGGAATTTGATGCAGAGTTTGACGCTGCGCCGCCGCGCTCGTTGGTGATGAAGCCGTATTTGCGGCTTGCGCTGCAAACCGTTCTGGGCGCTCGAAACATACGCAAAATAGCAATGAAACGGCGGCGCGTGAGCAACGATGTCCCCCGTGAGCCGTCAACCAGCGAACCAGACATGCCGGTGGGTTACTATTTCGATCCTGCATTGAGGCGTAGCCGCTTGAGCAGCTACACCAAGAAGGCTCTGGTTGGATTTGATGTCATGAACGTTCGCGAAAAGCGGCGCGAGAATTTCGCAACTTACCAGCGCATGCTAAAGGACGAACCGGGTCTTGTGCCGTTGTTTCCAGAATTGCCCTCAACAGATTGCCCGCTGTCTTATCCCGTGTTGGTCAACGATCGGGACGGCCTAGCGAGGAAACTCAGCGTTTTGGGAATTGCCGCAACACCCTGGTGGTCAGGCTATAATCAAAAGCTTGACTGGGGCGGGTTTGCGGATGCGCGATATCTGAAAGACCACATTCTTGCACTACCATGTGGTCAACATCTGAACGAAACACATATCACACTTATTTCCGACGAGGTTAAACGAGGTCTTAGCGCCGTGGCTCAGATTTGAACTGGTAAACAGCCCACGAACCGCCAAACGGTTCCCAGATCTTCTCAAGTGCCGGATGAGCGTCCAGCCTTTCGCGGTAGAACGGATTTTTATAGAGCAGATAGCTGGGGTACTCCGCATCTTGCGCGGCTTTGGCACAGTTTTCTATGACAGGCGCCATGATTTCAAAGTGAAATGGGTTGTACAGATAGGCGATCAGAGGTCTGTGGCGGGGCGTATAATCACGAGCATCTGCCAGAACAGGAGAAACCTTTTTCGCAGTGTGTTCGTTCTGCTTTGATAGGTTGCTCTTGGCGCTGGCGTGCAGTTTTGTGCAAAACTCCACGCCGATAACGTGGTCGAACGGATACCGTGCGGCAGAGGCAAGAATAGCCCCTTTGCCCGACCCATAGTCGAGGAAATCGTATTTTTCGTATGGAAGTTTAAGCGAATGCAAGACGTGGCGGAATTCCAGCTCGGGTGTCGGTTCGTACCGGTTCGCAGCCTTCCGTTTTAGCTCGGATACCGAAAGGTCGGCGACGTCGACAATACCGTGTACGTCCAATTGTCCGCTGTGTCGGCATTGGCCGAGTTTTGCAACAGGGCCCGACCATAGCCTCAGTCGACGAGCGGCACTAAGAATAAGAACCGAACCGGTCTGAGCGACGCCGTTATACTTGATATTCACATGAAGCAGTCGTGCGCGCCGACGCAGCGCATTATAGGGCGCGTCGAACTCCGGGTTCGAAGTGGTTCTTTTGAATAACACGTATACTGACCAAGCTGCTCGTTCTTTGTTACGGCAGTTAGCGATGTTTCATTGCAATTTGGCAAGGGCGAACATGAAAAACGCCCCGCTTCCAGTCGGGAAGGGGGCGCATTTCTAACTTTTGAATGGTGTTTATGCTAACAACTCTGGTTCCGGTACACTGGTCTCAACGAACTGCGCGTCCGCTTCCAGTGCAAATCCGGTGACATCGCCATCGAAGAAGCGATCCCATGCGGTGCCGATAGACCAGCCCCACTCTCCGCCGCCTGCGCCAACGAAGTCGATATCCAGGTCTTCGCGTTCCAGCACCAGCTTGTCGTCAACAAAGACTTGAATGCGATCCGCATCCGCGTCTGCCATGACAATGATCTGATGGTCGTCTGTATCGTCCAGGCCAAGATTGTCGACCTTGATGCCTTGCCAGAACGGTTGATCCTTGTTGGCTACATGGATGCTTAGGCCGTCACCTTCCAGTGCGACACCAAACTTCATGTGATTCCAGACCAGACGCTCCGTGTCGCCGTCGACCGAGTTGCGGTTGTAGTCGATGGCGAAGGTCAATTGATCGCTGTCTTCGTACTCTTCGAAGCGGCCAAGATACACGCTGTCGCCATTGCCATCCAGACGAACACCGTCGCCGTTGCCGATCACGTTGGCATCGCCGCCAAGGGCGTAATCGTCACCGATCAAAGAGCCAAAGTCGATCACATGGTCATCAACGACAATGCCGTCTGAAATGACCGGGCCCTCGTCAACAACGGGATCGTCTTCGCCGTCGTCGTCATTACCTTGATCACCGCCGTCTGTTTGACCATCGTCGCCACCAGGGTTGCCACCATCTGTATGGTCGTCACCGCCGGTTTGACCACCATCAGTTCCAAGGCCTGTTCCGATGCCGAAATCGCTGATTTCACCTTCAAAGAAGCGATCCCAAGCGGAACCAAGGGTCCATCCCCACTCTCCGCCGCCAGCGCCAACAAAGTTCAGATCGAAGCTGCTTTCGTCAAGGACAAGCGCACCATCTACATAGACTTTAAGAACATCGGTGTCTTGATCAGCAAGCACTTGGATAGTGTGCTCTTCCCGATCATCAAGGCCAAGGCCCTCGATTTTGAAACCTTCCCAGAAGGGACGTTCTTCATTGGCGACGTGAACCACAAGGTCGCCGTCGTTCAGCGTAAGGCCAAATTTCATGTGGTTCCAAATCAGGCGTTCGCTGCCGCTATCGACATCGGTCCGATTGTAGGTGATCGAGAAAGCGATTTGGCCGGACTGTTCGAGTTCTTCCAGACGTCCGAGGTAAGCATAGTCCCGGTCGCCATCCATTTGGATTGCACCGTTTTGAAGTGTAGCGTCACCTTGCAGGAAGCCCTCTCTGCTCGGCATGTCACAGAGCTGGATCACGAATTCGCCGTTGGTCGGAGGTGTTGAATCACCGCCGCCCGCTTGGCCATCGCCACCACCGGACTGGTCGCCGCCACCGGACTGGTCGCCGCCACCGGACTGGTCGCCGCCACCGGACTGGTCACCACCGCCGGATTGATTGCCGCCACCAGATTGGCTTCCATCATACTCTGGCTGCACTTTGCTGGCGCCAGCGTTTGTTTGGTCGATTACACCACCTGTCGCCGCAGTGGCGCTGTGCGCGCCTCCGCCCTGCAGTCCTGAGGTGTCTTCGAGCAGGCTAGCAACATAACCGGCCGAGCTGGGGCTCGTGTACTGAACCAGAACGTTTCCATTAACGTTCCAACCGCCTTGGCCGTTATAACCGCCAACCTCATAGGTGATATTGTCGGTGATCGTCACGGTGTTGGAGTTTTCAGACACGATGATGCGCGGCGTCATAATGCTGCCCGACCGACCGGCGTTGTTTCCGTTGCTCAGGTCGCCATCGGCTTGAAGGATTGTATTGTTGCGGATCGCTAGGTTGTCAGTTTCACCGACGGTGATACCGTGAACGTGTGCGTTGTAGATCGTGTTATCTTCGATCAGGATGTTTTTGTAGTACATCTCACGACCAGCTTGGCCCTGGTCCACAAGCTCGTTTCGCATGAAGATCGACTGCGTCCATGCGCCGGACCCGATGTCCAACGTGTTGCCACGGATCACTATGTCTGTGCTGGGGCTGTCAGTGCCGGTGGTCCAGAATTGCAGCATATCCTTGTGGAATGGTGATGCTGGATCCGAATCGAAGTCGTGAATGTAGTTGTCTTCGATGACGACGCGCTGGACGTCAGCAAAGTTCATCCCGTCACCGCTGATTGAATGCACGTCATTTTCGACGACCTTCACATCAGAGCTTTGCAGGATCTTCACACCACGGTGCCAATTGTGCACTTCGTTGTTTTCGATGTTGATGTTGTTGGAGTCGATAACCGTCAGGCCCCAAGCGGTGCCATATCCGGTGTTATCGTCGTCGCCAGAAATTTCGGTGTTTTGAACCGAGATGCCAGAGCTGTTCCGGATCGAAAACGGCTGAAGATAATCAGGATCGCCGTTTGAGTATGTGTAGTCGAACAGCAGATTGTCGAACGTGACATTCTGCGCATTGTTAATTTGTACTGACGAGAACTTTGCCGGTGCCGAAGGGTCGGCCGACGTAATGGTTACTGTGGACCCGAACTTCGAGCTGAGGTTCAGTTCTCCATAATTGCCAGACGCGAGGACAATTGAATCGCCGCCCTGGGCACTGCTAATCGCTGCAGAAAGCTGAGAAGCGTTGCTTACGTTATAGATGGTCATCTTTCACCTGCCATATTCCTATCTCCACTTTCCCATACGCAGAGATGTGAGTTCGTGCACCCCGGAGATAGATAATCAGTAGCGTTGAGGCGTAAACGCGCCGAGATTGTGTTCCATGCGTGTTTTTTCGCTCAAGGAAACAATGAAATTTGGACGTTTTGGCGTAAAAAACGCGGAAAACTGCCGATTGTTGAGCTATCCGCCTTAAATGCTGCCCCAATTGGGTCGCAATTAGGGCGTGTAAAATGATTCGTAATCTGTGACGCGCATCACAATTGTTCCCAAAACAGATACGGTAGGGTCGTTCGCCGGGGGTGATTCTCTCTCAAAGCGGGTCGAGGTGCGGTTGGAAGAACATGGTCCAGCCAGAGTGGCTCAAATAGGCCCCTATATATAGAGTGTCGTTCCACCTAGCGAAAAGCGCGCAGATGTGGGGCCCTGATCGGCGCTTTGTCGGCAATGATCAGGATTGTTGTTCAGGAATTAGGATGCCGTATTCTGTGGTCATAATGTCTGTGCGCATGATCTTGGCGGGATTGCCGGCGACGATTGTGCAATCTGGCACATCTTTTGTGACCACGCTGCCAGCCCCGATGATGCAGTGATCCCCGATGGTGACGCCGGGCATGATGATCGAGCCAGCCCCGACAAAACAGTAGGAGCCGATACGGGTATCCACATGTTTGTTGTTCACGAAATCATGGGTCAGGATGGCGACATCAAATGTGACGCTTGTGTGGGACCCGATATAGATACCGCCCGGATTGGTATAATCCAGCCGCGCCTTGGACGAGATTCGGGTGTTCTCGCCAATATGCATTCCAAAGTAGCGTGTCAAAATGGCGCGACGCAGGATCGTCCGATAGTGATAGACGTTGTTGCGCACTTGGTGGATAGGATACTGCATGGGCGGTTCCGGTTCTTAGGCCTAAGAAGTCTAAGGGGGTGTGGGGATTTCGACAATGTTATTGTCGTCCTGCGCCGGGCTAGACCTGACCCCTTTCGGAGACATAGCGACGTAGATATTGCATGGTGATCGGAGCGGCGAGGAAGACAGCGAAGATTAACACCATGATCGTGCTAAGCGAGGTCGGCGATGGGATCGTTGCGTACTTGAGCGATGTGTAGAGTCCGACCAAGAACAAACAAAACAAAGACAGACCGAGAGAGACAGCGATCGGACGAACGGAAATTCCAAGACGCCACCAGATCAGTCCGATCGACAAGCCAAAACCGACGAATTCGCCAATTGCTGCGATCCAGATGACTGGCAATAGCTCTCCAGTCACGATGGCGGCGTACCATGCAAAGGGTAGGGCGACCACACGCGCAAGGCTAGCGATCATCGAGTTCTCGGTCTGCGCCATAGCAAGTGAGATAGCGTTTCCACCCGCCTTGAACATCCGCAGTACCTGCACCAGCGCCAGCCAGGGCAAGATTGGGATGATCGCCTCGTATTTGGGACCAAGCAGCAAGTGGACCACAGGGCCGCCCAGCAACAGGACACCAAGGACAAACATCAGGCCGAGTATCAAGTAGGCTTGAATGATCGTCATGGCCAATTTTTTGAACTGTGCGGGCTCTTTTTGGTTTCTCGACAATTGCGGAAGGAAGAAGGACTGGACGCTCGTCTCTAACACCAGTGTCGGTGTCAGCGTAAGGGTGAACCCCATTGAGAACAGGGCCAGCGCTTCAAGCCCCAGCTCGCGCCCGACCACCAGTTTCTCGCCGTTGAAAATGACGAACAGGACTGCACCGCCCAACAGAATAGGCCAGCCGAAGCGGAAAGCGCGGATCATCGTGTCACGTTCAAAACTCATTCGGAACGGGCGTTCTGCCAAAAGGTGCGAGAATACGGTCGTTAGCGCCCACTGGATCAACAGGGAATATAGCATGACGCGGTAGTCACCATAGATATGATGCAGGGGCCATAATGCGACCACCGATATGATCGTTGGCAGAAGATGAGCGAGGATATTTGGTGTGTACTTCATCTGCCGTTGCAGGCGGTAGATGTCAAAATGGGTCAGGCCCGCGATGATGGGTACAACGGCCAACAGCTGATAGGTCCATGCCAGCTCTGGGATCCCCAAGAAGTTCGCCAGAGGGTGAGCGATGATAAACAGCGCACCGGCTGAGATGAAGCTGCGCAGGAAGTTGAAGCCTTGCAAGCCGGTCTGTAGCCGCGGATCGTCGCCGTTCTCGTTCTGGATGATGTATTGAGGCAGCCCGAGGGTCGACATCATTTCGACAATCGCCATGCTGATTGCGAAGGTTGACGCGATGCCGTAGTCCTCGACGCTGATCAAGCGGGCGACCACCAGATTGCGGACGAACAGCATCAGATAGAAAAACGAGTTCCCAGACAGCAGAACAATCGCGGATTTAAACATGGGCTGGAAACTCTTGTGACGGGCCAATCAGTGGCATGAACTGGTAATACAGCGAAAACGTATGAAAAATGAAGTGCCTGTTATCAGGTGTCTCGTGGCTTGTCTTATAATGGGACAAACCGTGGTAGGCGGGGCAGGCTTTGGTTCATGAAGTTGATCAGCCGAGCGTCAGCGTCGGCTTCGGTTTCGTCAGGACGGATAGGGGTAACATAGCGCACCAGCGCGCCGTCCGTCCGGCCCATCGTCAAGCTGTCGACCACGACGCCAATCTTGGCTTTGAAGTCATTGGTTTCCCGCTTCCCACGTTGCTCGAACCAGTAATAGACCAGCTGCTTACTTAGCCCCTTTTGGATGACAGAACGGTTGACAAAGAAGTCTCCGTAGGCTGGGACGTTGGTATTGATTTCGGTCGGTGAAAGGCTGAAGACTTCCCACCCGCCAACGGGCAGGCAGACTTCGGGCGAATGAATGCCGCTGCCTTCGGTTTGCTTGTCGTAGAATGCCACAAACATATTGATGTAGTCGGGCGAGCCGGGTGCGGAATAGGTCGTGTTCAGATAGTCGGTCGCTCCCAGAACCTGCTCGATTTCGGGGTCCAGACGAGAGCTTGTGCCGGACCACCCCTCGACCTGTCTGGGAAAGAGTGTGAAGGGCTCGCGGTCGACCTTGACGGTTTCGCCGTCCTGCAATGTTGACCAGCCCACTGATACGGCGAGTGTTAGCACTGCGGCAGTTGCCATGGCGGCGGATGGGTGGATGCCAACGATCCGCCCGGCGATTGGACCAAACCCGTGAGTATCCAGATCGATCGCTTCGCTGAGCGGTTTTGGGTTGGGGGTAAGGCGTTGAAGCAAGATTGCCATGATGAACAGGATCAGGATGCAGATCACGAAGATGACCCACCCTTCGAAGAAGTGCAAAAATCCCTCGGCCTGTTCGATGCCGTGGCTGTCGACCAGAATACCAATGACCCCGATTCTGACCGAATTCATAAATACGGTCAGTGGCGCGGCTGAAACCAGAAGTACGATTTTGTGCCAGATTGGTCCGCGATATAGGATTGCAAAAAGGTATGAAAAACTGAGTATCGGGAACAGATAACGCAGGCCAGAGCAGGCCTCAGCGACCTGAAGCTTATAGACGCCAAGATCGATGATGTTGCCTTCCAAAAAGACCGAAACACCAGCCATGCTGACAAACCAGACGCCAAGCGCGGAAGACAAATATTGCAACAGGATGGTCAGTTTCCAATAGAGGAACTGTGGCAAAGGCAGCATGAAGACAAGGTGAAACACCGGCAGTTGGTGCTTCTTGCCGCGCTTCCAGCCGAAAACCACCAGTGTTACCCCTGCAAGCCAGATAATCATCGCATAGGTCACGACGTCTGGAATGCGCGTCAGGTTGCCCAGTATTGCGACCAGCAGGGAAAACACAACGACGAGGACACCGGGCCACCGGTCGTGGACTGTTGGATTGGGCGGAGGGTTGTTTCGGAGCTCGCGCAGGAACAGGTATAGCGAGATGATCGGGATTAGCGGTCCATGGCTGTACTCTGGCGTGGACCAAGCGGCGCCAAGGGACACAAAACCAATCCAAAAGATTGGCAGCGAGGCGACGATAAGGAGTGTAAACCAGAAAATGCCAGCGATGTTGAAATCGGGCAGTAAGCGCGTGGCATCTTGTGGTTTGTCACTGGTGACGGACATGGATCCTGTCCCTTTGGAAATCAAAACAAAAATCGTGGTCAGTTGACTGGTCAAACTGGTTTGCAAAATATCGTACTATTTATCGGGCATTTTTTGGGCCTGGCCCATAGAAATTTAGCAAAACAGACAAGAAATGTGGCTTTCTCACCTGATTGTGACGGTGATGTTCACCTATCCGAAACGATTTGCCTGCGCACCTGAGATTGATGCGCGTTGTGGCTGATTAATTTCCATCCTCGGTTGGCGGCGCTGTCAGCCGTGCTATCTCTGCATCCATCGTTGCGACAAATGCTGGTGGGTTGTCGGGGTCCAACATTGCTTTGGTCTTTTCAAACTGCGCCAGAGCGTCCTCTTTTCGGTTCAACGCCGCATAGGCCATTGCAAGATGGAACTGTACCGTCGCGTTGCTTGTCATCTCGGCGGCGGCGGGTTCTAAATGAGAAACCGCCTCGTCGTAGTTTTGCAGGCGAAATGCGATCCATCCATACGTGTCTTGGAACGGGGCAAATTCCGATCCTCGCAACCGGCGTGCAACCTTATAGGCGCGTTCCAAACTGGCTGTATCCTCGCGGTGGTCGGCCAGCAGGCTCGCCAGATTATTGGCGACGATTTGGTTGTTGCTGTCCGTCGCGTAGAGATCCTCGTAAATCGTGATTGCGCCATCGATGTCTCCGGCAAACTCCAGTTCGCCAGCTTCGATCCACTTCAGTTCAGGATTGTCAGGCAATGTGGCACGCGCGTTTTGCAAGGTGACCGCGGCTCGTTCTTTGTCCCCTTGCGCGCGCTGCAGGCGATAGAGCGCGATCCAGGCTTCAAAGCTCTGGTCGTTGTCCGTCAGGATGCGTTCGAACAGCGCCTCGGCCTCGGCGGGTTGGTTGTTTTGTGCAAGGATCGAGGCCCGGACAAACAACAGCAATGGTATATCGGGGGTTACCTGCAACAGCCCGTCGACATGGGCGAGTGCGGCCTCGGGATCGTTTTGATCAAGAAAGCGTCGGATGATCGCGATATCGGCATTGTCCGCACCCTCTGTGCCTGCCGAGACGGATGCAAGGAACGCATTCAACTCAGCTTCACGGTTTTGCGCAGCCAGATGTCGGGCTGTAAGATCATTGGCAAGTGATTGGGCTTGTGGGGTGTCAAATCCTCGAAGTGTCCGCGCGACATGTTCGCTGCGGCCCCAGTCTTCCATACTGATGTAAAGACCGCCCAAACTGCCGAGGATCTGCGTGTTTTCTGGTTGAAGACGCAATGCCGCTAGTAGGATGTCCTCGGCAGGACGATATTTCTCTTGGCCGATCAGATAGGTCGCGTACCGTAGGCTTTCTTCGGGTGCATTGCCCGAGTTTTCGACCGCAAGCGCCAACATTTCGGCCATGAGTTCCTTGTTACCATCGCGTTCATGCGCGCGCGCCATTAGTGTCATGATGTCGGGGTCGTTCGGGTTATCAGCAAGAGCTGAGCGTAGGGTTATAATCGCATCGCCTGTCTGATCGTCCTGAATGAGCCAATCCGCGCGTCTTTTCAGAGCCTCAGAATGTGTCGAGTCGCGTTCCAAAACTTCTTCTATCAGGGCGCGCGCACCGACGGGATTTCCCGTGATCTCTAGCATTCGCGCCAATCCAACTTTCACGTTGTCGGTGTCAGCGGAGGGTTCTGCCGAAGCTAGAATACCCTGCATTTCCTCAATAGCTTCAGTGCGAAGGCCAGTATCGAAATTAATCGATGCTCTTAACGAGCGATAGAGAGACTGATGCTTGCCCCCACTTTCAACAAGCTTATCAAGTTCAGCCTTTGCCGCATCGGTGCCGCGAAACTCTGACAAAAAGCGAACCAGTGTGGCACCCGATTCAGGGCTTTCATCATTTGGATCCACCCGCTCGCGTAGCAAAACCTCGGCTTCGTCGGAGTTTCCGCCCGAAATATGCCATTGCACCAGGGCGGACAGGATCTGCTTGTCATCTGGGAAGGCAACGACCATCCGGCTGAGCTGCTCTTCGACGGACGCAGGATCATTGGTCTGGTAAAGGATGCTCAAACGTGTTTGCAGCAAATCAAGCGCTTCTGGGTTTTGTCCCAAAGCCTCATCAACGGCGTTTAGCGCGTTCTTCCAGTCTTGCAAGCGGATGTAGTCATCAATCATGAGCCGCCGAAGCCCAATCCGGTTGGGGTCTTCCTCAAGTAAAGCTATCGCGGCGATATTGGAGTCCCTCCGGGTGGCCTCGTCGCCAGCGATGACGGCATCCCGATAGGCCAGCGCTGTAAGCGACACCCGTGCGGTTAGGTCGTCAGGGGCAAGGTTGGCCAAATATTCGCCGTGACGACGAACCTCGTCCCAATTGCCATTGTTCAAGGCCATTTCCGCCAACGCGCGGCGTCCCTCAATATCGTCTGGGAACTGTTCCACAAGGCGCAAGTATTGACTGTAGGCTTCTGCAATATCCCCGGCATCGCGTTGCATGTTAGCGTAGGTCGCGCGGGCATCGCGGTGCTTGCCATTCAGGCTAAAGACGTTCTGAAATTCGACCTTCGCTCTGGCTACATCGTTGTTTTCGATATGTTCCAGTGCCGTTTTGTAGTGCTCTTCCGCGCGTTCTTCTGAAGACTGGCACGCCGAAAGAACGGTCAGAGTACATGCGAAAATGAAACCTGTCAGGATGCGATTGGTCATGGATATCATAGGGCTCGTAATAAGATGGGCCCACATTCGGGCCGGTAGATCAAAAGATTAGTAGTAATCAGTTTACACAATTTTTGGTGCGAAACACAGACAAGCATATGAGTGACAATAACTCAATTCACAACTCTGCGGGTATTTGCCTGAAATAGGACAATAAAAAAGGGCCGCGGAACGGCCCTTTCTAAAGTCGCGTGACCTATGTTGATCAGGCTTCTTTTTTGCGTTTGCGCGCCAAAGCACCCAGACCAGCAAGACCACCCAGCAGGAGGAAGCCAGCTGCAGGCAGTGGAACTGGTGCAACTTTGAATTCCTTGATGCGGAAGTGGTCATTGCCGCCATCGGCGCCAATGGTGAACGAACTCGCGACAACATTTCCGAAGTAATACGGGTTGCTGGTGCTTTCGTTCGCAACTTTCGAGCCATTCACATAAATATCTGCGTCATCGCGACGACCGAAATACGAGAATGTCACCGAAACAAGGCGAACGGCATAGTCGAATGTGAACGTGATTGCCTCGTCGACAAACCCGTCAAGCTGTGCGCTGCTGTCGCCACGGCCATATACACCCAAACCACCTGAAGTTTGTGTCAGATAGTCGGTACCGCGACCAGCGCGCCATGGGTCGATAGAACCCTGGGCGCCAACGGTCGAAAATGACCCCATTGTGCCCAGCGATGTTACGTCGCCACCGGTCGTCAGATCTACAACAGTTGAGGCACTGGCAGCGGTTGCCATCATGCCTGCAACAGCTGTGGTTGCTAGAAGTTTCTTCATATTCTTACCCTCTTCGTAATGACTTTTTGTAAAACAAAAACACTCGTTTTAATAAACCACCATCTAAAACTTACCATGCGCTCTGGTTTCTGTCACTGCGAAATTGGGCAAAAAGGGTCAAAAATGGGCAACATTATGGCTTTTCAGACTGTTAGCCGTGCCTATTTCCGAGCGATACGCCGCACTGTTTCGCCCAAAGAAACAATGAGGTTTGCCCTATTGGGTTTTCTGGGCGACAGCCGGCAGGCCGTCGACATCTTCAACGATTGGATAACTGGGCTTTTTGCCCCGCGCCTCGCCCTGGGCGTTAAACACCTCGGTGCCGATGGCGGACTGACGCTCCCATCCGGTCAAATCTGCCCCTTCATACGAATAGTCGTCCGCCCAGTTCGTTCGCGGGAATATCAACGGATCATAGGCGGTCCCGTCGCGCGCGGTTCGCACAAGACGTCTGATGCGCATGCCGTGTTCCGTGTCCAGTTCGTATATTCTGGTTTCGTGATGCGGTAGCAGCACAGAGAAGAACGCAGGTGCACTGTCATACGCGCCGTTATTGGCGAAAACTCCGACGTCGATCCGAGAGGATGAGACATCTTCTGAACCCGGGATCACATAGTTGTCCTGCCAGCCGATAGTAATCTTGGCGGAAGTGCCATTTTCGCCAAGTGGCTCGATGGTTACAAGATCACTGTTGCCGCGCAAAAGGTCCCACCTGAACGTCAAGGGACGGCCATTAGGGTCAGCAGTATCGGCGGCAGACAGGATGAACTCGCGGCGGAAATCCGGAGCGCGCCAGACGCGCGAAATGGCTGATGGCGTGTCAAACAATACCTCG
Source organism: Aliiroseovarius conchicola (assembly GCF_041403445.1). Taxonomy (NCBI): domain Bacteria; kingdom Pseudomonadati; phylum Pseudomonadota; class Alphaproteobacteria; order Rhodobacterales; family Paracoccaceae; genus Aliiroseovarius; species Aliiroseovarius conchicola. The sequence goes on from NZ_JBGEHL010000007.1 coordinate 47,003, forward strand.
CTTAGTCCTTCGCCAAAAACATCAATCCCGGGGCGAGCGTCGGGTTCGCTCAACACGGACAACCGGACCATTGGCGGGATCTCAGTCGGCTTGATCGCATTAGCGAGTGCGACCATCCGAGACAGGTTAATCCCACTGGCTGGAAAGGCTGTTGGGTGCGCCACACCGGTGAAATAAGCCCCGTGATCTGAAACTTGATCACGTCCTCGTCGGTAAACCATCTGGACGGTTGGGGCGATCAAGCCGGATTCCAACAGTCGCGCCTTGGTGTCGGGTTGGAAAGCGGCAAGAATCATCGCTAGCGCCTCTAGATGCGGTTGATCAGCGCCCGAAGCACCGTCGGCGATGACGTAGTAGGGGGTGTTTGCCGAAAACATGTCCTGTCCACCGGCCTCGTGATCTTGGTAGGATGGATAGACGTGAATCTGGCCATTTTCATAGTTTTGATACAGTGCGGTTGCGCCACCAGTCTGCATGCCAGTCAGGGCCATGCGGGGCAGGGACCGAGCAAAGGGGCCGGCGGTGATCGCTGTGGATGAATTCCCGATCAGTGGCGCATCAAAAAGCAGACCAAAGGCAGGCCCATAGTCGATGTTTTGGTCGCGTAGAACTGGATGATAAAGCAATTCGGTCATCTGCGGGTGGTTGGTCAGCGACAAGGGGGAATGTCCCCGGTCTCTGTTCTCGTAAAGATCGCCCACATTTCCCGAGGCGACTCCTCGGGCCATCAGTTCGCGTAATAGCTGGTGTCCGGGTTGGTTCGGCACCGATCCAAGCACTGGGGTGGACGTGCCGCTGGGAAACGAGATTCTGACGGTTGGGCGTTCAGTCAGTGGGGGTGGGGGTAGATGTTGCGGTGCGACATAGGCGACGCCTCCGTTCACATTGACCGGCTGCGGCCCGTCCAGTGCTAGAATTGGCGTCGCACTCAAACATACAACATATGCGACCCATGATAGGACGCGGCGTTTGTAAAACCCTCTCCACATCGGACCCATACTCCCCAGTTCTGGATTGCGGCGCACTCGATATTAGCAGATTCGGTGCAGTTTTTCGCGTCCGCCTATCTTTCGTCTTCAGATTGCATTGAATTTGCATGCGCCCGAAGCATCAACAGTGCGGCGATTATCAGCAAAATCGGCCCGGTTATCTCAAATATCCGCGATGCCCACGAGTTGTTGCCAAACACATGCGTGTGGTAGACATGCAAGAACCGCAGGGCGCGAAGCATCACGAACGCAACCACAGCCGCGACGCCCAGAAGCTCCAACCACATGCGGAGTAACGAATGCCGCAAGCCGACCATGATCCATATCGCCCAAGCTCCTAACAGCCCTGCGACCCCGAGCGCGAACGCCATCTGCACGCCGCGACGCATCCCATACCAGCCTTGAACTTGCGACACGCAACGACCCGCCGCGACGATAAATGTTTGTAAATCAAGCTGTTTGTTGGCCGCCAGGGCGGTAAGAAGTACCGCAGTTGTCAGCCAGAAATACCGGACAAAGCGATGCTGCGTGGACTCAAGAGCTGGCAGGCGCGCAGTTCGAAACGCGAGAAACGCGGCAGCCAAATACAACAATGTCGTTGCCCATCCAAGCAGGTCAGGGTCGCCGATGGCGGGGCTCCAGGTTTCAGTCGTGCAGGTCCAGAAAACATTCATGTCAGTCTCGGTTGGATAGAGGGTCGGCAGAGGATTTTTGCGTCGATGGGTTTAAAATTCATCCCGAAAACAGGCGAATAGATAGTGGATGTTCTTTCGTGGTTTCAATTTGTCGGACAGTTCCAATCAATCATGAGGATTGTTTACCCAACGGAATATTCACGTGTAATTTCGTGTGCAATATGTATCATCAATCTGTAAATGTGCCGTGTTATCGATTTTATTCTAAAACCTTTATTACAAAAGACCTCTGATGTCCCAGTCTGTCGTATCCATTTTTCGTGCCGTGGCCGAAGAAAGCGCTAATTGCATTTCTGTAGTGCAGGGCAACAGCTCGCTTAGCTATAAATCCCTTGATGCATGCTCTGATGCGTTGGCTCAAAAGTTGATCCGCGCCGGAGTAGCAGAGGGCAGTCTTGTTGGTATGTCTGGCCAGCGAGCTGTGGATACGATTGTCGCCACGTTGGCCATTTTGAAGGCGGGCGCGGCATATGTCCCGCTGCCGGGGTATTACTCGGATGAGCGTATTCGGACCATCGTCAAGGATGGTGGATTGGTGGCTATTGCAGGTCACATCCCGGCTATGGATCAGGCGGATATTCCGCAAGTTGACTTCTCACTGGACGAACTAAAAGGCGTGCCCAGTGGACTGCTTGAAGCTACACCCGATCCCGAGGCAATTGCCTACGTCATGTACACATCTGGCACCACGGGCGTGCCAAAGGGTGTGGTGGTGCCGCATCGCGGGATCACACGTTTGGTGCGCGGACAGAACTTCATGAAGCTCGGGCCGGACGAGCGGATATTGCAGAACTCTCCGATCGCGTTTGATGCCTCCACGCTTGAGATTTGGGGCGCGCTGTTGAACGGTGGGACGTTGGTCCTGCCTGACAGTGATGACACGTCGTTGCGTGGTTTGGGCAAGATCATCCAAGACCAGAATATTACCAGCATGTGGCTGACCGCCGGGCTGTTTCACGCCATGGCGGACGAGCGGCCAGAGGATTTCAAGCCGTTGCGTCAGCTACTGACCGGGGGCGATGTTGTGTCGCCCGACAAGGTCGCCAAGGTGCAGGCCGCTTGCCCAAAACTGAAGATCATCAACGGATATGGCCCGACCGAAAACACCACGTTCACGTGCTGCCACCCGATCACCAAGAAAGAAGCGAAGGCTGGCAAGCCGTTGCCCATTGGCAAGCCGATCAAAGGCACAGATGTCTTTGTTGTGGACGAGAATTTGCAACCCGTGGACGATGGCACGCAAGGCGAACTTTGCGCGGCTGGAAAAGGCTTGGCGCTCGGCTATCTGGGGCAGGAAGTGCTGACAAACGAGGTGTTTGTGGCTGCGCCGTGGGATGCTTCCATCCGACTTTATCGGACAGGTGATTTGGTTGAGCGTGACGCCAAGGGCGTCATTCGTTACCTCGGCCGTATTGATAAGCAGGTCAAAATCCGGGGCTTCCGCGTAGAGCTTGGCGGGATTGAGACCGCCTTGGAACAGTTTGCTGGCATCCGTCAGGCTGCCGTCGTTGCCCGCCCGGGTGCTGACGGCGCTGACAAGACATTGATCGGCTACTACGTGGCTAAAAAGGGGTTTGATGACAAAGGCTTGCAGGCCCATCTAGAAACGGTTCTGCCTGACTACGCTGTGCCCGCACATTTGGTTGAATTGGATGAATTGCCGCTCAACGACAACGGCAAGGTGGATCGCAAAGCGTTAGAGGCGCGCAAGCTGGCGACCAAAGCTGTGAAGGCCAAGAAAAGCGCCACGTCTAGTGATGTAAAATCGCTTGTTGTCAGCACATTGGTCGATGTTCTTCAGATTGAGGACGTAGACCTAAACACCAATTTCTTCGACCTTGGCGCATCTTCACTGCACATCGCACGGGTGCATGAGCGTTTGCAGGATAAGCTGAGCCGGGATTTCCCGATCTCTGATTTCTTTCTGCATTCGACGGCGGCGACACTGGCTGCGCATTTGTCTGACCCCAAACTTGCCGAACAACCCGCGCCGAAAGAAGCTCAAATCCGCGACCTGTCCAATAGCGGTCCGATTGCGATTGTCGGATTGGCTGGTCGGTTCCCCGGTTCCAAAGACGCACAAACCATGTGGCAAGGGTTGTTAGAGGGACGTGAGATGATCTCGCACTTCTCGGAGGATGAACTGGATGTCGATCCATCAAAGGACGACCCGGACGCGCCTTATGTCAGGTCCCGTGGTGCAATGCAGGAACCTGACATGTTCGATGCGCGCCATTTCGGTATCCCGCCGAAAGAAGCCGAACGCCTGGACCCGCAACACCGTATTTTGCTGGAAGTTGCGCAGACCGCGCTGGAAAACGCAGGTCACGATCCCGAACGGTTTGACGGACGCATCGGTGTTTTCGCGGGCTCCAGTCAGAACTCGTATTTGCTGAACAACCTGCTGTCGCCTCCGGGAGCTGCTCGCGCCTTGGCTGCGGGTTACCCGGTCAAGGATTTTGCGACGCTCTTTGGCAACGACAAGGATTTCATCGCAACCCGGATTGCGTACAAACTCGGGCTGCGCGGTCCGACGATTACGGTGCAATGCGCGTGCTCGACATCGCTGGTTGCCGTGGCGCAGGCATGTCAGGCCTTGCAACGAGGCGACGCCGACATGGCACTTGCAGGTGGGGTTTCGGTCACCTTCCCGAACAAGCGGCCTTACATGTATCTGCCTGATGGCATGGCGTCTGCAGACGGTCATTGCCGCACATTTGATGCGGACGCGACGGGCACGGTGTTTGGTGACGGGGCAGGGCTGGTGGTTCTGCGCCGGTTGGATGATGCGATTGCCGACGGCGACGACATCCTTGCTGTGATCAAAGGCTATGCGATCAACAATGATGGGCATGACAAGGCGGGCTATGCCGCGCCGTCGATCAAAGCCCAGACCGACGTGATCCGCGCTGCCCATCAGGCGGCGGGGGTCGACGCACGGTCGATCGGGTATATCGAAGCGCACGGGACGGCGACACCTTTGGGTGATCCGATAGAGTTCACGGCGCTGCAAACGGCGTTTTCGTCGGCCACAGATGAAAAAGGGTTCTGCGCCCTTGGCAGTGTGAAAACCAATCTGGGCCATCTGGATATTGCTGCCGGCGTGACCGGTCTGATCAAAACAGCGTTGAGCTTGAAGAACGAGGTTATTCCGCCGCTCCTGCACTACAAAAAGCCCAATCCGCGCATTGATTTCGACAGCTCCGCCTTCTTTCCGGTGGCCAAGAAAATTGATTGGCAGTCAGGCGGCGAACCGCGCCTTGCAGGTATCTCAGCCTTTGGCGTGGGCGGCACGAATATCCATATGGTTTTGGAGGAAGCGCCCAAGGTCGATGTACCCGCCAAACCTATCGAAGATAACAGCCCGCGCTTGTTCCCAATTTCCGCCTCTTCGCCCGATGCGCTGAAGGCTGCGGTTTCTAATCTGGGAGAGTGGGCGACCGAAAATAATGACGCCGAAGTAGATCGCATTACGGCAACCCTGCGCGACGGACGGCAGGGGTTTGGACAACGCGCGGTGTTGCTTGGGCGGTCGGTTACCGATCTGCCATCTGCTGCGAAGGGTTTCACTGGCAAGGGAACGGCTGCGGGCCAACGCGACGCACTTGCGTTCCTGTTTCCGGGGCAGGGGGCGCAGCATGCTGGCATGGCGCGCGACCTTTATGCCAATGAGCCTGTTTTCCGCGAGGCGCTTGGCCTTTGCACCACAATTCTGGAAGACGAGCTTGGCCTGAACCTTCTGGACGTGATCCACGCCCCGGAAGACCAACATGACCAAGCGACCGAGCAGTTAAAGAACACTGCACTTGCACAGCCTGCCATCTTCTCAATCGGGTATGCATTGGCGCAGCAATGGCGCCATTGGGGCATCACGCCTGACGTGATGGTTGGGCATTCCATCGGTGAATTTGCGGCCGCGACAATCGCTGGTGTGATCGAGTTGCCGGATGCATTGAAGCTGATCGCGCTTCGGGGTCGGTTGATGGCCGACTTGCCGCAGGGCGTCATGATCTCTGTCCGCGCGAGCGAGGAGGAGGTTACGCCGTATCTGGGCGACGGTATCGATCTGGCCGCGGTGAACGGTGCGAAATCTTGTGTTGTGGCCGGGCCGGAAGATGCCGCCGATAAGCTCTTGAAACGGCTTGAGAAAGACGAGATCGTCGCCTCGCGCCTGCACACAAGTCATGCTTTCCATTCACAGATGATGGACCCCGCAGTGGAGCCTTTCCGCAAGGCCGTTGCCGGTTTGAACCTGAGCGCGCCACGCATTCCGATCTTATCAACTGTCACCGGCGATTGGATGACCGATGATGAGGCGACGGACCCCGACTACTGGGCCATGCACATGCGCCGCCCGGTTCGGTTCTACGATGCCATTCAACTGCTTTGGGCCGAAAACCAACATATCTTCTTAGAGGCTGGACCGGGACGCACAATGGCCACCCTATCTGGGCAAAACCCGGATCGGAAAAAAGCCCAGCCGGCGATTGCTTCTCTGCCAGCCGCGCAGGCGGAAAACGGCAATTCGCATGAAAGCTTGTTCTCGGCCTTTGGCGAGCTGTGGGCGAATGGCTATCCGGTTGATTGGACGCGGATTGATAACGGCCGACCTGCGGCGTCACGCCTGCCCGGCTTGCCGACCTATCCCTTCCAACGCAAACGGTTTTGGGTCGAACCGGTTGATGTCACGGCGGAGTATGTCGCGCTGGACGCCAGCAACGACGCAGTCACGAGCGGTGAGCCGGATGAGGCGGCTCCTCAACTGACCGCCGGTGAAGCATTGCGCGATATGTTGTCAGAGCTTTCGGGTCTGGAACCGGATGAGATCGATGGCGAAGCCACCTTCCTTGAGCTTGGTTTTGACAGTCTTCTTCTGACCCAAGCGACAAGAGAGCTTAGCGAACAGTTTGGCGTCGATGTGGCCCTGCGCCAGCTAATTGACGGGTTCCCGAATATCGACGCCCTTGCCGATCATATTGAAGCCAATGGACGTTTGCCCGGGTCTGCTCCGGGTGAGAAAGCCGCCCCTGCTGAGCTAACAAAGATCGAAACAGACACGGCGGATGCCTCGCCGTCTTCAGCGCCGATCACAAAGATCGAACGCGAGGCCGACGAGTTAGCACCGGAGCAACGTGCGCACATTGACGCTCTCGTTGAACGATTTACGGCCAAGACCGCGAAGTCCAAGGCGCTGACCGCTGAGCATCGCATGACACATGCCGATCCACGCACCGCGTCGGGCTTCAATCGGCTGTGGAAAGAGATTGTATATCAAATTGTTACGGTAAAATCCAAAGGCTCGCGGCTGTTGGATGTGGATGGCAACGAATATATCGACATCCTGAACGGATTTGGCCCCGGTTTCCTTGGTCATTCGCCCGACAAAGTGGTCGAGGCGCTGCACTCGCAACTCGATGACGGCTTTGAAGTTGGACCGCAAAGTCTTGTTGCGATGGAGGCCGCACAGCTTTTCTGCGAGGTGACTGGTAACGAGCGGGCAAGCTTCGTCTGTACGGGGTCCGAGGCCGTTTATGCCGCCATGCGCTTGGCGCGCACCGTGACCAATCGCGACCGGATTGTTATGTTCGCGCGCGACTATCACGGCAACTTCGACGAAGTGCTGGTGCGGGCCGTTGAGGGGAAAGACGGGCCAAGGACGCTGCCCTTGGCACCGGGTATTCCGCGCGACGCTGTGAAGAACGTGATTGTACTGCCATACGGTACGCCCCAAGCGCTCGATTACATTCGCAAGAATGCCGACAGCTTAGCGGCCGTAATCGTCGAACCGGTGCAAAGTCGTCGTCCCGAATTCCGCCCCGCCGATTTCATCCGCGAAGTTCGTAAGGTGACGGAGCGGGCCGGATCGTTGTTTATCTTTGACGAGGTGGTTACCGGCTTCCGGTTTGGACCACGCGGCGCGCAGGCTTACTATGGCGTTGATGCTGATCTTGTGACCTACGGCAAAGTCGTCGGAGGCGGCATGCCGGTTGGTGTTGTGTCGGGTAAAGCGCGTTACATGGACACGTTTGACGGCGGCCAGTGGCAATATGGGGATGACAGCTTCCCCGAAGCGCCTGTGACCTTCTTTGCCGGTACGTTCGTACGTCACCCGCTTGCGATGGCGTCATTGCGCGAGATGCTCCTGTTCTTCAAATCACAGCCTGATTTTTTCTGGAAAACAGTGAATGCCAAAGGCGATCGATTGGCAGGTAGCATTGATCGCTGGTTTGTCGACAATGACATGCCGTTCCGAATGCCGAATTGCGGGTCGCTCATGTATCTGCGCATTGGCGAGGATCAGAAATTTGGCGCTTTGCTGGGTGCACATATGCGTGATCGCGGTGTGTTCTTGTTGGAAGGCTTCCCATCATACATGACCGCTGCCCATGATGATGAAGACATCGACTATGTGGTAGAGGCGTTCAAGGATTCCGCACTTGAGATGCGGGCGTCAGGGATGCTGTCGGGGCAGGGGGCATCGGACTATACCGGTCCAAACTTGTCCCACGTTCCCCCAAGGCTCAGCTTGTCTGATGGGGCAGAGAAGATCGCAGCTGATATGGCAAAGCCGCTTGAACCGCTTTGCGTGCCGACGACAGATGCCCAACGTGAAATCTGGGGCGCTGTGGTGATGAACCCGGACGTATCTCCGGCATATAATGAAAGCGTTACGCTGAAGCTTGATGGCACGGTGGGCGCCGCGAAACTGATCGCCGCAACCAAGCAGGCCTTTGCACGGCATGACGCGTTGCGGTCGACATTCTCGGATGATGGGACCGAGATGTGGATCGCGCCCGAAAGTGATGCGACGGTTGAACAGGTCGATCTGTCAAACTTAGGTTCCGCCGAAAGGACCGACGCGCTCAACGCCCTTTTGCGGGAACATGTGGCCACTCACTTCGACCTGAGAAATGGACCTTTGATCCGGGCGGCCTTGGTCAAACTAGGTGATACCGAACATCATCTCGTGATCACGGCACACCACATCGTTTGTGACGGCTGGTCCATTGATGTGATCGTGCGCGACATTGGGGAAATTTATACGGCGTTGGTCGATGGGCATACCTCCAGCCTGCCTGCACCGGACAGCATCATCGACTATGCCCGGTTAGAGGTCGAATGGTCGCATTCCGAGGATGCGAACAAGGATCGCGATCATTTCCTTGAGGAGTTTTCAGACTATCTTGATCCATCGACTGCGCCAGTGTTGGACATTCCAACAGATCGTCCCCGATCTGCGGTGCGTAGTGTGACGGCAGATCGGTTTGACGCAGAGATAGGCGAAGACCTTGTCGCCTTGCTGCGCAAGACCGCTGCCGGGCAGGGCTCCACGCTCGTGAACCTCTTGTTGGCTGCTTTCAAGGCTTATCTGGCGCGGATCAGTGGCAGTTCGAATATTACAGTCGCAGTCCCATCTTCTGGGCAAGCTTCGCGGGGAATGAACAGCGTGGTGGGGCATTGTGTCAACCTGATGCCTGTACACACCAAGGTGGACCCTGCGGCCCCGTTTGCCGATGTGTTGAAGGAGACGCAGAGGTCACTTTTGGATGCCAGTGATCACCAGCATTTTGGGTTTGGTGCCTTGGTGCGAGAGTTAAAGCTTCAGCAAGATTCAAGCCGTGTCCCGTTAACCCCCGTCATATTCAACATTGATAACGGGATTGACTTGTCAGACATGCAATTTGGGGATGCAAAGATCGAGTTCATTTCGAACCCACGTATCTTCGAAAACTTTGAAATCTTTCTGAATTTAACGGATAACCGCCGATCGATCACTGCAGAATGGACGTACAATACTGATTTGTTTAACGTCGAAACAATTGAAAGGCACAACGCCCAATTTAGTGAGTTTTTGCAGGCTTTGGCAGAGGGGCCAGCGACTGCGGTCAGAGATTTGCCTCTGATTGATGAAGGAGCACAATTGATGTTGCTTACCCAATGGCGGGGTAACGTTACCGATTATCCGAAGAGTACAAATCTTTCCCGCATTTTTGATCAACAGGTGGAGGCGACCCCAGATGCAACGGCTCTGATCGAGAGCGGGGTGTCTTGCAGTTACCAAGAGCTCGCAGATCGAGCTGCACATATCGCGATCGCTCTTTCGGGTGAAGGTGTGGCCATTGGTGATGTCGTTGGTGTTTGTCTTGAGCGTTCCATCGACATGGTGGCCGCCATGCTGGCTGTGATGCGGTTGGGGGCGGCATACCTGCCACTAGATCCGTCCAACCCAAAAGCGCGTATTCAGTATATTGCAGAGGATTCTCAGGCAATCCGGGTGATAACCAACGCTGATCTGGCAAGCGCGCTGGAGCTTCCCCGTACGTTCTTACTGGATGATCTGGCGACATCCCAGGATGGTCAGCTGCCCAATGTCGATATTGATCCGCTTTCCACGGCATATGTTTGCTACACGTCGGGGTCTACGGGCAACCCTAAGGGGGTGATGGGAACCCATCGTGCCAGCGTGAACCGCTTTGTTTGGATGTGGAACACCTTCCCCTTTCAACCCGGGGAAATGATGAGCCAGAAGACGGCGATTTCCTTTGTTGATAGCGTTTGGGAGATTTTTGGGCCACTGCTCGCGGGCGTTCCACAGGTGATTATCTCGCCTGACACTGTACGTGACCCGACAGCGTTTCTGGGTATGTTGGCCGAACACAAAGTGACGCGCCTGCTGGTGGTGCCTTCATTGCTGAAAGCTCTGGCAGAGACGCAGAGCAACCTGCAACAGACACTGCCATCGCTGCGTTTGCTATTTTGTTCCGGTGAACGGTTGCCGGCCTCGCTGGCACGCCGGATTCAAGAGATCGCACCTAAAGTGACGTTGGTGAATCTCTATGGCTCGTCAGAGGTTGCAGCTGATGTGACTTGCGAAATCGTCCACGATCCCGACACAGACGAGATCCCAATCGGGTCGCCGATCGATAATGCGCGGCTTTATGTGTTGGACGGTGCGGGACACCCTGTTCCCAATGGTACGGTCGGAGAACTTTATGTCGGCGGCGATGTCTTGGCCAAAGGCTATTTGCACCGCCCCGACCTGACTGCGGAACGGTTCGTAAATGACCCGTTTATGGATGATCCCGCCGCACTTTATTTCGCCACAGGTGATCTGGTCAGCAGCTTGCCTGATGGGCGGTTGATGTATCATGGCCGGTCAGACCACCAGGTGAAAATCCGGGGATCGCGTGTCGAGTTGGGCGAAGTAGAAGTCGCCTTGGCATCGCTTCAGGGTGTTTCAGAGGCAGTCGCAACCACCTTCGAGGATGCCGGTGGTGACACACAACTTATGGCATTCGTGACCGCTGTGGGTGCCGCCGCATTGGATGGTCCGGCGTTGCGAGGCGCATTGGCCGAGCACTTGCCGGACTATATGGTGCCTGCTCGGGTCCAAGTTCTGGATGCGATGCCGCTGAACCCCAACGGCAAGACGGACAGAACGGTACTGGCACAAATGACCACACAGTCGGCACCTGTCGATCGACCGCAAGACGCGACACCTCAGACAGATGAAGAGAAGAAGCTGCATAAAATCTGGACCGGTCTGTTGGGATTGGACGACATTGGCATCGATGACGACTATTTTGCACTTGGCGGTCATTCGTTGATGGCGGTGAAATTGTTCGCCCGCGTCAAACGGGAATTTGGCGTTGATTTGCCCATCGCGACGTTGTTGGCCTATCCGACCATACGCAAGCTGGCCTCGCAGGTGGCAGCCGAGGACGCGCCAGTCCTCAAAACCGGAGAGTTCGAGAGCGAGCCTTGGGACACAACGGCCGTTATTCACGCTGGTCCGGGTGATGGCCGCCGCCCTATCTTTATCGCGGGCGGTGTTGGCGGTAATGTGAACAACCTGTTCGAGCTGGGCCAGATCGTCGGCGAGATACGTCCGCTGATCGGTCTTCAAACTCGGGGTGTCATGGGTCACAATATGCACCCCACAATTGAAGAGATGGCGGCAGACCACATCAACAATATCAAACGGCATCAACCAGACGGACCTTACTTGTTAGCGGGGTACTCGGGTGGCGGCTTTGCTGCGTTCGAGATTGCCAGACAACTAAAGGCTATGGGTGATGAAGTCGGTTTTCTTGGGGTCATTGATGTCGAAGCACCTGGCTTCCATGTCGATTTGAGTATCCCGTTCAAAAAACGGTTCAAGATGGAGCAAGAACTGTTGCGTACGCAGGGCGCCAGCGGATTTGCGACACGCCTGATCGCGCGTGTGCGCAGCAAGTTGATGTCGGATAAAGTCGTCCGCGTGTTTAACCGGTTCAACCCTGACGCCTTTCGGCTTGAGGTTCTAAGCCAGCGCTGGGTTGAGGCGAGCGCGAAGTATGATCCTAGCCCCTATGACGGAGATACGTGGCTTGTGATCACCGAGGCTGATGGGTTTGCCGCAACAGTCGCTCGCGAGACGGATCCAGGTTTCGGATGGTCTCGCCTCGTTAATGGCAATCTGCGATTGGCGACCCATTCAGCCAATCACCTAGATATCCTGAAAGGCGAGGCGGCGCGTGATCTTGCGGCGATGATGGAAGAAGAGATCAGGCTGGGTGGAACAGACAAGGGGTAGGGGACCAGTATGTTGCAACCCTTTCTGCCCCCTTCCATAAAAGTGCTGGAATGCCATATTGGTGATGATCGACAGATTAGGTTGATTGAGGCGGAGCAGGTGTTGTCGTCCGACGAGATCGCCCGCGCAAATCGTTTTCGCTTTGACCGGGATCGGGAGCACTTCATCCGCGCGCGCGCTTTTTTACGAAACAGTTTGGCGATCGAAACTGGGCATGGGGCCGCACAACTGTCATTTACCTATGGTCCGCTTGGCAAACCTGAGCTTGTTTCATCGGGGGTCGAATTCAATCTCTCGCACAGTCAGGACACTGCTGTAATAGCTGTCTCGTCATCGGGGCCGGTTGGCATCGATGTCGAACGTATCGATCGATCTGTTGCCGTCAGCGACGTTGCCAAGGTCTGCATGACACCACGCGAACAAAATGTTTTGCAGGATCTTCTACCCAACAAGCGGTGCGAGAGGTTTTTTGATTTCTGGACCGCAAAAGAAGCCAGAATGAAGCTAACTGGGGAAGGGATGTCATTATCGCCGACCTCGATCTCACTTCAACTGACCGATGGCAGGCCGACCGGTTATGACACTCCTCAGTTACTTGGCGCACAGCTCGCCTATATCCCTCTTTCGGACGTAAGAGCCAGGTGTTGTGTCTGCTATACTTGTAATTGATGAAATGGTCGGGTGATTTACCGGTAATCACTCCATTCGCATAAACAGCCGGCCACGAAAATACCTGGCAAGGCCGGAGGAAATAATACGACGCTTTGGGCAAGCAGCCTGATACGTAGTACAGCGATTGCGTTCGCCATCCCTGTTGGAGCTCCTAATTGATGAGACTGTAAATGCAATGAAACCAGCCACCTAAGCCTTCGAGTTACCGAGACTCGTAAACTCGCCAGTTCTCAACCTATCTGGCGAGAACCAGCCGTTCGTTTAATGTGCAGAGAATGGCTGCAAAGAGCCCAAAGTGTTCGATGCTGCGGGTGGTTTGAATGGTTACTTTGGAAATGCCTTAGCGTTATACATGTACGGCCTCAGCCAAGTGTGCAAGTCGCTTTGCGCTGGTTAATGCTGCTTCCTTGGATAATGGCCAAGATTGGGTCAATCCCTCAATAATTACCATCAAATCGCTGGTGCTCACATCGGTTCCTGCCATTGCAACCGTCATCTGTGAAACCTCCGCCTTGTGCTGTTCCAACAACATGCGAAGGTGCGGGTCATTTGGGGCTGAGGCAACCGCTGCGTGGAACAAGCAACCGTGGCTTGCCTCTATCCGCATCCAGTCCGCTACGCGGTCGAGGGTCATGCTCATGCTCTGCAGCGATGATCCGGCGGGGTCGCCAAATACATGGATCAGATACCGTTGATGCCGATGTTCTAGCGCCAATCGAATCATAGCGTCACGAGACGGGGCATATTTGTACAGGGTGCGTAAACTGACACCCGCGGCGTCGCGCAAGTCTTCGACGCTGGGTTCGGCGAACCCCTGCGCAGCAAAAGCACGTTCCAATCCGCTTGCGATCTTGTTCGTCATTTCGTTCATGCTTGACGAAGTAGAGTAGTCCCTCTACTCACGCAAGTAGAGGAAACGTTCTACTGGAGACCATCATGGCCCTTCCCAACTTGATGTGTGGCGCTGTTTTGATCGGCCATGGTGGCCCTGAAATGCTCGAATGGCGCAATGACCTACCAGTCCCAAACCCGGGCGCAAACGATGTGATTGTCCGCGTGGGTGCCGCAGGGGTGAACAACACCGACATCAATACTCGTACCGCCTGGTATTCTAAGGGCGATGCCGAGGATGCGGATGCTACTTGGTCTGGCAAGCCTTTGGAGTTTCCACGCATTCAAGGTGCGGATGTGTGTGGCGTGATTGTAGCCGTTGGGTCTGGAGTCGCTGAAAGTCGTGTCGGCGAGAGGGTTCTGATCGAACCTTGCCTTCGCGTTGCTGATGGTGTCGAGCTAACCCCGCCTTGGTACTTCGGATCGGAATGTGATGGGGGGTTTGCCCAATATGCACGGGTCGACACCCGCCATGCTCATGCGATCAAAAGCGATCTTACCGATATTGAACTGGCTTCGTTCCCCTGTTCCTACTCCACCGCAGAAAACATGCTTACCCGCGCCAACCTTCGGGAAGGCGAGACTGTTTTGGTAACTGGTGCATCAGGCGGGGTAGGTTCGGCCACAGTGCAATTGGCTCGTGCACGTGGAGCAAAGGTGATTGCAATCACCAGCCCCGCCAAGATGGACACTTTGATCGATCTTGGTGCGGAACGGACATTGCCTCGTGACGCCGATCTGGTCACCGAATTAGGAGTAGGTAACATCGACGTTGTGGTGGATTTGGTGGCAGGGTCCAGTTGGTCGTCGCTGCTGGATGTTCTGCGTCCTGGTGGCCGCTATACCGTGGCCGGAGCGATAGGTGGTCCTATGGTCGAATTGGATGTTCGTACACTCTACCTCAAAGACCTCAGCCTATTTGGCTGTACAGTTTTGGAGCCAGAGGTTTTTGGCAACCTCATAGGGCACATCGAACGATCCGAAATCAAACCACTGGTCGCGGAGGTCTTCGCGCTGAGGGACATAACCGCTGCGCAAATGGCCTTCGGTGACAAGGGTTACACCGGTAAAATCGTTCTGGAGGTGGACTGAAAGAAGCAGACATTCAGTTGGCAATGATCAATTGCTGCTTTGTCCCGCACATCGGGCCTAAAAAGCTGAAATGCTGCGCTGGCGACGAATGACCGCTCTGGTGAAGCTGTGCCGTATCGTCACGCCTGAGGTCAGTGACCGGAATGGGCCGAAGTACGACGTATCATCAGCGTTGATAGCAGATGATGGGGGACAGAAAATAACGACAATGGAATGCAACTGAACCAGGTAGTTCTAGTTGACCGATATGCCGGCACCTCGACGATAGGCATAAGCAATCAATCCGGCAGCGAAACATGCGTGGCGATCGGCTTACCGACATCATCGAAAAGCGGGTTTCGTCGCCAGCCACCGGACAGCCGTGACCTGAGGGAGCGCACGGCAAATTTCCTTAAGAGGCGGCCCTGTCCATATTTTGTATCTGGTACGCAGCCCTTGGCGAATTTCCGGAACACGCGTATCTCAATCGGTGGCAACGTATCTTGCTTGGAAAGGTATGCAGTCTGGAGCGTCAGAAACGGAATGGCGCGTGTCGGCAACGTGTTCGCGAGCGGAGTGTGACAGCATGTCGTGAACCATCGAGCTGGTCCTTTGTCTGTCATCTTCGTCCACACGACCTTATCCGCACCTTTCGCGAACTGCGCGGCCTCTGGCGCGACCTGATAAAGATCACAGCCGCCGCATTCATCAAGGATATCTCTGGCGCCAAGACGCGTGGCGAAGCCGCGGCAGCTATCGCAATAGCAAACGACGCGGGTGCCGCCTTCGGGCGCAACAGTGAGCGCGACTTGGCCGCATTTGCATGTCCATGTGGTGGTACTCATGCGTGAGAGGATGACAGCCGGGGCGGTCAGAAGGAAGGGGATTTCTGCCTATTGGTCCGGCTTTCGACGATGCGGCATGGGTCTGCCGGCATCCCGACGCTGAAGCTAACAAAAAAAGGTGTCATGCACGAATGGCCGCAATGCCAATGCTGCAAGTTGGGGCACGGCTCATCGTTCGACTGTAGGCAGTCCTCGCGCGTTCGATCCACAATGTCTACACATTACACTTTCTCGGGATGCTTAGGGTGACATAGAAATCAATAGAAACGTGTTTACAATCCGGGAAAAGTTTCCTATAAGGGATTCGCGGGAGAGCTGCATTCTGTAGCGCCGAAGGAGCAACCGCCCCGGAAACTCTCAGGCTTCAGGACCGCGCAAGAAACTAGAACTCTGGAAAGTGAGGTCATTGGACCTCCGCCCAAGGTGTAAGCACTGCTTCATTCTGAAGTCGTGTGAAACTCTCAGGCCAATGACAGAGGGGGCACTTATATTCGCGGCTAACGCGAGGAGAGGTGCCATGAAAGACAACGCCAAAGTCGCCGTCATCGGGGCCGGTATCACCGGTATCACGACCGCCTATCAGCTTGCCCGAAAGGGCGCGGATGTTACTGTTTTCGAGGCGAACCCTTATCCGGCTATGGAAACCAGTTATGCTAATGGTGGGCAATTATCGGCGTCCAATGCGGAAGTCTGGAACAGTATCCCAACCATGATTAAGGGCGTTCAGTGGATGTTTTCATCTGGCGCGCCCCTACTGATGAACCCCAAGCCGTCGTGGCACAAATATTCTTGGCTGGCGGAATTCGTCGGTGCCATCCCGAACTACGAAGCCAACACTCTTCAGACCGTGAAGTGGGCGATAGATGCACGAAAGCAGCTATTGGAGATGGCGGGGGCGGAGAGTATCGATTTTGATCATGAAGAAACCGGTATCCTGCATTTCTACGAGACAAAAAAGCAGTTCGAAGTTGCGGAAAAAGTTACTGCGCTTTTGAAGAAGGGAGGTCTGGAACGCCGCCCTGTAACAGTAGAAGAGATCAGCAAGATCGAACCCACCCTCAAAGGCGACGTCTATGGAGGGTTCTTTACGGAAAGTGATTTCACCGGCGACATTCATAAATTTACCAGCGCCCTTGCAACTGCTTGCATAAAGCGCGGGGTGGACATGCGCCTGTCGACTGTTGTGGAAAAGCTGCGCAGTGACCATGGAAAAATTGAATTATTTAGTCGGATCGATGACAAGAACGTCAGTTCCTCTCCTGGTCAGCACAAAGAGGTATTTGACCAAGTTGTTGTTTGCGCTGGTGTGCATTCTCGCAAGTTTGCAGCCATGTTGGGGGATCGACTGAATGTGTATCCGGTCAAAGGCTACTCTATAACCGTGAATCTTGAAGACGAGGCTAATCAAGCGGCAGCCCCGATGACCAGTCTGCTGGATGACAATGCCAAGCTTGTTACCAGCCGCCTTGGCAAGCGCCGCTTCCGGGTTGCCGGGACAGCAGAGTTCAATGGTTACAGCAAAGACATCGTCTGGAAGCGCATCGACCCTATGTTGAAATGGTGTCACCGACATTTCCCGGACATGAGCACAGAGAGCTTTGTGTCGTGGGCAGGCTTGCGTCCAATGATGCCAAACATGCTGCCCCGAGTGGGCAAAGGGAACCGACCGGGCGTTTTCTATAACACCGGGCATGGGCATTTGGGCTGGACCTTGTCGGGGGCGACTTCGGACATCGTATCAGAATTGGTAATCACTGAAGGGGCAGCATAATGAACATTCCAAGCTATCAAGACATGTTGCAGGCGCACGAGCGCATTCAGCCTCATATTCGTAGAACGCCAATCCGAAGATCAAATTACCTGAATGAGCTATCCGGCGCTGATCTGTTCTTCAAATGTGAGAACTTTCAAGAGCCCGGCGCGTTCAAGGTGCGCGGAGCCTGCAATGCAGTGTTCGGGCTAACAGATGCGCAGGCAGAGAAAGGCGTAGCGACCCATTCTTCGGGCAATCACGCGTCGTGTTTATCTTATGCCGCCATGCTGCGCGGAATTCCATGTAATGTGGTTATGCCTCACACGGCACCGCAGGCCAAAAAAGACACGGTTCGTCGCTATGGCGGTTTGGTCACGGAATGTGAGCCCTCGACTACGTCGCGGGAAGAAACCTTTGCCAAGGTCCAGGCAAAAACGGGAGGTGACTTTGTTCACCCTTATAACGACCCGCGTGTAATTGCTGGACAAGGGACATGTGCAAAGGAGCTGGTTGAGCAGGCGGGCGACCTTGATATTGTTGTGGCACCGATTGGGGGTGGCGGCATGATCTCGGGCACCTGCCTAACGCTATCGACCCTGGCGCCCGAAACGCAGATTATTGCGGCAGAACCCGAGCAAGCCGATGATGCCTATCGAAGCTTCAAAGCTGGTTACATCATTGCCGATGATGCCCCCAAGACAATTGCCGACGGGCTGTTGGTTCCGCTTAAAGACCTAACCTGGCATTTCGTATCAAACCACGTCACCGATATTCTGACTGTTTCAGAGCAAGAGATTATCGATGCGATGAAGCTTATCTGGAAGCACCTGCGCGTGGTGATGGAGCCTTCAAGTGCGGTGCCGTTTGCTTCCATCCTAAAGAATAAGGACCGCTTCGCTGGCAAACGCGTCGGCATCATCCTGACCGGCGGTAACGTCGATCTAGACAAACTGCCCTGGCTTTGACCCCAACAAATTAAATCATAAACGGAGACCCGCAATGAACAAACCTCTGAACCTCAATGACTTTGACGTAGGCTATGACATTCCTGCTAAGCCCGGAATGGATGAGGCCGACATCCAGACGCCATGCCTTATTCTTGATCTTGATGCACTTGAGCGGAACATTAAAAAGATGGGCGATTACGCAAAAGCCAACGGCATGCGCCACCGAGCTCATGGCAAGATGCACAAATCTGTCGATGTTCTGAAGCTGCAACAGGATTTGGGTGCTGCGGTGGGCGTTTGCTGCCAGAAGGTATCCGAAGCCGAGGTATTTGTCCGAGGCGGTATCAAAGACGTGATGGTGTCCAATCAGGTGACCGTGCCGGCCAAGATTGAGCGTTTGGCCAAACTGCCGAAATTCGGCGCACGCATCTTAGTTTGTGTGGATGACCCGGAAAATGTGAAGGCCCTGTCGGACGCGGCTGTTCGCAACGGCACGCAAATTGAAGCACTGGTCGAAATCGACTGCGGTGCGGGGCGCTGTGGAGTGAACACTACCCAAGATGTCGTCAATATCGCGAAATTAATCGATGCTGCAGATGGCCTGAAATTCGCTGGTATCCAAGCCTATCAGGGCGCGATGCAGCACATGGATCTTTATTCTGATCGCAAGGAAAAACTCGACATTGCCATAGCACAGGTTGCAGATGCCGTTCAGGGCCTGAAAAGCAATGGCTTGGAATGCGATATCGTTGGCGGCGGCGGTACCGGGTCATACTACTTTGAAAGCACGTCAAACGTTTACAACGAACTCCAATGCGGCTCCTACGCGTTCATGGACGCCGATTATGGCCGGATTCTGGACGAGAACGGTAAGCGGATTGATGACGGTGAATGGGAAAATGCACTGTTCCTGCTAACCACCGTGATGAGCCATTCCAAAGCTGACAAGGCCATAGTGGATGCGGGTCTGAAGGCGCAATCCGTCGATTCAGGTCTGCCGTTTGTGTATGGCCGTGACGATGTGGAATACCTGAAATGCTCTGATGAACATGGCATTGTAGGTGATCCAAACGGTGTGTTGAAAGTGAATGACAAACTGAAATTGGTCCCGGGTCACTGCGATCCAACTTGTAATGTCCACGATTGGTACGTTGGTGTTCGCAACGGTAAAGTCGAAACCGTGTGGCCTGTGTCTGCCCGCGGAAAAGCTTACTGATCCCACCAAAGTCGGGCGCAGTTTCGCGCCCGGCCGCAATCCAAATTATCGGAGTGATCGAATGATTATCGTACCTGAAGCGAAAATTGGGAATCTGATTGGCCGCGATGAGTCCTACAAGGCCGTAGAGCAAGTCTTTGCTGCTATGGCCTCTGGCGATGCCTACAACTTTCCAGTCATCCGCGAGGCTATTGGCCATGAAGACGCGCTTTATGGGTTCAAAGGCGGCTTCGATAAGGTCGGACAGTCTTTGGGTCTGAAAGCAGGTGGTTATTGGCCCCACAATTTTGAGAAACGCGACATGATCAATCACCAGTCTACCGTCTTCCTGTTCGACCCGGACACCGGAAAGGCGCGGGCCATGGTGGGTGGTAATTTGCTGACGGCTTTACGAACAGCTGCCGCATCTTCTGTGTCGATCAATCATTTGGCGCGCAAGGATGCCAAAGTTATTGGCATGGTTGGAGCGGGTCATCAGGCGACGTTCCAACTGCGCGCAGCTCTTGAACAGCGCAGCTTTGAAAAGGTGATTGGTTGGAATCTGCACCCGGAGATGTTGCCAAACCTAGCAAAAGTTGCCGAAGAAGCGGGCCTGCCTTTCGAGGCAGTCGAACTGTCAGGGCTGCGTGATGCCGATGTAATCGTTACGATTACGTCGTCATTTGAACCGTCTTTGATGTCCGAACATGTTTCTGACGGCACCCATGTTGCATGTATGGGCACCGATACAATCGGCAAACAAGAAGTGGAAGCCGCTTTGATTACCCGCGCGACGGTGTTTACCGACGAAGTCGCGCAAGCTGTTACTTTGGGTGAAAGCCAGCATGCGATTTCTCAGGGGGTTAAAAACCAATCTGACATTCATCAAATCGGCGCAGTCATCAACGGCACCCATAGCGGTCGGACTTCAGACGACGAACTTACCCTATTTGATGGCACGGGTGTTGGTTTGCAGGATTTGGCAGTCGCGTCCGCCGTCGTTGATCTCGCGGTTGCAGCTGGTGTCGCAATAGAAGTGGATTTCTAGAGCGCCTGTTTAGCGTTCTAGCGACACCCACAGGACAACGGCATCTTCTTCGCTGGTTGAAATACACCCATGTCCCATACCGCTATCGTAGTACAGTGAATCGCCCGCTGTCATCTTAAGCGGGCGATAATGCTCGGACAGGAAGGTCAGATCGCCGCTAAGCACATACATGAATTCTTCACCCGAATGCCTGATCCAGGCTTCAAACTCAGATACATCCCGAGCTTTGATCGTGGATATGTAGGGCACCATGCTCTTGCTGGTCAGTTCGTTACATAACAGCTCATGCGCATAGGTTGCGGTATCTCGTGGCTCACCATGACCTTTGGCTGTGAAATCCCTGCGACCCGAAATGCCCTCATTGCCGCTCTGCATGAACAATTGTGGAGGGTTCATATCCAGCGCATGGGACAAACGGCGCACGATCTCAAAGCTCGGGCGCGTTTGATTGTTTTCTATTTTTGATAGTGTGGACCGTCCTATTCCGGCGGCACGGCCCGTCTCCTCCAGAGTCCAACCTTTGGTTTGGCGCGCTTCACGGATCGATTTGGCAAGCGCTTTGCTGTCCATTTCTGCGGACGTACCATCGGAAATTGTTTCATTGCTGTCGATGTTATCAGTCATGTTTCCTCACTGTCTATCATAGGCATACAACGCCACTCGTCCGATCACAATCGTGTCTATACGAGAAAATGTATTGATTAATAGCATAAATCCCTTATAGGAAACATGTGATCAGTTTGAGGGAATCGCCAGGTGCGACAAGCGATGTGAATTCATCGGCTTGGTTACAGGTTCCGGCGTTCCCTCCCGCACTGTTGCTGCGCCGCATACCGCGTTTGCATGCAGGGCTTAACCGAAACGCATTGGGAGGAAACCATGGAAGCGTTAAACTCGATAGTTGGAGCCATTAATGGCGTAGTTTGGGGGCCACTCATGCTGGTCCTCATCCTGGGGGTAGGATTTTTTCTCCAGGTTGGCTTGAAATTCATGCCGATCCTGAAACTTGGCACAGGCTTTCGGCTGTTGTTCGCAGGTCGTGAAAGCAGCGGCGAAGGACAGATCAGCCCATTCAACGCGCTGATGACGTCGCTGTCCGCGACCATTGGTACGGGCAACATCGCCGGTGTTGCGACAGCGGTATTCTTGGGTGGACCGGGCGCGTTATTCTGGATGTGGATAACGGCGCTTGTAGGCATGGCAACGAAATACGCTGAGGCCGTGTTGGCGGTGAAATACCGCGAAACGGATGAGCTTGGGAATTTCGTCGGTGGTCCGATGTATTATATCAAAAATGGTCTGGACAAGAAGTGGTACTGGCTTGCGCCGGCGTTCGCATTGTTCGGTGGCATCGCGGCATTTGGTATCGGTAACGGTGTTCAGGCTAACGGTGTTGCCAGCGTTCTGAATTCGGAATTTGGTGTCAACACTTCGGTTACAGGTGTTGTTCTGATGGTCCTGACGGCTGCTGTTATCCTCGGTGGAATTGGCCGGATCGGCGCTGTTGCTGGTAAATTGGTTCCGTTCATGGCTGTTGCGTATATCCTTGCTGGTCTTGTTGTTCTGCTGATTAACATTGGTGGTCTCGGCAATGCTATCAGCTTGGTCTTCACACATGCGTTCACGCCATCTGCCGCTGAAGGTGGATTTGCAGGCGCCGCTGTTTGGATGGCGATCCGCTTTGGTGTAGCACGTGGTGTCTTCTCGAACGAAGCTGGCCTTGGCTCTGCTCCGATCGCGCATGCTGCGGCGTCCACAAAAGGACCTGTCAACCAGGGTCTGGTTGCGATGCTGGGCACGTTCATTGACACGATCATCGTGTGTTCAATCACGGGCCTTGCGATCATCGCTTCAGGTGCTTGGACATCCGGCGAATCCGGTGCAGCGCTGACTGCACATGCATTTGAACTCTCGTTGCCGGGATTTGGTGGATCATTGATTGCGATCTCACTGTCGATCTTTGCCTTCACTACGATCCTTGGTTGGTCGTTTTATGGCGAAAAGTGCATCGGGTTCTTCTTTGGCGCAAAATCACTGATGCCCTACCGTATCTTGTGGATCATCATGATCTACTTTGGTGCGACAGCTGATCTTGGGTTCATCTGGCTGTTGGCAGATACTTTGAATGCGATGATGGCCATTCCGAACTTGATCGCCTTGGCGCTTCTCAGTCCGATTGTCTTCAAGTTGACCAAGGAGTTCTTTGCCTCGAACGGTGCAACTGAAGAACCGGATCAAACGGCTGCCGAATAGCTGATCTAAAGGAGGGCTATTCCATGGCCCTCCCAACCAAGAACCAGATAGACTGCGAGGAGATGAGAGATGGTAACGAAAATACTTCTGCCAATTGATCACACGGATGAACAATCCTGGAAAAAGGCACTGCCGATGGCGCGTGAACAAGCCAAACATTATGGCGCAGAATTGCACGCTGTTTCAGTCATTCCTGAGATTATCCAACTGCCGAACCTGCCAGCCAACTATGGCGCAGGGGCGAAGGATCATGTGAGAGGCAAAATACGCGAGATTTTGGCAAGCGGCGGTGAATCGGAAATTACCATTCACATCGAGCAAGGTAGCGTTTACCGCGAGATTTTGAAACTTGCTCACCGCGAAGGGTTCGACATGATCGTCATGGCATCCGCAAAAGGCGACTTCCCAAACTATGAGATCGGGCCGAACCTAGCGCGCGTCGTGCGCAACGCGCATTGCAGCGTTGTTGTCGTCCGATCATGAATACAATCGGGGAACTCTTCATAGTGGCAGAAGTTCCCCGATGCGTCGTGGGAAACTCGAAGATCAACTATCGTATGGGTGCAACAAATTTAGCAAATGCTGCCATTCGAGGAAACCGCAGCGAAAGGACGCATCCGTCCCACGATCCGTACATTCCGGCCTCAAGAAATGCTGAGCGGCGAGCGAATGACCGGAAACTCTGCTGCAAGGCGGAGCCGAAGTGTGTGCACCTGCGGCAATCTTGGTGCTGCGCGCGCAGCGAGACTTGAACACTTCTTCTATGGGCTTTTTCCTCTTTCGTGGCATAGTCTATGAACGACTACTCACAAACCAAGGGGCTTGGAGCGTCACTTTGCTCCTCCCTCAAACGACCTCGCTTTGATGATCGTGTCTCTTTCGGTGTCTCATTGGGTGTTTCAGGCATTGTTTTAGAGATATTGAGACGCTTGACGGCGCGACGTTGAAGAAAATCTCCTTACCGTCCTATTCTGCACGCAGCTTGAATCGACCCCAACAGGTGTGAGTCTAGTTAATTGAATCTAATTAATTAACCAATACTACTAAGTAACCCTATAAACAACATAACATTGATTATGCGCCTTTAAGCAAATTAAAGTCGCAAAACAGTATGTTAGGTAAAAATCGCCCCCCGAACGTCATTATGGAGGTCGTCAAGCGCGTCCTACCATATGTAGTTTGTGGCATTGGATCCTTGTCCGTCGGCAGAGTATTTTCACTAAGGGTGGCCTAGTACAAACAGCGCTACGGTTACGGCTGCGGCAACAACCTACTTGGTCCGTAATCTGAAAAATCGTGCACTGATCCTTGCTGTAGCTAGGATGAATGGCCGATCTTACCGCCGCGTAGCGGCGCGGAATTGCTCGCCCACGCGGCATTTCTTACGCTGAGAGCGACCGCAGCGAAAAATTGCAATGGCTGCAGTGGGCACTTTCCGGCCATTCTCAGCGCGATATACGAAGGGCCGTTTACTGATAGTTCAGCTAGAAATTCTCGAATTCCTGAGTCTCAGAAATTCAAAACTCTAAGTATTTGATTTTGTTGCAACCGCAGTCTCACTAATAGGTGATCCGACATCTCATGCTAGTAAGCGCCACATGAGCCTAGAATTACAGAAAAAGGATATTGGCCAATGCCACCCTTCTTGCGTCGGTTAGATCATCGGATTTTTGGGGACAACCGAGATGCTCTCGCACTCCGAAATGGCCTCAGTCCAGAAAAGAAGCCTCTGGTGCTCCCACTGTTGGTGAAAAATGCCTTATCCTCGCCGTCGCCCGCTTGGAAGTTTTCGGCCAGTAAGACGTCGTGTGTTGGTTTTATGCTCATACTCAAGATCTCCGTTCTTAAGATCTATCACGCATATCACCCTACTCCCTGCTTTTTGGCCCAAGGGGCCCGAGCGTGCTCAGACGGGCATTAGGAGGAACAATCCACTGCACCAAGCGCATTCTGGACCGTAGCCAACCCCAATAGGCCCCTCATCCTCTCATCGCCTGATAGAAGTAATCCATAAGGGGTTGGTGAGATAGCTGAGTAGCGTGCGTTCATCGATATTCTGGGGCTTGCGGTCATGTTTATATTGTTATTCGAACCCCGATGCGCGCTCCTCTGCTCTTAGAACCGCAGCGATAGGCAAGACATTCCGCCGTCAAGCTTAGCGCAATCGGTGTTGTCGATCTCGACAACGTCAAATCCTGCATGGTCCAGTATTTCGGCGGTGCGTGGGGAACCAGCTGCCATTAGGACCAAGTTGTTGAAGCGAATGGCGTTTGCGGCGGCCTCTTCGCCTTCGGCGACATAAAGTACACGATAGCCGTCGAAGCAGCCCGAGGCGTCCAATCGTCGTGTTGACAGGATTGTCTCGGCATCCATTAACGAGCAATCGGTCTTGAAATGTAGCACCCCTTCGGGGGTGAACACTTCGCGTAGTTTATAGCCCCACTCTGACGTGATTTTTTTCAATTCGGCGACACCTTTGGCGTCGGTCCGATCAGAGCGGCCTACTAGAATTTCACGGCCTGTCACAAGGATGTCGCCCCCCTCGATATGCCCGGGACCAGTGATCTCGCGAAGATCATCATAGAACCTGCTAAGTGTTGGCGCCATTTCAGATACTTCACCTAAACGAGACGGCGCGCCGGGCCGCATCAACACCGCGCCCTGCGGCAGACAAAGCGCGGTATCTTCGACGAACTGAGCGTCAGGGAACGCATCGAGTGCGTCAAGTTCGACCACCTCAGCCCCCGTGCTTTTCAGCGCAGCAACATAGGCTTGATGTGCCGCCAACATCCCATCGAAATCGGGGTTCCCGATGTCCTCCGCACGCAGCCCGCCTGCAATCGTCGGCGCCGGTCGGCGGGTAATTGCACGGGAAAATTCGAAAGTCGGGTCGCTCATGTTCGTTCCTTTTCAGGCTCAAAGGTCGGGGCGGTAATCTCGACCATCACTGGTCCATGTGTATTGGATGCCGCGTGCAATGCGTTTGCGACCGCTTGTGGTTCGTTCGCCACCCGCTCAAACGGGATACCAAAAGATGTCGCGGTGGCGGCGAAATCGGGCGGTGTCGGATCACAACCGATGATCTTCACCCCAACATCTCGCATCGAGGTGGCAATCTCTTGGTAGCCATGATTGTTCCAAATCACGAAGGTGATGGGCAGGCCCTCATCCACGGCAGCCATAATCTCGGGCAGTGAAAACTGTGCCCCACCATCGCCGACAATGCAGATGACGCGCGTATCCGGTGCCGCGATCGCGGCCCCAACGGCTGCGGGAATGGCATAGCCAAGTGCGCCGTATCCGGTGGCGGCATTGAACCAACCTCCGGCTCGGTCGTGATCATAATAGAGATTGCCCGCGTAGATTGGTTGCGCGGAATCCCCGATCATCAGAGCGTTGGGTTGTGCTTCCCGCATCGCTTTCAAAACTTCGACCTGCCGTCGGTAATCCGGACCAATCTCGTCCCAGGCTTCGGTTCTAGCGTGAGCCGCGCGCTCTGCCCCCCCAGTCCGGTTTTGTCCTACTGGTAACGCCTTCAGTAATGCCGGAATGACGTTCTTCACGTCGCCGTGAATGGCAAGCTCAGCTGGGTGTCGCTGTAGTTGCGCAGCACATATATCCACGCGGATCAACCTTGGCATCTCTGCCATGTGACCCGTTGCATACATGTCGTAATCAGTTGGCCCCAACTCGGTTCCCAGTGCCAGCACACAGTCTGCATTTTCGATCAGCTTACGCACCGCGGGCAGGCTGGGACTGGCGGGTACAGTCAGGGGATGGCCATGCATCACGCCACGCGCATTGACAGTCTGCACCACCGGCGCATCCATGCGTTCAGCCAGAGACTGGAGATAACCCGTCGTTCGCTTCGCTCCACCACCGGCGAGAATGACCACACGTTCTGCTGCTGTCAGTAGTGCTGCAGCTTCGGCAACTGGTATCGGATCTGCGGCATCTGAAGGGTTAGAGATGGCATCTGCCGGACCCTCTTGTGCACTACCTGCGAGATCCAACGGCACCTCGATGTGCATCGGACCAGGCCGTCTATTGGCAAAGCCTTCAAACACGCGGTCTAGGATCGGATTCAGGTCCTTGGCTTCTGACACCTGCTCTGAAATCAGTGCAACTGTTCTTGCCAGCGCCAACTGGTCGGGCAATTCATGCAGATGCCCCATTCCCTTTCCCAATGTGCTGGTTGGATTGACACCAGATACAACCAGCATCGGTACTGAATCTGCGCGGGCCTGTGCCATAGGGGTCAACGTGTTGGTCAGGCCCGGGCCAGTGATAACAAACGCCACGCCCGGATTGCCCGATACCCGTGCATAACCATCGGCCATAAATCCTGCACCTTGCTCATGTCGCGGGGTGACATGGCGAATACCAGAAGCGGCAAGCCCACGGTAAAGCTCGATGGTGTGCACGCCCGGAATGCCAAACACGCAGGTCACTCCGCGTGTTTTGAGGTTTGATACCAGTGCCTCTCCAACAGTTGGGGTTCTCATGCGACGTCACTGGATTTTTTGTTTGAATGAGCAACGATCCTGTCGACCGCAGTGTTGAATTCATTGTCATCAATGGTCAGCGCCACACGCACCCAATCTCTTAAGCTGTCACCAAAGGCCGATCCTGGCATCACCGCAACACCAGCTCGCAAAAGCTCCCAAGCATACGCATCCCCATCCAGCCCGGTTGCAGACACGTTGATTAATGCAAACATTCCCGCGTTAGGCCGATGCACAGTTAGATCAGATTCACTATTCAGGCGATCTGCCAAAACCGTAGCACGGGCCGCAAACCGTTTTGCCATGCCAGACGCCACATCAGATCCGTTGCGCACGGCTTGTTCGGTCATGTCTGCAATAAAGGGCTGGTTGCCAAACAACATGGTTTCAGAAAGGGGCAACAGTGCCTCACAAAATGAGCTTGGCCCCACACACCAGCCGCTTCGAAACCCGGGCGCAGCGTGCGATTTGGACACCGACGATACCGCGATAACGTGATCGGCCAGCGCCGGGTCCGTCAGCGGTGAGACAAAATCTGCACCATCGAACACCATTTCTTCGTAAACTTCATCCGAAATGATCCACAGGCCATGCCTGATCGCCAATTCGCCGATTTGGGCGATATCATCCGCGCTTAGGATCGAACCGGTTGGATTGTGCGGCGTGGTAAGCAGAATGGCGCGGGTGCGGGGTGTTATGCGGGCCGCAAGGTCACTAGCCTGCATTCGAAACCCGTGTTCCGATCGCAGTGGGACCGGCACCATCTTGGCCCCTGACGCGCAAACAACCCCTTCGTAAGTGGCATACATCGGGTCGCCGACCAAAACCTCGTCGCCAGCCTCAGCAATACCGGCCATCACCGCAAACAGCGCGGTCTGTGTACCCGGAAAACACAGAAAGTTCTCAGGTGTAAAGACCCGCCCGCGCGTTTGCGAATAGCGTTCAGCCAGCGCATCCAACAACCCGGCTTCACCTCTCCCGTTTGAGTAGCCCGTCCGGCCAGAGCGCAAAGCCGATACCGCCGACTCGATCAGCGGCTGTGGCGTCGGTACATCAGGCTCGCCGATTGTCATTTCAACGATGTCGGCGCCAGCCCGGATCAGGTCGCGGGCCTTCAGATGCACTTCCCACTTGGCACCACCTAAGCCTGCCAATCGTTCCGTCACTGCAGTTAACCTCATGGCTTTGCCGCCTTTTCTTCCAATGAAATTCCAATGATTGCACCGACTGAATAGAGGCCAATCCGGGCGAGCTCACCAGTATCAAATGCATCCGGCAACGCCCCGCCTTCCATCCACAACCCGTCGATCACCGCGTTGCACGCAATCGCCAACTGTTTCAATCGCGCCTTCGGACAGTTCTGTCCTGCCTCAGCCAAGGCGCCATCAATCAACCCTTCTAGATGATCTCGGAAATACTCGTAGGTGCGTTCGTGGATCGCTCGCATTTCGCCGTCGTGTTGTACTTTGTTCAAAAACCCGGCCCACAATGCAACCGACCGCGGGTCAACCACCGGGGGCGTCAGCGACGCTGCTACAAACCCCGCAAGCCGAGCCCTTGCAGATCCTTCTAGGACCGAGGACGCCGTTTGGTCCGTCAACATCGTCATGTGATATTCGTAGGCGGACGAAATCAGTTCTTCCTTGGTGCTGAAGTAGTGGCGGATCAGCCCCTGAGTTACGTCAGCCCGTTCAGAAATTTCCCTAACGGTTGCCCCACGCACCCCTTTTTCGGCCACCAAATCCAGCGTGGCTTGCACAAGCGCTTCCTTCCGCGTTTCAGCGGATTCGCGTTTAAATTTCCTGCGGGCAATGCTCACGTTGGGATCCAGTTTGCCAGATTGCTTAATTATACACTTGCATAATTGCTGGATGCGCGTCTTAACTACAAGCGGAAAATGGAAGTGCAGCAAGAAATGGAAACAACCACCGCAGCGACGCCAACACCTGACGCGTCTTCGCAGGACGAGGCGATCCGGGTAGAGGATTTGCATAAGTCTTTTGGCACACTGGAAGTCCTCAAGGGCGTTTCGCTTGCTGCAAAAAAAGGCGATGTTGTTGCGATCATTGGCGGTTCAGGATCGGGCAAATCCACGATGCTGCGCTGTATCAACTTCCTTGAAACCCCCAGTTCCGGCAAGATCGTGATCGGTGGTGAAGAGGTCGAGATGCGCTCTGACGGGAGCCCCGCAAATCGCCGACAGATCGAGCGTATCCGGACTCGGCTTGCTATGGTGTTCCAGCAATTCAACCTGTGGACCCACCGCACCCTGCTGGAGAACATAATAGAAGTGCCGGTGCATGTGTTAAAGGTCCCCAAGGCCGAGGCGATTGCGCAGGCCCATGTGCTGCTGAAACGAGTGGGCCTAGGGGACAAGGCCAACACCTTCCCGGCATATCTTTCAGGCGGTCAGCAACAGCGCGCTGCCATTGCGCGCGCTTGCAGTCGATCCTTCAGTTATGCTGTTTGACGAGCCAACATCGGCGCTGGATCCCGAGCTGGTGGGCGAAGTCCTTAAGGTAATCGGAGATCTAGCCGCCGAAGGCCGCACCATGCTGCTTGTTACTCATGAAATGAAGTTTGCGCGCGAAGTGGCCAGCCACGTCGTGTATCTCTACCAAGGCCGTATCGAAGAGCAGGGACCACCTGCCGAAGTCTTTGGTCGTCCCAAATCTGAACGATTGAAACAATTCCTCAGCACAGTTGGCTGACCGATCAAACCAGAACAAAATATCAACAGGGAGTTACAAAATGAACCTCAAATCACTGCTATTCGCTGGCTTTGCCGCAGCAACGATCACCGCAGGTGCGGCGAGCGCCGATCAGGTCAAGATCGGCATCGCAGCGGAACCTTATCCGCCTTTCGCATCGCTTGACAGTTCGGGCAACTGGATCGGTTGGGAAATTGACGTCATCAATGCCGTATGTACGGCGGCCGAACTGGACTGTGTGATCACACCTGTCGCCTGGGACGGCATTATCCCTTCACTTACAGGCCAGCAGATCGATGCCATTATGGCGTCAATGTCGATCACCGAAGAGCGCCTGAAAACCATCGACTTCAGCGACCCTTATTACAACACTCCTGCAGTGATTGTTGCTGACAAATCGATGGATATCGAAGCAACACCGGAATCACTTGCGGGCAAGATCGTCGGCATTCAAGCTTCGACCATCCATCAGGCCTATGCTCAGGAATATTTCAAGGATTCTGAACTTCGCGTCTATCAGACACAGGATGAGGCCAATCAGGATCTGTTTGCTGGTCGCATAGATGCGATCCAAGCCGACAGTATTGCTATGGCAGATTTCGTGAATTCAGACGCGGGGGCGTGTTGTGAGATTAAAGGCGCGGTCAAAGACGACCCTGCCATTCTGGGCCGAGGTGTCGGCGCTGGAGTTAGAAAAGGGCAAGATCAACTGCTAGAGGCTCTCAACAAAGGTATTGCGGCTATTCTGGCTGATGGCACGCATGAAAAGATAACTGAAAACTACTTCAGCACGAGCATCTACTAAACAGCTGCCGTGACCGGACTGCTCGATATGTTGGGCCTGGCACAGAGCGCGGAACTTCTGTCGCTCTCACCGCCGGGATGGGGAGGCAATCTGCTACGCGGATTGGCCCACTCGCTCCAGATTGCCTTTGGTGCATTTGCGCTTGGGCTGGTGATCGGACTATTCGGTGCATACGGCAAACTCTATGGCGGGAAGGTCACACGTGATCTTCTCGCTATTTACACAACGGTAATCCGCGCCGTTCCTGAGCTGGTGCTGATCCTGATCCTCTACTATGTCGGCACGGACGCGATCAACAAGATCGTAACCAGTCTTGGCGGTGACCGGGTTGAGATCAACGGAGTCGCTGCCGGGATTTGCGTTCTGGGTGTCGTTCAGGGTGCATATGCGACAGAGATCCTTCGTGGTGCTATTCAGGCCGTACCGCCTGGCCAGATTGAAGCAGCAAAGTCCTATGGCATGCCTGCGTTCATGACGATGCGCCGTGTCACGATCCCCGCGATGATGAGTTTTGCAGTTCCGGGCCTTGCCAACCTTTGGCTTATCGCGACCAAAGATACTGCGTTGCTTGCGGTGGTCGGCTTTAACGAGCTGACACTTGAAACCAGACAGGCCGCCAGCAGCACTCGGGCTTATTTTACCTTTTTCTTGGCAGCAGGATTTCTCTATCTGATGGTCACGCTGTTTTCCGGAGGCATCTTCTCTCGCATAGAAAAATGGGCGCGGCGAGGCCAGCCATCCCTGAAAGGGGGTGGCAGATGATCGATTTCAAAGCCCTGATGCAGCCGCATCGTATCGTGATGATGCTGATCTTTGCCGCGATCGTTTTATGGTGCGGGTATTCACTACGATGGGATTGGATTCCGAAATATACACCGTTGGCACTACAAGGGATCTGGACGGCGATCTGGTTGCTGGTCGTTACAGTGGTGCTCGGATTTCTGTTGGCTGTCCCGCTTGGGTTGGCGCAGGCTGTTGGGCCTTGGTATCTTGCCGCGCCCGCCCGGATATTTTGCACCGTCGTCCGCGGGACGCCCTTACTGCTGCAACTCTGGCTGTTGTATTATGGTCTGGGCTCTCTTTTCCCACAGTATCCCTGGATACGATCATCAGAGCTTTGGCCTTATCTACGCCAGGCGTGGCCTTACGCAGTGCTCGCGCTGACGTTGTCATATGCCGGATATGAAGGAGAGGTCATGCGCGGCGCGTTCAAGAGCGTCGCCAAAGGACAGTTGGAGGCTGCGAAGTCATTCGGCATGCCACGACTGACCATGTTCCGCCGGATTTGGCTACCGCAGGCGGTTCGCAACGTGCTTCCGACGTTGGGTGGCGAAACTATTCTGCAACTGAAGGCGACGCCGCTGGTTGCAACAATTACTGTCGTCGATATCTACGCAGTGTCCTCGCGGGTTCGGGCGGATACGTTCATCGTCTACGAACCCCTCATTCTTCTGGCGGTGTTTTATATTCTACTAGCTGGGCTTATTGCGCTGGCATTTCACTGGCTGGAAGTCCGCGTGTTGGGACATGCACCGCGCGACACCTGAGGGCACTCTATAATCCTTTCACGATATTGATCTTTTTGATATTGGGATGAGCAGAATTGTAATCACCGGTTCCCGCACGCACGCCTGTTTGATGGCCCGTTGTATTATTGATTTTGCGCTGCGGAACATCGTTGGCACCGCCAGGTAGTTGGCGGATGAAGTTTTGCGCAATCGACGCGGCGTTGATGGCCCCATCGGAGACAGCCGCATGCAAGGGTTGCGACAGCATCAGTGGGTGCGGGACTGCCAGCGGCGCCGTCAACTGCGACACGTAACTGAGCGTCGCCCCGATTGTGGGTTTAAAATGGCCACTGCAATTGTCCATATAGACGATCCCGCCGTTGATAACGTCCATTTCTCCAGCCGCCACAACGGTGACCGTCGATCCCATCGGTCGGTCGCTGGCAATCGCGGCCATCTGAGCATGGTTCACGAATTTACTTGAATTCTGGTTGCGATATTGCAGCAAGTTGAAAGCCAGTGGGGCCTTCCCGCACGCCTTCATGGCATAAAGAACGCTGCGTGTTCCTTCGGGCACAACAACGTAGAAGGTTGTCAAAAATGCCTGCCATCGATTTGCGCCAAACACTATCGTACATCTTGATTGCCTGGCAGTAACAACGCTCTGTGGTTGATACGAGTTGAACACCGTTGGCGGTGTTTGGTCCACCCAGTCCCCATTCATGTAAGTGGCCGTCGTTATCAACTGACCATTTTGAACCTCAAGCCTGTAAAGTGGAAGGCTGGGCGTCACCAGTTGGCCGTCCGCTTTTGCGGTGGACAATGCGCCAGAGACGGGTTGAGCGGGTTGTGCAGAAAGCGGTAGCTAAGCAAAGCCGAACCAATGACCAGCGTCAGAGCGGCTTTCCAAAAAGCGAAGATATGGGAGCGAGAGTCTTCATTGTACTATCGGGGTCGATATTTTCTGCAATCACGCAAGCTAATGATCCTTTCGTCCAAAGGCGATAACTAATGGTGGTATCGTAGTTATCCAATGCAACCATGATAACACATCCCGCGTCTTAGCGGAAATCCAGTACATGGCATCCACGGGGAAGTTTTCTATTTGAGATAGCTCACACGAAATTCGGTCGAGGAAGGAGACCGGCAATATCGTACAATACCGGACGTAGCGGGTTGTCGGGTGACCGCCGAAGGAAAGGTTTCTTTGCCGATCGGCACGAGATGACGACTTTGACCGCGCTCGTCATCCCCGTTGTGTGGAGTTGTAAGGTTTTGCGGATGGGCGGGCCGCCGAGGTCTCTTCAACCGAGCCGTGCATTGATTGATTGTTGGCCATCTTGGTATTTTTCACCACCATGTGAAGACTTCAGGCAATCCAGAAACAGGTTCAACCTTCGACCCGTGGATGCGCTTTTGCGGACAATGGCGGCCATGGTCGACGAGAATTTTGCTGCATCACATCTGACCAGCTGAATGAGGTTAGAATCCAGAAATGGTTGTGCTGTGTGGGTTGGAAGGAACCCGAGATACCGGCCCGAGAGGATGAGAAGAGCCAGCGCCTCTTCGTTTTGAACGAAGGCAGATTTTCTCAACTTTAGCTTTTGGTGTACGGCCATATTCGGTGAGTTGAAACTTAGCCCCGCGAACGAGAAACTTCTAATTTCGGTAAGTTGAATTTCGCCGGCCCCGCTATCGAACTGCTCATGTCCTTGGCCGCAATACAGGCGCATGTGTTCCCGATAAAGCCCCGTGTAGCTTAACATCGGTGATTGGCGGTGAAGGGGGACAATGCCTAAATTGAACCGCCCGTTGATGACGCCTTCTTCAATTACGTTCGGTGGCTCCATCGCGATATCAAGCGTCACTCCCGGCGCCTTATCGCGAAATAATTGGACCGCGCCGAAGATGTTGGCCTCGGGATTTGACGAAGAATGATCAAAAAAAGCGATCTTTAGTTTCCCCGTTAGGTCCGACCGCGCTTCGTCGATCTGCTCTCGGAATTTGTCGATCGAGGAAAAAAGCTCCTCGGCGGAGTTGAGGACATGTTGTCCATCAGAGGTCAGTGAAAATCCAGCCGGCCCGCGGTGACAAAGCTTTAGTTTCAGCCGGGTTTCTAAGTCAGATATGTGCTTACTGATTGTCGAGCGCCCAATATTCAACTCGAATTCTGCGGCGGTAAATCCTCCACATGCAACCACGGTCTGGAATATTTGCAGAAGCCGGATGTCGGCGTCCGCCAAGCGGGTTATTGTAGATTTAGGGGGAATGGTATGTTTCCTTTTTATCAAACATTACGTCAACTACTTTGCATTAACTCGACGGTAGTTGCAATCTAAGCTCCAAGCACTCGAATGAGTGTGCATGTCAAAAGACAGAATCGCGCTATGCTCAGAAAACATGAGTTTCATACCAAGGGAGGTATTATGACTTTCATCAATAAACTGTCTTCGTTCGCAATGGCGGCTTCGGTCGCGGCGATTGCGTTCGCCGCACCGGCATATGCCAAGAATTTCAAGATCGCGGTTGGCGATAGTGGCGGATCAAGCCAAGAGGCGACGGGCTTGGCATTCAAGGCTGCGCTTGAAGAAATCTCTGGCGGCAAGGATACCGCAACTTTGTTCCTGAACGGCCAACTTGGGTCGGAGCAGGACACTGTAAACGAAGCAGCCATCGGCACACTTGATATGTCGCTGCTTGCTATTAACAACATCACGCCGTTCTCACCTTCGGTGGGCGTGTTTACATTGCCATATGTGATCCTCAGCCTCGAAGACGCCGAGACGCTGACCCAGGGTCCGATCGGGCAAGAGTTGACAGAAAAGACAATTGAGGACGCTGGCGTCCGCATTGTTGCCTGGACCTACACTGGGTTCCGGGTTCTGACAAACTCCAAGAAACCCGTTAAGTCCGTTGCAGACCTTGAAGGTCTCGTGATCCGTGTTCCTAAGAACGAGATCATGATCGACACATACAAGTCTTGGGGCATTAGCCCGACACCAATGGCTTGGTCGGAAACCTTTGCTGGCCTTCAAACCAAAGTTGTTGACGGACAGGACAACCCGTATACGACCATCAACGCGATGAAGTTCTACGAAGTTCAGAAGTACGTAACAGAAATTCGTTACATCTTCTCAATTGAACCTCTGATCATTTCCGAGCAGGTGTTCCAAGGCCTGTCCGAAGAAGACCAGAACAATATTCTTGAAGCAGGCAAGGCTGCCACTCAAGCGTCAGCTCAATTCTTGCGCGACAAAGAAGCTGAAATCAAAGCCCTGCTGGTTGAAAAAGGTATGGAGATCTCCATCCCAGAGAACAACGAACAGGAGTTCATTGATCTGGCGACTGCTGCCGTATGGCCGAACTTCTACGAAAGCATCGGTGGTGTAGAGAAACTGAACGAAGTCTTGGCCGCCATCGGTCGCGACCCCGTTTCGCAATAATCTACTCATTACAAGAAACGGAAGGCGCCCTAGGGCGCTTTCCTCACAAATGGTGAGGGGCAAATGACCAAATTTTGGGGAATTCTCAACAATATAGAAAGCTATATATGCCGGACTTTGCTGTCGGTATTTGTATGCCTTCTATTTTTGCAAGTTATCGTACGAACCTTCTTCAATTTCTCATTTTCATGGGTAGAAGAGCTTTCGGTGTATATGTTCGTCTGGTTTGTTTTCTTTGGCGCGAGCTACGCTGCCAAGATGAATGCCCACAACCGAGTGACGTTTCAATTCAAGTTCCTTTCGCCGCGCGCGATTAGGTATATTGAAGCCTTTGCAGACCTGTTTTGGCTGTTTTTCAACGTCTACTTTATCTATCTGGCGATCGATTTCATCTTCAATAAGATGAACAAGTTCCAGTCATCGCAGACCCTCGGGTTCCATCTGAGCTGGGTTTATATCGTCCTACCGATTGCGTTCACCCTGATGACCATTCGCATCCTCCAGGTGAATTACAGGAAGATCATCTTGGATGAGGATCTGGTCGACCCGGATGCAATTGATCTGGACGAAGTGCGCGCTGAAACCGGTGCTGTAGAAATTGATATCGATACAATTACCCAAGAACAGGAGA
This sequence comes from Aliiroseovarius conchicola, assembly GCF_041403445.1. Classification (NCBI taxonomy): domain Bacteria; kingdom Pseudomonadati; phylum Pseudomonadota; class Alphaproteobacteria; order Rhodobacterales; family Paracoccaceae; genus Aliiroseovarius; species Aliiroseovarius conchicola. The sequence continues at coordinate 83,541 of NZ_JBGEHL010000007.1, forward strand.
AGAAGTGATGGGATCTGAAATCGTACTCCTCCTATTTGGCGGCTTTCTTGGGCTTCTTTTCATCGGAGCACCGATCACAGTTGCTTTGGGTGTTTCGACCCTGTTGACGTTCCTGTACCTCGGCGAAAACCCGATTAAATTCGTACAAATCGCGTTCACATCCGTCGGGTCATTCCCACTGATGGCTCTACCCGCATTTATTCTGGCCGGCGCCTTGATGGAGGCATCAGGCTTATCTCGAAGGCTAATCAACGTGGCCGAAAGCTTCGCCGGCCCCTTCACCGGCGGGATGTCCGCGGCAACTGTCTTTGCTTGCCTCTTCTTTGGCGCGATCTCGGGCTCCGGCCCTGCGACGACTGCGGCAGTGGGCATGCTTATGATCCCGGCCATGATTGACCGTGGTTATAGCCGCAGCTACGCTTCAGCTATTACAGCGTCTTCGGGTGGTCTGGGTATCGTCATTCCACCATCTATTCCGCTTATCATCTTCGGCATTGCGGCACTTGGTATGCCCGCCCCACCCGAAGCAGTCGCAGAGCATGGTCAATTCCAAACAGTATCGATTCCGAAGCTCTTTATTGCTGGGTTCATGCCGGCCTTCCTAATCGCAGGAAGTTTGTTGGTGATGAACTACATTCTGTCTAAGAAGAATGGTTATAAAGGTTCAAGCGAAGGTTGGTCTGCGCGTCAAATTTGGTGCGAGCTGTACCGGGGATTTTGGGCGCTAATGGCGCCGGTCGTGATCCTTGGTGGTATCTATTCTGGCTTCTTCACTCCAACCGAGGCAGCGATTGTCGCGATCTTCTATACTCTGATCGTCGGAACTTTCATCTATCGCGAGCTGAGCTGGGAAAAGCTGTTCACGTCACTGGAGACCACGACTTGGCTGACGGGTCGTGTTCTGTTGATCATGTTTACAGCAACAGTGTTTGGCCGTTTGCTGGTTGAGAACCAGATCCCTGCGGTCATTGCCGAGGGCATGTTGTCGATTACAGACAACCTGTATATCATCTGGACTCTGGTGATCTTCTTCCTGCTTTTCGTGGGTATGTTTATGGAGACGCTGGCAACCATTCTGATCCTTGTCCCGGTGATGTTGCCGGTAGCGTATAGCATGGGCATTGATCCCATCCACTTCGGCGTGGTCATGGTGTGTACTCTGGGTATTGGGTTTCAAACGCCACCTTTGGGCGAGAACCTGTTTATCGCTTCAGGTATTTCGAACATCTCGATCGAGCGGATCTCAGTGGCGGCGCTACCTTTCGCACTTATCAATACCGTCGCGATTTTCATCATCGCTTTCTTCCCGGAAATTGCGCTGTGGCTTCCACGCGTGATGGGCTATTGATCGTTGCAACAGAAAGGAATTCCTAATGCTACCTGAAGTCAAAGACATTCTGTTCGCAACGGACCTGTCGAAGAACTCTGATAATGCGTTGCGCCATGCTCTGACCATGGCGCGCGCGAACGGAGCGAAGTTGCATGTTCTTCACGTAACTGAGCCCCTTTCACAGGATGCAGTCGTAACACTGCAGATGTTTATGCAGGATGACGAATCACGCAAGAAAGCCATTCGGGATCGGCACGAGTCCGTAAAACAGATGCTTAAACAAAATCAGAAGGAATTTCTGAACTCGCTGTCCGGTAAAGACAAAGAGGCGTATTCCGCAGTGGGATCCGTTGAACTTGTTGATGGACACCCGGCGGAAATGATCCTGCAACGTGCGGCCGAGCTTGATTGCCAGCTGATTGTGATGGCAACGCATGAGCAAGGTACGGGTCACACCTTCATTGGCACGGTGACCAAACGTGTTTTGCGACGATCCTCTATCCCAACACTAATCGTGCCAAACCCGTCTGATTAATTTTTACTTCAACGTTGTGAAACTTGGCGGCCTTTGGCCGCCATTTTTTCATGCACTTACAGTCGTCTTCAGTGGATGGCCTCAAATAATATGGAACCTTGCTGGTCGACATGAAAGACCCCGCATGGTTGCGTCAAGATCACAGCAACCTCACAAAGGTCTTTGCGTCACCAATGGCTTCACATTAGACTGCAGAAAAACGGGCATCGAGCAGCCCAGTATTCTATTAGTTGGGGTCACCGTATGAAACTACCCACCATTGCGATGCTGTGGATGGAAGGTCCGTTGAGTTTCCTTGAGCAGCTTTGCGTGAAGTCATTTGTCGATGCGGGGCACAAAGTTGTTCTTTACCACTATGGACCGCTTCAAAACGTACCTGACAAGGTGGAGCTTGCCGATGCGAATGAGGTGTTGCCCCAATCGAATTTTCTGACCCACGAACGGACTGGTAGCCCAGCGCTGCATTCCGACTTGTTTCGATATCGGATGTTGGCAAAAAGCGACAACACGATCTGGGCGGACACAGATGCATATTGCATGAAGCCGTTTATTACGCCGAACGGACATTTCTATGGCTGGGAGTCTGCAAAGCACATTAATGGTGGGGTTCTGGGCCTGCCGCAAGACTGCGATACTTTGCAGCAACTGATCGCCTACACGAATGACGAGTTTGCTATCCCAACATGGTATGGCGAAGACTATGTGGAAGAGTTGCAAGCTGCAAAAGACGCGGGAAATCCGGTTCATGCGGGCGAACAGCCCTGGGGTGTTTGGGGGCCGCATGCGGTTACGCATTTCCTTCACGCGACCGGCGAGGTCAAATATGCCCTACCTCAGGAAGCGCTCTATCCGTTTACCTTCAAAGACCGTCGCCTAATGTTGCGCCGAAATTTCGATACCTCGCCTTATGTGACCGAGAACACTTCCTCGGTACACCTGTATGGTCGGCGCATCCGTGCGCGGATTGTGGAAAAAGAAGGTGGTGCGCCTCACCCTAAAAGCCTGTTGGGGCGTCTGTTGGTGAAACACGGCATTGATCCTGAAAAGGCACCTATCCCCAACAAAGGTAAGCCGAAACAGGACAAAGATAAGAAGCCAACCGAGACCAAGTCAGCGATCGAGGCTGGAGACGATGCAAATATCGCCCCCATCAAACCATCAGAGCGCTATGGTCGTGGGCAACTTAACTTAACGGATCTTGCCGACAATTATGGTTCGGACAAGGGGTCTGCAAAGCATCGGTATACAGAGCTCTATCAGATGCTGTTCCTGCCCTATCGCAATCGTGCTATCTCGTTTCTGGAACTCGGGATGCAACCAGGTCTTGATCCTTCGGAGGCGCCTTCTATCCAGATGTGGATGGAGTATTTTCCAAAAGCGCGCATCCATGGATTTGACTCGAAAGATTTCAGCGGGTTCAGCGCGCCGAGGTTTACGTTTCACCTGGGAAGCATGGATACGCGTGAAGATGTTCGGGCTGCAATCGGATCGCCAGACACACCATTCGATATCATCGTCGATGATGCGAGCCATGCGTCTCATCATCAACAAAACAGCTTTCTGGAACTGTTTGGCAATCTGCGGTCCGGCGGTATTTATATCGTCGAGGATCTGCGCTGGCAGCCTGACGAAATCGAGAAGCCGGGGATCACCAAGACTGCACCACTTTTCCAAAACTACATTAAGCATGGTGTCTTCAAGCACTCGGACCCAGATGTTGCGGAACAATTGAACGCCCTTCGTATTGATATCTCTGGTTGTTTCATCTTTCAGGCCAAGTTCAACAAAAACCGGCGCGATCAAGTGCTGGTGGTCCACAAACGCTAACTCAGATGTCCGAAGAAGACCATAATAAGATCCCAAGCTGGTACGCCGAGATTTTCCCAGCGGGTCCGCGTGATGGATGGTATCATAAACTCGGGCAACATGCCGCTTCATTCGTTGATCGTGGAAAGTCGTGTCTTGTCGTTTCATTCGATAACCTGTCCGACGCTGGGTACCCACATCCCGATATCGAACCATGGGCCGCAAAATTTGTCCGCGACAACGGGTGGAGCCATCTCGGGGTTTATGCGCGCGGGCCAAGTTGGTTTCGCGATGCCCAGCTTATCTCGTTTCTAGAGAAACTTAGAAATGACGGGTTCTTTGCTCAGTTTGACCGGGTTGCGCTGATCGGGACGTCGATGGGTGGTTTTGCAGCGCTCACCTTTTCGTCACTTGCGCCAGGGGCAACAGTGGTGGCCCTTAGCCCTCAGTCTTCACTGTCACCAGATGTTGTCCCTTGGGAAGTGCGGTTCGCCAAAGGACGTGCACAGGACTGGTCCCTGCCCTATTCTGATGCAGCGACACAAGTAGGGGATCATAAGCAGATCTACGTGATCTATGATCCCTTCTTCGAACCGGACAAGCGGCACGTTATGCGACTTCCACAGGCGCGGATCACACATCTGAAAGGGTTCGGGTTTGGACACAAGACTGCGGTGTTGTTGCGTCGGATCGAACAGCTAAAATATGTGATGTACGGTGCCATCAGTGGCACGTTGTCAGAAGAAGAGTTCTACAAACGTGCCAAGGCACGCAAGGGTATCTATCTATATCGGGTATCGATGGAAGCCCATTTGGCCGAGCGCGGTCATGATGATCGAGTGGAGCGCTTTCGAACGGCCTTTCGCCGTCGCCGTCGACTGACAGAACAATTGGCGGCCGCCGAGCAGGAGGCAAGTTGACCCGTCGCAAGAACATCATACTGATGACGATCGACGATGGTGGAGCGTTTTGGCGTTTTCGCGATGCGTTTGGAGAGCGACTGCAAACGCCAAATCTTGATCGTATATTCGCAAGCTCGGCAGCGTTCACATCAGCGTATTGCCAAGCTCCGATCTGCGGTCCATCTCGCAACAGTTTGATGTCTGGCCTGGCGCCCCACCAAACGGGTATGTTGGACAACTATATCAATATATTCACGGTATTGAGGCCAGAACAGCTATGGCAATATAGGCTTAAACAGTCTGGATACTATTGTTCAACTGCGGGCAAGATTCACCATAGCTTCGCACCCATTCCGCGAAAATTCCATGATATCCTCTATTCACACCCACCAAATCCATTGAAACTTGGTCCGCCACGTGACGTCTCGACCGAACGCTATGGCGGCTTGACCGGCGGCGGCGCAACCACTGATCCAGAAGATGACAAACTGTATTATGATCACCAGTCGGCGTCAGACGCTGTCGCATTTTTAGAGAACTATGATGACGACAGGCCGTTCTATCGGGAGGTCGGGTTTCACCATCCCCATATCCCACTGAAAACGCCTGCGGTGTTCAAAGAAATATATGATGTTGAGAACTTCACCCAACCCCCAGATTGGGACGATGGGTTCGAGACGGCGGAATACCCAGATAAATTCATGATTGAAAACATGGATTTACGAGACAAAGATTACTGGCGTAAGTCCGTTCGCAACTATTTCTCTGCCTATTCACATGTGGATCGCCACATCGGCCGGGTATGGGATGCCCTGCAATCTTCGCCTCATGCAAAAGATACGATTTTCATATTCACTTCGGATCATGGCTATCACCTTGGCGATAAAAACCGGATGCGGAAGTTCACGCTTTGGGAAGAGAGCTGTCGTGTACCTTTACTGATCCACGACCCGAGCGTTGAAGCACTAGAAATCGACGATCCTGTCGCACTCTTGGATATCGGACCAACCATCCTCGACTATGCAAACTGCCCTCCCCTGAAGGGTGCACCAGGGCGATCGCTGGTCCCTCAGGTGCGCGGGACATCGGTACCCGACAGGGCCGTGCCAACCTTTCTTTTTGGCAATAGCTCAATGAGGAAGGGCCGGTACCGGATCACGCTCTATCAAAACGAAGAAAGCGAGCTATACGATGTCGAGGCTGATCCTTGGCAAACAAAGAACCTTGGTCGAGATCACCCAGACTATGCCCGTATGAGAGCAGAGTTGGCGCAATGTTGCGCTGAGCATGGATTGATATTACCGGAGGCAAAGGATCAAGCAGTCTGCGGAACCTTCTACGCGGGCTTTTCGGACGCCGACATCGCCCCACCTGCCGGAGACAAAGGGACGATTTCCGGCCTGGATCACACCAAGATAGATCACGCACCAGCCGCCCCTGGACATCATGTTCATTTCTCGACCCTTGACCATGATGGCACCGCACCACTGCCAAATGCCTTCGCCAAGATGCACTACGGGGCAGATACGGGCGGTAAGGTGAAATCCTTTACTGTGGCCGGCAATCGTAAAGACAACGAATTTCTTTTTCCCGGAAGTTTCAACCGGTTCACATTAACTGTTCATCCGGGGCCGGGTGAGAATAACGTGATCGCGCAGAATGATGATCTTATCGTATATGGCGGCAATGGAGACACCAATATCCGGGCTGGAAATTCAAGCTGTTTTCTAGTGGGCGGTTCAGGCCGCAACGTGTTTCAGTCTGGCAAATCTCATAGCTATCTGGAGGGCGGGCCCGGAGACGCACAACTCTACGGCGGCAGTGGATATACCGAGATGATTAGCGGAGCGGGTACGAATTTACTCGTAACCGGGACAGGAAAAACACTGGTCAAGCTGACCGGTGGCTGTAACACAGTCCATATCAAATCGGCTGAGGTCCAGCTGAATATCTACCGTACCGGCCTGCCTCAAACCGTTGTTGGGTATTGTGGCGGTCCGGTCGATATCTCGGACTGGGCTGCGTTGGGACATACCCGCATCGAGACACATAAAACCGACGTCGTGTTGACCTGCGCGACGGAACGGGTTGTCTTCAAAGGAACCAATGTGAATGACTTAAGCCAGGCGTTGACTGGCAAGGTCGAGACGTGACCTGATCGGAAAGTTTCCTCTATGGCAAAGACCAGCTCGGCCAAAAAAATTTCCATATCTCCGAAGCAACACTCAGATCTTGTTGCAGGGAAAACGCTCATTTTGGGCGATTACCAACTGGATTTGACCATTCGCAGCTCGGCGCGGTTGGTTGTCTGCTTTTTTGATGCTGATGAAGATACGTCATGGCTAGATAGTGCTTGTCAGGACGCAAATTTCAGCCAAATCCGGATCGTTGCTGGCTCCGCTTCTGCATTCGGTAACCTAACCTTCCCGTCGTTCGCTCAATCTTTGGCAACAAGTAAACTCGTTCAAGATTTCAACGCCGTCAGCCTTTGCGGTGCAATGGCCGGTGGCGGTGCCGTTCTGCGATCTGGCGCGTATTTCGAAAGGGCCACGTTGGTGGCTTTCGATCCACAACTTGCTCAAGTATCCGGGCCGCAAAGCTCAGGAAATATAGCGTTTAATCCTGGCAGTGTAGGCTACGTATTTCACGACCCCCTCACTGGAAAGCAGACGGCGCTCAACAAGAGTTTGAGTGGCGAAAATATACTCTGGCTGAAATGCTTCGGCATGCAAGAACCCTGTTTGAATGGATTGTGGCGTATGCGCGTGCTGCCGCAAATCGTGGCAGCCGCATTGCGTGATGAACTTGCTCCTGGCCTGTTCTATAAACTCATCCGTCGGCGGAAAGACTACTATTTCTATCGAATAGGCATCGAAGCCGCACTTAACGCAAAGGGTCAAACTCCCCGCGTAAAACGATTTCGTGCAAAATTCCGGGCGCGGCGCGAAAAAGCCAACGAAGAAGCTAAGTTTTCTGACCTGAAGGCGAAAGCTGAACAGATGCGTCCGCAGCTGCCAAATGCTTGGGCGCGCGTAAATGCAACATCAACGGCGCGCTGGCCGAGTGCAGGTGGCAATGTATGGATGCTGGAGCAAACCGGCGATCACCTTCGCTATCTTTCAGATCAATGGCAGCACGTCACGATGGGATTTGAAGAACGCTCCGGTGTCACACTCGCCCAAACACCGGCAATCGCGCTTGGGTTTGTTGGTTTCGGGGCCGGTCTTCAAGTCGAGCGTCCGCTGCCGCGTCGGTTCGAATGGCACGTGACCGACGAAGCACTGAATGGTTCGGCCCCCGCCTTCGGAGCGCTGGCAGAAGCGACAGTTGCATCGGAGAATCGATATGCCGCGGGCGATGTACTGCACAGTGTGATAGCGGTCTCGCAGCCACAATCAGGGATCGTGGCCGAAGACGCATCAGTAAGCGGCAAGGCTTATCGCACCCTAATCAAGAAGGTCGAATTTGGTCATGAGGCACTTCAATCATGGGGGAAATCGCTGGTCGTTGACCGGATCAGGCTAGGGCTGCTGGCGGGTGCGCAAAACAGCACGCAAAACACCGCTGCCGATCACTACACAGAGGTCGCTTCAAACATCACACGGGATATTGCGCGGGTGACTGGGCAATCCACAACGCCCGCGGTCGTTGTCGTGCAGTCAGCCGGATCACAAACAGATGGCGCATCAGAGGTTATGCTGGCCGAAGGCCGCTTTGATATTGAAAATCCAGCGCTTCCAGCGGTCGTCGCAACCCCGACTTATCCATGGCGGCTTATGCCGGGAACACCGATGACATTGAGTGCGGGCGCGTCGCTGACTGTGGATGAGCTCTGCGCTGTTGCGCTTCAGGAAAAACAACAGGGGCGATCGTGGTATTGTCCAAGTCTGCAAATGGCTGTGGTCAAGGGAACCGTCATCCACGCGGAGTTTTCTTCATTGGCTGGATTGGTACTTGAGGACGGTCCGCACGGATTTAGGATCGACCAACAAGGCGAAGCGCCTACCATTCTAAGTGCCAAAGTGGTTTCTGATCGAGGCATAGAAATCGAGTGTGATCGCGCACCCGCGCATGATGGCAGTTTCCTGTGCTATGCTTGGGGGCACAAAGCGCCCGAAAGTAGCAAGGATTGCACAGCTAACCACGGCGCGTTGCGGGATAAGTGGCAGCAAAACAGCATAATTTCTGAGGGCCGGGTGCTTCGCCGTTATGCCCTGGCCGGACGTGTGCCATTGATGTTCGGGGATGCCATTGGTTGATCACCCTACCCCGCCCTGCTGCGCGCCAAATATGGACAAACCTACGCGCGTATCACCAAGTGTTTTGGAAGATATTCCGCACGCGGGCGCCTCTAAGACCCTGACAAATATCTGCCTTGGCGACCTGGTCGCAATCAAGGGCGGTTTCTTTGACATGGGAGCACGGCGGTCCCGATATGAGATCGATATGGACAGCCCTCAACGCAAGGTCAGAATCTCATCGTTTCTGCTTTCAAGATACGCTGTAACGAACGCCCAGTTTTCTGCGTTTGTCGATGAAACCGGTTACAAGACAACAGCCGAGCGCGAAGGCTGGTCATTTGTGTTTTCACAGTTTCTGAACGCACCCGAACTATTTCCAGATTACGCTGCTGGGACACCTTGGTGGCGCCGGGTCGACGGGGCAAACTGGCACGCGCCGGAAGGGCCGGAAAGCGGGATAGAAAATCGTCTTAATCATCCCGTTACACATGTCAGTTGGCACGATGCTACCGCATACGCCAGCTATCTGGGCGCCCGCCTACCGACCGAAGCGGAGTGGGAGTTTGCGGCGCGCGGAGGGCTCCGAGGGGCGAAGCATCCCTGGGGCAATTCTTTGGTGCCAGCAACTGGGCATGCACAGAATGTTTGGCAAGGCTCTTTCCCCGACACGAACACTCAAGACGACGGATACCATGGCACAGCACCCGTTGATGCGTTTGAGCCCAACAACTATGGGTTATTCAACATGACGGGCAATGTTTGGGAATGGTGTTCAGATTGGTTTGGCCCGTTGCCAGAGGGGTCCAGGGGTCGACCACCAAAGGACCCAACCGGCGCTGCGTCAGGCGTGGCAAAGGTCATGCGCGGAGGATCCTGTCTGTGTCATGCATCCTACTGCGAACGCTATTTTGTGCACTCACGCACATCTAACACGCCTGATAGCTCAACTGGGCATATCGGTTTCAGACTGGCCGTCTGACACACAAATGCGAACGATTGAACAGGTGCGCAAAGCCCATTAGAGTTTCCGCAACGTAGGGATCGAAGGGCAGGTATCGTGCTGGAAACACCATCCGACAGGAAACAGAAATGGCGCGAGAATTTCGAAAGTGTCGCTGCCGAGGGTGGCTTTTTCAAAGAACTGAGTTCGGAGCACAAAGCACTCTACGTTGAACAGGGGAAAACCTTGGTCGTGGCATTTGAGAACCTCGACGACGCCCGGCAAGATACCGAGAACCGGCTGCCTTGGGGGATGGATTTTCTGACATCCCATGGCTGGTCTGCGATCGGCATCATGGCACATGGGCATACTTGGTATCGCGATCCGGCGGTCTCGGCGTTTTTTGACCAGTTGGGGAACGACGGCTTCTTTTCAAAGTTCGACCGCGTGGTTTTTTACGGTGTTTCAATGGGGGGATACGCTGCCACGGCCTATGCGTCAGCCTGCCCCGGCGCGGACGTGATTGCGGTGAATCCTCAGGCAACGTTAAGCCGCAATGTAACACTTGGCTGGGAAAACCGTTTCAAACCTGCTTGGCGCCGGGATTACGGCGGTCCTTATGGCTATGGTCCCGACGGTGTGCGGGCGGCAGGCAAGGTGCGCTTATTTTACGACCCAACCATTGCAGCGGATGCAATTCACGCAACACTATACACCGGCGCCAACGTTGAAAAAATTCGCTGTCGCAACATGGGTCACGGGATGCTGACGACTTGGCGACATATGGGGGTGCTGAGCACCATTATCAAAGGGTGCATCACCGGTTCAATCACAGAAGCCGAAATTTACGCCCACCTAACTGCACGCAAGCGCAATCCGTATTATCAGAAGCGACTGCTTTCTCAGTTGCTGCGTAGAAATCGCCCTTACTGGGTTAGCCAATATTGCAACGCCGTTTTGGAAGATTGCGCGCCGCAAAAACGCCCCCATTTCAGGAACGCGATGATTGAAGCCAATAAAAAGCTTGGGCGAAGCTAAGGGAAAGTACAGGCAATTTTACAACTTAATCTGGGAAGTAGTTGTCCTTAAGCCATTGGCGCATCTCTGTAAAACTGGCCTGATGCTGTATTTGCTTGGCCCGCTCTTGGTGATAGTCCACTGCGTCTTTGTGCAGTCGGCTAAGTTTTTCGTCTGAGACCAGAATTTCCCATGTCTCTCGCGCAGCGGACAGTTTGTTGTCAATTGCACCATCGAAATGCCCACCCAACGCGCGTTTTCGATAGTAGTGCAAGTCGGCCGTTCTATCCTTGTTGACCACGTCACCCCGGTCTTGCTTCAACAAGAAGGATTCCGCACTGCGTAACGGATGGTGATCTAGTTGCACGAGATCGTATCTGCCGCGTCGATCGATACCGTTCTCGTGTTTCAACAAGAACTCTTCCGGCACGGGCTCACCCGATCCGTCAAGCCAAATCAATTGATCATGCGTCCCCGGGACGACACCTGGGCGGTGGACGGGCCAACTCTCAAAATTATCGAGGCCGTGAATAATCGATTTGACACCGCGCCTTGCCTGCCAGTGACCAGGATGATGTGTCTCGTGTTCACGAAAAGCCTCGGTCACCCAGGTATCGGTGATCTCCCATTGGGCATTGCTAGAGAAATTCAATTCTGAGATCGACAATACGTGAAACGGACCGGCGGCCTCGAAGAGATCGGTCAGATGTCCTTCTCCGACCTTGATGTTGATAAACTCATCAACATCAGTCTGGATGACATAGTCCGCCCGGCGCACTTGCGGCATATCCACCGCAAATTTCATCGCAAGAGGCTGGAAAAAGGTAGACCCTGCAGCGACAGCGGGATTTGGCAGATGGGTCACAACACCCAGCTCATCCAACCGATCCAACATAAGGTCTGTTCCATCGCTGCAATCATTGGTGAAAACCACGAAATCATTCACACCGATAGAGCGGTGATAGGCAATCCACTCCAAAAGGAACGGGCCCTCATCTTTCATGCAGGTTGGAATAACAATATGAGGCGCATCTGACGCGTGTTTCGGCTCGGATGCTCCACGCGTGTGGATACGCGGCGCCTCTGATTTGGGGTGTCTTGTCAGCACCCAAACACTGCCCGTCACGTATTCCTGTTCGGCGCGAAAGCCCTGTTCATCAAGGTTTTTCAATAAACTGCGTTGTCCCTCGACGCCATAGACAAGCGGATGCACTTCGATAATGATCGTCCGGACACCCTTCAGGTCGACATTTTCAAATACGTCGAGTTCACCACCCTCAATATCTGCAACAATAACGGTCGGACGAAGTTCTTCAATCAGGTCCCCAATCCCATAGGCCGGCAACATGACCTTCTCGCGATAGGGGCGGGAATCCGGCTCCATGCTGGAAGCCCAGAAATTCCCGCGAACATAAAATGGCACGTCCTCAGACGTTTTGTCCGCCGCGATGCCATTGCGTATTTCAACATTCGTTATGTCATTAATACGGTGAGTCTCTTCGATCAGGTCGATCAGCCCGGCATTTGCCTCGATCGATACTACCTTCTCAACACCGCCTATCTTTGAAATTGCACTGGACACCAATCCGACTCCGGATCCAAGCTCCAGAACGCGGTCGCCAGGAAACACCCATTTGCGGGCGGCGGAGCATTCTCCGCCTTCGTATTTGCCCATACGCATCTGACGTTCAATTTGCGGTGTGATGATGGAAGGCACAAAGGGGATACGGACCCCCTGCACTTCGATCACCTCGTCATATTTCAGAGCCGTCATGATTTCGGTTCTTTCGATATCAATAATGTGGTTGGTCATACTGGAACATCTCTATCCGTTCCATTTCTCAACATAGTCGGTTTGATAAGTACCGCGGGTATCGACCTGCCCCATTGGTTTGCGAACGACATAGCACATCACGATAGGGGAATTATTAGGTAGCTTGCCTTTTAGACGCGGGCGTACCCCAGTGACGTTGGGATTTGTCGTTGTAACCACCCGATCCGAGAAATTGGGCAGCAAGGGTTGCAAGATCATATCAAGCACCTCGTACCCCATTGCCTTCTCCCAAAAACCGTACACCATCTCTGGGTTGATCTGGTAAAATGAGTGGTTGATCCAGTTGTTACAAGGTGAGTGTCCAATCAGGACCCCCCCTTTCTTCAGCATCCGGTGCACATTGCGATAAGCGGTCGGAAGTTCGAAGATATGTTCGCAGGTTCCGCCGTCGTAGATCACGTCAAATCGTTCTTCAAGCGCTGGATCAAGTTCACCACTTAAGTCTTGGATAAGGCTTGCTCCTTCAAACTCAGAGAAGTCTAAAGAGTCTACACTTTCATATCCAAGTGCATCGAAAAACGCCTCGGAATAGTGGTTGTCAGCGTTTTGCAGATCGGCCTCGGTTTTCCCTGGCAGATAGTTCTGGATCGTTTCTTCCAGCAACTTCGCCGCTTTGCCTTTGCGTGTCCCAATCCATCGCTGGCGACCCAGCATCAGAAAAGATCCGCCAAGTTCGTGTTGCTTAGTGGTTTCGATAAGGCGCGCGGCCAGTGTGTCAGGAATAGCCATAGTTTGTCTGCTGCTCTGTTATTTGACGGAAGCGACGAAGCTCCTATCTATTCGAATTTTTGAAAACCTATCCCAGCGCCGTCCAGCGCGACAAGTCTGCAAGCGGATTATGCTATCCTTGTGGTATTATTATGTCAGACGGCTCAACCTTCTCGTTGCACAGTAAAAAACCACTTCTCACCCGGATCTCGGTCCACGACCTCGTCCGGGACGACATCAGGACCTGATAGGAACACGTTTGAGCCAAAGTGGCTGTGCATCACAGACAACTTTTGTAGCCTTGGCGCAGTTAGATCATCATAAAAACCTGAGTATTTTTCGGTCGCCCTCAACTCTGCGATTTTTGCTCTGTGGCATTGAACAGAATATGCGTGCGCCATTGCGATATCCGGATCATCCAATAACTGATCTAGCTCGCTTCGCATCATTTGAAGTCTGCTTTGGATAGAGCCGTCTTCCTCGGCGTTGTTGTTCATACGAAACCAATATGCGAGCCCCTGATCTCGATCTACGTGGTTTACACGTCCCCGATCGCGCTTAACTAAAAAGCTCTCGGCTGATCGCACGGCATAGTGGTTCAACTGGACCAAATCGTAGCCATACGAGCGAAGTGTCGACCGCCAACCATTGCGAAACATATCCCGCGGCATCGGTTTTCCTGACCCGTTCACCCAATTAATCTGGTCCCAAAGCTGAGGGCGCAGTCCCTTGGGCCGGTGGACTCCCAACTTGTTGAAGATGCCCGCATTTCGAAACAGAGTTTTGAAACCCCACGCCTGATGAGGCTTGCGCACGAGCTCTGGGGCGCAGCGTAGAAACTGTTCGGTCACGGGCTTGTCGTGATACTCATGCACGTCGCTGTTGCCAAATAATCGCCACGTCATCGAGATCATGTTGGCGTCTGGTACGGCCTCAAACAGCGCATTCAGCGTGCCGTCGCCAGTTTTGATGTTGATGAACTCATCAACATCAATACAAGTCACCCAGGTTGCGTCCTTGATCAGGGCTTCGTCCTCTGCGGCCTGCAAAGCAGCGTGCTGGGGCTTCAAATCGTTGGAACGAAACGGGTTTTCACGATGCTGTAGAATGCCTTTTGACTGCAAAAGGTCCAGCATTGTATCCGTACCATCAGTACAATCATTCGTGTAAACTATGAAGTCATCAACCCCGATGGCTCGGTGATAAGCGAGCCATTCCAAAATAAACGGCCCCTCGTTTTTCATTGTGGTTACGACAGCACAACGCCCCCTGCCCTTCATCTTCGACGTGTCGAAATCGATCTTTGGCATACGCACAGGTTTGTGAGAAAACTCATTGATCGACAAATCCAACAGATCTGTATTCTCGATCAGCGAAGTTTTGGGGACAATTTTTGACACCGAGTCATTTGGGTGACGCAATGCCATAAAACGGAAAAACATACGTGTGCGGCTCGTATCGGGCTGAACATTGCCTACTCTGACCAGACGCCAAATAGCATCATCCGAGGCCTGCCCCGGTGCGATGCACCACCTTTGACGTCCGCCGCGTGCATCAAACTGCACACAGATATGATCACCAAATCTGATGGGCTTGTCAGGCCGGATACGCCAAGGGTAACACTGGCGGCCAACAAGCGCGATCAGCCCGGTTGCTGCCGCGAAGGCGGCATCAAATATGTTTTCTGGGCCTGGTGGAACAAGATCAAACACGTCTATGTTGGCAACTGCGCGCGCGTTGGCAAGAAACCTATGCCGCACAATTTCGTAGATCGTCAGCGCCCCCAAAGGGCTCGTCCAGGGATCGGGCGTAGGAAGCTGCATCCGATCCTTACCCGGTGCTCCGGGTACGCTGAATGGATGAGATTCCGAAGGCAGCCCAGGCTTACCCAAAGGAACATCACTGGTGACAAGCAGGATTTTGCAGTCGCCACCACGCGACGCGAGACCGCGCCGAAGATCACGCGCAAATACCTTATCTTTGCCTGGCTCAGCACGATCAACTATGACGAAGGCCTGAGCGCGCTGGTGTCTTATGTGATAGTCCAACCACTCCAACACCAGCCACGCTGGCTCACCGTTACGCTCCGCAACGATGGCATTTGCGCCCTGCATAAAATCTAACTCCGCCTCGGCGGGGGTTAGCGCGACAACCTGTTCTTGAATTTCAAAAGAAACAGGCGCGTCCGCGGGAAGTGCATAGGTCAGGAACGTCGCTCCACCTATCGATTTTTCGCAAACAAGCTCTGAATTGATCGGGGGATGAATCAGATCGGATGTCACGTCCTGATCGAAAAACAGAGTAACCTCGCGCGTGTCTCCGACCCGTTTTTCAACCACGTCTAACAGCGTACATCCGTCCAGTTCACGACTGGCAAGACGGCGTTCGATCAGCTTAGCGTCCATGCCTCTGAAATCCCCGCCCCGATACCGCAACCATATTAGTCTTTTTACGCTTCTATCCAGAATACGGTGCGAGGTCATCACCTTCAAGAAGATGGTAAGGCAATTCTGTGACGTGCGCTGGGATTAACGCGCCGGTCGCCCCAGCAAGTTCCCGCTTATGGCGTGAAACCGGTGGTGGCCCCAGTGCGATCAGGATAGTCTGGGTGCAGGCATAGCTATGATTTGATTAGCTCGGGAGTTGAGGGTTGCGGCTTACCTCGTTTAAAGCACTGTTATTTATTGTATTTACGCTCACTGCGTTACCTATTCCTCTGTTAGCACTCGACCAAGTCGACCTTAAAGTTGCCGGGGGCGACAAAGACCTGAAATCAGCGCTTGAGAACGCGTCTTTGGTTCTTGCTGCGCAGGATGATGCCGATAAAGATACGCGCGATGTTTTTGCATCTGCGTTGGCCGAGTACGGACGCCTGACTCAGGTGCTCTATGCCAATGGGTATTACAGTGGCACGGTTCGGGTGTTGGTCGATGGGCGCGAGGCGGCACAAATACCGGTCTTCAACGTTCCCACCGCCATCCGTAGCGTGCAGATCTCGGTCACACCTGGCAAGCCCTTCACATTCTCTGTTGCGCAGGCCGCGCCTTTGGCTCCCGGAACTGCGCTGCCTCAGGACTTTCGCAAGGGCGAGGTTGCAAAAAGCGTGCTTGTGCAAAGCGCAGCGGACGCCTCCGTCGCTGGTTGGCGCAATGTTGGCCACGCAAAAGCCGCCCTATCTGGTCAGAAAATCACTGCCAATCACGCAACAAGTACGCTCTCTGCATCACTTTTCTTGTCGCCGGGACCAAAAGTCCGGTTCGGCAGGCTTGTGCAGAAAACCCCAAGCGCGGTGCGCGCCGATCGCATCGCCCGTATCGCGGGTTTTCCAGACGGTCATATCTTCTCGCCTGATGAGTTAGAGAAAGTTGCCAACCGGCTCAGACGGACCGGTGCTTTTTCGTCGGTATCCCTGACCGAGGCTGACACACTGGGGTCAGGGGACACGCTCGACATCGGCTTGGAACTGGTGGACGCAAAGCCCCGTCGCTATGGGTTTGGAGCCGAGCTGTCGTCACTAGAAGGGTTGGAGCTTTCGGCCTTCTGGCTGCATCGCAATATGTTTGGCGGGGCCGAGCGCCTGAAAGTCGAAGGCGGAGTGTCGGGTATCGGTGGCCAACATGGCGGAGTTGACTACAATCTTGGAGTGCGGATTGAACAGCCTGCCACCTTTGGACCGGACACCAACGCCTTCGCCTTTGCCAGCATCGCCTACGAGGATGAGCCGGGTTATATCTCACGCGTGGCCAATCTGGGTGGCGGTGTAACGCGCATCTTCTCGGACACGTTAGAGGCCGAGTTCGGCGCGGCACTTCGGTATTCCGAGACAACAGATACGCTTGGTGATCGCAGGTTCTTTCTGTTCACCCTACCATCGTCCGTGACGTGGGATCGCCGCAATAACAAACTCGACGCGACACAGGGCACCTTCCTAAAGGCCGAGGCCATACCCTTTATATCGCTGGACAACGGCGGCACTGGCGCATGGCTTTATGGTGACGGTCGCGCCTATCGGGGTTTCGGGGCTGAAGACCGGTTCGTGTTGGCGGGGCGGGTACAGGTTGGATCTGTTTTTGCGAGCAATAACAACAATATTCCACCCGATTATCTGTTCTATTCCGGCGGGGGCGGCACCGTGCGCGGCCAACCGTATCAGTCCCTCGGCCTGCCTGCGGGCGACGAAAGCGTGACCGGCGGGCAGTCATTCGTAAGCCTTTCGGCCGAGTTACGCACCCAGATCACAGATACAATTGGCGTTGTGGGATTTGTCGATGCTGGACATGTCGCAGCTGGAAGCTTCTTCGCCGATCAAGGCGACTGGCACGCGGGCGCCGGTTTGGGTGTTAGATATAAGACCCCAATTGGGCCATTGCGTCTGGATGTGGCTGCACCGATTTACGGCGACACCGGCGATGGTGTTCAGCTTTACCTAGGGATCGGGCAAGCGTTTTGAAAAAGATATTCCACATCGCAGCGTTGCTGGCCACATTCATTTGCGCAACCTCGGCTTTTGCGCAAACCGAAACGGATGACCGGGGATATTTGCAGGCGTTTCTAGAGGACAATCTTTCGGATGTCGGCCGCGACATTCGTATCGTTGGTTTCAACGGCGCGTTTTCATCCAGCGCAACGGTCGATCAGATTACGGTGGCTGACGACGAAGGCATCTGGTTGACGATGAATGGGATCGTCCTTGAATGGACCCGCTCCAGCCTGTTGCGCGGCGCGATCAACATCTCTGAACTGTCCGCCAAAGAAATCATAATCGCACGACAGCCGATCCCCGTTGGTGGTGTGCCTGCGCCCGAGGCCGCGGGGTTTTCATTGCCTGAACTGCCGGTTTCGGTCGAAATCGGATTGATCAAGGCCGCGCGCGTGGAACTTGGGGCACCCGTGATCGGAGAGGCCGCTGTGATCCAGCTTGAAGGCACCGCCAAACTGTCCGGTGGTGACGGATCGGCAAAACTTGATGTCCAGCGCATTGACGGAACAAAGGGCACGCTGTTGCTGGACGGTGCTTACAGCAATGCCAGCCGACAACTTGACCTGAATTTAGAGGTCGACGAAAGCGATGGCGGGATCGCCGCCAAGGTGCTTGATCTGCCCGGCCACCCTGCCATTGTGCTGAAAGTCGCGGGCTCTGGCCCTCTGTCGGACTTCATCGCCGATATTAATCTGTCCACCGATGGACAAGAACGTTTGGCAGGTCAAGTCGAGCTGCGCGAAGAGCCTGTACAGGCTGTTTCCACCGATGGAACTCCGGCGGTAACGCAACGGTTCAGCGCGAACTTGTCGGGCGATATCGCCCCGGTCCTTTTGCCCGAGTATCGAGACTTCTTTGGCGACAATGTCTCGCTTATGGCCGAGGGGCAGCGTTCCCCAGATGGTGCGCTTGGGCTGGACGTGTTGCAGGTATACACTGAAGCTTTGCAACTGAACGGGCGCCTAGCCCTTTCTGAGGACGGCTGGCCCGACAGTTTCTCTTTGGTGGGCCGAATTGCCGCTGCGACTGGCGAACCGGTGCTGTTGCCAATCTCGGGGGCAAAAACCCGTGTAAAGGCGGCTGACCTGAACATTCGATATGACGCCGCCAAAGGGGATGTCTGGCGCGCCGACTTTATCCTGACCGCCCTGACCCGCGATGATCTGGAGCTTGAGCGCGCGACGATCACGGCAACCGGGGACCTGATCCGCGGAGAGGGAACTCAGGTGGGGCGCGTCGATGGGGATGTTTCGCTCAAACTTCAGGGTATCGCGCCCAAATCCGGCGATCTGGCACAGGCGGTTGGACCAGCCGTATCGGGTAAGCTGGCATTTGAATGGCGCGAGGATGCGCCGCTTCAAATCGCGAAGCTAGACCTAAGCGGTACGGACTATACCTTGACCGGCGGATTAACCGCAGATGATCTGGAAAGTGGGATCACGGTCAACACCACCGATGACATGGTGCTTCGCGCAAATGATCTTTCGCAGTTCGCGGCCCTTATCGGCATCCCGCTGACCGGCGCCGTTCAGGTCGGTGTTGATGGGACAATGAGCCTATTGGGCGGGTCGTTTGACCTTGCCATCAATGGCACTGGCCGCGATCTAAGCATCGGGCAGAAGCAGTTCGATCCGCTTATCGTCGGGGACAGTACGCTTGATATCGTCGCCGTCCGGGACGAGGCCGGTACGCGACTTGAGAAAGTCGTGATCGCCACCGAGCAAGCCACTGCATCTTTATCCGCAAATTTAAAGACAGACGCCTCCACCGCTGCGTTTGACATCAGCGTGAATGATAGCTCGGTCGTTGATCCCGGCTTGTCCGGTGCGTCGACTTTGATCGGCACAGTGAAACAGACCGGCGAAAACTGGGCGGTATTGGCCGATGTGACAGCACCGGGCGGGGTCGAGGCCAATATCGACGGCTCAGTGCAGATTGGTGACAGCGGACCCGGCCTTTTGAAAGGTGATCTGCGCGTCAAGGCGGCTTCGATTGCCCCCTATGGTCGATTGGCAGGTCGCACATTGTCTGGCGCCCTAAATGCCGAAGGCACCGGGCAATACGACATCGCAACCGGTACGTTCGAGACTCAGCTGAACGCCACAAGCACCAACCTTCGACTTGGAACCCCGTCTTTGGATGCGCTGACCCGCGGTCAGGGCAGTTACACCGTTCGCGCCCATCGCGATGACACCAAGGTTGTGTTTCTGGACGCTCTGTCAGCCACCACGCCTGAACTAAACCTGCAAGCCACCGGGCGTTCAGACAATGGGCGCAACGCTTTGGATTTCAACGCCAAGCTTCGCGATCTGGCCACCGTTGCTGACGGGATCAGCGGCCCCGCAACCGCAAGCGGTACAGCGACGTTGCAAGGCGACACATGGCAAATCGCCGTCAAAGCAGATGGCCCCGGCGGCACGAATGCAAATGTCAACGGAACCGTGCAATCCGATGCCAGCCGGGCCAACCTGTCGATCAACGGCAGCGCGCCGCTGGAACTTGCCAATCGTCTGATCCAGCCCCGTCTGTTAACGGGGCAAGCCAATTTCGATCTGACGCTGAATGGCCCACTATCTCTGGCTGGGCTGTCAGGAACCGTGCAGACATCAGGCGCAAGGTTGGCCTTGCCAACTTTCCGGCAAGCACTGGATCTAAATACCGCGACCGCAACCCTGTCTGGCGGACAGGCGAACCTGAACATTCTTACGTCTGTCGAGGCTGGCGGCCAGATCAGCACACAAGGGAACGTGTCCCTCACCGCTCCTTATCAGGCTGACTTGCAGGTGGGCATCAATCAGGTGACACTGACCGACGGCGTGTTGTTTGAGACGTTGGTGAACGGAGATGGGACGGTACGCGGGCCATTGACCAGCGGGGCCACCTTACGCGCCAATCTGGCCCTTGGGCGCACAGAAATCCGCATCGCCGAGGTGCCCGCAAGCCCCGTCCCGATTATGGCAGAACTTGCCCATATCAACGAGTCTGCAGCGGTTCGCCAGACCCGGTCGTTTGCCGGGCTGATTGTTGAACCTCAACCCAAATCGGCCGCCGCCCGACCCTATCCGATCGACATTACACTTAGCGCGCCCAGCCAGATGTTCGTGCGCGGTCGTGGGCTGGATGCCGAACTTGGCGGACAGCTGCGCCTGAGTGGAACCAGCGATAATGTCATCCCGCTGGGGCAGTTCGATTTGGTCCGTGGGCGTCTGGACATTCTGGGCAAGCGCCTGACCTTGACCGAGGGTCGCGTCAGTCTTCAGGGCGGGTTTGATCCGTACCTTTATTTCGTCGCCGAAAGCCAGGCAGAAGAGGCGCTGGTGCGTATCAGCGTGACCGGCCCCGCCTCGGCCCCGGATGTCAGTTTCACCTCGGTGCCCGAACTGCCGCAAGACGAGGTTCTCGCGCGGCTCCTGTTTGGTCGCGACATCTCGAAAATTTCGCCGCTTCAAGCGCTGAAACTGGCCGCCGCAGTGCGCACGCTTGCAGGCAAGGGTGGGGAAGGCATCATCGGGAAGCTGCGCAACAACTTCGCACTGGACGATTTGGATCTGACCACCGATGAGAACGGCGAGGCGACGTTGAAAGCGGGCAAGTATATCTCGGACAATATCTATACCGATGTGGCCATCGGCGCGGATGGCGATACCGAGATCAATTTGAACCTCAACATCACCCCATCCCTGACAGCGCGCGGCACGTTGGGGGGGGACGGCACCAGCTCAATCGGTGTGTTCTTCGAGCGCGATTATTAGATCGGCTTGATCACCTCGATCTTCGCCTCGGGAAAGCCTGCAACCATGGCTTCGGCTTTTGTAGCGTCGACCAGGCACAATGCTGTGGACAGACCATCCGCGATCATAGCCGACGGCGCTGACACCGACACCAAACCGTTAACCGGACCCTTGCCGCTTGGTGACAGAATATGGTCCTGCCCATCACCGATCAACATTGCAGCGGGCACCGAAGTGGCGATGGCGCGATCCGTTGCAGTCAGCCGATGAACAATCGTACCGTCCGGCAGGGCGACCCCAACCGACCACGGCCCGTTGGGCCCTTTACCAATCGCGGCAATCTCGCCCATATCGATCAACACATCCCGAAGACCGTTGGCGCGCAATCGGGCCGCGATACGATCTGTCACCGCGCCCTGTGCAATACCGTTTAAGGTCAGCGCGGCACCCTCAGGCAAACTGACTTGCGATGCATCGAAACGTATTGCGGACCACCCGACCTTCTGCTTCGCCGTCTCGACTGCTGCAGCGCCGCTATCCTGCGCGATGGCCTTCCACAAAGGTTGGATCGTCGGATCAAACTGGGCGTTGCTTGCGTCATGAAGTGTCGAACAGGTGCTTAGCACATGGAGAAGCTCGGCCGACGGGTCGTCCAACACGCCAAACCGGTTTAGTCGCGACAACTCGGACGTCTCGCGGTACAGGCTGAAAATCTCTTCTAACCGCACCAATTCGGCTTCAACCATTGCGAAGATCTTATGCGCCTCTGCCTGATCGACACCGACAAGCTGCATTGACACCGGCGCACCCAATGCCTGCCCCGTCCATCGGGAAACCGCCGCGAAGGAACCGGTCGACGCGACACAGGCAGCGGCGGAAATGACCAGAAAGCGGCGACGGTTGAGCAAACTCATGAAGGTGTCTCCAGTTTCTGATCCAAGTTGACGGGGCCAAGGGCGGCATCGTCTGGGATGGTGTCTAAGCTCTGCACTTCACCACCGTATTCAGCGATGAATGATGCGGCGGAAGGCTCGTCTGCGAAGGGCACAATTTCTGGGGCACCCATGCCACCCGCAACATCCGCGCCCACCACATATACCGCGTCATGGGCGGTGATCCAGTTGTCGTTTCCCGGATCGGCCCAACTCCGCGCACGGCCCATGTCGCTGACGTAAGCGGCAGTGATTGCTGCTTCACGTTCCGGGCTTTTCAGATAGGCCACCATGTCGCGCACTTGCGCGAAAAACAGAGGGGCCGGGAAGCCTTCCAGATGGATCTGGCCCTTGGGCCCGCCGTGTTCAGCGATGTTCATTTGACAGAAATAGCTGAGTGCCTGTTCGGTCAGCTCAACAGGTGCCGGCGGGGCTTTTGCCTCGTCTTCGTTGCAGGCGACCAGCGCGAGCAAGGCCAGAAATGCAAAGCGCTTCATGGCTCGACCCTCTGAAAGGCGGCGCGCGCCATCAGGAAGGCCAGCACGGGCCAGATCACCAATGACAAAGGCGCGGCCCAGACAGGCAGCGTTTGTGCGGCCCCCGCCATGCCGGATGCCAGGGCGACCCCGTCAGAGGCGGCGATATTCCAAACCCGGAAGGCATCCGCTGGGTTTGCAACCATCAGCCATGGAAAGATCGAGCGTGTGAAACTGCCGCCCCCATCCATCACAACCGCGCCCAACAGGCCAAGGTCGTAAAGGACGACGAAGACAAGCCACAGGCCAGCCGACAGACCAGCGGCAGCGGTTGCGCTGCGTGACAGGGCAGAGACGAAATAACCAAGCGCAAGGAAGACCGCGCCCAACAGGATCGAGGTCAGGATCAGGCGTGCAAGCGCAACAAGGCTTTCAGCCCCGGCCCCTCCGAACCATGCGGCAACGGCTCCGGCGGTGCCAAAGCCCACTGTCATGGCAAACGCGAGTGCGGCCAAATGCGCGGCGAATTTGCCCAGCAAGATTTCACCGCGTCCGGCGGGATAGGACAGAAGCAGCGAAAGGCTGCCCCGCTCGGATTCACCTGCAATGGCATCAAAGCTGATCATCAGTGCCAGAAGGGGCGCGAGGTAGACTGAAAGCGTGGTCATAGATGTGACAGAGATCGTCAGCATATCAACGCCCAATGTGCCCGTCGGCGCACTGCCTGCAAAAGTTAGCGCCAGCGCAAACAGGACCATGATAACCGTTGCCATCAACAGCCAGCGGTTGCGCCGCAGAATCAGCATTTCGGTTGCAGCGATGGATAGGAAACGGATCATTGTGTCCCCTCCTTGGCGTAATGGCGATAGAGGTCCTCAAGCCGTGGTGGCGTCATCTCGATATCCGCCACGACCTCTCCCATCGCAGCGACGTCACGCAGGTGGGCCATTTTCTGATCCGGTGCACAAAGGATTTCGACTGACGCCCCGTTGATACGTGTACCGCCGGTCGCCTCGGCAATCTGATCAGCGTGTGCACCAGTTGCCCGGATACGAAGTTTCGTCGGCAACCCTGCCTGGGACGACAATCTTTCAAGGGTGTCATCTGCCACCTTCACGCCTTGGCGCAAAATGGCGATCCGATCCGTCTGGGCCTCAACTTCAGTCAACGCGTGGCTGGCGATCAGAACCGCTGTCCCCTGCCCTGCCAGTTCATCAATGATCGCATAGAGGTCTTGTCGCGATATCGGGTCGAGGCCACTTGTGGGTTCATCCAAAAGCGCAACTTTCGGGCTGCCAAGCAGCACCTGAGCCAACCCAAGCCGCTGCCGCATACCCTTGGAATAGGCTCCGATCCGGCGGTCCATCGCATCGGCCAGACCGACACGCTCCAACAACCCCGCGATATCCGCAGCCTGCCCGTCAAGGCGCGCAAACAAGGTTAATTGCTCGCGGCCCGTTAAGGCTGGGTGGAAGCTAACCGCCTCGGGAAGATACGCAGTCGCACGACGGGCCTGTGCGCTGCCGGGCTTCGCGCCATCGACGCTAATCCGGCCGCCCGTGAGGGATGTCAGGCCCAGAATTGTTTTGATCAGGGTGGATTTGCCCGCGCCGTTATGACCCAGAAGCGCCACGCGCTCGCCGGGTTTTACGGTCAGGGAAACATCATCCAGAACGGTCGCTTTGCCGCGATCCTTCCGAACGTTTTCAATAGTCAGTGCGTTATCCGTCATGGGGCACCTTTGCGATTGCAGGCGGTCTCGGTGCCTGCATGAGTGGGTGACTGTCCACCACCCCGCCCGGTAAAAGCGCGGGGAAAGCGGATTGAGACCAGCGCACCAACTGAACAGCCGGTGAGCCGAGGAGTAATTTTGCAGATGGCTGGGTCCACAGCACGTGATCCATGCTGTCGTTGGGCCGATAGGGCGCATCTGCCACGCCGTCTCCGTCAACGTCAAAGCCTGCAAAATCGGACCAGTGGTTGCCCTGCCCGTCTTCGGACCATTCGACCCATTTGGTCGACACGTATTTTACCTGCGTGCGATTGCCGATGAAACTGTTGCCAACGATCCGGTTGTTGTCAGATCCAGCGGTAAAGTGAATGCCAATCCCGCAGCCCTGAAACCAGTTGCCCGAGAAGTCGTTTTTGTTCGAATTGTATAAGAACGTACATTTCTCAGCCGCGTTCTTCACATAGTTCCCGGTGATCACCGACTTGTTCGCATAGTTCAGCATGACCCCGTGGTCGCGGTCGTTGATCGACACGTTGTCCGACACTTTCACGCGGGTCGAAAACATCACAGCATAGCCAAGGTGATTGCCAACCGACAGGTTGCCGGTCACTTCTGAATTGTCTGCGTACATGTAGTGCACAGCAAAGCGCAGGTCGCGGAACTCATTGTTTCGGAATATATTTTTCTTGGACGAGTTTACGAAGATACCATCGCGACCCCAGCGAACCTTGTTGCCTTCAACAATCGCGCCGGGCGCGTTCCAGACGTAAATCCCGTTGCCGCGCGCGTTCATGCGGCGGTCCTGGCGGCCTTCTATCCGGTTATCTGCCACCAGCGCATCCTTCGCGCCGTGGATATCAATGCCGTAAAGATTGCCCAGAACCACATTGTTCCGAATAACTGGCGCATGTGCGGTTTTTGTAAGTTGGATACCGCTGTCGATGCCTTCATGTTCTGAGCCTGAACCGATCACGGTCAATCCTTGAACAGTCACGTCAACACCGGTCACGGTGATCACACTGCCCTCGCCCTGCCCGTCGATGGTGGCTTGGCCACCGCCATCAAGCGTAATGGGCTTGTCCAGTACGACAGTCTCTAGATAGGTCCCGGGCCGCAGGCGAAGCGTGTCGCCTTCTGCGGCCCGAGCCAATGTTTCAGCAATGGCTCCCGGCTTTACGAGCACGTCCCAATCCGCCGCCTGCAAGCAGGAAGCCGAAAGAACGAAAACTAGGGTCAGGAGCCAGCGCATTTTCTTAAGCCTCGCGTGGCTCGACCATCATCCGGCCGCGCATCTCCATGTGGAGCGCGTGGCAGAACCACTGGCAATAGAACCAGTGAACACCCGGGCGGTCAGCAACGAAGGTCACAGACGCTGTTGCCTGCGGACCGACTTCCATGGCGACACCGAAGTTGGCCATGCAGAACCCGTGGGTCACGTCGTCCACATCATCAAGGTTGGTCACGTAAACGGTCACCTCGTCACCTTGTTTCACCGTGAACTTCTCAAGCGAGAAGGTCGGCGCGATCGAGTACATGTAGACACGCACTTTGGTCGGATCGTCCTTGTCCCGGATGATCTCGTCCGAGCCTTCTTCCAGATCGACGCCATCGGCTTCGGCCTGTTTGCGGGCATCTTCCCACATCGGGTCATTGCGATCCCAGACGTTGACCGGGTTCACGATGTCGCGGCGAACGATGATTGAATCGTGGGGCTCGGCGAAGGTCGGGCCATCATGGACCACCTTCATCTTATCGCCAGTGATATCAATCAGCTGCTCGTTCTCTGGCTTCAGAGGACCAACATTCAGGAAGCGGTCTTTCGAGAACTTGTTCATCGAAATCAGCCACTGCCCGTCAGCATCCGCCGTTTCACCCATCGAGGTCGAGTTGTGGCCCGGCTGATACTGCACGTCCACCTTGTCCAAGATCGGATCAACGTCTTCACCGCCGTAGGCTTGGATCGCTTTGGCGATGTCCCACTTCACAATCTGACTGTCCAAGAACAGCGTGGTGTACGCGTTGCCCTTATTGTCAAACGCAGTGTGTAGCGGCCCAAGACCCAGTTCAGGTTCGGCCACGATGGCGGTACGAGGATCAGCACCGGCAAACACTTCTGGCAGCTTGGTCACGTCGATCACCGAAACGGTGGGCGACAGTTTACCATTGATCATGATGTGTTGTTTGTCAGGCGCTGCGTTCACACCGTGGGGTGAGTTCGGGATCGGAATGTAGCGGGTATAGTTCTTGTTCTGACCCTTACGGCCATCAATCACTTTCACACCGTTCAGTTCCTGATAATCCCCGGCAGCTACACCCTTTTCGATCTCTTCGATGTTGAACACGACAACGTGGTCCAGTTCGTTCTCGGTCATCTCGGGCAAGGTCATCCCCATTTCCGAGTTATACGAGGTCGAAAAGGCGTATTTGCCCTGATAGTCACAGTCAGTGTTGTCTAGGTTACCCGAAACGATCACCTGCCATGCGATTTCCATCGTGTCACCATCGATTGCGGTGAAGATGTTGACGTATTCCTCTGGCTCATCAAGGATCTTGCCGTCGTTGATCAGCGGCGCTTCATGCTCGCCGTTGGCAAAGACATAGCCCGTGCGTGGGAACTTCTGTGGACGCAGGCCGTGGATGTCTTGCGCGTTCGGGATCTCGATGATCTTGTCGCATTTCATCACGTCACAACGCACACGCGCCACACGGGTGTTGGCTTTGTCGTTCATGAACAGGTAGCGACCGTCATAGGTGCCGTCTGTAAATGACATGTGCGGGTGGTGAAGGTCGCCGTTGTCATAGGTGACTTTGTTGTTGGCGGCGAGGAATTGCTTGGTCTCGGGCAGCAATCCTTCGGTCAGAATTTTCAGCGATTCATTCGTCTGCCCCCAACCTGTAGCCGAGCAGCGGTTGAACACCGGAACACGCATGAATTCGCGCATCGACGGCACGCCCAGAATGCGCAGCTCGCCAGTCTGACCCGACGACCAAAAGCCGTAATAGTCGTCCAACTCGCCTGGTTCCAGGCTTGCATTCGCGGCAGCGCTGGCCTCTTTCGCAGTCATAAGGGTCGAGCCTAAACCGGTGCCTGCGAAGACCGCGCCTGTGGCGGTGGCCCCCAGCATACCCCGGCGGGTCATAGAGAGTTTGTCGTTCTTGTCAGTCATTTTAAGTCCTCCTTAGGAACTGTCGTTCTTTTGGCGTTCGGATGGTTCGCCGGTGGATTTCTTGGCGGGATATTCAGGTCCGCCACGCCGGTCTTGGCCCGCCGCTTAAGCGTGCGGATGACAACCGGACATTTGTCGGCCGACTGGTACAGGACCTGGCAATGCAGGCAGTCGACACATTCGTTAGGATTGATTTCGCCCGTCGGGTGGATGGCCTGAACGGGGCATTCGTTGCTGCAGGTCTGACAGGGGTGACCGCATTCGTGATAGCGCTTCAGCCAGTCAAACATCCGCATCCGGGCGGGGATCGCCAGCGCGCCGCCAAGCGGGCAAAGGTAGCGGCAATAGAAACGCTCGATGAACAGCCCGGCAACCAGAAGGGCGACGGCAAAGATCACAAAGGGCCAGTCGCGCACGAATTTCAGGATGATCGCGGTTTTGAACGGCTCAACTTCGGCATAGGTTTCCGCCAGTGGGATCGACACCATGGACAGGCCAAAAAGACCGAAGAAGATCATGTATTTGACCGGCCACAAGCGTTCGTGCAGGCCCCAAGGCAGCGTCCATTGCGGGATTTTCAACGCCTGCGCGGCTTTGTTCAGAAGCTCTTGCAGCGCGCCGAACGGGCAAAGCCAGCCACAATACGCCCCCCTGCCCCAGAAGATTAGCGCGGCCGCGACGGCAAACCATTGGATGAACACCAGCGGGTCCAACAGGAACGCATCCCACGTGAAACCAGTCCGCAAACTGCCCGCCAGCGCCATCAAGTTCACGATGGACAGCTGCGCGTTTGCGTACCAGCCAAGGAAGACCAGCGTGAACGTCAGATATCCGATGCGGAACCAGTAGAAAACACGCGCATTCCGGGTTGCTTGAAACTGGAAAAAGAACACACCGGTCAACACCAAAAGCATGACGCCCAAAACGCCGATCTCGACGGTTTTGTCTTTCCAGATGCGTTTCCAAAGCGCCGATTTGGCGGCGGCTTCTGCGTCGGCGTCGTCAACGATAACAGGCGCAACCGCGACCGGTTCCAAAAGGCTCTCAGGCAGTTTGTACCCCAGATCGAAAGTCAGGAACGTCTTTTCGACGGCTCCGATGGCGCGTTGTGCCAGAAGTTGAAGCCGGAACGGAGCGGTCGGATCAAATTCAGCATCCGCTGGGATCTTGAAAATATCCAGCTCAGTAAAACTTGGGCTGTCGGACGTGGCCAAATCGCCCAACCGACGATGCTGTTTGTCAAAGAAACGCACCGAGTTGTCGCCTTGGATCAACTGAATACGGTCGAAAATGCCGCCGCGCACGTAACCAGAACCCTTAAAGCTATACGCTCCACGGCCTAGCAAAAGGATCGCTTGTTCGCCCTCCTCCAGCCACGCGGTCAGGTTCTTGTATTCTGCGTCCCCCAGCAATGTTCGCCCGATTGACGGCACCGATATTAGCGCCATGTCCATGTCGATGAACACATCCTCTGGCGCCCCACGTTCCGGGCGCGCAATGGCTTTTGGATCGCCTGTCGCATCGAACGCTGCGTTGATCTGTCCGATGTCTAGTGTCAGCCGGCGCACCGACCCGTCGCCAGATAAAGTGGCCCAGTCCGACACCGTATCCTTGGCCATGTCAATTTCGCGCTTTGGCCCATCCGGCGTTGCAGGCGACAGACCACCCAACCCCAACGCGCGCGCCACTTTGATACCTGATCTAACCAAACTATCGTCGATCACCATGATGGTCACAGTCGCGCCCGAAATGATGTCAAGGTCATGGGCATCGCCACCTGCGGCTGCCTCGGCCTTTAGATCAAGCCCGGTGTACCCTTCGGTCAGCTTGACCATCTTTGAATTGGGAATGCCAATTAAAACAATAGGTTCCGAGTGCTTCACAAGCTTTACACCCGTCAGCACTGCATCCGGGTCAATCGCGGCAACAACATGGATAGGTTTGCCTGAATACCCCGTTGTTCCAACAAAATCCGAGGTCAGAAAGGCGTAGGCAATCACCTCGTCCCCTTTCAGGATCGGGGCAACGGGCACATCCTCGCGGATCGGTCCAAACGCATCAGCGCCGGGGGCCAATTCACCAGGTGTCAGGTCGGGAAGGAATTTGGCAAGGCTATCCGCCTTTGCCGTATCCGTCATGACCCCAGACAGGATCAAAACAAGGGCACAAAGCCAGGAATAGATCGCGCGCTTTACGGTCACAGCGCACCTCCTTTTACAGGAATGGTCGCTGTCTCCGCACAAATTGCGCAATTCACATTTTCAAGGTACGCAGCCGGAGGCCCACGGGTTTCTGGCCACGCGCGATGATACGTTGGGCCGTTCAGTTGGGCTTGAAGTGCCTCGGCCCCTGCGTGATGCATCGGTTGCCAGTGCTGTTGGTGGGCTGTCCCAACCAACGCCATCGAACCCGTCGCACACAACGCACAGTTTTCGCAATCTGGACAGTTTTTCTGCTGAGCAGGTGCCCCGTCGCCAAGATCAACCTGCACATAAGACGTTCCAAAATCTGAACAAATCTCAATCCAAGTCCCGTCAGCCGCCTGCCCCATGGATGAGGTGAATAACTGCAAAACGAGGGCGGTCATCGCAACCATCGGAGCGAACAAACGACGCGCATGGCGGACTGGCCTGAGCCATCCGTCAACGACGTTTGCAATTTGCCCCACTTGGCGCATGTTCGAATCCCTTCCGCGCGGTACGGGATTCAGAATGTGGGACGGGTGAGGAAGACGCCTTGACGTTTGTTAAGTAATATCCCGCCATGCTAGTGTTTCGGAAATTTCTTGCATTGAGATTGCATATCTCGCCAACCACACCAAAGATGCGTTTCGTATCACCGAGAGGTCTAAGTTGAGTATTTTTCAGATCGCTGGAATCGGCATTGTGATTTGCGTGCTCAGTTTATTTGGGGGCATCGCGGTCTTCCAGAAAACAGCGGTCTACAAATTCTCACCGGAACCAATGCATCCTGCGGATTATGATCTTTCGTCTTTTCGAGATGTAACGATCGAGACAGAACACGATGACCCCCTGCGTGTCTGGGTTTCCGACCCCAAGCCGGGCAAAGCGGTCATCATTAGTTTCTATGGTAATTTCAGCCAGTTAGGGCCCTCCGTTAAACGATTGAAATCTTTGGTAAACCTTGGGTACGGCATCGCCGTCATGGAATATCGTGGTTCCGCTAAGGGAGCAGCCCGCGCAGGCGAGGCGGAATTCGCCAGGGACGCCAACGCGCTTTACGACAAACTTGATAGCGTGATGGGCGAAACGATTGGCCCCAACAACCGGGTGCTTCACGGGTTTAGCTTGGGTACAAGTATCGCGACCCAATTAGCAGCCAATCGTCCGGCTGCGGCTTTGATCTTGGAGTCTGGCTTCGACCAGCTATGCCGTTTTCAGGCGCGTCGTTGGAAGGGGCTGCCAGCGTGCAAGTTGATGTGGGCGGAGCGTCATGATGTCATCAACTCGATCACATCCGTCGACATGCCCATCTTGGTCGCTCATGGAGCGCTTGACCAAGCAATCCCCTTGCCCTGGTCCGAAGCCCTTTTTGACGCCGCACCCGCACCAAAGGAATTCATGCTCTACGATGACGGAGCACACGGTGATCTTCTTGATAAGGGCCTGGCAGACGATATCGAGGCATTCCTAGACCCTTACGTTAACTAGGGTCCCACCGTATGAAACGCGCTACGGGCTACGATTTCTTAAGCAGTATGTCGTTCAATATCCTGCCAATCTCTCCGATGGCGGGTTCTGTCATCATCGTAAAGTGATCGCAATCAAACTCCTGAATATCAATCTCGCCGTCGATATATCGATCCCATCCCAGCTGGGGACCCGCTGCAATAAACAAAGTCCCCGCCTTACGCGCCTTAAATAGTTTGACCGCCGCTATTTGATCGGGGGTATCGTATCTATTCTGGGCTTCGACAAATGCATCCGTCATCCGTTGGCCAATCAGATCATCCGGAAGAGGTTGGTTGTTCGCCAAGTGTTGTTCAATTTTTTGGGCCCGCAACCGGTCCTCATTCCGGCCCTGCCGACGCGACCGCCAGCCAAGCGCGAACTCGATATCCCATTTTCGAGCCGCCCATATTTTCTGAATAAACGACAATGGCTTAAGCGACATGTGTGGCGCGATTGTATCAAAATAAACCAGAGTCTCGACATCCTCACCCGCGTCCCTCAACTGGCGCATCATCTCGTATGCGACAACACCGCCTCCTGAATACCCAGATAATCTGTACGGCCCGACTGGCTGATATTCCCGAACAGCGCGCAGGTAACGCTCCGCCATGTCCTCAATCGTCTGATCAACCTCCGTACCGCCATCAGACCCACGCGCGCGCAAACCAACAAATGGGATGCTTTGATCTAGAAAGCCAGCGAGCGGCCGGAAGTTCAGGATGTTCCCGCCCGCGCCGTGAACACAATAAAATGGGCGTACATATTCCGAACCCTTGGAAATCACGACAAGCGGGCTCCACGTCCCCAACGGGCTGGGATCTCCATTTTCTTTGATCTTCGCCTCCATCGGGACTTCGCCACTCAGTTCCGCCTTTTCACGCACCAATGCCGCCAGTTTCGCGATAGATGGGGCAGCAAACAGGGTCGCCAGCGGTAATGACACCTCGTATTCTTTGCGAATACGTCCAAACATGCGCACAGCACTTAGAGAATGACCACCCAAATCGAAAAAGTCATCATCCAAGCCGACCCCATCGACGCCAAGGATCTCTCCCCAGATGTCAGCAATCTTGGCGGCGACCGGATCAGAAATCAGCCCCCCGGAACCCTCGCGTTTTTTATTGCTTGCCAGTGGTTTATTGGCCTCGACCATCGCCAAGGACACCAAGTCCAACGAGGACGGCGACACCACTAGATGTTTGCCTGGATGCGCAAACACCCGAGCAAATACATCTGCGGCC
Source organism: Aliiroseovarius conchicola (assembly GCF_041403445.1). Taxonomy (NCBI): domain Bacteria; kingdom Pseudomonadati; phylum Pseudomonadota; class Alphaproteobacteria; order Rhodobacterales; family Paracoccaceae; genus Aliiroseovarius; species Aliiroseovarius conchicola. Next base: position 116,305 of record NZ_JBGEHL010000007.1, read on the forward strand.
TCGGCATCACGAATGCCTGTCGCCAATAGCTGGTCGGTCAACCGTGGTGTAGCGGTTTCGGCTGACAGGCTTGCCCGATCAATGGCTCGCAACGCAAGATGTTCAATCACCACCAACGGCATTCCGTCCTCGGTGGTGATCAACACGTCAAACGCCACAAATGACCCTTGCGTGCCTGCCACTTTGACCGCGCGGCTGATCACCCGGCCCGGCATTGGTGCAAACACCCGGATACGTTCGGCCGACATGGGCGCATAGAGTGGATCATCGGGACCTAGCTCAAGTAACCCAAGCCCGAATGTAGCCGCCATGTCTAACAGAGCGGGGTGCAAAGGGTGCGTCCCAAGATCGGTCTCAAACGCCGCTGGCAGACAGAAATGTCCCTCAATCACTGTGGCATTTCGATAGGTGTCGGTCAGATTGTCCCAGCGCGGTCCGAAGGCAATCATCTCTTCCTGAGTGGCCCTCGTATCATGCGCTGCGGGCATCAACTCTGTAGTCCTGACCAATGCGTCAGGCAGAGTGCTGTCTTCCGATGTCACAACCTTGATACGCATCTGGGCGTGATCTGTGGCTTGTGATCCACTGCCAAGACGACTGCTGACCTTAAGATCGTACCCGTCCAGCACCGGTGTCAGCGCAATCTCCATCAACCGCGGCAGGCCCTCAGCAAACACCATAGGTTGGGCCAGTGAAACGGCCTTGATCTCAAACGGTTTGCCTTTCAGTTCCTGTTCGGCCGCCTCGTATGCCAGTTCAATATAGGCCGCTCCGGGCAACACCGCGTCACCTCCAACGATGTGCTCGTTAAGCGCCCAATCGGTTTCTGGGTCCAAAAGCCTGTGGAACCGGATCTTACCCGCTTCGCCATTTGATCGTTCACCCAATAGACCGGCTGAAGCACCCACCTGCTCGTGCCCATATGCGCGCGCGGCCATACCGCTATCTCGCCACGTACCCCACGCGATGGACAACCCGTCCGAGCGTGACGCCGCAAAAGCATCCACCGCCGCATTCCCCGCGACATAGGCAACCTGCCCCGGTGGACCGACCTCTACCGACGTCGATGATATTGTCGCGAAAAAATCCAACGAACCGTCTGGTAACAGTCGGCCCAACAGCTCAGCACCCGTCAGTTTTGGGGCCATAACAGCCGCGGCCTCTGCCGCCGAGCGCGCTGAAAGTGGCGCATCATCCAGAACGCCAGCTGCATGAATCAAGCCATGTATGTCGCCAAATTTTTCTTTTGCTATACCAACGGCTTGTTCGATTGATCGAGCTTCAGTGACATCCGCTGCCAACGTCAGCACCTGTCCGCCCAAGGCACGTATCTGATCGTCAAACGCAGGGTCTGGTGTAGCATTGCGCGAGATAAGAATAACTTGGGCCTGCGCTGTTTCGGCCAACCACAAGGCCATGTTGCGGCCGATACCCCCGGTTCCCCCGGTGATCAGATAAGTCCCACTCTGACGCAGCCGCGATGGTAGATCACTGCGATCCGCAAGGGGCGGCGCCGTGGCCGTCCGCTTGCGGATAAACCTCTCTCCCTCACCGCGCAGGGCGACATGGTCTGCCAGGCTCGAGTCAGCCAGTTCAAACAGGATATCCGCGACGAAATCCTTGGCGTTTGACGGGACATCGATCAGCGTTGTGCTTAAACCCGCTATCTCACGAGGCGCCGACCTGACCACACCCAACAACGTCGCCTGTTGGGCAGAAACTTTGTGACCGTCCAAAGCGGCTGTGTTGCGCGACACGAACCCCAGACGAATGTCCGGCTGCAGATCGGCCTGCTGAAGCATTCGCGCCAAGTCATAGGCATTTTCGAACGGTTGATCCTGCTCCAACGGCCATAAAGACAAGATGTATTGCGGTATTTCCGAAAGAGACTGACCCAGCAGGTCGTAGTCCTCTGACATATTGGGGCGTAGTTCAAACCCATCCTCGGTGGCCGCGAACTTATCGCCCGGCTTGATGCGGATCACGCGAGCACCCGCATCGGTAATCACCTGACAGACCTCATCTGAGAATGTGTCAGAGTTTGCAAACACCAGCCACTCTTGCCCAAGATCGGGTATCGGCCCCTGCCTGGGAGCTGGGCACCATTCCAGTGTCTCGAACCACTTGTCGATGTCTGGGATGCGCGGGATGATCAGGGCATCTTCGGTCTCCGCCCTGTGCAGCCTATTACCAGGCTCGATCCAGTGGCGCTGTTTTTCAAATGCGTATGTCGGCAGCGAAACGCGCCGGCCTGCGTCGTTGATGGCCTTACCCCAATCGATTTCGTGGCCGACCGCCCACAAACCTCCGAATGCGGCAAGGACTGCGCCGAATTCATCGACCTCTTCCGTAGGTGTCGGGGCAGAAGGCAGGATAGCAACGGCGGGGTGCGCTGTTTCTGCCGCGCCAACCAGTGGGCCGAGCGTTTGGCCCGGACCGACCTCGATCACGATGCGGTTTGGGCTGTCCAACGCAGCCGCTACCGCGTCTGTAAAACGCACGGTATGGCGCAGATGGTTTACCCAATAGTCGGCGCTGGTCAGATCACCCTCTACGGCCCAATCCCCGCGCAGGGACGAGATCATTGGGATCTTAGGTTGGGTAAAAGCAACGTCCGCAAACCCGTTGCGGAACCTATCCAATTGCCCCTCTAACTGACGAGAATGCGCAGCAACGTCGATGTGGATGCGGCGCGCTTCAAACCCATCATTGGACAGCGCTGCCTCAAAGGCTTCAATCTCAGCCAGGGGGCCAGAGACGACAGTTGTCTCTTCCGTGTTGATCGCGGCAATATCCAGCCCCACAGGCAATCTGGTCAGCGTCTCTGCTTCGGAGAACGGTACGGTGGTCATCGCCCCAGCCGGAGCCGCGTCCATGACCTGCCCGCGCAACGTGACAATTCTCATCGCGTCTTCAAGGCACAACGCCCCTGCAACAACGGCACCAGCATATTCTCCGACGCTGTGTGCAAGCACGAGGTCCGGCGTGATTCCCCAGCTTTTCCAATGCTCTGCATAGGCATATTCAAGTATGAAAAGCGCAGGAATTGCATAGCCGGATTGGCCAAGCTTCGCCCGCGCTTCGTCATCGTCTAATGCGCGTTCGAACATCATCTCCAACAGATCCGGTGGCGCGTCGGCCGGCAGAGCCTTAAAGCATGCCGTCACTGCGTTGGCGAAAACCGTCGATTGCACCAGCATCTCTGCGCCCGCACCTGGGTACTGCGCGCCCCCGCCGGGAAACAAAAACACGATTTCAGTTTCCTGATCACTTACAGTCGCTTGTTTCGATTGCAAATGGGTCTTGGCTGCCAGCACCGCTGCAAGCTCGTCGCGCGATCGCGCCGCTACCACCCTACGCTCGGCAAAATGTCGACGCCCTTCGCGCAGTGTAAATGCTATATCTTCGGACGCTACATCAGTATCTGCCAAAAAAGCGCACCAGTCCTTTTGCGCACCAACAAGTGACGTCTCGGTCCGAGCGGAAAAGGGTAAGAGCTGCCACCGGCCATCATCTGGCGTGTTCGGCACGTCCGGGGCTTCCTCCACCACTACATGGGCGTTGGTGCCCCCCACCCCAAGTGAATTCACCGCCGCACGCAGTGGCATGTCGCCCCGGGCCCAGTCCCGGCCTTCGCTAACAACTTGAAAAGGGCTGCGATCAAAGTCGAACTGCTTGTTCGGATGCGTAAAATTCAAGCTGGCCGGAAGATGCTTGTTGCGCAGCGCCTCGACAACTTTGATCAAGCTGGCAGCGCCTGCTGCAGTATCGGTGTGACCGATATTGGTTTTCACCGACCCGATCGCAATGCTTCCTTTGGGCGCTTCACCATAGACTTGGTCAAGAGCGGTTAGCTCAATCGGGTCGCCAATGGGTGTCCCGGTCCCGTGGGTCTCGATGTAACCGATCGAGGCCGGCTCTACGCCAGCCAGCGCCACGGCTTCTGCGGCAGCCTCCGCTTGTCCATCAACCGATGGTGCCAAGTAACTGGCCTTACCCACCCCATCATTGTTGATCGCACTGGCCAGAATGACGGCCTTGATGTCATCGCCATCTTCAATTGCATCTTCGTACCGTCGCAATACAACCATTGCGGCACCCGATCCAAAAACCGTTCCCTGGCTGTTTTCGTCAAAGGCTCTGCAAATTCCGTCCGGTGACAGAATTTCACCCTGTGAATACCCATAGCCGACCCGATGCGGCAGCTCGATCGTCACACCGCCAGCCAACGCCATGTCGCATTCCATATTCAGAAGCGAGTTGACGGCCGTATGGACCGCAACAAGAGACGTTGAACAAGCTGTTTGAACGGCCACGGACGGACCGGTAAGGTTCAAGACATAAGACAGGCGTGTGGTTAGGAAATCCTTGTCATTTCCCGTATGCCGCAGCAGGAAATACCCTATGTCATCAAGAAGTTCCGGATTAGTCAGCAGGTTATAGGTCATATAGGCCTGCATGCCCGACCCGGCATAAACCCCAATGCGACCATCGAAGTTCTCGGGCATATGCCCAGCATCTTCCAAAGCCTCCCACGAGGTCTCTAGGAAATGTCGATGCTGTGGATCCATGATCGACGCCTCTTTCGGGGAAAACCCGAAGAAACCGGCGTCGAAACACTCCATATCCGGCATGACGTGGGCAACTTTGACATACCCTGGGTCTGCGAGTGTTTTCCGCGATACACCCGCCGCCAACAATTCCGCGTCAGACAGACGTGTTTCGCCCGACCGACCGTCGACCAGCATTTGCCAAAAATCGCGAACAGTCGGCGCTGATGAAAAGCGGCCCGATCGCCCAATAATCGCGATCTTGGTGTGGCTGTTGTCACTCGTCATGCGCTGATTCTCATCCCCTAAGCCGCGCTTCAATAATGCAACCTATCAGCGTCTTCCCATTCGCGCCAACCTTGCAGCAGCGCGAGCCGCCCCTCGGCTGGCCGCACTGTCTTTTTTATCATCATTTCCGCCAGACAAATGCTCAGCCAACCCGCGGATTGTAGGGAAACGGAACAGATCGGTAATAGCGATATCCCGACGCAACTTTTCTTTCAGTAAGCGCTGAACCTGCACAACCAAGAGAGAGTGTCCACCCAGATCAAAGAAGTTCTCGGTGACAGATACCTCTGGCACATCCAGTGCTGCTTTCCAAATATCGGCGACTGTCGCTTCAATTTCGGTCTCGGCCTTCTCGATCCGACCCGAGATATTGCCAACAGACGGCACCGGCAGCGCATTTCGGTCTATTTTCCCATTCGGCGTCAACGGCATCTTGTCCATCGCGACGATAATCGACGGCACCATGAACTCGGGCAAATCTTCAGCCAACGCATCGCGCAAGTCATCAGGCAACACTGGCGCCGCTTCAGCGGTGACATATCCCACTAGCCGCTGGTCGGACGGACCGAAACTGATGGCCTTCACGACAACATCTTGGACACCGGGCTGTGCTGACAATGTGGCCTCGATCTCGCCCAATTCGATCCTGTAGCCGCGAACTTTTACTTGCGTGTCCATCCGCCCCAGAAACTCTATCGTTCCATCCAGGCGCCGGCGCACAAGATCGCCCGTGCGATAGAACCGACCTTCGGACGTTTCGACAAACCGCTCCTTGGTCAGATCAGGACGCTTCCAATAACCTACGGCCAACCCCTCCCCTCCGATCCACAGCTCTCCTTCAACAAGATCGGGAAGTGCGCGGCCTTCGGGTGACCGGATGCTCAGTTCAGTGTTCGTGACCGGATCGCCCAACGGTATCCGATCCCCAACCTCATCCAATCTGGCCACGGATGACCAGATCGTCGCCTCGGTCGGGCCATACATGTTCAAGAGGGTGCCTGACATCGCGTCACGAATTGCGCGCGCCAGTTCAAGCGAAAAAGCCTCGCCCCCCACCATCATGACGTCCAAATGCCCCAGCGCCGTTTTCCCGGCATCGTCGGCGGCCAGCAGGGTTGCCATCGGCGGCGTACATTGAAGATGCGTAATATCGCGATCCATAATTTCTTCGGCCACTGTCGCCTTGCGATCGACCCCACCTTCGTTTTCAAGATTGTCCATCAGCGCTTTGATGTTGGGCAGATTTTTCAACACCACATCCGTGTCGATGCCAAAGTCGATCAGACAGCCGATTTCGTCCACGCCCATCTCTGCAACACGGCGCACAATCTCGCCCGCGCTGTCTGGCGTGCCAAACAAGCCTGACGTCTGATAGTAACGATCAAATGCATGATCCAACAACACATCGAGGTCTTCAGGCGAAAGCTCTTCTTTTTCGAACATTTCCTGGGGCGTCAGCCCCTTACCCTCGGCGCGTTCCGCAATCAACGGCGATGTCCACGACGCCTTCTTCAGCAGATCCACAGAGCTTTTTAGATAGCCTTTCATCGGCTCACGCGCCATTTCACGTACGGTTTCTTCGTCGTCACCAACAAAGCTGTGCAGCATCAAAACCACGTGGCCGCTGCCCTCATGACCAGCATCCCGCCAAGCGACACGATAGGCGCGAATTTTCTCGGCGACCTCCTCAAAACTTTGGCCCAAAAGGTGGGTCAGCACGCCGCAGCCATGTTTTGCAGCGGCAGCGAATGTCTCGGGGTTACCAGCGGCGGTCAACCACAACGGAATATCTTTCTGAACCGGACGGGGGTGGATTTCCAGATCCACCGGCTTGCCGTCATGGCCATCAAAGCTCAGTATTTCTCCGTTCCAAAGCTTGCGCAGGGTATCAACGCCCTCCAACATAACATCCTTACGGTTCGCAAAACTGTCGGGGTTCAGGATGAAATCATTCGGTTGCCAGCCCGAGGCCAATGCGATCCCCGCCCGACCGTTTGAAATATTGTCGACCAGTGACCAATCTTCGGCAACCTGTACAGGATGGTGTAACGGCAGCACACAAGACCCGGCACGCAGCTTGATGTTCTTGGTGATGCCAGCAACCGCGGCGGCCGCAATGGCTGGGTTCGGATAAAGCCCACCAAACGCGTGGAAGTGGCGTTCGGGGGTCCAGATCGCCTCGAACCCGTTTTCATCGGCAAATTTGGCACCTTCCAGCAACAAGCGATAGGCGTGGGGGCCAGACCCGGACGCCTCGGACGCGAAATAGAACAGTGAAAAGTCTGGCAAATTCGTCTCGCTCGCCCCATCGCTTTGCAGCACAAGGGTCGCGCCACGTGATAAAACCCAAAAAATCTCTAGCACCGAGATATCGAACGACACAGACGTCACACCCAGTATCCGAGATGCTGGGGTCAGCGGCACTGCCTCGTCCATCGCTGCAAAGAAGTTCATCACCGTCTTGTGCGGGATCATCACGCCTTTGGGTTTGCCCGTCGATCCAGACGTGTAAATCAGGTTGAACAGATCTTCGGAGGTTCCGTCCCGATCATATGGTTGATCGCTGGTCGCGTGCGGGAACAGAGTTTTCTCGGGATCCAGTCCCAACCGCGCCGCCGCTGAAGCACTGGCGACGATCAGATGTGCCTCGCTGTCATCGATCATGTAGGTGATGCGATCTGCGGGATAAGACGGATCAAGAGGCAGGTAAGCCGCGCCGGTCTTCAAAATGGCCAGCATCGCGATGACCAAATCGGCAGACCGCTCTAGGCAAAGCCCCATGATCGTGCCACGCGCCGCGCCGCGCTCTGCCATCGCAGCAGCCAGCGCGTCAGAGGCTTGATCTAATTCGCGATAGCTCAGCTTAGCATCGCCAACCTCCAACGCCAGCGCGTCGGGCGTTTCTCCCACCTGTTGCGAGAACGCCTCGTGGACACGATGCGTATGGTCAAACGCTTCGCCCGTCCGCACCATCGGCGTCGGTGTTCCCAGTGGCAAAGTCGCAAGATCCGCATCGGGCGCATCCTGAAATTCGCCAAGAAACACCGAGAAATCATCGGCGATGGCCTGTATGGTCCCAGCCTCAAACGCGCCTTTCCGAATATGAAGGGACATGGTGTCCGCAATCAAGGCAATCACCGCGTTGTCTGGTGCAGGGGCCGCTTCACAAACGACCGTCGACAAAATTTGGCCGGCAACATCTTGCGACCCGCCATGACCCAACCGCGCAGGTAAATCGATGGCCATTGATCCGTAATCTAGGCCGGTGATACGCAGCTCCGCGACCTTCGCAGTTCGAGGAACATCGATGGCCACAGGGACAAATACGGCAAGGCTTGGATGCTCAAACCCAACAGGGTAACCTAAAGCGATCTTTGAATGGCCAGTCAGCCCCCCGACCCAAGCGGCCCACGCCTTCGCTAACCCAGCGATGTCAATCGGCTCCGCCAGCAGCGGCAGCACTTCAAACCCCTGCTCTACATTATGCGCTTTGGGATAGGGCGGGATTGCCGGTGACAGATCGGCGTTCAGAAGCTTATGCCAGCGGCTTTCCGCAGCAACCACATCGCGCTGCTGTTCATCGCTCAACGCCGCGACATTGGGCAGTTGGTCGCCCACTTTCGTGGCGAGAGAGGCCTTGTTACCTGCCACATCGGTCAACCCGGTGAATGTTACATCGTCCGTTGCCGTTGCGATCGTAATACCACCTTCATCGATGCGCAGAACGGACCCGACTGGTGCCGTACTCGTCGAACCCGCCTGCGCTTCATCAACCAGCAAAAGCTGGGTCCCGGTCCATAATTTGGCGCGACCCATCGGATTGGGCATGGTGCCGAAGTCCAACGCGCGGACCAAACGACAAATATCGTCGGCTCCGGCTATCGGATCGATCACACCGCCCGAAGGCAACCGCGCGTCGCGATCGTAAAACACGCTAGGCGCATCTAGAATCATTTCCTGTACCGAGCCACGCGCCAACTCAGCCAGTAAGTCACTGAAACTTTCGAGCGCAGCTTCGTAGCACCGTGTGTTAAGACTGAACGTGGTCTCGCCAGCCAAGACATCAAAACTCTGAGTCTTTAACACGGCCTCTGCGGACATTCCGTACCCTAGCCTGTACCACGTCACGGCATGCGTCTTCTCACCGGCCAATACAGACCAAAATGGCACATTCGAACCCGTCCGCTGCGGCAAAGGGCCATCATGCAAATTGATTGCATATCGGTCCGCCAGATCGATTACTTGGTCAGGTATGACCTCGGTATTTGCTATGCTGAAAACATAGTCGCACTGGCGGTCCGCAATCTTGGGATCGGCCAAGGTACCTAGCCAAGTAAGCCCCTGTCTACGCACCCACGCCTGAATCGCGGGGTCGTCCGTTATAACCCCAGAAATCTGGTGCCCATTCTCTACAAACACATCTGCGCATTGCGCCAAAAGCGCCCCGTCTCCACAGAATACAGCCTTCACGATCAAGCTCCTGAAATAAGGGTCAAGGCCAGCCTCAGAGAGGCCAACCTGTCGCGCGCGTTCTGTAGAGGATAGTCAACGATATTGTTCACGATAAGACAACAGCTACACAGAGAAATAGTGCTCGTACCGGCGTAAAATTAGCGCTTTGACAGCAACGGCTTAGGGCCAAAAGTGGCGAAGAAGACGGCACTGACAGAAAAATAAAACAGAGCAAAACCCCAGTAGGTCTCAATCCCGCCTGTGGTTGGCGCGACGGGAAACACGAGTATCGAGCTGTTAAAAAACACCTGCATGGTCAACACCACAAGGGCACTTCCGGTTCGGGCGTAGAAGAACGCACACATGATCGCGATACCAGTTTGATTGAACAACAGACCGCCCAGAGGAAGCCCTGGCACAATTCCCATCTGTACATAGACCATGGGCGTCCACCATGCGGTCCAAAACAACCCAACGATCAGCGCGGACACAAAAGGTGTAAACCGCTCCGAGAGTTTCTGAACAGCATATCCGATCCAAACGATTTCACCGATGAACGAGCTTATGATGATCACCTGCATCAGGCGGGGGCGAGACACCAGCTCAAAGCTCGCCTGAATCTCAGATATGCCGGTGCCAAGAATGATGCCTTTAAAGAAAAGGACAAGAATACAGTTTAGCGCCCCCCAACCCGCCGCGAGAATGAACCACATCGGGGAAACGCGCCAAACCGTCATGGGTTTCAATAGCGCCCAGACGCCACGCGCTTGCCGCGCCAGAAACACTATCAAGATCAGAAACGATCCAAGCAGCAGAAACCGGCCCATGTTGTACAAACCACGTGGCAACCAACCTGCATCGATAGCAGCAATGAAAAGAGCATTCAGGATGACGATGCCAAATAGAAAAACCCACACTTCGTGCTTACGAAGAAAATCCATTGCACGCGGCCCCGACGTGGAAGTGGTTGTCATGTGTTTCGCGGTTTCGAGTTTGTTGCCATCATCATGATCCATCGAATTGGGCCCATCTGGTGTTCTTCTTCAAAACGCACATGATAACCTAACTTTTCCAAAATATGTCTGTAGTTATGCGAAAAGGAATTTTCCTGGCCGAAAATCCGACTGTCGTGATCTTTTGTCAAATCATGTTTAGGGTCAAGCGGTTCCACAAGCGCGATCAGGCTACCGTGTTGCTTGGTATGCCGCGAGAACAGTTGGTTAATGCCCCGTTGCGAGAAATATTCAAGTACCCCGCCATAGGTGAACAAAAGCGTTCCGGGGCCGGTGTTTTTGGGCACCCACTCTTGCGCATTACCGGCGACGAAACTCAGCGCTGGGTTATCCTCGTACCGTTTTTGGTTAGCCGATATGATCATTGGATTGATATCCAAACCAGTGAACCTCTTTGTCCCTGTCAGGCGCTTCGAACAATAATCCAAAACCCGCCCATCACCACAGCCGATCTCAATCATCTGTTCAATTAGATTTCGTTGTGCATAGTCTTCGATCTGTTCAACAAGCTTGAGGTGAGGTCCAAGAAACCAGTCCTGAAACCGGTGCCCATACCGCAGATAATAGTCATTTGCAGTATCTGTTTGCCAAAATTGATGGAGCGAACTTTCACTCGCATCCTCATTGCCTGTTTTCATCGCGCGGTGGCTGCGGGAATACAGAATGGCCCGCTTCAGGCGAATATGACGTCCGCTGTGCCGACCGGTTTCGATGTCACGTACAACATCAGGGAACAGTTTCTCACCCATTTGACCGACCAAAATCTTGGCCTGTTTCTTGAGGATGCTCATGGCACACCTCCTTATGTAAAAATTCATTTGCTACAAAGCTGCAATCGTACACACGCCGCCAACAGAAATTTTTGGCAGATAATTTGCGCGTTCGGATCAGTATACTATAAAATTTAGCCTATTTCGAGCTTGCCCACGAAAACGTGTGGCCAGGGCAGATTGCGGCGGCCCTCAACGATACACGAAATCCCGTAAATACTTCTGCAATCTCGTTTTTTCCGGCGTATCTTTGAAGCTTGCTGGGGTCAGGTCGCGTGCCTTCAGCAACCGTTCAAGATCACTCTTGGACTCAGCCACATAGACACCCTCATGACCTTTCAGGTGATGGGCAGTTGCCAACTGATGCTCGTTTCTATGTTCGCCAAGCGAAGCCTTGCGCGGCATGATAATCACGGGTTTCTGGACCCGCTTTGCGGTCAAAATCGTGCCAATACCAGCATGTCCCACAAGTATGGTCGTGCGTCCGATGATGTCGTCATATTCATCCGGCGTCAGAAATGACGCATGGTCGATGTTAGCGTATTTTGCATCTGGATCGGCCGTCTGGGCGAAAACGTCAACAGGCAAGTCCGCCGCGATTTCGTCGATCATCGAAATCATGCGATCAAAGGAAAGTTGCGTCCCGACGGTCACGAAAATCATAGTAATGACCCCTTATACTGGCCACCTTCAGCCTCTGCCACAGACTTCCACTGCGACAACCACAAACTCGCAAATCGCTTGGCCAATTTGCCCGATGCTGATGCCTCTTCTGCGTTCGCAATGCTGTCTACCCAAATCGTCTTGCGGCGCATTATCCACGCAAGCGCCAGCGCGATCACACCAGGCAAAGCTCCGGTGGTGATCACCACGTCAGGGCGGACGCGAATCAAAACACCCATCATTTGCACCGTACAGATTAAGGCCTTGAAGGGCGCGTTCTTGTTGCAATCCTTGACCAAAGCAAAGCGCTCAAACCCAGATTTTTGCGGTAAACCGTCCATCGTGGTGACATAGGTCACATCCTTGGTATCGAAGGCCGCACAAATTTGGCCCAGTTGATGCCAATGCCCGCCCGCGGAAGCAACCGCTAGAATACGAGGTGGCGTTTCGGATATTTCTGTCATCGAGGATGTCCATCAATATTGCGCAAATGTCATATTCCAAACCACTGGCGCGATTGTCTAATTCGATTTCGCGGCGCTAGTTTCGTAAGCCACATAATGGGGACAACGTACACCATCCCAAACCGCCCGTCACCTGTAAGCACGACAGCGATAGTCGCGAGATTTGCATCTTGTGAAACACCCGACGAGCAGGCACATCTGTATGATGATCGCGCGTGCCCACATATCGGACAAGGCCAGCCGGGTGCTTCTGTGCCTAATCGCCATCAATGTGGCCATTGAACTTGTGCTAACGGCTTCGGACGTCGGCATTCTGGATCGCGGAGGTCTTCGCCAGAGCGTCTATCAAAATGGCGCGTTCTGGGCGGGCCTCTTACACAACTGGCGCCCCAACTACGCCGCGCAGCCTTGGACCATGTTTGCGACATATGCATTCTTGCACGGTGGGTTGGCCCATCTCGCAGGCAACATGCTGACCCTTTGGATTCTGGGGCGAATGGTCATTGCGCGTGCCGGTCTGAAAGGTTTTTGGATCATCTATATCCTATCAGCGATTGGCGGCGGCCTGGGTTTCGGCCTTCTCAGCCTGTCGGCCCGCCCCATGGTCGGTGCGTCCGGAGCGTTATTCGGCCTGATCGGCGCGGTGCTTTATTGGCGTTGGAGCTTTCATAAACGAATGCGACACGCCCGGTGGCCGGTGCTGAGAACCGTCGGCGTTTTGGTCGGTCTCAACCTTCTATTGTGGGTCCTATTGGGCGGTTTCCTTGCATGGGAAACACATTTAGGGGGCTTCGTCGCAGGGTGGCTGACCGCAGTGGCATTTGATTGGCACGCGCGCCGTCAGCTCCGCCGAGGTTAAATCTTCTGGCCGATCGCCTGACGCAGCATCCAGATCATGCGTTGCGTACGAAGGCGGATCAACGTCGCAGCCGCGCGAAGCTTCTCGCCCATACTATCCAACTTGTCGCTACCCAAAACTTTGGGAAGGTGCACGATCGCACTAGCGGGCATTGCCAGCGCCCTAAGCGCCCAACTCGCGCGCGCACGCGCGCCGTCGCCATTCACACCGAACAGTTCCTGGGTCAAACGTAGCCACTTATGGCGCAAGGCAGCCCAGTCTGAACGGGAAGGATGGCTTACCACTAAATCCTCTCGGTAAATCAGCTTGTGCCCCTTCGAGACAGCACGGGTGCTCCAATCCAAATCCTCAGAGACACCTCCACGAAAACCACCCACATCTTCGAAAACTTCGCGTGTCGTGACAAGATTTCCGGATCCAGTAAAACCTTGAACTTCAATGTAATTTTGAAAATTGAAGGCAAAGACTGCCTCAAACGCCTCGGCACCGTTTCTTGGCGGAGGCGTTTCATCAAAGACATCAACCCGCCCGCCGATCAGATCAGCCGTCGGCGCAACTTCATGTGCCTTAGCCACCCAATCATCGGCGGCCACACAATCGGCATCGATGAAAAACAACAGCGGCGCAGTTGTTTCAGCAACACCACGATTGCGCGCGGCAGCCGCGCCCTTTTCTGTCTCGACCACAAAACGAACTTGCGGAAACTCGGCCTGAACATCGGCATACGATTCCGTGGAATTGTTGTCGACCACAAGGATGTCCACATTCGACACGTCATTACGCATCAACGCAGTCAAACAACGCCCAAGCCGCACCGGATCATTATAATGTGGAATGATGATGGCTGCGTCAGGCGTGGCCATAACCATACCCGTATGCCCCGTCCGTGAAACGGCTCTTGTTTAACACAATCCCCATTACGCTGGTGAGTTCGGACAATTGCCGCTCCGCCACATCGACCTGCTCCGTCGTCGTGCGCTCGGCTTCGGCCACCAAAAGCGCACAATCCACGTTCTGTAAGAACCCAAAATTATCATCAGCCCCAATCAGCGGTGGCATATCAAACAGCATAAGATCTGGTTCATACTCATCCTGTAGTTCATCCAACACCAACTTGGTTTGAGAGTTTTGCAGGATCTCCGATGCGTTATGGATATGGCCGCTGTTCAAACCGACTGCGACGTTGTCACCAATCCTGCGCCCGTGTTCAGCAAAGCCTTTCTTACCGGTCAGCACGTCACCCATGTTACCATCGCTTTGCTGACCAAGAACCTTCGCCAGGCCTTGGCGTCGTAAATCTAGATCTAAGACGATTGTATGAAGGTCCGACTGGCGCCCAAAACTGAAAATCAGGTTAGCCGCTGTCGTGGTTTTCCCACACTCGCTATGCGGAGAGACCAGCGCAACGCGCTTCCAACCATTGTTAGCAGCCTGTTGAATTATACGTGTACGCAGCATATCAAACGGCCCGGCTTCCGCGCCACCATTGCGCGCAACCAGTCGGTTCTGCTGTGCAGCTCTGTCGGATACCTCAAGCGGCGCAAGTTCTGACCAAACCCCGGAACCTACGGTTGCCGATGCGGCCCGTGCTGCTGGCGTCTTACGGGCAGGCGCAGACCCTTGGCGCTGTTCTCGCGCCTTTTCAATGGCGGCTTGTAGCTTTTCCATATCATCAGATCCTTTCTACAAAACCAGCACGCTCACCAGCGTACGCCCAACTTGTCCATGATCCGCTCAGCCAGCAAATCAAGCGGCTGATAGAATGCATGCACGGCGTAAACGGCAACGGGGATTCCCATTAATATCAACAGTACACCAAGTATTCGGAATGTGCGCCCATGCGACTTTTCACCAACTGCCGGAATATAGGGGATCGTCGCCAACGGCGCGATTCCCAACTTCGAAACAAGATCCTCCGGCCGTCGGATAGAGCGGTTGAGGAACTCCAATAGAAACACCAAACCGGCACCGACCAGTATTCCAAAGAAGCTTCCGCCACCGGCGATCAGCGGCCGATTTGGCTTGCTAGGTTGGCTCGGCACTGCTGGCGGCTCAATTACCGAGATGCGCTGACCCCTGGACATAACCTCGATACGTTCACCGGTACTTGCGCGCGACAACCGGTCGACGGCGGTGTTATACTGCAACTGAAGGTTTTCGTAGTCTAGTTGAAGCTCATCCAGTCGAATCGAGTTGCTCGGTGTCTTCTCGATGGATTCCGTCAGCTCAGCCAACTGCTTCTGGGCACTTAACTTTTGTTCGTTCAGCCCGTTCTGGCGAGCAGAAATCTCCGCAAGCTGAACATCCAAAAGCGAGTTCCCGGTAACCTCTTGATCATCTTCCGACGCAGGCAATGAGCTGATAGTTTCTTCCAGCTGCTTGATGCGCGCTTCCAAGATTTTCACACGTGGGTTCTCTTTGGAATAAACGGCTAGCGCGGTGTTAAGCTCTGCGCGTAGTGTATCCAGCTGCTTTTGCTCGGGCGTAAGAGAAGGACCCCGCAACCCCCCAACCTGCCCAGTCGTTTCAAAGATACGCACCAGACGCTTGCGTTGTTCATCAAGACTCAGGGTTTCACGCTCTAATTGCGCCAATCTCTCTTGCATTAGGGACTGCTGGCTCAACCGATAGTCCAGACTCTCGGGCAGAGCGTCCACATTCTCGGTCTTGAAGGCCAGAATACGTGCGCTCCGCTCTGCGAGCTCCTGGTTCAAACGGCCGACCTCTTGCTCAAAGAACTCCAGTGTCTGCGTCGCCCGTCCGGTACGCGATTGGACGTCTTCTTTTTGGATCAGCGTCAGATACTCGTTCAAAACACCCGCTGCCTTCGACCCGGTCGGAGCCACAAATGTGATCGTCATCAATGCCGCTTGGTTCAACCCCGCAGTGCTGCGAATGGAGGTGCGTGCCCGCATCGCCTGGGTAATCCGATCAGGAGTCATTTCATCTTGGTTTTCAAAGACTTGTAGTTTATTCGCAATCTCGATCAAATTTGCGCGCGTCATCAGTTTCTGTTCAAGAACCTGCAGCTGTTCCTGCGCCGGAGTGCGCGCCGTAGATGCGGCGAGCTCATCCGGGATTTGCGGTGATTCCACAATCAGCGTCATCCGTGACTCGTAGGCTGGCGGCAAGCTCATAGACATGATGACGGACGCCGCACCGATAACGGTTGCAACGATCAGAAAATAAGGCAATCGCCTGATGAATATGGATCGATAATATTTGAAGTTGGTTGAAGCCATAGCCTGTTATTCCTCGCCCTGGCACGCCTAGAAAGGTAATGCGCACATCAGAGCCGTGATCCTAATCAATAATTTTTTTCATATACGCCGCCGCTATCCAGTTTTCTTCTCGGGCAGGCCGACGCGGCGACCTTGTCGCAAGAACAAGGGTTTGGAAAGGTCTTCTTCATCATCCTCCACTTCGGGTAGATTGCTGGCAAAGAAAACGCCGTCTTCCAAAACGCTCCGCACTGCACTGACCGAAACGCGCGACTGATCGCTGCTCCAAGCATATAGCAATGACAGCTCACAAAGCTGATTGACCAGACGGGGAATACCCTTGGTTGCGGCGAATATCTCTCCGCAGGCTAGGGGCGTGATTTCCCGCCCTGTTCCCCCAGCAACCTTCAAGCGATGTTTGATATAAGAACGGACCGTCGGTTCATCCATGCCCTCAAGATGGAAGCTCGCCGCAACGCGTTGCGCCAGCTGGCGCATGTTTGGGCTCAGCACGATCCCCTTCAGCTCTGGCTGCCCGACCAAGATCAACTGGATCAATTCGTCCTTGTTGGCGTTGATATTGGTCAGCATGCGCATCTCTTCCAGACCTTCACTGGATAAGTTCTGCGCCTCATCAATGATCAAAACGACCCGCCGACCTTCGGCATATTCACTGATGATGCTTTCCTGAAAGCGTTGGAATAGCGTGACATAATTTTCCGCCGGCTCGAACGGGATCGACAGAGCGTTCATAACCCATTGGAGCAGCTCGCCACGGTCTCCCTGCACGTTGGACAGCAGACCGACACGCACAGAATCATCCATCTGACTGAGCAGTTTCTGCACCAGCGTTGTCTTACCCGATCCAATCTCGCCTGTAATCAAAGTGATGGGCGCGCGCGACATCACACCAAACTCCAGCACGGCATAGGCACGCTTGTGCTGCTTGGACCAAAACAAAAAGCTCGGGTCCGGCACCAGAGTAAAGGGCCGCTCGGTCAATCCGAAATGCCCGGTATAGAGTTCGTCGGAATTCATATTCCTATCTGACTTCCTGATATAATCCCACAATGGCTAAAGCTTACTTGTGGCTAAAAAATGTCAAAATCCAAATTGCTTCTCGCATAATACAGGGCGCTCTACAAACTGACAGGTCTCCCTCAGACCGTATACCAGATCACCCTTAACATAGCGCATCTGCCCTATCCTCTTCGTGGGCGGACACGCAACCAAAAAAGATTCGAGAAGAATCATAACCCTGCCATCGTTATGACATCGTGAAAGATCAATAAAATCGTGCGGGGCATCGCATTATACATCTAGACGAAACAATTAACGGGGGGTAAAGAGGCCCCGAGTGTAGATAAAATTTTTAGTTTCCAAATGCTTAACTGCACTGTTGGCGCTCTAGGCGGAATTGTGCTATAAATAGGGCATTAATGTGGTAAGCTCTTGTTGGGGTAAGGAGAGCCGGGAACTGATTTTAACTGACTCGGCTGGTTCGCAAGCTGCTGCGCCTGCATGACAATAGAGATTATTTTATCTCATGGGTTTCCCTTGTCAGGTGCTGCTTTTTTTGAGGTGTAGAAAGAAATGACTACTCATTTTAAAGACTTTTCCAATGCCGGAACTGATCTGGCAAAAACACAGAAATTTTACGTCGCTGACACCCATGTTCGCCCTTATCGCGATCGTTTTAAGCGCCTTTTTGACATCGCTTTTGTCATTGCTGCGGCGCCAATCGCGATTCCTTTGGTGGGGTTCATGCTGCTCTTGGCAATGCTAGATGGCGGAAAGCCATTCTATCGCCAGCGCCGCATCGGCAAAAATGGCCGGATCTATAGCATGATCAAAATCCGCTCGATGGTTCCAAACGCTGATCAGCGTCTTGAAGCGTATCTTGAGGCTAACCCTGAAGCACGCGAAGAATGGGACAGCACACAAAAACTGAAGAATGACCCGCGTATTACAAAAATCGGGAAGTTCCTGCGCAAGTCATCCATGGATGAGCTGCCGCAACTTTGGAATGTGTTGAAAGGCGACATGTCCGTCGTTGGGCCCCGCCCAATGATGGAAGACCAAAAGTCGCTTTATCCTGGCGCGGCATACTATGCGATGCGCCCCGGCATCACTGGCCCTTGGCAGGTGTCTGACCGTAACGAAACTACTTTTGCGCAACGCGCAACCTTCGACACGCAGTACTATTATGAGCTGACGATGAAGAAGGACGCAGAGATTCTTTGCAAAACGGTAGGTGTCGTGCTGCGGTGCACAGGTCACTAAACGAATAAGGCTTTCGGGACTGTCTCGAAAGCCTATTTTTGTTATGCGTCCAGAACCTTAGTTGGTCGGGCGCAATACATGTTTGTAGAGCAGATGCTCCGAAAGCAATGTCGCAACCCATAACTAGTTCAACGCCAGGTCCGCTTTTCAATTGTGTAAATAGGCGACATTGCCGCCAAAACGACCACCAAATTTGGTTTTTATCTTTTGATTACAAGCCCACCCGCGTTATCTTAAAGCAAGCCTTATGGCAGCCAGGGGATTCAAGATGTTTAAGAAAATTTTCGCACTAATCGCTGCCGTCTTCACGGTCAGCATTTTTTCATCGAATGACGCACTTGCTCAGAACGGATATAAAATCCGCGCTGGTGACACATTGCGTGTCGAGGTTGTCGAGGATGCGAACCTAAATCGTTCGGTTCTGGTTCTTCCCGACGGCTCGATCAGTTTCCCGTTTGCCGATGGCGTACGTGCAGCAGGCAGAACGACCGGGCAGGTCGCCGCAGCGCTAGCCAGCAGTATGTCATCCAATTTTGCGGCAACTCCGAATGTCTACGTATCGGTCGGAGAGATCGGCCGGAGCACCGGTGGTTCAAGTGCGCCCAAAGCACCCAAAACACAGGATATTTACATCACGGGTGAGATCAACAGCCCCGGCAAGCTAGAAGGCCGCCGTGGCATGACGGTCTTGCAAGCGATCGCCCAGGGTGGTGGTCTTACTCGATTTGCAGCCCCGAAACGCATTCAAGTGCGCCGTGGTAGCAAGATTTACAGCTATAACTACAACACCAATGCTGGCAACATCCGCCTGAAAGCGGGAGACGTCATCATTGTACCGCAGCGCAAACTTTTCGAATAGGCGTACGCGGCTAAACGAGCAGAGGTAAGCAGGTGGGCAAAAAAACAAAGATTACCGCCTTACTGGCCGGAACCACCCTATTGGCAACTGGGCTGGTTCCCGTCATCGCACAAGAAGCCAGCACTGGAGACACGACAGCGGGCGGTGTCTCCATGACGCTGGGTGTCTCGTCAACGTTGCGCTTCAACGACAATCTAAGTCTCAGCGATCCCTCTCCGGGAAACACAACATTGTGGGACAACACGCTTTCATTTGGGTTGCTCAGTGAAACTGGTGTGGCAACCTTCAGCTTCGATGCGGCCGGCACGGTTCGGACCTCAAATACGCCAGGCCGTTCAACCGAAACCAGCTTTGACGACCCTTCGGTGGCATTGCGTTATCAATTAGAAAGCGTGGACACATTGTTCAGCGCGGAGGCCAACTATCAGCAGGTCTCGCTTCGATTTGAAGACCCACTTCTTGGCCTCGATGACCTGATCGAAGATGGCTCCGGCCCCGAGGATCCGCTGTCACTTGATGGGGTGCGGGGCCGCGCAAACGCGCGCCTCAGCTTTGAAACCGGGCGAACGCGGCCTTTGGGTTTCGGGGCTGCTGTTGAGTACGAACAGACAAGATACTGGGACACGACAAACACCAGCCTGTTTGACGATGATACAACCCGCGCCGAAGTATTTACACGCTTGCAATTCTCACCTGTTATGGAAGGTCGGGTCGAGCTGTTTTGGGAAAAATACGACGAACTTGACGACACGGCTCCGAACGGATTGCGGTCATCGCGCGAAACACGCGGGGCTACGGCCAGTCTAAGTTACGAAATCGATGCGATAACGCGGATGAACGCCAGCCTTGGCTACACCGAAATCGATCGCTCTGACGCACCAAATCAAGACGGTATCACCGGCGCAGTATCAATCACACGGGACTTCCCGACCGGCAGCCTGACCGCCGAATTCTCTAGTGACATCAACACGACCGGACGGCGCGATACGGTGGAAGTTACCGGCGCGTTCGACCTTCCAAACGGCTCGCTGACTGCGGGGGTTGGAGCCACCCGCTCCAACGACGGCGATGTTAATTTCATCGGCAATTTGGGCTACACGCATGAGTTTGCTTTGGGCACGATCACAGCAACACTGGATCGCAGCTACAGCAACTCTGATGCCGGGATTGAGAACGAAACAACCCGCGCAGCGCTTGGGTTCGACCGAGAGCTGACGCCAGTTTCATCCATCGGGTTTGATCTGGACTACGCAGAAGTAACCGACATCGCCGCCGCAAGCACCACCGCAGTGTCAGGTCTTCGCGCGACATATACTCATGAGCTAACAGCAGATTGGGGCTTGTCGACCGGATATGAATACCGGCGCACCGAAACGACAGGCGAAACCGACCGTCATTCGAACGAGTTGTTCCTGACGATCGAACGCGAGTTCCGCATTCGCTAGGTTTTCCAGCAACGCTAACTAGACAAGAAAATACCCACCCCGGCTTTCTGTCGGGGTGGGTATTTGAATTCGTAGACCTAAATGTTAGATCAATTCGCGATGGAGGAAGCGGGGCCCTCTTTGACGGCCACAACCTGCTCCGACTTACCTCCGACGTTGCTTCCCGCCCCTAAAGCGATGTTCAAACGCACATAGTTCAGTCCAAGCTGGCGCAGGTTTTCAGCCAATGCTGTGTCCGCATCCGCGATCCGTTCTTCGGCGTTGATCAAATCCCGAATAGTCGCGCCTTCCCGCTTCAAAAGCTCCTGCGTCAGCTCCAACGCCTCGCGGTTCAAGCGAACGCGGCGCTGTGCCTCGACGACCGAACTGCGGCTGGCTTGATAGGCAGCCAGTGCATTTTCAACCTCGCTGAGCGATGTCAGAACTGTCGACCTCCAACCGCTATATTGCTGGCGTGCCACCGAATGACGCGCGGCGACCCGTGATTTGCCACTTTTCAGAGGCAGAGATGGCAAGTTCAAGGCCGGGCCAATTGAATATTCCCAACCATCGTTTGTGCCATTGGTGCCGTACCCAATCATACCGCTGAGTGACAAAGACGGATACAAATCTGCGCGTGCAATGCCGACATTTGTGACGGCTTCATAGTAACTGCGCTCGGCGATCTTCAGATCGGGGCGGTTGCGCAGAAGATCTGCAGGAACCCCAGTGCGCAGTGATTTTGCAGGGCGTGGTTGTTTGGCGTTGCCGTCAAGATTGATCCCCAAACGCGCAGGTCCAACACCGGTCAGAACAGCAATTTCATTCTTACGGCTGCGGATTGCAGCCCTAACAGCCGGAATCTGCGACTGTGTTTCGGCGACAAGTGCTTCGGTCTGCACCACATCCAATTTTGTCGCTGCACGACGATCAAACAGTTGCTTTGTCTGCGACACAGCACTGCGGCGCGACTTTAACTGTTGTTGGCGCAGGACAAGAAGACGTTGGTTATATCGAAGATCGACATAGGCATTCGACAAGCTCAGAAGAACTGTCAAACGCGCCGCATCAACCTGTGCGTCCGCCACATCGACACGCGCGGCGGCAGCTTGAATCCGCTGACGGCGCAATCCATATGGATCAAGGATCCACGCAAGGTTAAGCTGAGCCGAACCACTGTCAGTCGACCCAAGGCCTAGGGCATTTTGGGTAATACTTTGGGAATTCGTGTACGACGCCGACGGTGTCGCACTCAGATTACTTGGAATTGTGCCTTTATTGGCATTTGCCTCGATGACCTTTTCTCGGGCGATCTCTAGGTCGATATTGCCCGTCATTGCCCGTTCAACCAGGTTGTTGAAGACGGGGTCTTTGAACCCCAGCCACCAACGTTCATCTGCCAGGGGCACAGGAACTGCATGTGACGAAATACTCGAATATGATTTGGCAAATTTAAAGAATGGAAGTTTATAGGGTTCGTCTGTTGCACAACCCGAAAGCCCGATTGTGGCTGCCAACACGCATCCCAAGACTGGCGCATTGCGCCTAGTATTCTGTTTCATAATGCTACCCGTCTGCCTCGCCAGCCGTCTTTGCGACTGTTATTTTCACGGTTATTTTGAGCAAACACTGCCACAGAAGCGGGTTTTCACCAAGAAATAGTCAGGTTTCCCTTAATCTACATGCGAAGGTTGACAAAAAAACCACATAGGGAACTTGCAGGTGCTGTGCCCTACCCTTCACGGAACGCCCGTCTAAGCTGCTGCACCAAAGGCTCTGTCAGATAAGTCAGGACCGACCGCTCACCGGTTTGCAAGAAGGCCTCCACCGGCATGCCGGGGATCAATTCGACCTCTCCCAATCGTGCGATCTCGTCGTCAGGCAAGGTCAGGTCAATGCGGAAATAGCTTTCCCCTGTTTGAGGGTCTTCCACCGATGTCGGTGATATCCCCGACACCGAACCGTAAAGTTCTGGCGTGGTACGTTGGTTAAACGCCGGAAAGATCACCTTGGCGGTTTGACCGACAAACACCTGATCAATCGAGCGTGGGTCGACCTGCAATTTAAACTCCACACCGTCGGACAACGGCACAATTTGCGTGATCGTCGCCTCGGGCGCGACGACGCCACCTTCGGTCGTGGCCTGCAATTCATGCACAATCCCGTCGGTCGGCGCGAGGATATCTACACGTTCCAGCTGTTTCTCGACGGTGACAATTTGCAAGATCAGTTCTTCGCCCTCTGCCGTGGTCTCGCGCAACTCAGTGACCACTTGTTCTTTGAATTCACGGTCCGCCTGCAGAATTTCCAGCTCTGTGTCGCGGATCGAGTTATGGATGCGCGCCAGTTCAGACTGATGTTCTGCAATTTGGCCCAGCAGCGACGACTCGCGCCCCTGAAGTTCCAACAATTCACTTTCGCGGATTAGACCCTCGTTGTTCAAACCTTGAAGGTTTGCCAGTTCCTGACTGACATATTCCAACTGGTCTTGTTTGGATTTGATCAGCGCCTCCACACCCGAAATCTGATTGCCAAATTGCAGGATGCGTTCGGCCAATTGCTCTTTACGCCCGCTCAGAACTTCGGCTCGGGCGACAAAGATCTCGCGCTGTCCCTTGAAGTGTTGGTTCAGGTCGATGCCAGACAAATATGGACTGTCGATATTAAAAGTCGGTGCTGTCAGTTCCTGATACTCGGAGTCCAGCCGGGCTTCGCGTGTTACGACTTCGGCCAAGCGGTTGCGGTAAATTTCCAAGTTGATCTGCAAAAGGCTGGGATCCAAACGCAACAATACGTCACCCTTGCTGACAACATCGCCATCTCGGACCAAAATTTCGTCGACCACACCACCATCAAGGCTTTGAACCTGTTTGGGTAAGCCCCGCACAACAACCTTGCCGGGGGCAATCACTGCGCTGGTTATCTCGGTTGCGTACATCCATACGAAGCCGCCAATCAGAAGGGCCAAACTGGCCACGGCCCCTAGAAAAATGGGCAATGCCATGCCAGTTTTTACATTCCGAAGCGACTGTTTGGGCAGATTACTCATTGGGTCATACCTCGAATACAGCGCTGGGGCCCGCCGAGGGGGCAGCGGCCGGACGTTGTGGGGCTGCGTGTTGCAACACATCTTCCTTCGCGCCAAATCGGCCCAACCTGCCCTCATGCAGGATCAAGATTTTGTTGACCGCCTGAATAACACTTGGCCTGTGCGCCATGACAAGAACGGTGCATCCTTTCTTGCGCATGCCCATGACAGCGCTAGCCAACGCCTCGTCCCCTTTCGCATCAAGGTTCGAGTTCGGCTCGTCCAGCACCAACAATCGGGGTGTTCCGTAAAGCGCCCGCGCAAGACCCAGACGTTGGGTCTGTCCGCCGGAAAGGGGTTGATCCGTGGTGCCCACGAAAGTCGAGTAGCCTTCCGGCATCTTCAAGATCATGTCGTGCACGCCAGCGATGCGGGCCGCGTCGATCACGTCGTCATCCTTGGCGTCGGGATCAAATCGCGAGATATTCTCCGCAATCGTCCCCGGCAACATTTCGACCCGTTGAGGCAGGTAACCGACGTGGCGTCCCAAATCTTCGGTGCTCCACTGATTAAGCGTCGCGCCATCCAGCCGGATTTCCCCATGATCGGGTTGCCAAAGCCCAACCAGTAAGCGGGCCAGGCTGGACTTCCCCGCCGCAGAGCTGCCAACCACGCCAAGCCCATCGCCGGGTTCCAGTTCAAAACTGATACGATCCAAGATGCGGGGACGGTCGCTGACCAGTGAATTCTTGGCGGTCAGTTTGGACAGGTTAATGACCTTCAAATGCCCTTTGGGTTCGGGCAAATCAAAACCGCTTTGCGGATCCGGCAGGTATTCCATCGCCTCTTTCAAACGTCGATGTGCATCCCCTGCCCGGCCAATGGTCCGCCAGTGGCCGATGACCTGATCGACAGGCGCCAGCGCCCGCCCTGCAATGATTGAGGTCGCGATGATCATCCCCGGCGAGATTTCCTGACGCAGCGCAAGGAAAGCGCCAACGGTCAACAAGGTCGATTGCAACAGAAGTCGGAAGGATTTTGAGAACGCAGTAACAACCTCGGACCGATCACCGCCAGCTTGATTGTGCCCAAGCGTCCCTTCGTGCAATCCACGCCAGCGCGCCGTAACTTTGTCGAGCATCCCCAGCGCCAGAACAGCCTCGGCGTTGCGACGCGTGCGTTCAACGAAAGAGCGTTCGATCCCTTCACTTGTTCCGGCGTTTTGGATCGGATCGCGCGATGCCATCCGGTTAATGGCCGCCGCCAAAATCACAACGCCCGCGCCTGCGACGGTTAGCCAACCAAGCCACGGGTGAATGAAGAACACCACAGCAAGAAAAATTGGAATCCATGGCAGGTCAAACAGACCCAGAATTGCCGGGCTTGCCAAAAAAGACCGTATCATCGACAGGTCCTGCACCGGATTATAGTGTTCCTTGTTGTCAACAAAGCCCGATCGCAACCAGAACCCGAACGCATCCGCCCCTAGTTCCTGATCCAACCGATAACTAGCGCGCGACAACAGACGCGCACGCAAAAACTCATACACACCCAAGAACGCGTAGAGTACGACAACGATGATAAACAGTCCCTGCAACGTCGCGACTGAACCACTGGACAGCACGCGGTCATAGACCTGCAACATATATAGCGGTCCGGTCAGCATCAGCAGGTTGATGACGGCGCTAAAAAGGCCAACGGTAATAAAGGCACGACGAAGGCGCGACAGCTCTTTCCGATACGGATTCTTCTTGGTTCTCACAGAAAGCTGTTCTGACACATCAATCATCCCCGCGCGTGCCTGCATCTATATTGTGCCTACTGTGTTCCGATGTGGGATGTGATGCAAGAACTGAACGGCATTTGATCGCCAATTGGCGCGTACGAATGTGTCTGGGGTGTGGTAGTCAGGCCGGCGTTGCTCTGAATTAGCTTTGCGGTTCGTCGGGTCCGTGCATGACATAAGTACGGATCAAGTAGATCATCCCAATGCTAAGCAGTGCGGCTCCGGTTCCAACCGAGCTGTAAAACCACAGCGCCATCCAGAAGGAATAGCCATTGAACAAAGCAAGCACGGCGGTTCCGAGCCCAACGAGCATTCCAAGAACAAGAGCACCGATTACCATGTTCAACTCCCGTCTGACCGCTGCCTATTCAAGCACATACGGCCCACTTCATTCATATCTTCCTTCCGCAGAATCAATCATGCGGCAGATTCGTGGCACAATTAAGGCGCGAACGCCTGTAAGTCAGGGTTGTAAACGCGAACGATGCGTATCGCCGAAGGTTCGATCCACATCGCGCGCTTGGTTCCTGAGTGGTACAAGCATTAAATCACACCCTCAACCAATGCGGGAGTCCTCAAAACAGAAAATTTGAGAATAAGCGAATCCGTGCCGAGGGCAAAAACGAGCATCCTCAATAGAATAAGGGAATAAACTCGCACTCCCTATCCCAAAGGATATATGATAAACCGCCTATCGGTTGAGTCTATTGGGTTTTTTCCAGTCTGGCCCCCATCCCGATGTCACACACAGCAGTGCCGGTTCCCCGCCGAACATCACTGGGAAAGCAAGCGGCAACATGCTGACCGCTTCCCATCCCTTGTCGCCCGACGGCCTCGATCGTGTTGGCGGAAAAGAATCACCCTGAAATTCGCTTCGCTAACACCGGGAACAGAACGGCGCCTAGAAAAATGCCCAAAATCGAAAAATTATTGCGCCAAATCCCACTGAAATTGCATATCAACCCGCACCTTCACGCTGGATTCACGCACACATGACGCCCACCCCCTAGGTATGCCTTCGGTTCATCATCCTTGGGGGCGCACATGCTTGCTGCTCAATTTTTGCAAGAAACGCCAAATTTGGGTATCATTTCGAAACAATCTTGTGCGTCACGCACAAAGGTTTCCGAAGGAATGCCAATGGACGTCGAACACACAAGCCATCGCGAGCTGGACATTTACCTATTTGGCCCGCTCGCCGTACAAGATCTTGATGGCACCCCTTTCACACCAAAGAACCAGAAATCCAAAGCTGTTCTGGCCATGTTGGCCCTTGCACCGCGCGGGTCCAGATCGCGGGTCTGGCTGCGCGACAAACTCTGGAGCGACCGCGGCGAAGATCAGGCCTCTGCCAGTTTACGGCAGGCGCTTTTGGACATTCGCAAATGCTTCGGGCCCGAAAAGAAAGACATCTTAAGCGCCGACAAATACTCGGTGTCTCTGGACCTGTCGCGCATCCGCGTCGACGCAATTGAACTGATCGGGCAGGTGGAACGTGGCGAGGCATCGACACCGGTCAGCATCGACACCGTTGCAGAACACTTTCTTGAAGGTTTTGACATCTGCGACCCGGAGTTTGAAAGCTGGCTGACACTGGAACGCCAGATCTGGGAACAGCGTCTGGTCGAACACGACACCGATACAGCCGAAGCGCCCAGATCAGATGTCGCCAGCGATGTATTGGGCCTGTCGCGCGCGCCAGATCCCCTGAACGGTTCCGACCCGAAAATCAACACGCACTTGAACACGACACCAACAACACCGACTGCGCAGGACAGCAATTGGGCCATTGGCATTCAAAGCATGGTGGCCAGCGATCAACACGCCAATCTGATGATTGACAAACTGTCACGCAACCTGCGCGAAATGGGGCGCATCCCTGTGGTGCGCACGTTTGAAAACCAGCCCGTGTCGCAAATGCGCGGGGCCTTTGGACGGGTCGATGTCCCGCTTGTGCTGCGCATAGCCGAGATCAATCAGGGCCCTGTGGTGCGCTTGTCGGCCGAATTGCTGACCGGGTCGAACGGCGTGACGGTCTGGACTGCCAGTCAGGCCTTCACAGCCGAAGACTTCGCCCAACCCGCCTGCCCTGCTTTGAACGGGCTGGTTGCGCAGGCAGTGATCCAGATCGGACGCCATCTGCAAACGCAGGCCATCAATCCGCAGATGGCAGGTGCTGGACAGTTGATCGAATGCATCTACCAGATGTTCGGCCTGTCGGTGAACGAGCTCAGCACAGCCGAAGACAAACTGACTCACTTGCTGAAACAACAACCGAACGCGCAGACCTATGCGTGGATGGCCTTTGCCAAGTCGTTTCAGGTCGGCCAACGGTTCACACCCGATGCCGCCGCGCAGATATCCGAGGCGCAGTACTACGCCACGCGTGCGCTGGAGGAAGACGAGTTCGATCCGCTTGTCCTGTCGCTCGCGGCCCACATCCATTCATACTTGTTCAGCGAATTTGATATGGCCGCATCTCTGTTCGAGCGCGCGTTAAAGATCGACCCGGAACAGGCGATTGGTTGGGACCTTTATGCGACGATGAATGCCTATGCTGGCGACACGCAAAAATCGCTGGCAATGGCATCATGGGCGCAGCATTTAGGATCAAATACACCCATCAGTTACTATTTCGACACGACGAAATGTATCGCCGCCGCTTTGGCTGGCGACCATCATGCCGCCATCGAAGCCGGTGAAAAAGCACTGGTCCAACGTCCAAAATTCAACTCGATCCTGCGCTATTTGATTTCCAGCCACGCCCATCTGGGCAATGTCCAGATGGTGGAAAGCCTGCGCCAGAAGCTGGTCGAAATCGAGCCCGACTTCTCGACCGAGGTACTGCAGGGTTCGGGCTATCCAGGGCTGGCCACCGAGGGTGGGCGACAGTTCCTAATTGGGCTGCGCAAAGCTGGATTTGACAAAGACTGATTTGAAATTTTCTTGATCAATGGGGATGACATTATGAAAGACAGCACTGAAACCGCTCATGAATGCGGCTCTATTGCCGAGTTCCTGACGCTTGGCCAGATCACAGTCGGCCCGGCGGGCCTTTTGTTTGACGACACGACCGATCAACTGGCCGAGCTTTCGGTCCAGAACCGCACGGGCGCACAAGGCGCGGGCGGCGTCAGCGCCGTGCGCATGGTCTTGAACAAATCTGCTTTCAACAAGTCCGCTCTCAACAAGAACAAAAATAAGAATAAAAACAAGAACAAGAATAAAAACAAAAATAAGAACAAGCTGATGGCCCCCAGCGCCGCTGGTGGAAGCGGATCATTGATGCCAACAGACGCGCTGTTGCGATTGCACCGTTCTGGTACCGATGACCTTGGCTCACGTTTGCCAGATGAGTGGACAAATGTGATTTTGCCCCCTCCCCCCGGCCCCGATCACACGCGTCTGGAAACCGAGCTTTTGCTTGCCATGCAACGCAATACGAAAGAGCGCAAAGAGCGCATTCCGGATATCATTCAAGAAGCCACACTGGACCTAACCGCCTTCACACGACCTCTTGGTATTGATGGACTGTCCGGCTTCGAAAACACCGAGGCCTGCTTTCTGGAGCTGCTGACTGTCACCGAATATATCGGACTGTACTACAAGGGACTGTTCGGACGTCTGCGGCCCAATCAAGTTGAGCCCCGCCTGCGCCCGGTCCTTGCCAACCCGGCACACCAAGCGTTTCCGAGCAACCATTCGTTCCAGTGTCACACACTGGCTTATGCGTTCAACACGATCCTGCCTGAACACCCCGCGACGCAGGTCCTGTCTGATAATGCATTGAACGTGGCACAGAACCGCGAGTGGGCTGGGTTGCATTACCCAAGCGACACCGCTGCCGGTCGGATACTGGCCAAACGGTTTGCACCAATTTTTGCTGACGCCTTTGCTGAACGCTACCAAGCAGTTCAGCAGGAATGGATTTGATTTCGGGGGATATGAACATGAACAAGATGGACAAAAACAGCAAGGCCACCGAAGTCGCGGATGAAAGCAACTACTACTACTTGTGGCACCTGGTGGCACTTGGGGTCATTACCCCGGATGAAACCGGCAAAGGCTTTGCCGATACGCTTTGGGACAAGCTGGGGGCTAAGGAAACAGCCGATCCCTCGACAGTCGTTTTGATAGATGTTGGGTGCAGTGTGGATCATCCAAACTTGAAGGGTCGGGTGGATGCTGAGCGCTCGATTGATTTCACATGCTCGCCCTATGGATCCCGGCTGAAAGGTGACGACGAGGGTGAACAAAAGAATTTTGCCGGGCTCGACATCTCGGCCCTGAATCTTGACAGCCTGCCGGCCAAAGAAGCCGATATGTTTGGTGAAATCGTCCAGCACCTAAAGGACAGCACGGGTGAGCAACGCCCATATGGTAACGCCGAGGCGAAGTTTGCCTCGCATGGTACCGCGGTCAGCGGATTGATCGTGGGTGGGCCTGAGCATTGCTGTAATCACGAAGACAAACCCTCGACAGGGGTGATCCCTTATTTTGGGGTGGATCCCTTCTCGCACTTGATTTCGTTGCGCACGGGGTTTGACAACGATCCACTGCAATTCATCGCAGCCCTTCTTTACGCGTGGAATCAAAAGCCGGATGTGATCGTTATGCCACGCGGGCTGCCTGATCCTGTTGGCTCAATCGTTTCACCCAAAACCGACCTGAAAGCCGAACTGCAAAGCTGGGCCAGCCACGAAGCCGCAGACCTTCTGCACCGGATCGATGTGATGGATGCAACCGCTTCCGACGTAGATCCGACTGCGCCTCAACAGTCCCAAACCGGGCGGCACTTGTGGACCGTCGTGCGCGCGCTGTTCGTGGCAATCAGCAAAAATGTCCCGATTGTCTGCGCTGCAGGTAACGAAGGCGAAAGCCAACTATTGTTCCCTGCCAATCTAGCGGATCGCGAAAATGGCATCATCGCTGTAGGCGCGGTCTCGGGGCACGGCTATCGCTCGGGCTATTCCAACTATGGGGATGGCCTGACGCTTGTGGCGCCGTCGGATGATATGGAGGTTTTCAACCGCCATCAATTGCGCGAGTTGACAAAGCGGCAGGACAAGGTCGCCTATCTGATGCCAAAAGGTGCGATGTCGGTGCCGTATAGCAAGAAAGGCCTGCTTAGCACCGATATCCCCGGCCCCTTCGGCTATGATGGTGACGAGGATGGTGACGTCGACGTGCCGATGTCCAAGGCCAAAAACGGCTTCTACACTCAGTTTGGTGGAACGTCGGGTGCCTCTGCCCTAGTGGGGGGCGTTGTTGCATTGGTGCGCCGGGCTGAACGACAAACTCAAAACGGAACAGGTCCGCGTGACGGAAGCGATATGAAGCGACTGCTTCAGGAAAGCGCCCGACAGGACCTGCCATTAATGGGCGGGTCGGTGGACTTAACACCAGATGCCATGAATTCAGCCGACGAAGAGGCAGATACTCATGTCTCCTTCTTTGGCGCGGGCCTGATTGACGCGAAAGCTGCGGTTAAAGCCGTCCTTGGCTAAAGCGAATCCCTAACGATGTGTCCAACAAGATGCCGCTGGGTCACCCTCAGCGGCTTTTTGTTGCCGTATTTGCACTGAATTCACGCAAATTATTCGTTTAAACACCAATTCTAACGCAACATTCACGCCGCCCTTTCGCCGCGTTAATGCCCCTACGTCATATTATAAGTGCGTACTGAGTAGCCAATCTGACAAAGCCATTTTCATCACCTGTTCCTTTCCACCCAGGTTGGCTGCTCAGTTCGCACCAAGACTTTAACAAGACCCAAACCCTTGGATCGCGACAATACGGCCAAGAACCCGGATGAACCTTTGGGGGCCAACGACCAAGAATAATAACCGACTTCAATGCCGGAGAGACGAAGATGCACAAACTAGACCAACAACTAAAAGATCGGATGGAGAGCTTGTACGGTAATTCTCATCCTGTGTTGATTTCCTGCAATGACGACTGCACGCCGGTGATGGACCATCTGAACAAGAACGGCATCATGGTCGATGACAACCTATTTGAATTGCAAATGCTTGTGGCGGATCTGACGTCGCGCCAGATCGAGGATCTGGCCGCTCATGACGCGGTCGCCAAAATTGCACTGGACGACGACGCAAGCGTCGTTTTGTGATCTGCGAAGCCCCAGCGGGCAATGCCGGTGCCCTATGGGGTGGCTCATCGCAGAAAAAACGGGTCGGTCCCTCCCACCGGCCCGTTTTCTATTGCCCAGCTTTCTATTGGGTTTCGCTAGTCCGCGTTGAACACGAACAGCGTCTCGCCGTTGATCTTGTAGTCATTGATCAACGACCGGGCGGTATCTGACACCAACCATTCTTCCAACCGCACCGCCAAGTCCGCTTTCACATGCGGATGCTTGTCCGGATTCACCGGCAAGTAAGCATATTGGTTGAACAACACCGGATCACCGGAAAACAACAGCGCGAGATCACCTTTGTTGCCAAAGTTCAGCCAACTGGCCCGGTCCGACATGATATAGGCGTTCATACCCGATGCAGTGTTCAAAGCAGCCCCCATGCCAGCGCCCACCGCGCGATACCAATCGCCGTGCGGAGCAACCCCAGCGCCGTCCCACAAGCTTAGTTCTTTTTTGTGTGTGCCGCTGTCATCACCCCGGCTGACAAACGGCGCCTGTGCGTTTTCGATCCGCTGAAGGGCGCCCGCGGCGTCCGCGGCGTCGGCCACTTTGGCCCCATCCCCATCCGGTCCGATAAACACAAAGTCATTATACATAATCTCACGCCGATGGGTGCCGAAGCCCCCTTCCAGAAAAGCGTCCTCGGCTTTGCGAGAATGCACAAGGATGGCGTCGACATCGCCTGCCTCGCCCAGCTTGATCGCCTGCCCGGTCCCGACGACCAGAAGCTGCACGTCGATCCCTGTGTCTTCCTTGATCTGCGGTAGCAAGATGTCTGCCAGTCCCGAATTGTGGAACGAGGTTGTGACGGCCAGCTTCATCTCGTCCGCCACAGCCACGGCTGCGGTCAGAGCGGTGGCAATGATCGCAATGATCACCTGTTTCATTCGACGATATCTCCTTGAAGGAATGCGCGGGCTTGCTTGGTCTTCGGCTCGTTAAAAAACTCAGAGGCCGGAGCGTGTTCGTGGACCTTACCGTTCAGAAAAAACAAAACCTCTGTGCCAAGTCGCCGCGCTTGGCCCATGTTGTGGGTCGACATAATCAACCGCGTACCATCAGCTGCGGTACGGGTCAGAATGTCTTCGATTTCACGCGTAGCCCGCCCATCAAGCGACGCGCAGGGTTCATCCAAGAACAACAGTTCCGGCTTGGTGATCAACGCGCGTGCCAATGCCAATTTCTGCCGCTCCCCCCCCGATAGAAATGGCGCCGGGCGATCCAGCATTGCACCCAATCCAACCTTCTGTGCCGCGTCCGAGGCACGCAATCGCGCCTCGGCCCGTGGAACCCCGGCCAGCCGCAACGGGTAGACCAGATTGCCCAGAACGGATCGGCGCATCATGATCGGGGTTTGAAACACAAAGGCTTGATGCGTGCGCGCCGTTACCTCGTCACACGCCCATGTGACCGATCCGCTGCCCAACCGCGCAATCCCATGCAGCATCCGAAGAAGCGACGTTTTCCCCGCCCCGTTCGGCCCGATCACCATCGTGACCCCTTGCCCTTGCAGCTCCAGATCAACCGGCCCAACAAGAACCTTACCGCGCCGCCGGACAGAGGCGTCTTTGACAGTCAGAGGGAATAGCGTGCTCACCACCGACCCTCCTGTTCTGTACGTCCGATGATGTGGATTGCAAGGTTCACCGCGATAGCCATGGCAATCAACACGAAGCCCAGACCAAGCGCCAACCCGAAATCCCCTTTGCCGGTTTCAAGCGCGATGGCGGTGGTCAGAACACGGGTGTGGTGGTCGATATTGCCGCCTACAATCATAATCGCGCCGACTTCGCCAATGGCGCGGCCAAAGCCCGCCAGAGACGCCGTCAAAAGCGCGCGCCGTCCGTCCCATAGAAGCGCCTGAATGCGCTGAAACTGGGTCGTGTTCATGGAAATCAGCAGATCATGGTAGTCCGACCAAAGCTCTCGCAATGTTTGATGCGCGATCGAGGCGATCAGCGGCACAATGATAATCACCTGCGCGATGATCATAGCGGTTGGTGTAAACAAAAGACCAAACACCCCGAACGGCCCAGATCGGCTTAGGAACACATAGACGATCAGACCAACCACCACTGGCGGCAATCCCATCAATGCGTTCAAAACCGCAATGGTGATCCGGCGCGCGCGAAACCTGCGCACAGCCAACAAAGCCCCCAACGGCAACGCGATCAATGACGCGATCACAAGCGCGGTCAGCGTGACGCGCAGCGACAGAAGCGTGATCTCAACCAGATCAGCGTTCAGCGTCGCAAGCATCCAGAACGCCTGTGTTATACCGTCCCACAAGTCGGACATGTGGCCTCCTGCCAGGGCGGATCAGGTTGACCGGCCCGTGGGTTTCACTTGGCGTCATCTGTTGCACAGCCTGACCATATCGCAAGGTGTGAGAAAACCACTTTTCGGTACGAAAAGCGACATGCGGTCGAAAATCGCGCGTGATCGTGGGGATTAGTCGAGCAAACCCAGACGCGATTTCAACATGTCCATACCATCGGTCAGATCATCCAGCACAGCTTGATCGCGCATATGCGCCCGCAAGGTGGCGTTCAGCCCCCCTTCGGTGGATAGGCTGTCCAGAATGTCGGCAAAATCGGTATGCGGTTCCTCGATTGTCTGGCGCAGGAAGCCTGCAAAAAGCGTGGCCACATATTGCTCTGCCGCCTTGGGATCGCCGGTCATGTTAGCCAACCACGCCGCCCCTTCTCGCATCTGATCAAGCAGGGTTGCCGCCATCGAAGACGCCCCGAAATGGGCGTTCAACGCGGCCTCGCTCCGGCACGGAATGATCACGTCGCTGTCCCCGAACAAAGCACGGAGTGCCGCGTTTTCTGGATAGACCGGCATAGCCGATCCGCCCACCGCGACCGAGGGCAAGGGGATGGTGATCGCAATATCTGACGCCGGCGCGCAGAGTATCGCAAGGTCGCTGACCGAAACGTCGACCATTGCCGAAATCACGCTGTGGTCGGCTCGGAAGGGCAAGTTGACCAAAATGCCGCGCGCAACATCCGCCAGAAGGCACAGAAACACCGTTTCGCTTCCGGCGACAACTTCGTCGTTCCGCGCAACTGTCACATCGTCAAATTGGGCGGCGAGTTCGGCTGAAACCACCGCATTCCGCTCTGACACCATGATTTGGTGCCCGCGACCGGACAGCCCTTTAACCATCGCCGCCGCGATCTCTCCTGTCCCAATGAAACCAATTTTCATCCGGTCACCCCTTCGCAATTAGTTTCGCGAGATCAAGCATCCGGTGCGAAAAGCCCCATTCATTGTCATACCAGCCAAAAACCCGCAGAAGCCCACCTTCGGACACCGAGAGTTCGGGGCCAGAGATCACAAGGCTTTCGGGCCGCATTCGCAGATCGGATGACACCAACGGCTCTTCGGTCCAGCCAAGCACGCGTCCGTCGGCGGCAGCTTGCACCCGGTCTCGCGCCTCGGGCTCGGAAACTTCGGTCTTCAACCGTACAGTCAGATCAATGGCCGAGACACTGGCTGTTGGCACCCGGAT
This sequence comes from Aliiroseovarius conchicola, assembly GCF_041403445.1. Lineage (NCBI taxonomy): Bacteria > Pseudomonadati > Pseudomonadota > Alphaproteobacteria > Rhodobacterales > Paracoccaceae > Aliiroseovarius > Aliiroseovarius conchicola. The sequence continues at coordinate 151,636 of NZ_JBGEHL010000007.1, forward strand.
CGCGCGCGCCTCGACCCGCCCGGCCATATGCGGCAACACCTCGCCCACCAGCTCATGCGCGCTGGTTGTCGTCGGCACCATCGACAATGCCGCAGCCCGCGACCGCGCAGGATTGGCACGGGGTTTGTCGACGGTTGGCTGGCTGCCGGTATAGCAATGCACCGTGGTCATGTGCCCGCCGATTACGCCCAACTCGTCATCCAACAGTTTCAAAAGCGGCGCCAAGGCGTTTGTCGTGCATGACGCGTTCGAGACAATCTTTTGCCCCGCCAGTTTCTCGTCATTCGCGCCCAGAACTATGGTCACATCCGCCTCGGATGACGGGCCAGAGATCAGGACATTCGTCGCCCCCGCCTGCAATCCACGTTCCGCCACAGCGCGTTTGCCCGCCATTCCGGTGCATTCCATCACCACGTCGACCTTCGACAGGTCCATGACGCTGATGTCTGAATGCCCATAGAATGGGATCGACGACCCGTTGATGATCAGTGCGTCTTCGCCCGTTTCAACCTGCCCCGGAAAAGGTCCAAAAACGCTGTCGTATTTGAACAGATATGCACAAGTGTCCAGGCTTTCGATATCGTTGATGAACGCAACCTCGAACGGGCCGGGATCAGCGGCCAGGATACGCAGGATCGACCGACCGATGCGGCCAAACCCGTTTAGTCCGATGCGGATTTTCTGTGCCATGGCTTCATCCTTCGCGCGCATGAGTTACCCCCACAGAAGGGGAAACGCGTTCGGGGTTCAAGGGTTAGTTCTGGATTTTTGATCAAATATTGTGCGATCAGAGTTTCCCAAGCGGCATGTGCCGGTTCACGTCCTTGTAAAGCAGGTAGCGAAACGGACCCGGACCGCCTGCATAACAAGCCTGCGGGCAGAAGGCGCGCAGCCACATGAAATCGCCGGCCTCAACCTCGACCCAGTCTTGGTTCAGGCGATAGACGGCCTTGCCCTCCAGCACATAAAGCCCGTGTTCCATCACATGGGTTTCGGCAAACGGAATGACGCCGCCGGGCTGAAACGTCACGATGTTCACATGCATGTCGTGGCGCAGATCATCGGGGGCGACAAATCGCGTCGTGGCCCAAGCGTCATCGGTATTCGGCATCGGGATCGGATCATGATCGGCTTCGTTCGTGACAAACGCGTCCGGCGCGTCGATCCCCTGCACGGGCTGATAGGCCTTGCGAATCCAGTGGAACTTAACAGGCACATCACCCGTGTTGCGCAAAGACCAGTTGGCACTTGGCGGCAGAAACGCGTAACCGCCTTCGCCCATCTGATGGGTGTCGCCGTTCAACGTAAGCTCCATCGCGCCCTCGACAACGAACAGCACGGCTTCGACGCCATCGTCAGTTTCAGGCGTATCGCTGCCGCCGCCCGGCTGAACCTCTGCAATGTACTGCGAGAACGTCTCGGCAAACCCGGACAAAGGCCGCGCCAGCACCCAGAACCGGGCATCGTTCCAATGCGGCAGGTTCGAGGTCACGATATCGCTCATCGTGCCTTTTGGGATCACCGCGTAAGCCTCGGTAAACATGGCGCGGTCGGTCAGAATTTGGGACTGCGGGGGCAATCCACCTGCGGGCGCGTAATACGAGCGTTTCGTCATCCTTGGACCTCTTGCGTGTTGAACCGCCCAATTGAACCCTGAATGGGCAGAGTGTCCAACCTTTTTGCCGATTTTTAATGACGACCGCTCACGTTTTCGTAGGTCGGATGGACGAACAGGGGGTTTCCGGTCCACATATCGAAACGAATGAACCCCGCAGGCCAGCGGGATGGGAAAGGGCCGCGTCATGTTGGACGCATATGCACGCAAATTGATTGATCCGCCGTTGAATGCGGCCGGGCGCGGCTTGGCGCGTGCGGGCATTGGGGCCAACACGGTTACACTGGCTGGATTGGCGCTTGGTCTGGCCGCTGCTGGGACCGTGGCATTCGGAGCCTTCACGTTGGCTTTGTGCCTTATTCTATTGTCACGGATCGCCGATGGGTTGGACGGCGCGGTGGCGCGTGCCTCGCAGAAAACAGATTTCGGCGGATACCTTGATATCGCCTCTGATTTTTTGTTCTACGGCGCGATCCCGTTCGGGTTTGTCCTGTACGACCCAGCCACAAACGGCATTGCTGGCGCGTTCTTACTGCTCAGCTTCTACGTGAATGGAGCCAGCTTTCTTGGCTACGCCATTCTGGCCGAGAAAAAGGGGATGGAGACGCGCGCCCAAGGCATAAAGTCGCTCTATTATTCCAACGGGTTGCTGGAAGGAACGGAAACCATCGCGTTCTTCGTCCTTCTGTGCCTTGCCCCCACCTATTTCATGCCGCTCGCTTGGGCGTTCGGCATCCTTTGTTTCGCCACTGCCATCCTACGCGTTTACGGCGCGTATCAGGCATTCGGCCAAATCACGACCGACCAACAGGAGACCCAATGAAACACCTCGCTTTTGCCGCCAGTTTGCTGGCCTCAACCTTCGTGCCGCTCGCGGCGATCTCAGACCCCGATCCCGCTAATTGGGACGCGGTCGTCGCCGAGGCCGAAGGCCAAACCGTCTATTGGAACGCATGGGGTGGCTCGCCCACCACAAATGCCTTCATCGAATGGGCCGGCGATCAGGTCAAAGACCGCTATGGCGTGACGTTGGAGCACGTAAAGCTGACCGACACAGCCGATGCTGTGACTCGTGTTCTGTCGGAAAAGCAAGCCGGTCAGGATGATGACGGCGCGATCGACATGATCTGGATTAACGGGGCCAACTTTGCTTCGATGAAAGAGGCTGGCCTGCTGTTTGGTCCCTTTGCCGAGCAACTGCCGAACTGGCAATACGTCGATGCGGACGGCAAAACCGTACGCACGGATTTCACCGTCCCGGTTGAAGGGTACGAGGCCCCGTGGGCCATGGCGCAGGTCGTGTTCATGTATGACACAGCGGACATTCCCGCCCCCTTGCCCTCGGCCGAGGCGATCTTGGAATGGACCAAGGCCAATCCGGGCCGCTTCACCTATCCGCAGCCGCCCGATTTCCTTGGCACGACATATCTGAAACAGATGCTGGTCGAGCTGTCGGACGATCCTACTGCTTTGGCGAATCCCGTGTCGGACGAGACGTATGAAACGGTCACGGCACCGCTTTGGAACTATCTCGAAGAACTCACGCCGAACCTTTGGCGCGAAGGTCGTACCTATCCACCCACCGGCACGCGTCAGATCCAGCTGATCAATGACGGAGAGCTGGACATGGCGGTTACCTTCAGCCCCGGCGCGGCCTCGACCGCCATCGCGAATTTCGAACTGCCCGATACCGTCCGTACCTTCGTTCTGGACAAGGGCACCATCGGCAACGCGTCGTTTGTGGCGATCCCGTATAACTCTGGCTCGAAAGCCGGCGCGATGGTTCTGGCCAACTTCCTGATGTCGCCCGAGGCACAAGCCAACGCGCAAGACCCCGAGGTCCTGGGCTATGGCACAGTCCTGAACATGGACGCCCTGCCGGACGAGGACCGCGCCCGCTTTGATGCGCTTGAGCTTGGCATCGCCACCCTGTCCCCCGCCGAGCTTGGCCGCGTTCAGGACGAACCGCACCCAAGCTGGATGACCCGGATTGCCGAGGACTGGCAGTCCCGTTACGGCGTCCAATAACAGACTTGCCCCGCGCATCATGTGCGGGGCAAATTTGACCCTGATATGGTCCGCTTCCCCTCCCTCCCTTTGTTCCCTGCGTTGACAGTCCTTGTGCTGCTTGGCCCGCTTGCGGCTGGGTTGTGGGGAACCATCCTGCCCGCGTTTGGACACCTGCCAGCCGCTGGTCAAACCGGGCCAAGCCTCGCGGCATTCCACGCGCTTTTTGACTGGCCCGGCATCGACCAAGCGATCCGCTTGTCGCTTGTCACCGGCTTCGCAGCCTCGATCCTGTCACTGGCCATCACTGCTTTGATCCTTGCCGGTTGGGCGGGCACACGCGGGTTTCGTATCCTCGAACGTCTGCTGTCGCCCTTCCTTTCCGTCCCGCACGCCGCCGCCGCTTTCGGGTTGGCCTTTCTGATCGCCCCATCGGGCTGGATTGCACGCCTGTTTTCGCCGTGGCTGACAGGGTGGGAGCGTCCACCAGACCTGTTGATCTTGAACGACCCGTGGGGGTTGTCGCTCATCGCCGGTATGGTGATGAAAGAGGTGCCGTTCCTGCTTCTCATGTCCATCGCCGCGTTGGGCCAGATCGACGGACGCCGACGCATGGCGCTGAGCCAAAGCATGGGCTACGGGCGCATGTCGGCATGGATGTTCGCAATCTTCCCGGCGGTCTACGCCCGCATTCGCCTGCCCGTTCTTGTGGTGCTGACATGGTCCATGTCCGTGGTCGATGTGGCGGTGATCCTTGGCCCATCAACGCCCCCCACCCTGTCTGTTCAAATCGTGCGCTGGATGTCGGACCCCGACATTGCGTTCCGCCTGCAAGCTGCTGCCGCTGCGTTGCTGCAACTCGCATTGGTGATCGGCGCGGTCGGTCTGTGGTTCCTTGGTGAAAAGCTGGTGGCCCGCGTGGCTTGTGCACGGATCGAGGCTGGCCATCGCGGCCACCATGATCTGCCCCTGCGCGTCATCGGCTTCACCCTTGGCACCGCCACCTCACTCGCCCTGATCTTCGGCCTTCTGGGTCTGATCATCTGGTCCTTCGCCGGCTTCTGGACCTTCCCTGATATTCTGCCCGACCAGTTCACGATGCGCAGCTGGATGCGCCATCGCGCTGGCAGTCTGGACGCCCTTGGCGAAACCGCTCTGATTGCCGCCCTCGCCGTTGGGATCGGCATGCTTCTGACCATCGGCTGTCTTGAGACCGAGGACCGCCGCAATCTGCGCCTGACCGAGCGTGGCATGTGGTTGATCTATCTGCCCCTGATCGTGCCACAAACGGCATTCCTGCCGGGGCTGCAAACCCTGTTTCTGAACTTCGGTTTGGACATGGGCCGCGCGCCCGTTGCCTTTGCCCATCTGGTCTTCGTCCTGCCCTATCTGCGCTTGTCGCTTGAAGGACCGTGGAAGGCGTGGGACCGCCGCCAAGCCACGGTTGCCGCTGCCCTTGGAGCCAGTCCAAACCGCGTTTTGTGGCGTATCCGTCTGCCGATGCTTCTTGCCCCCTTGCTGACTGCCATCGCCGTGGGCGTCGCGGTTTCTGTTGGACAATATCTGCCGACGCTGCTGATCGGCGGTGGTCGGGTTGAGACCCTTACCACCGAAGCCGTCGCGCTGGCATCGGGCGGGGACCGGCGTGCGATTGGTGTCTTCGGGCTGATGCAAACCGCCGCGGCTCTGGTGCCCTTTGCGCTGGCATTGCTGTTGCCCGCCCTGATATGGCGCAATCGAAAGGGACTTTTGAATGGCTGACGGGCTGCATCTGGATCAGGTCGAGATCACGCAATCGGGCGCACGCTTGATGGCCATCGACACCCATGTCGCCCCCGGCGAAGTGCTAACCATCATGGGGCCCTCCGGCGTGGGGAAATCCACTCTGCTGTCTGCCATCATCGGTACACTCGCGTCAGATTTCACCTTGTCTGGCCACATTCGCCTGATGGGCCGCGACCTGATCGATTTACCCCCGGACGAGCGCTGTGTCGGTGTCCTCTTCCAAGATGCGCTGTTGTTCCCGCATCTAAACGTCGGGGCCAACCTCGCCTTTGGTTTGGCCCAGGGCGGCACCAAGGCCGAGCGCCGCGCCAAGATCGACGCCGCCCTTGCCGAGGTTGGGCTGGAAGGTTTCGCCGACCGCGATCCGGCCACACTATCCGGCGGACAACGTGCACGCGTGGCCCTGATGCGGATGCTGCTGTCGGAACCCCACGCACTGCTGCTGGACGAGCCGTTTTCGGGGCTGGACGCAGAGCTTCGTGGGCAAGTACGACGGCTGGTCTTTGAACACGCGAAGGCACGCGCCTTGCCGGTGCTGCTTGTGACCCATGATCGCGAAGATGCGGAGGCCGCAGGCGGTGAGATTATTCAGCTTTGATCGTCAATTGCGAGTCAGGCATCTGTCTTTTAAGACATACCCATCCGGCGCTATCTCAGCCCGAAATTCTGGGTCATGGCTAACCAGAATAATCGCTTGATCCAGCCCTTTCAGGATGTCCACCAGACGCGCATAGTTGTCCGGGTCCAGCGCATTGGTTGGCTCGTCTAGGATCAGCACTTCCGGCTCCATTGCCAGCACGGTCGCCAACGTGACCAGACGCTTCTCGCCACCCGACAATTTATGGGTCACGCGGTCGCGCAGATGCATCAACCCGAGCCGCCCCAACACATCGTCAACAATCGCCAGCGCCTCGTCTTTTGACTTGCCAAGGTTCAGCGGCCCGAATGCCACGTCCTCGGCCACGGTCGGGCAGAACAACTGGTCATCCGCGTCTTGAAAGACAAAGCCGATCCGGCGGCGCAGCTCGTGAAAATCCGCTTCTTCATTGCGCGGCGTTCCGAACGCTGTGATGGTCCCTTGGGTCGGCACCAGCAGCCCCATGATGATCTTCAACAGCGTCGATTTTCCCGCCCCGTTTGGCCCGACAAGCGACAGCCGCTCGCCTGCTTCCAACTGCATGGACGCGCCTTCCAGAACAGGGTCCAGCGTCGGGTACGCAAAGTGGATGTCTGAAAGCTCAATAAGCGGCATAAAGGAACTCGGCCCACACAAGCGTCGCAAGTGCCGCACAAAGCGCAACTGCGAAGATAAAGTCGGTGCGGGTCAGCCGGAACTCTTCCAGCAACACGATCCGACCCGAAAAGCCGCGGCATTTCATTGCCGCCAGAATACGCTCCGACCGTTCAATCGCACGCACCAGCATCATCCCCACCAGATAGCCATAGCTGCGATAGGTGTGCCAATTCGTGCCGGGTCGAAACCCCCGCAGCTTCATCGAGGTACGAAGGCGCAAGTATTCTTCGCGCAGCACGTCGATATAGCGGATGGTGAACATCATCAGATGCACCAACCGCTCGGGTGTCTTCAGGGCAAAAAGCGCGTGTCCCATTGTGACGGGTTCCATCGAGCCAACCAACGTCATTACCGCCAGAATGACCGCGTTGGCGGTCAGTGCTATCTCGGTCGCGCGCCACAGGCCCTCCCACGTGGCATCAAAACCCCAGATCGTAAAAATGGGCGTGCCGGGCATCGTGAAAGGCAATAAAACAAGCATGAAAATGATGAACCCGTCCATCATCGCCATCCGCTTCAGCGTCTTTTGAAACGGCAGGCCCGAGATCGCCAACAGCCACATTGACAGGATCAGCGCGCCGGATAAAACCCGCAGATCAGACAGGCTAACCACGGTAATGGCATAGATCACCGTCAGCACAATCCGCATGCGCGGATCAAGCCCAGTGACCGCCGATCGAAGACCACCGAACCCGGCAAAGGGTTTGTCGTCACCCGTCAGAACATAGGTCATTTGCTCCCCTCCAGCTTGCGACGCGCGGCGATGTAGAAGCCCAGACCAAACAAGCCGACGATATAGCCAATGCCCCCCAGAACGGACTGGAAGTTCGACTTGTTCTTGAACGCGGTCAATTCCTGTCGGATCGGGCGCAACTCGGTGCGTAGCATCGCTGCGAACTCAGCGCGCGCATCATCCGACAATCCAGACGCCATCACAGGCGCGGTCTGAGGCTGACCTGCCAGAACCGAGGCGCCGGCGGACGCATCAGCGGCCCCCTGCCCCATCAGACCTGCCACCTCGGCGGCGGGCATGATCACCTCGGCGATATGTCCTGCACCAAGATCACCCCGAAAAATGTGCGTCACCGGTTGGGTTGGAGTGAACAGAAAAAACCCATCGGCATCGGTTTTCGTCTCGCCCAGTTTGGCCCCGCTTTCATCAAACACTTCCACAGCCAGGTCAGTGGCCATTTCACCGTTTGAAAACCCGATCTCGCCCTCAATCGCATCGCCAGACGGAAACACCGAGGCGATGACGTTATGGGCCATTGCGGGCAGCGGCATCAGGCAGGTCAGTGTCACTAGAAGAATTCGGATCATGCCCATCCCCCCTTTGCGTCTGAGAACAGCTCGGGTTTCACGCGGCGCGCCAGGAAAATGGCGGCACCGGTCAGTAGCGCCTCGATGACCATCACAGGGATATGCGCCACAAAAACGAGCTTTGCGGCGGTAACAAATTCATCTCCCGACAGGGCCAGCGAAATGGCCACTGCAACGGTGGTTGCCGCAATCGCGATACCGCCACCAATGCCGCCCCAGATCGCACCTTGCATTGGCGTGCCACGGGCGACCAGCGGGCGGAATGCCAGACCGACCAGCACGGCGGGTAATGCGATGTTCACCGCATTGACCCCTAGCACCGTCAAACCTCCGAACCCGAAAAACACAGCTTGCAACAACAGACCAACAAACAGAGCCGGAAACGCCGCCCAGCCCAGCACGATCCCCGCCAACCCGTTCAGGATCAGGTGGACCGAGCTTGGCCCGATTGGCACATGGATCAGCGAGGCCACGAAGAAGCTGGCCGACAGAACACCTGCCGCCGGAATACGTTCCAGCGGCAAATGCTTCAGCCCGATGGCCAGCCCGCCCACGGTCAACACCGCGCCCCCGATCAACACGGGGTTAGACAGGGCGCCGTCTACGATATGCATGACGGTCCCTTCACTTCAGATCCTCGGCCTTGATCCAGATAACCGCATCTTGGGACAGCTCTTTGCCCTCATGCTCTTTCGCAGGGCCTGATCCGAGGGCCGCAAAACCCCAATAGCCCGCCTTCGGAATACCGAATGTGAAAACGCCGTTCTGGTCAGCAATAGCAACAATCGCGCCGCCTGCCATTGGTTGCACCGTGGGCGCGGTGGTTGAGAACGCATCTAGATCCGGCTCGGCCGCCATATACTCGACTTCGATCTCTGCACCCGGCACAGGTTTGCCATCGGCCAGCACCTGACCCGAGAATGTCGATCCGACAATCACGTTATAAGGTTTGTTCAGCGGCAGGATTTCGGTGGGCAAGCCAACGGGCTGATCCCAATCCGTAGGCAGCGTGTTGCGGTTCAGTACGACCTTGGTGATCTGCTGAATGAAGATGTCTTCGCTTTCTTCGTAATACGGCGCAGGCACCGTCACGACCACATAGTCGCCCGAACGTTTCACCGGCACAGAGGCTTTGAACGCAGCCGCCTCGTTCGCGGCACCTTTGAAGGTCACAGGCTCTAACCGATCCGACAGATCAGTCTTTTCGCCATTGTGCACCATGAAGAATTCGACCGGCTGGCCCATATCCATCACATGGCCGTTCTCAAACGGATGCCAGAAGATCAGACCCATGGGCACATCGCCCGGACGGTCGATCATCGCCTCTTCGGTATAGTTCAATTGGAAATGTGCTGCCGCGGCAGCGGGTAGGAAAGCGGCCAGAGTAGCGGCCAGTAGACAAGTTTTCATGTCGTCCTCTTTGGGTACGCAGACAAATGCCTGCAATAAAGAAGGAACAACGGGGATAATGGCTCGGGAGGGTCTGGTGACCGCCGGGCCAGACGCTCACCCCGGCGTCCGGTGGAATTGGGCAAATGCCCAGCGTCCGGCAGGTCTCCTGACTCGCGGGTCATAGCTTGGCTGGCCTTCCCGGGCGTGGCCCAGTGACATATTCAGCTTCGCTCGCCGCTCACAGTTGCGGGGGCAGTCACGGTTTTGGCGCCTAATGGCTACACCTCACCGTATTCCCTATTACTACCGCGGTGCCTCTGCACACACGGAACCGATCGCAAGACTTCCATGTCAGATAGGCGCCTGATGAGTCAAGCAAATGCACCGAGTTGAAGGGGTCGCAGACAGGCATATATAGGTCGCGAAACATCGCAACCTATTGAAAATTTTCAATTTTTTCTAAGCAAAAAAGTCAGCTTCCGCGGTAGGTAGAATACCCATAGGGGCTCAGCAACAACGGTACATGGTAATGCGCGGCTTCGGCCATACCAAAGCGCAACGGAACCTGATCCAAAAACAAGGGCTCCGCCCCGTTTTGCCCGGACGCCCGCAGATAGTCACCAGCATGAAACACCAGCTCATATGTCCCGATCTCAAACTCGCCCGTCGGCAATATCTGCTCGTCCGTGCGCCCATCATCATTTGTCACAAGCGAGCGCACCAAAGCGCGCGTCTCGCCCTCGATCCGGTAAAGATCAATCTGCAACCCTTCCGCAGGGCAACCCTTGGCCGTGTCGAGTACATGGGTCGTAAGATATCCAGACATTTGCGCCTCCGTTTTGTCGTCGGGCCAGTATGGAGCGACACAGGAGGTTGGGCTAGTGGATATTTGACGGTGGTAGTAATCAGATAGTTATGGGGATGCGAAAGACAATGGCTGCTTTGCGGGACTTTGCTGCCGTTGGTTTCTTCGACAACCCTCGTGAACCTCGGTAGGATTGTCAGCGCCAATGCTGAGAAAGGAACCCGCTACCATGCCAATGCCTTGGACATATCGGCACGCCTCAAAGGAGTGGCGCGCTTTCCTTGATGACGTGAAAGAGCGCATGTCCCTTGAGTCAGACAACATGGCTTACACGGCGGTTGATGCGGTTTTCCAAGTGTTCAGGCGTCGCTTGAACGCTCAAGAGGGATTGGAATTCGCAAGTGTTTTGCCGAGTGTACTTCGTGCAATTTTTGTTCAAAATTGGGATGTTACGGAGCCTCGCACGGCATTTGAAAACCGAGAGACGCTCATTTCTGAGGTCCAAAATGTGCGTGTGAACCACAACTTAACGCCCGACAATGCGATTGAGGCAACGGCATGGGCGGTTCGGCGCTGCACGAATGGAAGAGACTTCGAACGCGTTTTGGCCAGGCTCCCAGTTGAAGCGCGGGCCTTTTGGCATGTCGACGTTGCCGATCCTGCCGAGCTGGAGCAACGGATAATATAACTGTGTTGCGGCATTCGGTAGGTAAGGGCTCAATCCCGCCCTTCGCCCCCCAAGAACACCCCATCACGCAAGTTCTTCGTCGGTCAGCAACTTCGACGATACCGCTCTGCCCAGTCCCGGCTCACCAAATCTGAAAGTCGCGCCGTAGGAACATCAACTATGTCCGCCAACGCTGCGTCCAAACCTAAGGCCTTTAATATCCGCGCCAACGTTTTTGCAGGATCGTTCGCAAGATCATCATAGTAAACCCGGCGCGGTTCAATTCCCTCGCGCGCAAACCAATCGTGCCAAGCCTGATCTAAGCCAGAGAGGTTCATCATATGACGTTCGATTGCTTCTGGGTCATAAATTGGATCGCGCGGCTCTGATAAACGTTCCAGCTCGCGCCCATCAGCCGACTTGTGCCAAAGACCGGTCTGTTCGGCTTTGACCCGCGATATCGCCTGCTCCAGCTTGTTCTGACGCGTGAGGTAGATAAACAGCGTCGACCCGAAAGTGGCCTCGATGCGGGCCAAGTCGGTTTCGGCATCTGGAACAAGCATCGCCAGCTGAGACATGAAGTAGTCGAAGCTGTCCCTTTGCAATCGCAGGCCAAACACCCCCGTGTCGGCCGATCCAGTTTGTTGGGCAGCATCGACCACTGCCTGCACCCTTTCACGATCCGAGCCGTAGTCACCCCACACCAGCTCATGGGCCTCGACCCACCGTTCAAGCGATGGCACATGAAAATAGGACTCCGGTTTGCCCGCACGGCCCGTGGCAGACAGGAGCCCACAAAGCATCGTGCTTCCACTGCGTGGCGTGGTGCAGATGACGTAGGAATTATACCGAGATGTCATTGATATGGTCGGTCATTGCTGGTGCTTTTGATACTTCCAGTCAGTAACGCCGGTTATGGGCCCAAAAAGCAACCCGCCGCATGCCAAACCGTGCCACAAAGACGCGACCAGCGACGGGTTGCCCATTTGGATCCGCTCCACTCACAGTAAAGCACCCCCAAACACCAAAGGATATCAGTTCTTGCAGTCGGGAAATACCGCCACGAAAGAACATCCGTTGATCCACTCAGATGAAAACACGAGGCCCGCCGCTGATCCCTCAGCCACGAAAGCCTCGTGCCATTACCATACGCCCACCCCCAGATTGGACATGATCAACATCCGCCAAAGCCGATGATTGATCCGTGAACCCCTGCCAAGCAGCAATTCGGGAATTTCCCTAAAATTGAGAAAACGTTCGGCAACTTAAATTCCCTGATAAAATATCGTGGCTTCAATACCTAAAGTTTAGAAAACACCGGGCAGAAATTCATACCCAACATTGGGTAAAAGTTAACGAGCGAGGTGCTTTTCCGCCTCGCTCAGCGCTTCTTGCCAGTGTCGGAAAAAGATCAACTGCCCGCTGTCATCGAAAACCCGGTAGTCAATCCAGTCGTGATCGTGCTGGAACTCCTCCAATGTTGCCACGGGAACCTGCGGATCATGGGTGCCGTTGAAAAATACGACCGGTAACTTCCCGCGCAGCGCATTGACCATCGGGGTCCAGTCGCTTTTCTGTTCGCCCAGAACCATTCGCGAGAACGCCTCGTGCGAGCTATGATCATCTGTCAGGGCAGTTTCAGACCCGGTCACCATCGCCTCGAATACCTCGGGATCTTCGAACGTGTCGACGTCAGCTTGGCAATTTCCGTAAACCGCGTGGATGAAGCCACGCTTGCCGATCTTACGCGCCAAATAGAACCCGGCCTTCACCATAAACGGCAACAGATGGGGCGTGTATTTCGCGCCCGCCAGAATAAACCGGTGCCATTTCTCCATCCGCTCATATTGTTCGCGCCGCGTCATCGGCAGGATGCCTCCGCAGGCGACAATCGCGGAAACGCGGGTCGGGTCCTGATAGGCCAACTTCATCGCATAAAAGCTGTCGGACCCCAGACTGATGATCGGACAGCGCGCAACACCTTCGGCATCAAGTATCTGCAATGTGTCCTGCGTTGCCGCCACATCATAATCCTGCTTTTTGGCGACCATATCAGACAGACCATAGCCCGCGCGGACCGGCACGATCACCCGAATGCCACGGCGTTCGGCCTCGGCCTCCGCAGAGGCAGGCCAGCGCACAAGGCCGTAGTCCAAAGGTAGGAACAACATCGGTGTTCCGTTTTCGGCACCAAGTGTCAGGTAGTCCAGGCGCCGACCGTCTGGTGTCGTCAGGCTTTTGAAAGGTTGCTCTTTCAGCGTGGCGTACCCGCGGCTGATCAGGCGTGGCCCGGGATTGGCGTCCATCGTCAAGTTCGACATATCCATCAACGACAGCGCCAACCGCACCAGTTCGATCTGGGAACGTGTCTCTGTCTTCGACAAGATCGACTTGATCTGCGCGCGCACCGTATCGACCGACCGACCGCGCTGCTCTGCAATCTCTTTGACGGAACAACATTCGACCAGTGACTGCACCACATCCGCCTCGGCAGTGGTCAGATCGAAGGCGCGCTTCAGAATATCGCTAAACCCATTAGGGCAGCTGACTTCAGATGACGCCGCCAGAATATAGCGCTCTCCTGAACCAACTTGCGTCACCTGCAAACGGACGACGATGAAGTGCCCTTTTTCGCGCGAGCGAAGCCGTAGAACTGCGGCGCGTTGGGTCAGCCCCGCAAACAGAGTTCGCGACGTGGCAAGGATGCTGTCGACATCTTCAGCATTCACCAACATTGACGCCAAGGGCGTCTTGACCTTCAGGCCCAGCAACGCCCCCGCCGCCGGGTTGGCCGCTGCCACGAAATGGCTGTCATCGAATAAAAAGGCCGCAACTTTGTCAAAAGGTGCCAGCGCCGCGTCCAGTTCGTCTTGGGTACTGCTTTGATCCAGCCGATCCAGAAAGGCCCCCGCACGGTCAAAATGGCTGGAAATTGTTGTGTCATCCAACAGACGGGGCGACGCGAAATCGGCCCCCTCTCGCAGCGGCGCGACGGCCGTTTCCCACAGGTCCAACAGCGTCTCATAACGCGTCGGATCAAGTGCGACATCGTAAAGTCGCTCGATCGCTTCGTCTCGTGTTTTTCCCGTCAGACTGTCTTCACGCGTCTGATTAGATCCGGTTCCCCGTTCCATTTCATGTATTCCGGTTTGGCCCCCGTCGGTGTGACCGACCGTTATACGATAGCCGCAATCCCGCGATCGACCAAGGCTTCGGCAGTCAAACTTGGCTGATTTGACGCAAAATTGACGTGATCACCTAAAGCACATCCAACGAGACTTTGACCCGATCCATAACCACAGCGGTCTTAAATCGACTTATATTGCTTTCCTCAAAGAAATATTCCTGCGTAAACGCCTCATATTCCTGAATATCCTTTACGTTGAGGATCAGAACAAAGTCTCCCTCACCGGTGGTATAATAGCATTGCTGAACGGCAGGGGCTGTACGCATCTTGCGCTTAAACGTGTCCAGATGGGACCGATTCTCGCGCTCCAAAATGACCTCAACTATGATGGTCATCTCTCGACCCAGCTTGTTGGGCGAGACGACGGCGATTTCTTTTTCAATGACACCATTCGCGCGCAGTTTTTGTAGACGCTTCTGAACCGCGGGCGGCGACAGGCCGACATCCTGACTGATCGCCTCTGCGGTTAAACGTGCATTTCCTTGCACAAGACGGAGTATATCAAGGTCTTTGGCGTCCATATCCGTTTCCAATCACCAACTCGTTGCAATGCGATGAATTTCATCGCAGTTGTCGTAAATGATACCACAATCAGACGCAATTCCCGATATTCTTTAGCAATACACACCACGAGGACGCGATGACTGATTTTGCCGCCCGACTAACCGCACTGCGTCGGGATTTTCACCAACATCCAGAGCTTGGCTTCGCCGAAGATCGCACCAAGGCAGAGGTTGCGAAACGGCTAACCGATCTTGGGATCGAGGTGCATCAGGGCGCTGGGGTTGTCGGCATTCTTCGCAAGGGTCAAGGCAACCGCGCCATCGGTCTGCGCGCCGACATGGACGCGCTGCCAATCAACGAGACGTCGACACATGACTACCCGTCATACACCCCCGGCACGATGCATGCGTGTGGCCATGACGGTCACATGACCATGCTTTTGGGCGCGGCGGAACGGCTGGCCACCGAAGGCGAATTTGACGGCACCGTTGTGTTTATTTTTCAGCCGAACGAGGAACACGGGCTGGGCGCGAAGGCGATGATCGACGAAGGTGTGTTAGACGCCCATCCGATTGACGAGGTTTACGCCATCCACAACTTGCCGGGCGCGCCGGTTGGGCAAGTCTCGACCCGCACCGGTCAGATATGCGCCAGCGAAAGCCTGTTTGAAATCACGATCAATGGTCAGGGCGGTCATGCCTCGATGCCTCAGGTGGGCGTTGACGCCATCACCGTTGGGGCCGAGATGGTCACCGCCCTGCAAACCATCGTGTCGCGTAAACTTGCCCCTGATGCTGGCGCCGTGGTGTCTGTCACCGAGTTCATCACCGATGGTCAGCGCAATGTTTTGCCGGGTCATGCGGTATTGAAGGGCGACGTGCGCACCCGCCAACCTGATGACCGAAAAGCTGCTGAACGCTTCATGCGTCAGATCGCTGGAGGCATCGCGGCGGCGCACGACGTCGAGGTCAGCGTCAGTTTCAACACCGAGTTTGTCGAGGTGATCAACACCCCCTCCCCGACCCAAGCCGTCTATCGCGCGGCGGACGCCGCCGGGCTGGAGCTGATCCGCGAACGCCCTCCGATGAGCTTTTCCGAAGACTTCGCCCATCTTTCAAACGCAGTCCCCGGCTGCTTCCTGTTGATGGGCAATGGGCAGGACGGGCCAAACGGCCAGCCGCTCCATGCCTCCGACTATGATTTCAACGACGCGCTTCTGCCCATCGGCGCGAATTTCTGGGTCGAGCTTGTGCGCGACCGCCTCCCCGCTCGATAAGACCCGCTCGAAAGGACTGATCATGAAAGATACGTTTGCCGCCGCCGACCTGCACCACATTGCCGTGCCCCCTGCCAGTGGTGACGCTGCCCATCGGGTTCTGTCGGAAAAGGACTTCGTTGACAGCTGGGCCGAGATCACGCAGTGGGACGGCTACGCGCCGACCCCGTTGGTGTCGCTGTCTGGTCTGGCGGGTCAAATCGGTATCGGTCGCATCGACTATAAACACGAAGGTCCGCGTTTCGGGTTGGGCAGCTTCAAGGCGCTTGGTGGCGCTTATGCAGCCATGCGCGTGTTGCAGCGCGAACTGGGTGAACGGTTGGGCCATGCCGTCACGCTCGAGGACATCCGCAAGGGCGTCTATGCGGACGCGTGCAGCCAGATCACCTTGAGCTCGGCCACCGATGGCAACCATGGCCGATCACTGGCGTGGGGCTGCCAACGCGTGGGCGCACCATGCAAGATCTATATCCATGCCGAGGTCAGCGAAGGCCGCGCGCAAGCGATGCGCGATCTCGGTGCCGACGTCGTGCGGATCGATGGCGATTACGACGAGTCCGTCAACCTCGCCAAATCCGAGGCCGAAGAAAACGGCTATTTCGTTGTGTCTGACACCTCGTGGGAGGGTTATTCAGAGCCACCCCGCGATGTGATGGCAGGCTATGGCGTGATGACCCGCGAAGCGTGCGAGGCGATGGGCGCCGCCCCAACCCATGTGTTCCTGCAAGGTGGCGTTGGCGGCTTGGCGGCCTCGGTCGCAGCCTTTCTGCGCCAGTATTGGGGCGAAAAAACCCCGCGCGTTGTAATTGTCGAACCCGATCTTGCTGCCTGTCTTTACGAAAGCGCCCGCAAGGGTGCCCCGACAGTTGTGCAGATCAACGAAGAAACCATCATGGCGGGGCTGTCTTGTGGTGAGCCATCCGAAATGGCGTGGGACATCTTGCGCGAAGAAGCATCCGATTTCGTGACCATGCCCGACAGCATCGTCGCCCCTACGGTTCGCCTGCTGGCAAACGCAGAAAGCGGTGACGAAAAGGTCGAAGCCGGCGAAAGCGCGGTCGCTGGCCTCGCCACTCTGATCGCCGCCATGCGCGATGCAGATATGGCCGAGGCGTTGGGACTGAACGCATCTTCGCGGGTCATGCTAATCGGGTCCGAAGGCATCACAGACCCCGCGATTTTCGCAGCCATCATGGGTGGGGCAGATCATGTCTAGTCCCGCGCGCGGCTTTCCAGAGGATGAGTTCGCCACCCGCACCGCCAACGCCCAAGCGCTGATGGCCAAAGACGGGTTGGCCGGGATGTTACTTTTGACAGAACCAGAGGTGCGGTATTTCTCGGGCTTCCACACTCTGTTCTGGCAAAGCCCAACCCGCCCGTGGTTCTCGTTTGTGCCTGCCAGCGGCAAACCCATCGCGATCATCCCGGAAATTGGCGCGGCGCTCATGCGCACCACGTGGATCGAAGATATCCGCACATGGTCCGCCCCTGCGCCGGAAGATGACGGGATTAGCCTGCTGACCGAATTGCTCACCCCCCTCGCCCAACAGGGCGCGGCAATTGGCGTTATGAAGGGCCACGAGACGATGCTGCGCATGCCCCTTGGCGACTACGAACGCCTGATGGCGGGACTGCCCGGATTGCGCATCCAAGACGCCACCGGGATCGTTCGCAGCCTGCGTATGGTGAAATCCGAGCGTGAGATCGAGAAGCTTTCCCACATCTGCGCCATCGGCTCGCGCACATTCGGTAACGTGCCGACTTTCGCTCATGAGGGCCAACCTTTCGAAGACCTGTTCCGTGCCTTCCGCCGCGAGGCTCTGACGCAAGGCGCGGACGATGTGCCTTATCTGGTCGGCGGCGCGGATCAGGGTGGCTATCACGACGTGATCTCGCCCCCTACCCCGCGCCCACTCGCAAAGGGCGATATCGTAATGCTGGACACCGGTGCCACATGGGATGGGTATTTCTGCGACTTCGACCGCAACTGGGCCATAGGCCACGCCGACGATGCATCGCGCCGCGCCTATGACGTGCTCTGGCGCGCCACCGAAGCCGGGATCGAGGCCGCAAAGCCCGGCACCACCTGCCGCGAACTGTTCCGCGCTATGCAGAATGTGATTGCTGAGTTGGGCGATCAGGGCGGCGATGTTGGGCGCTTGGGTCACGGCTTAGGCATGCAACTGACCGAATGGCCGTCACACGCCGCCTTCGATGACACGGTGATTGAGGACGGCATGGTCCTGACCCTTGAACCCTCGCTTGGTTACAGCGCCGGGCGGATCATGGTACATGAAGAAAACATTGTGGTGCGCGCAAGTGGAGCTGAGCTTTTGACCACCCGCGCCGCACCAGAGCTTCCAGTGATTTAGGAATCGCTTATGAAACTCGACTTCGACACTGATGACGGCATCGGCACCCGCGCCAATCTGGGCGTGATCGTTCTGGAAACGGACGAGACGCTGGAAAGCGAGTTTCGCCGGATGTTGGATTTGGACGGCATCGCGCTCTATCATTCGCGCATCCCGATGGTGCCTGAAGTTCGGCCCGAGACATTGGCGCGGATGCTCGACGACATGCCCGCGTCAGCGCGTCTTTTGCCGCCGTCGCTTGACTTCGACGTGATCGGATATGGCTGCACGTCGGCCTCAACCGTGATCGGGTCCGACAAAGTGGCCGCGGCGATCCAATCCGTTTGCCCCACCGCGCGCGTTACCGACCCACTGGCGGCCATCATCGCCGCAGGGCGCCACCTTGGCGTCAAACGGCTCGGCTTCATCACGCCCTATGTGGCATCAGTCTCCGAACGAATGCGCGAACGTTTAGAGGGCGCCGGATTCCAAATTGCAGGCTTCGGCTC
Organism: Aliiroseovarius conchicola; assembly: GCF_041403445.1. NCBI lineage: Bacteria > Pseudomonadati > Pseudomonadota > Alphaproteobacteria > Rhodobacterales > Paracoccaceae > Aliiroseovarius > Aliiroseovarius conchicola. The sequence continues at coordinate 170,348 of NZ_JBGEHL010000007.1, forward strand.
GTTCGAAGAAGGAAGCGACCCCATCGTCGCGCGCATCTCTGAAGCTTCCATCATCGCCGCCGCCGACCACGTCGCAGCCGATGCCCATCCTGATACTCCCTGTGACGCCATCGTCATCTCTTGCACCAACCTACGCTGCCTGTCGATCATCCCAGAGATCGAAGCACGCACGGGCGTTCCGGTTCTTTCGAGCAATCAGGCTCTGGCGTGGCACATGCTTAGGCTCGCGGGGATTGAGGACACGCACGAAGGGATGGGACGGCTGTTTGAGGGGCGATAGTCCGAAGTGACGAGCCCGAGCGGGTTTAACTGTCATAACAATCGCTGCCCAACGGTGATCGATTTCGCCTTATTCTCCCCTTTATATTAACATCCTTGTCGTTTACACAACCTAAAGTAAAGCTGTCTAAGCTAACAGTTGGCTGGCGTAATGGTACGAGAATGACGAGTAAGAAAGACACTGAAAAACGCGATCGAAGATCGATGACACCTCGCGGGGTTGCGGACCCTCAAAAGGGTCCCATCAAGCCTGTTTCTACGGATAGCCTGCGAAAGATTCTGTGCACGCTGAATGACAATCCGAAGGACACAAAGTAAGTGCCGACCTACACCGTGACCGCATATCAATGGGCTGGGTTCACTACCTATCCGACATCGTTCGAGTTAACGGTTGATGACGATGATGCGCAGCTTGATTGGTTTGGTGGGGACACCGGAACAGCGCAAACAGCCACGTTCGGCGGCTCGACCTATACCATCAACGGTGCTGGCCTTCTTCCGTCCAACATTCAGGACAATGATGGCGGTGGTGGCACCTCAAGCGAAGAACTTCTGTTCATGAGCCTGAATGGCTACGGTTGGGTATTCGTGCCAATGCCTGGATCGGCCTTTTCAGAAGGTGACCAAATTCTAGGCTGGACAACAGGCACATGGAGCGACACCGATGGTGTGGAGCACTCGTCCGTGATCTGTTTTACAGGTGGCTCAAAAGTCTCAACACCATTCGGTGATCGCAAGATAGAAGATCTGGTAATCGGTGACCTCGTTCTGACAAAAGACAACGGCCCGCGACCGATAAAATGGATCGGAGCACGGACTGTCTCCAGCGCCGAACTTGTGATCCATCCCAAGCTTCGACCCGTTATCATTCCGCGAAACTGCTTTGGTCCGGGTGTTCCAAATGACGACATTCAGCTTTCACGGCAGCATCGCATCCTGATCGAAAGACAGAATCTGAAAAACCTATTTGGGCAAAGCGAAATGTTACTGCCCGCCATCGGCCTTGAAAAAGCGAGCAAAGCCCAGATTGATGGCTCATGTGTTGCAGTAACCTATTTTCACGTACTTTTTGACGATCACCAGATTATCACTTGCGACGGTCTTCAGAGCGAGAGCTTTTACCCTGGTACTTTTGGTGTTTCCTGCATGGCCGATAAAGCCCGAGCCGAGATGTTCAATCTGTTCCCGGACCTCTGTGGAAATCTGGATTCCTACGGCCCTCCGGCACGCTCTGTATTGAAGCCGAAACACGGGCTGCAAGTATTCAGCTAGTGCTTATCGGTGGCCAATTTTACCGCCGCTCCGTTCGAAGCGACGGCAGGTTTTCTCGTTTGCGGCGCGTATCAACACGGCCGCAGAACACACGTCCTCAGCGCCTCCTAGGCGCGTGACAAAACGCTTGCCGGGCGCGCCTTGGCCAAAGCGGCTGTCAGCATCCCTGCAATTGCGGCTTTCAGAAGGTCTCCGGGGATGAATGCGGAGACCAAAGCGGTCGCCTCAAACGGTGTTTTGCCAAGCACAATCGACAGGCCCGCGATCCCAAAGATGTACAGCACGATGATCCCGCCGATCACAGCAGCGATACCGGCGCTAATCGCAAGTGGCCCAACGCGCCATTTCTCGGTGATCAACCCTGTGACAAACGCCGCGATGGGGAATCCGACCAGGAACCCAGCAGTTGGGCTTGTGAAGACACCCAGGCCACCGCGACCACCCGACAGAAGCGGCAGACCAACAGCAACCAGCAACAAGAACAGCAGCACAGCCAGCGCACCGCGCTTGGCCCCCAGAACTGTCCCGCACAGCATGATGCCAAGGCTTTGGGCCGTAATCGGAACACCGAATGGCAGCATGATTTGTGGGATCAGCCCAAGTGCCGCGATCAACGCCGCAAACAGAGCAATTAGGGTAACGTTTCTTTCCATGTCTCTTAGTCCTTCATGGCTTCAAATCCGCCGCGCGCGCGCAGCGCTTCGGCGATGTGGTCCGCGTCATCTAACGCAAGGACCGTAAACGGGAGGATGATGCGCCAGCCAGGCCGGCGCGGGGATCGGGCGCGCCATGCGTCGATCAATTTCGTGCCTTTTGACAGCAACACGGGCGTAAAGCGGATGACCAAGGCAATCGCGGTCTCAAGGTATTCGGTTTTCAAACCCAATGCCCGCAGCGGTGTGGCGAGCCAGCGCACCACCGCGATCAGTTCGGACAGCTGAGTGGTCATTGTGACCAGAGTGGCAAGTCCAACCGCCGTGACCATCCGCAAGATGATCATAGCCCCGTCTCCCGGGGTTCGCGTGATCAGATGATACAGCGTCAGGATTGCCACAAAGGGCCACAAGACCTTCAAAGCCCGCAGCCCAGCGTGGAAGAACACCTGCCCCGGCAGTCGATAAAGCACAGCCATACCCGCAAACGCTGCAACCAGAACCAAAAGGCTCTGCGTTTTGAACAACAACACCGTCGTCACGCACAAAGCCGCCAGCTTCACCCCAGCAGGCCAGCCATGCGCACGGGTCCTAACGGGAGAGGTCAGAGATATCATCGCTCTCTCCTTGTCGTGTCATCTCATCCGCGAAGGCAGCCAGCACATCGCGCGCAGCCCCCTGCCCTTTCAGCACGCCGCGTTCCAGCCAGATCACCTCGTCATAGTCGGACAAGTCGCTGGGATCGTGCGAGACATGCACAAGCGTGCCCTCATAGCGATCCAGATATCGGGCCAGCTGCATCCGTGTTGGAATATCCAGACCGGCGAACGGTTCATCAAGGATCAGGATGCGTGGCATCATCGCAAGGATCGACATCAAGCAAACCAACTGCTTTTGCCCTTGCGACAGGTTATTCACGTGTTCGTCGCGCCAATGGGCTTTGCCAAACTGCGCCAGCACCGCGTCGGCAGCACCGTCAGGATCGTCCTGCCCCATCTGGCGCAGTCCAAAGGCGACCTCTTCAATCACAGTTGGGAAAATGATCTGGTGATCGGGGTTCTGAAACAGGATGCCGACCAACGCCAAAGCCGCACGACGGTCCTTCGCGGGATTAATCCCGTCGATCATCACAGTGCCAGAGGTCGGTGCAATCAGCCCTGCCAGCAACCGAGCAAAGGTGGTTTTCCCCGACCCGTTGCGCCCAATGACGCCGATCCGGCGCGCAGACAGGTCCAAGGACAGGCCCGACAGGATCACATGCGCGTCGATCGTATGATCGACGGCGGCGAATTTGATCCCAGCCGTTGTGATCGCGTCCTTCACCAGAGCGTCAGCCTTTTTGCCATCCGTTGCGGGCCTATTATCGGGCTGCGGCAAGGAATGCAGCAAGAAACTGACCTGACCGTGTTTCTACCCCCCATTGTTTCAGGCGCAGAACTGACGCGTAAGCGCCTCCCACTGGCGGCGGGTCACATCGCGATCCTCGGCCACCATCCAGTATGAGTTCTCGGACGGCAAAGACGCCTCAGACAGCCGCACCAGCCGCCCGTCAGCCAACAAGCCTTGCACCAAGGGCAACGACGCGAGCAGAACCCCCGCCCCAGCCTCTGCCCCCGTCACAGCCGCCGTAAACGTATCAAACCGGACATGAGGCACCGGCGTCGGCGCGTCCCCCGTCGCTTTCGCCCAGTCATGCCAGCCCACACGTGGGCCCGACAGGCCCAAACGTGGTAAATCCTGCCAGCCCCCCTGCCCCGCCGTCTTCAGCAGGTCCGGTGCGGCCACTGGCGCCAAGGCTTCGTCATAAAGTCGCGCGCGATACGCAATGTCCCAATCCCCATTGCCATAGCGTACCCGAACACCCGCCATTCCCGGACCATCTTCGGACGCCAGCACCATGGTTTTGAAGCTTAGCTCGACCTGTTCACCCAGCGAAAACCCCGCCAAACGCGGCGCGATCCACAATTGCAGAACAGACGCGCTGGCCCACAAAGTCACCCGCCGCCTTTGAATGCCAAACAGCTCCTCCGAGCTTTGGCGCAGCGTCCCAAGCGCGTGGGTGACATAAGGCAGCCATGCCTCGCCTTCGACCGACAGAACCACACCGCGCGGCTGGCGGATAAACAGGGTCGCGCCCAACCGAGCCTCAAGATTGCCAATTCGCTGGCTGATCGCGGCCTGTGTTAGACCCGTTTCCGCCGCCGCTGCGGTGAAACTGCCCGTGCGACCCGCGGCCTCGAACGCGCGGACCCAATCGAGGGGTAGATTTGAAAGTGGAGCGTTAACCATAAGGACATCCATATCTCAGGGGCGTTTCCTCTAAATTGTGCTTATCTATTATTCGGGGGATGCTGTCAGCGAAAAATATCAGCAAGAAGGCCACCTAACGATGTTTCAGGCAGCACACTCTTCCGATGGTCAGGTTCTGACCCTCGCCACCCCAAACGGCCCCCTTCGCTTTCACGCCATGTGGCTGCGCGACAATGCATGGGACGCAGACACCCGCGCGCCCGGCAATGGCCAGCGCTTGGTCGCGCTACGGGACATCCCGGCGAACACAAAAATCACCGGCGCGACAGTAACCGGCGATCAAATCAACATCACCTTCACCCCCGAAGACAAAACCATCACCTATGACGCCAATTGGCTGATCGACAACACCTATGACCGCCCTGCCCCGTCCAATTCCGGCTGGATTGGTGACGGGTTAGAGACGTGGGACGCCAAACTGATGGGCGCGGTCCCTACCGGCGACTTCTCGGCCATGACCAATGGCGGCGCACCCCTTCGCGACTGGCTCGCTCTGGTAAACCGCTACGGGTTCGGCAAGCTGGTGAACGCCCCGATCGAGGACGGCGCGCTGTTCAAGGTGGTCGACCTGTTCGGCTATGTCCGCGACACAAACTACGGCCCGAAATTCGAGGTCCGCACCGAAGTGAACCCAACCAACCTCGCCTTCACCGGTTTGGGTCTGCAAGCCCACACCGACAACCCGTATCGCGACCCGGTGCCATCCGTTCAAGTGCTTTACTGCCTCGAAAGCTCGGCGGCGGGCGGTGAAAACATGGTGGTCGACGGGTTTGCCTGCGCAGAGCGCTTGCGCGACGAAAACCCTGACTATTTCCGCGTCTTATCCGCTTATTGCGCCCGCTTTGAGTACTCAGGCGAAGCCGATGTCTGCCTGCAATCACGCCGCCCAATGATCGAACTCGCCCCGGACGGAGAACTTGTCGCGGTGCGGTTCAACAACCGCTCGCTTGGTGCCGTCACCGACGTTCCGTTCGACGAAATGCAAACCTACTACGCCGCCTACCGCCGTTTGGGCGAAATCATTGACGATCCCGCCATGGAAGTGACCTTCCGACTGGAACCCGGCGAGGCATTCGTGGTCGACAACACCCGCGTCCTGCACGCCCGCAAGGCCTATTCCGGCACCGGAACCCGGTGGCTTCAGGGCTGTTATTCCGACAAGGACGGGCTACGCTCAACCTACGCCGCCATGTGCCGCGCTGACAGCTTGGAGGCAGCAGAATGAAACCCGATATCGACCAACTGACCCCCGACAACATCGTCGACTTCATCGGCGGCATCTTTGAACGCCGCGGCGGCGAGGAATATCTGGGCGAACCCGTCACCATGGCCGAACACATGCTGCAAGGCGCGACCATCGCCGAACAGAACGGCCAAAGCGAAGAAATCATCGTCGGCGCGCTGCTGCATGACATTGGCCACTTCACGTCCGAATTCGGCACCTACCATCCCGACGACACCGAAGACCGCCACCACGAAGACGCAGGCGCCGAAGTGTTGGAGCAGTTCTTTCCAAGCGTCATCACCGATTGCGTGCGGTTCCACGTCGCTGCAAAGCGATACCTTTGCGCGACGAAGCCCGCGTATTTCAAGCGGCTCAGCGCAGCGTCAGCGCATACGCTAGAGCTTCAGGGCGGGCCGATGTCAGCCGAAGAAGTCGCGGCGTTCGAGGAAAACCCAAACCTCGATCAAATCATTGCGGTGCGGTATCTGGACGAAGCCGGAAAACGCGACGATATGGAGACGCCGGACTATTGGCACTTCGCCCCGATGGTGCAGAGGATGGTCGACTTGCATGTGGCGGGGGGTTAGGCCCCGGCCCTGCTGGGTGTTTGTGCGATGCCCGCTTTGCGGACTTTGTTGACATTCGCTGCACTAACTCCAAGGTCCGTTGTCACGTTAATGCTGAGGTAAGAATACATTGGAACTTCCTATATTTGAGTATTTCCCTGACCCAATCGGGAATGGTTGTATGATTGAGAAAAACAGTAGATGCGCGTGTTGTGAGAAGGATAGAGACGTCATGTACGTCGGTCCCATTTACTGTGTGGATAACGTAAGCGAAGTTTGCCCATGGTGTATTGCCGACGGGTCTGCTGCGGCAAAGTGGTCAGCGAGCTTCAATGATCTCTACGATATACCCGAAGGCGTTCCTCAACATGTTGTTCGAACAATAGATTCACGAACCCCGGGTTACTCGACCTGGCAGGGAAATAGGTGGTTGTTCTCGCAAGATGATGCCCTCGTGTTCGTAGGTGAAGTGATCGGTTCAACTATTGTAGCGAAAAACGAAACGGAGAAAATTAATGCGTGCCGCAATGCTCTGGTTGACTGGAATTTTCCCAGCGACTTTGATCTGTCCAACGTTGTGATCGGGGGGCAGCCTGCGATTTATCTGTTTCAAGACAAAGGGACAGCGGAATACAAAGCCTACGCTGACATGACTTAGCTGATTTTAACTATCTGACATTCGCCGCAGTACAGAAAATCAGTAAATTGGGCTCCTTCAGGACATTCTAACTTCCTTCAATGCGTAACTCATTACCTTAAATCACTCCACAACTCCCAAACCCATCAGTGTCTGATAGCAACCTCCCCCACGCTGCCATCCACCGACTGACACGCATAAAGGATACGCGCTCTGAAATGCGTATCAACGTAATCCGCATGAAACCGGCTGGGCGCTTTCAGGATCAACTTTGCACCTTCTCGCGCCTCTCGCGTTAAGGCTCGGAACCAGGCGTTGAACAGGGTCTGATCCTCGGTGTGTAGAAGGGTCTGCACTGTCGACCACTCGGTTCCGTCGGACATGTCAGGTGGCGGCGCATCAGCCTCCCCTGCCCCGCCACGTGACCCGCCGACCGGCAGCGGCACGACGTTGTCATCCTTGGCCTCGTCGCGCGTCATGCGCTGTTCATAGTCCGGCCCGATCGCGGCCCACTGATCGCGCGTGGTGCGCAGGATCTTCTCAATGTCGAGTTGATATTGCGTGACCCGCCCCCGCGATCCCTGTCGCTTGACGACCAGCCAGCCCATCGCGCGGAGCTTGGCCATCTCTCGTTTCACGGTGCGTTCATCGACCGACCACAACCGCGCAATTTCGCGCTGGCCCACAGTCAGTTCGTTACGGACCCAATTGTATCGCGCTGTGACCAAGGTCATCAGACGCAACACCAACCGTTGCGGTCCCTTCCCTTCGGCCAAGGCATAAGCGCCCATTGCCGTGAGAAGATCATATTTCAACGCGGCCGCATGACGACCCGTTGCCCTGAGCTGCTGCATACCGCCCTCGGCTTGCCTGTTCTGTCCGCATTCGCGGTTGCCTCGATTCCGGAGAGTGTCCGGCCCGGATCTTTGCCCGGATGTGTTATCATTTGCCGAATCTAACATTCGGTCATTGGAAGGCATATTACGTCGAACTCAACGCTTTTGCCAACTCTGTTATGATTTGCGTCCTTGGGTGCGATTCTGTCAAGCCCCCTCATCTTCTGGACCCTAAAACCTATTCAAATCAAAAAAGAATAAGGGTTTATTGGTATAGGGGGACACGCTGTATGTCTCCTATTACAGGATAAATGTCCCCTATTGCCCTCAAATAGCACATCTTGTGTCCCTCTATTCAAGCGTGGATACATGCGCTTCAGGGAAAATCGTTTAAAAACAATGCTGTCCCCTTGGGGCGGTGCCTTGCCGCCCAATCCGCAATTCCCTTTTGCTTTTTTGCCGAATTCCGCGTAAATCAGAAAGCACAGATAATTTACGTCCTATAAGAGCAGGAGTCAGGATGTTTACCCACGAAGATTTGGCGCAATTGCAGGCACAATCGCTCAAAATGCAGGGATGGATCAGGCAGCAAACATACTCCCCCGAGATGGAAAAGACATTGCGCCGCTTTTCGTCATGGGAGGTGGCCGAGCTGATCTTTAAGGTCAATCAGTCGACCTTGCGCGGACGTCTGGCCGCTGACCCGTCCCTGCCCCAAGGGCTGGTCGAAGGCGACGGGCGTCAGCGCTGGTATACGTTGGAAGAAATCAACGAGCTGCGCCGACGCACCCGCATCAACCGAAAATCTCTGATGCCGAAGCGTCCCGATAACAAGCGTGCGATTCGTGCGGCGATTGCGAATTTCAAAGGTGGTGCGGGCAAATCCACCGTCGCGCTCCACTTCGCGCACGCCGCCGCGCTGGATGGCTACCGCGTTCTTTGCGTGGATTTCGACCCGCAGGCGACGCTAAGCCATTCCATGGGGCTGACTGACGTGGCCGAGGAATACACCGTTTGGGGCGTCATGGCGCGCGACCTCATTCAGGAAACCGAGCGGATGAACAACGTGGTGATGGGTGCCGAAAGCGGAACCGCCCTGCCCCAACGTCGTCTACCGGCCGCGATCACAGATATGGGTCTGTCTGACCTGCGCAATTCAGATTTCATCAAGCCGACTTGTTGGCCAACGATCGACATCATCCCCAGCTGCGCCAACGCGGCGTTCGTTGAATTCGCATCCGCGCAGTATCGACATGTAAACCCGGAATGGTCGTTCTTTGCGGCTGTCTCGCGCTTCTTGGATGGCCTGGCGGACGACGCCTATGACATGATCATCTTTGATTGCCCGCCCGCGATTGGCTATCAATCGATGAACGCGGTCTTTGCGGCTGATGTGCTCTATATCCCATCAGGCCCCGGCTATTGGGAGTATGACAGCACCACGTCTTTCATCGGCCAGTTGTCCGAGGCGCTGGAAGATTTGGCCCGTTTCACCAACTCTGTCCCCGCGGGGACAATGTCGCTTCCCAAGATATTTGCAGACGTCCGTTTCCTGCTGACGCGTTATGAGACATCCAACGATTTGCACCGCGCGATGCGGACGGCATTTGGTAAGGTTTTTGGGGAACGATTGGCTGAACATCCAATCGAGATGACGCGCGCCGTTGAACAATCCGGCCGCTTCCTAAGCTCGA
>NZ_JBGEHL010000008.1:0-157881 GCF_041403445.1 Aliiroseovarius conchicola
CGTTCAAGATCGGGTAAAAGCTCTGGGGTGCGTGAGCCATGAAGTAGGCACAGGCCATCAGGCCAGACAGCAAAAACGCAACCGGCCGGGTGAAGAGGCCCAGCACAATCAATGCGCCGCCGATTAATTCCATCAATCCAGCCATCCAAGGCATAGAGAATGCGGCAACTTCCCATGCGGGGGCTTCTGGAAAATTTAGGATCTTTTGGGTGCCATGCTGCAAGAACATTAATCCAGTCATGATCCTCAATGCGCTAAGAGCATCCGTACGGAATGTGTTTAGTTTTTCAATCATAGTAAGCTCCACTCGTTAGAAGTGAGGCAGCCGCAATGGGCTGCTGTGAAGGACAATTAGAACATGCCATTGTCGTGGGCAAAATCCTCTGCGGCTGGGATCTTCTGAACAATATCCCAATGTTCAACGATCTTGCCTTCCTCATCGTGACGCACGATCTCGATAACTGCATTGCCCCAATCTGCATATTCGACCAAGGCCATGGTCAGATCACCGTCGGAAATCGTCTGGTGCACAGTGACGTTGCTCAATGTTCCATCGCTGTCTTTGAAGAAGCCAAAGATAGGCTCAATCCCATTTGGAACCATAGGATTGTGTTGGATATACTCATCGCCAAACAGTTCTTTGAGCGTTTCGATATCTCCGGCAATACCGGTATCAAAGAAGCGAACCGCGTTCATGGTGTTACGCGCAAGGTCCATGGTGGAGACGTATTTGTCCACGTCACCGCCGCCATCGATCATCGAGTTGCCATTCGCCGTTTCAGACTGCGGCACTTCAGCCTGCGTGGTATCCCAATGTTCGATGATCTGGCCATCTTCAAAGCGGAAGATGTCACCAACAATGGCCGTATCTTCGCCAAAGCTCACGCGAGCTTGAATTCCAACCAAATCACCTTGAGCAAGCACGCGCGCTATCTCACGCTGCGGCTTCATTCCGTTTTCTTTCATCCAAGTGACCCCGGCACGGATACCATCACGCCCATCTGCGATGGATGGCGAATGCTGGATGTAGTCGGGGTGATAAAGCTCATCGATAAGTTCAACGTTTTGAGCGTCAAACATTTCCGTCAGGGCGCGAATAGCGACGACTTTGTTTTCTTCCTCGCCTGCAAAGGCCGGTATGGCCAAAGAAAGCAATGTGGCGGTGGTTACGAGTAGGTGTTTCATTGGTTTGTCCTCGTTAAACTGAAAGGGTTCTAGGCTGCCAGATGGCTGATGTCGGTCGGGGAATTGTAAAACTCTGACAGGTTGATGATTTCCGTGGTTTCAGCATGTCGCAACACCGTAGGAACGCCCTGGCAACCTGCTAATCGACTGATCTGCTCTGCATCGGCAGCACGGGAGCGCGTGCCCTCGACAACATCTGCTGCACCTAACCGCTGACTATTTAGTCCTAAGCGCGCCAGTGTCTCCGCAACAAAGGTAGCATCTTGCGTGGAACGTCCTTCCACGAAATAACCATGTTGAAGAGCTTGCGCGAGCTTCAGCTCAATTTCAGGACCTAAGTCATGGATCAGGTAAGCCGCTTGAGCAGAAAGTCCCGACTCCAGAACCTCATCTTCTGACCGCAAGATATTGCGCTTGTAGGCCTTCCCAAAGGGCTGACCTGTTAAGGCATGTATGCGCGCATCAATGACGGCTGCCTGGGTGCCAAAGCCGTCGCCCATGCGATAGGCATTCGCACCTTGAAACAGATAGCGATGATAGAGTTCAACCTTGCCAGTGTGTACCAGCGCCTCCAACACCGGCCCGGCACCATAACACCAGCCACAATATGTGTCGTAGATAATGGTGAAGGTTGGCATCGGTTTCTCCCTTGGTTGAAGGGAATCTAACAACGGTCTAATGTCAGTAAAAGACAATGTTTCAGGAATGACTGTCAGCCAAAAGGTGACAATTGAAGAATGTGAATTTCAACAGGCTGAGTTACTTTGTTGCGGTTGTTGATGCAGGAACGATCACCGGTGCTGCCGATGCGTTGAACATCAGCAAAGCCGTGGTCAGCAAACAGATCCTGACATTGGAAGAAGAGCTCGGCACCGCTCTGTTGCATCGTAACACCCGGCACCTGCATCCTACTGACGCGGGACTGCGATTTTATGAACAGGCGAAAGCGGCGCTGTCTCAAGCGCAAGAGGCTTATGCCAAGGTTCAATCTGGCCGAGCAGTGCCCACGGGTCACCTGCGTATGACGGCACCGATGGATTATGGAACACTGCACCTTGCCCCGCTTGTAGCCCAGTTTGTACAAGACAATGAGGAAGTTTCTATTGACCTGCACCTTAGCGATGATCGGCTTGACCCCATTGAGCATCACTTTGATCTGAGCTTTCGAGTGGGTTGGCCGAGCGATTCTTCGAACCAGATGCGCAAAGTTGGCGCGTTTGAAGAATGGGTGGTGGCCTCGCCTAGTTTGGGTGATGTGGTGATGGAGCCGGAAGATTTGGCGAAACTGTCCTTCGTCGCGAACGCTGCACTCAAAAATGCGACTGAGTGGCGGTTTAGAAGGGGGGGAGAGCATCGCGATATATCGGTCAATGCGCCACTAAAGCTCAATGCATCACCAGCGATTAGCAGAGCGATTGCGACTGGTGAATGCTGTTCAATCGTGCCAGATTTTCTTGTTTTTGATGATGTTCTTGCGGGGCGGTTAGTCCGGCTGTTGCCGCATTGGTCACTCCGATCCGGTGGCATATATGCCGTAACGCCACCAACCAAGTATAAGCCGCTAGCGATAAAGGCGTTTATTGATCTGGTGGCAACTTATCACCGTGCCGGATTTGGGCGAACTTCGGTGTAAATTTTGGAACAGTAGACATTGACGGAGAAACTTTAATGGCGACCTTGTCCGTGTTTTGCACATGGCCTGACGAAAACTCACTGCATCTGGCACGAATGGCCGCTCTTTACACCGCATTGCCGAGCTCAAAATGATGCGCAGGCGGCAAATTCCGTGCCGCGTGCGCCCGCAGCGTAAAAATCAAATTCACAGGATGGGCTCACTATGGACCTTAGCCGCGGCGCCCACCGATGACCGCAAGGCCGGACTAAGCCGCCTTGGCATTTCGGCTTTCGCTTACGCAGCATCACTTTGCGTTTGCGGCGAAGCCCACGCTGCAGTGCCGCTCAAGTCACCGAAGCTGTCATTGCCGAGGTATTTTTTGCTAGACGCGCGTGAGAACTTTTTGAGGAACTATCTGAGAGTTCTGCACAAGTTGAACTAGGTAAATATTGTGAACCAATCACGATGGTCGGGGAGTTCTGAAGTGAGTCAAACACTCCTCAAGCCGGGCAGCGCCATCAACAATTTGGTTGCTTCTAGCGCACTTCCTTCATTGCTCATCTCAGTTTGAAAGATCAGATTTATTCAGGCCTACCTTCTCCATTGGCCAGCAGATGTGCCCATAATTTTTTTAAAGGACCGCTGGAAAGCCGATTCAGAACTGTAACCAACCTCATGGGCCACGGCTTCTACCATTAAACCTTGCTTCAACAACCGGCCAGCCAGCTCGATCCTCAACTTAGTTAAGTAGCTCATTGGCGGTTCGCCTACAAAGCGATGAAAACGTCCGGATAGCGAAGAACTAGACATCCCGGTTGATTTTGATAGCGATTCCAAGGTCCATTTCTTGGTGGGGTCTTGATGAATCAATTCGAGCACTTGTCCGATGTGTTTATCTTTCAAGGCTGTCAGCCAATTCTGTACGTTGTTTGAGTCCAATGTGTCCGTGCACTGCCGGAGTGCTCTTAAGAACATCAGTTCGCTCAGTTTGGCGACCATCGTATGGGCACCAGATGAGTTAGCCTTACTTTCCAACACTGCGGTACTTACCAACTCCCGCATCAGTTTGTCTTCTTCAAGGAAATTTTCTACTACGAGCATGTCGGGTAGTATTCCTATTAACGGATTGAACGGCGACTTGTCACAACCAAGGTAACCGCAAATCAAGTTGGCTTTGTCACCTGTCTCGCCAATGTTCATCATCGTGAAAGGCTTGGAACTTCTAGCCGCTGTTTTGTAAAATTCAACATCGGCAGGTGTACCTTCCCAAACTTCTAGATCAGATGTGATTATGTGTTTTCCGCCCGTTGGTAACATAAGAACGTCACCCGCTCCAATTGGGACAGGCCCGTAGGAGTCGTCGCCAAGTTTGGTAAAAATATTTCCCTCCAGAACAATATGGAAGGGAATGACGTGATCAGTATCTGGCATCATAGACGAGCCGATTTGATCCATCGATGGGTTCATTGAAATCCAAGGGTCAGACGCATGTACATCGAAATACAATGCGCCTTTCAGAGAAATTGCTCTCATTACATCGGCCAGAACGTCCATAAAAACCTCCGCTTGATGAGTCACAAGAATACAAATGCAATCCAGTTTTCGTCAAACCGAGTGGGACGATAGGGCATGAATCATGGATTTCCGGGCATTCTCTGTCGTCTCGAAAAGGTTCACAAATATCGTCACATTAGAATGGAGCTTCAGCACCCACACACAACAAAGCGCAATATCCCGACATCTCCAGATGCACTTCTTTCATTTTTTTGGCGTCTGGTCGGAGGGGGTAAAGCCGAGCTCACTAGTAGGAGAAGTGATATGAGATTCTCGAAATATGCAGCCCAGTTCGCCGTGGTCATGACGATAGTTGCTACGACCTCAACGACAGGATATGCGCGTGAAAGCCTTGAAGACCCGGCTGTAGGAAACGCGGTTATGACGCAGGAAATTATTGATCAGATCTACAGTTCGGGCACCATGCGGGCCGCCCAAGCTCCGCTTCTGTCTGAAATCTGTCCGCTGATAGTACCAAGTAGTTAGGCAATTTTGCCGCCCATCAAACGTCCGTCAAGAGCCGCCGAAAACTCAATCCGCTCCGATCGCAGCGGACTAAGTCCTGGTTACATCTGGCGATCTGGCTGGCCGCTCTTACCAGAAATTAAGCGACTTGAAGGTCACCGTTAACAAAACAACCGCCTTCCATCGGAACCCGACACCTGAGGCGGTCATTGCGAAGCTCAAGGAAGAAGCAGCAGCTATCGGAGCAAACGCAGTGATCAACGCCAAGGTCAGCGAGGTTCAGATTGGTCCCCTCAGCTGGGGAGTCCGAACCGGCAACGGTGTAGCGGTCAAACTGGAAGACTAAGCCAGTATAACGGCAATGAGGTTCACCCAGAGTGGGGAACACTCTGGGTGATTACGACGGCGCTCAATTTTTCGAGAACGTTAATCGCAGATTTGAACTAGGTATCATCACGAGGAGGTTAGAATTCCACCGCAGTCTTGCATTCGGATTCATATGTTTGCCTTCAAGTACGAAACAATAGCTGACGAAAGTTCATTGTGAATATCCGCGCGCGGACGGCCGCCCGCATCGTCGCACAGAGGGTCAAGTTCGTCCTCATCTATCAAAATTTTTGCGCCGCGTGGTTTGCATTGCGCCAGGAAACTAAAGTGGATCGCGTCTTCAACAATTGCATATCGCGCGGTGGGGATCAGTTCAGATGCCGCCCGAGCATAAACTCCGACTGGGATAGTTTCTTCTTCGCCTAGATTGATGATCAACATCGGGATGTCGATCTGCTCTAGGCTGTGTTCGGTCATTGTTTCAACAATCCCGGGGTCGATAATAACGGCCGTCTTGATTCGATGATCGCGCAAGTCTTGTGCCGCGGGAGACAGATCAAAGTCGTGTAAGTCGACGCCAAAATGGGCCAAGAATGCGCAGTCAGACATGCCATGATCCGTGTCATCGCAAAAGCGCTGTAGGAGGTCGGGATCAACCCGCGCACCAGCTGCTGCCATCGCCGTATAGCCGCCTGCTGAAAACCCCAAGATCGAGATATTGCTTGTATCGATATAGGGATAGGCGACTGCATTTGCGGTAATCTCGTCCAGAACAGCAGATACATCGGCTGGTCGTTCCCAAACACGGATTGCGGCCTGAGCGGATGCATTTCCAGTCGTTGTTCCGGGATGGTTCGGCAAAACAACAACGAAGCCAGCTTGCGCAAGTTCCGCCGCGATCCAGCCAAATTGGCCTGCGTTGCCACCCGCCCCGTGCGAGATAACAACCATCGGGAAACGTCCCGTTTTGTGCGGTGCATCGCGGCCCGCCGGCGTTCCGTAGAAAACGCCATTACCACCAACGGTGATGGCTTTGCCGCCAGGTGTTGCGGGATACCAAATGTTGAAATCAACCTCTGTTCCGCGAATGGGCGCAGATGCAGACCCATAGGTGATCCCCGCGGTTCCATCATAGGGCGGCCGCGTAAGATCGTAGGCAATCCAACCTGAAACACCAAGGGCAATGGCAAAAGCTGTTGTTTTGGCGAATGTTCCGAATTTTGACATCGGGTTTCTCCTTGTTTGTCAGATTGGCGATGTCCAGATCTTGGTGGAGTTGCACATAGCGCGCGTCCTAAAACGCGTTTGAGGTCGTCCTGAAACGCGTTTCAGGATAAATGTCATCACGAAAGCCACCTCGAAAGCCCCTGCATTCTATGCTGTTTGTACCTCTCCCATTGTTCGCCACATTGTTTCTTGTTCTGTTGCTGTGCCGGATCGTGCTGACCCGCGATATGAAGCTGCGCGCTCATCAGTTATTTGCAGGCCTTGTCGCGCTCTATGCAGTGCAATCGCTTTTGGTGACACTGCGTTGGGGATACGAGATTGAGGGGGTAGCCCCTTACCTGATTTTGTTGGCACCGGTTTTACCCGCGGTCGCTTATTTTTCTTATGCGGCACTTGCGGGCCGGCAAACGGGACGCAAGCTGTGGCCACTTGTCGTAGTCGCGATGAATTGGGTCGCTTTTGCGGCGCTGCCGTTTATCCCAGACCCGCTGATCCTGATGACATATCTTGGATTTGGTATGTTGCTGCTTGGACTGTGGTGGAAGGGTACAGATGCCTTGTCGCTGTCGCCGATCAACGATACGCGCGAAATCCGTTTCGCGATGTGTCTAACAGGGATGGCTTTGGTTGCATCGGGGTTAACAGACATCTTTCTGATCTTCGATTTTATCCGAAATGAAGGTCGCAACGCAGGGTTGGTTCTAACCTTTGTTCAGACGGTATTTATTCTTGCGATCGGTTTGGCGGCATCATTTGGACGCGCTGCTACAGTGTCTGAACCCGAAGAAGTTAACGTCCCTGCGCGGCCCGCGCCATCCGAACACGACAGCGACATTGTTGGTCGGATCGAAGGGCTTTTCAAGAAGGAGGGACTACACCGAGACGAAGACCTTAGCCTTCGACGCCTAGCCCGCCGACTTAGCCTTCCGGATCGTCAGGTTTCAAACGCGATCAACCGCGTCCGTCACATGAGCGTGTCGCAATTCGTTAATGATTTCCGCATTCAGGAAGCCTGCGTACTGTTGAATGAGACAGACAAATCGGTGCTAGAAATCTCGCTGACAGCAGGGTTTGCAACAAAATCCAACTTCAACCGAGAATTTTCGCGCGTTACAGGGTGCACACCAACAAGGTGGCGCAAGGAACACAGACTCGAAGGAACTTGAAGCATTGCCGACTTTGCGTCGAAGCTGTCGTTGCAAGCTACCCTTCAGTCGCTGGTTTCGAGTATTTTTGGCTCGGCGTGCCCCAAGAATACTGGTTGCGCCTTGGTTTGCATCGTAACCTGAGAAACTTAGAGACAGCGCTGCGGGCCTCAAGCCCGTTGTTCATGACAGAACCCTCTGTCCTAAATTGGGTTCAATTCAAGTATCATTAACTAAAGGCTCATAAAATCACTGCTGCCGAATTTTGCTGACTGCCTTGATCAATATCGTTGTGCTGAGCAATGTTACGAACCAAAAAAACCAGTCAGCCACAAAAAAGCTAGCAAGAAACTTGTCCTCCGGTCCTAATTTGCCTTCGACTGAGATGCCACCGACGTCTCTCCAATAGGAGATGGGTAAACCGGCAGATGGTAACAAATCATAGCAGAAGCCATTTGGGTTAACTTCTGTCTTTGGGCACAGGTTCCCAACCACCTCGCTACTATAGCGAACATACCAACCAGAGCTGATCGTCATCAGCAAAGACAAAACCATCAAAACTGCTAGAGACAAAAGCCGTTTTCTTGGTTGAGAATGCTCAGAGTCTTCCATCAAGTCCCTCTGACGCTCCAAAAGACTGTTTAGTATAAACTACATCTTCATCTCCTGAAATGCAGCCTGAGACAAGGTGAGCCGCACACAGACAGTCGCGAGCCTTCATAGCAAGATATCCTCGGTGATGCTTAGGATTGGGCATCTGGCACAGTTGAAGACTATCCGTTGATAGTGGATTCAAAACAGAGAAAAATTGCGCCAATCATCGAAATGAATGTTGCGGCGACGCCAAAGTACCTCAGCACAGGGCTGGCAAGGGTCAATGCCATAGCGTAGCCATGTGCCAATCGCGCAAGAAAAAACAAGCCTGCGGTTGCGCCCAGCAATACTGAGGGGCCAGCCTGCGCCTCGGCAAGTCCAATCAGAATGACGAAGAGTGGTGCATACTCGGTCAAGTTCGCCTGAGCACGAATTCGTCGTGACAACGTTGTGTCGCCTTCGTCTCCTATTGATGCGCCAATCATGCGCCGCAGTTGTATGACAAGCCAACTCAGAACAATCAGAAGCACCCCTAGGCTGCATGCCAAGATTGACGTTATGGGAAACATTAGAAATTCTCCGAAGCCAAAAGACGTTCACGTGGTTGATGACGCGCATTATAAAGATACCGTGCCCACATCAGAAACGGGCGGGTTAACAATCCCGCGTCTATTTCGATGGTCTCCGTCAAGCATGATCCACCGGTTTCAGTGTCCGTGACTGTTAGTGAATGGCGCCATGTTTTGACCCCAGCACCAACTTCCGATGATTGAAAATTCATTCTTTCATCGTCACAGACGACCACGGTCATGCTATAGGGCTGCCACGGCAATTTTCCGAACAACGACACCTCTACGTCCAGATGCTGGCCTTCATAGATACGTCCCTTGGGCAACTCCTTGAAGGCTATGAGCCCCTGCATAACCATTTCGAGGGCCTCAAAATCAGTCACGAGTTGCCAAACACGTTTTGGTGGCTGAGGGTATTGGTGGTGCAATGTGATAGATCTCATTTTTCAGTTTCCGTTGGATTAGTTGTCGATGCGCCAACCAGAACTTCGGCAAGATCTCGAATGCTTTTTTCGTCCAGATGTTTGGTAAATTCCGGCGCAAAAGTTCGACCGACATAAGCCCATGTCAAAATTGCAGCGCGCGCACGCGCCGCTTGAAGCGCGGTCCCATTCTTCACGAACACCTCTGTCAGAAAATCAATTCTTAACTGATCCACTTGCTTGACCGCGACTGCGACATTGCTATCGCTTCGGGCCCAACTTCGTACGCTGGCTTCAAGCTCTTGGGGGGCCGCAATGACTTGGGTGATGAGCATAAACAACTGATCTTTACCTTTAGGTATAGATCTCAACTCAGCAATGACTGCCTCGGTGATATCGTTTCGCCAGGCTGTCAGCAAGGCATCATGAAAGTCTTTAAGGGACTTGAAGTGCCAGTAAAAACTGCCACGAGAGACGTTCAAGTCTTTGACCATTCGATCCGCTTTAAGCCCAACAAAGCCTTCAGTTCTTAACACGTGAAACCCGTGCTGGATCCAATCATATGAGGACAATTGCTTGTTCATACCCAAAACATACAGTCCTGTATGTTAAAATCAATACAGAACTGTATGGCGCAGGAAAATTACCGATTCAGCAAAGGTAGTTATCGTCAAATATACCGCTGCTAGATCGTACACTTAGAGTTTTGCTCAGGGGCCTGGCGCATTGTGATGCGCTATCCCGTCCAATGTCGCCGTTCGTTGCCCCAATAGTACCGGCAAGTGGCGTAAATGATATTTGTGCCGTCTTTGCGATTTGCCTTGGCTCATTCATCGCAATTTTGCCGAACGACAGTTGCTACTGGCTGGTCCGAATAGATGCGCTAGAAGACGAGCAAAGCGAGGGGCACGTCATCCGCCTCTTATCGCGTGGAGCCGTCGTGCAAGCGCTTGTTGGCTTGGCGTTTCTGTTGACGGTCGCAGCACTATGGTCATGAGCCGAATTACCACCAGAACTCCAATCTTCGCAGATGCCAGTACAATCTCCGCCATTGACGCGCGAAGTTTGGCAACCGGTCATGCCACATTTCGCCAAACACCTCACGACTGGACCAGTTTCAAAACCTACTTTCTGACAAGGCATGGGCTGGGCCTGATCGCGGAAAATTCGAACAGTGAAGTAGGTTGGGCAGGGGTAAGTCCAACTTCCACGCGTGCGGTATATCAAGGTGTAGGTGAAGTCTCGATACAGGTGTTATCGGACGGGCAACGAAGCGGCATCGGCCAGCAGTTATTGAGGGCATTGGTCAGGGAATCGGAGCACGCAGGTTATTGGACATTGATTGCGCAGGTCTTTCCTGAAAGCCAATCCAGTATAACGCTTCACCGTGGTTTTGAGCTTTCACACCATCGGCACCAGAAAAAACTCAGACTAATGTGCTATGGCCCATTCGCAGATCGGTGGCGTGACGTAGTTTTTCTGGAACGGCGTAGTCAGGTCGTTGGTTGACCTGCCGGGTGACATGTTACTCCACAACAACCACTTGTCCCGTCAAAGCGCCTTCTACGCATTTTGTATATGCCAATCCAACGTCATGAGATGGCACTGGCTTATGGCCTTGAAACCAGGCGCCGTAACGTGTGGCAGATACATCCAACATCCGTGGGCTTACGACATTTACTCTCAGGCCACGTGGAAGTTCAATTGCAGCACTTTTTACGAAACCAGCCAACGCTCCGTTAGCTGTAGCTGCATTTACACCCATCCGAACTGGGTCGCGATCAAGGACGCCGCTCGTCAGGGTAAACGACCCACCGTCAGCCACTACGGCCAGTCCAGCAAGAACCAGGTTCACTTGCCCCATGACCTTTTGTCGAAGTCCGACCATGAATGCTTCCTGATCCATGTCACTAAATGGCGCAAAGGTTGCATCTCCTGCACACGAAACAACTGCATCAACAGCGCCGATCTTCTCATACATCGATTTCACCGCGTTCAGATCGCCCACATCGACATGATAGTCTCCGCCAGAGCGGCTCACGGTGACAATCTCGTGTCTTTGTTCTAATTCCATACAAGCGGCTTGCCCAATGTCACCAGCTGCTCCCACGACAATTATTCTCATATCTTATCCTTCAATATCTCATCATATCTCTGCAGTTTCCGCTCAAGAATTTTGCGACACCTATCCAATTCAGCTTGTCGCAGTTCAAGTCTCTGCCTGTGTGCCAATAGGGCAGCTTTCCGTTCGGGGATTGTTTCATCGCCGGAAGCATAAAGCTCCGCAAACACGCGCATTTCAGACAGCGGCATTCCGGTTGTGCGCAAAGATGCTAACAAGGCTAGCCAATCCGTGTTGGTCTCTGAAAAATGGCGATCTCCGCTGGGGTCACGTTTGATGAAAGGGCAAAGCCCGGATTTCTCATAGAAACGTATTGTGGAAATGCTCAGCCCAGTGCGTTCGGAAACTTCTGAAATCTTCATGATGGTTCGACCTATCTTTTTAGACTCATACCCACCTGAAGCAACTTTAGGTCAAGCAAAGTTTTTGACTTGATCACGGAAGCTGCCGTTCATGCATCGTGTAGCATTCGGGAGAATTGTGCTCTTTGCGGCTGGTAGATCGGTCGCAGCATATTTGACGGACTCCCCTAGCAGGAACGGCCCAGACCTGTCGTTGGTTACATCACCTCAATGCTGCAGCCGCAGCCCGTATTGCCGACATTCGCTGCAATCGAAAATCTGAGGCTCGGCAAATTCACGCGGTACGGGACTGCGACTCTGGATGAAACGCGTGGAATGCCAGCGGATCGACAAATGCGCGGCCCCGAGGAAAAGCCGGATGAGCGTTTAGTTACGGCTCCCATCCCGCGCCGAGTATTTTAGGTTGAATAACAGACTCTATCTGCTGATGGCAGCACGAGATCGAGCCAGGAACACATGCACCAAAATTCCCAGAAAATACAGGCCTGCAACCGCCGTCAGCAACCCTGAAACATCGGTGTACCCCAATACAGCAAGCAGCAGAGGCGTTCCCAGAAGGTTTCCGAGATTTCCCATCTGGGCCATTGCACCATATGCCAACGCCTGATCCTCTTCGGTGGTGTTGAGCTGCGGCACGGCGGCAAAACTTGCACCTTGAACGAGACCAAGAACCCCGAAAAGCCCAATGCAAATGGGGATCAACGGCAAACCCAAAAAGAACAGACCAATTGTTAGCACAGCGAGTGCAAATCCGAGGATGGCGATTGTCACGGCAGAGAACAGAATCAGCATAGCCGATACGACAACGAGGGAAACGACGATACTTGCAAGAGGCATCAGGCCAGCAACGATTGCACGGCTGTTGTCAGGCAGAAGGTCTGGCAGAACCGCCAACAATGACACAAAGGACAGCGTGTAGAACAGCCATCCAAACGCGGGGGCCGAAATGAACGGCGAACGGTAAGCTCTGATATGCTGACGAGCCACAGCTTTGATGTTAAGAGGTGTTGTGACCTTGGGCGAGGCATCCCGCGAGAGGACCGACATTGCGACCAACAGTACAGCAACGACAAGCATGAACACACCATGCACCACCAACAGGCTGCTCAATCCTTCTGTTGCGACATAAGGCAAGCCAAACCATGCCACCAATGCAAAAGAAACGCTAAAGAACGTACTCCAAAGCGTCATCGACATATCTCGGAAGCGGTCGGTGCTGATCTGCGCAATAAGGGTCGGTGCCGCCACAACAATGGCTAAATGCGATAGGCCTTCGATCAGGCGACTTAACAGCATTACGGTCAATCCCGGCAGGCTTGCCTGCCAAAACGATAACCCTGCACCGAGCAGGAGAGACAGAACCAGCACCCTGGCACAGCCGAAGCGGACGACAAATACACCTGCCATCATGCCAAGGATCGCGCCAACCGCGCTGATCAGGGTCAGAAGCCATCCGATTTCCACGCCGGCGCCAGCATACTGTGCCCGGACAAAGGCAAAAGGCACGGCGAACTTGGCAAATTGCGCAGCTGCTCCAAGGCCTGCCAGCCATAACAGAAAGATCAAAAGAACCATTCGTAAAGAAGATATCGCCATAGTTCAGGGATAGTGCTGAACTCTTTCCATCGCCACGCATAAAAAATGCGCGTTAGGTGCCGCTGACCAGCCGGACCGGCGTTCCGTCTGCGAGGTAAAGCCGTTCCCAACGAATTCCACCTGCGCTGATCCTGATCTTGTCGTGTACGGATTCTGATGTGCAGAATGACTTTGGCTTTGGCATATGAACTGACCACCAGTCAGAATCCACCAGTTCGGCTTCGGCCTGACGAATTTCATCGGTTGCAAACTGCCACAGGGAAACCCCAAGCAAATTCCGCTGCGACGTGCGCCAGTCTTTGGCTCGGCTGCGTGAATAGGCAAGACAGATATGACTGGCCTCTTCCACCAAATGCACGCAGTCACTTGATTTTTCGACCAAACGACGCAGGGCTGCATCATCAGTTTTTGACGCGGCGAGAACCTCAAAAGCTCTTCGCTGAAATTCAGGCTCTGGTGTCTGGCGCTCGGATTCCCACCTTGAGACTGTCGCTTGATCGACATTCAACGAATGTGCCAGCGCCAACTGCTTCATTCCCATTGCCCGTCTCGCCTGTCGCAAGCGCCGACCAAAGAATGGAAAAGGGATATCTACATCAGCGTTCATAATCGCAGGTTAGCAGATTTGAAGGTACCGACAAACTGATAGCCTTTCTGCAAGCGATGCAGACTATGTCAAAATACGTAAACCGTTCAGGGTCTCGATTTCGGCGCGATACCGCAGTTCCGACCCTGGTGACACGGATGGAGCGTGCTCAATACCAAGCTCTCGGTAGAGTTTAGTCACTGAAATTGGATCTGGATGTGTCAGTTCGAAGGATTTGAGCCGTGCGCCCATTTCGGGAATTTCATCCATGGAGGTTGGGGTAGACCGATGATCAATCCAGGACGGCGCTGCCCCACCTAGAGGCAAGCTCCCATCCTTCGCAATAGAGAAGCTGAACTCTGGCTCATCTGGCGGCAACGCGACATGTTCCCCAAAGGTCTCCATTCGTCCTGACAGGGTAGCGTTCATATCAGGCGTGCTCGCGACCCACCCTCGCAGTCTTCGACCATTGTCCCAGTCCATCCTGACTCTCTCTTGATGGTCGAGGCCAAACCATCTTGGCCGATGCGGCTTGGCGCCTTCCGGATCAATAGCAACAATTTCCAGATATACCCGATCGCCGAGTTGGAGCCGGTGATTGTGCGTGCCCATGTAGGCGTGGCGAGTGCCAAATGGAATGTCGAGATCAAGGCATTGGCGGACGTGCAACACGCCTTCGTCGAGTGTTGGCGCAATTACAGTTATATGATCTAGCCTGTGCATTTCTGGTGCACTCCATTTGAATGACGAAACAATTATTCGTAGTGCAGTCGTATCGGGAAGATATCATTTGTGTCTAGCTTTGAGAGCCTCCAGCCCTCCTGCACTTTGGATCAGATAGCCGTGCGGTAATGCGGCATCCATTTGGATCAAACTTAAAAAATCGACGTTGTGGACGGCCCTCTCCGGACATACGAAAATCTCCCGATTTGGCCTTTCCCCTTCCCGAAAGTGGTCATTGATACTTTTCGGAGCATTGAGAAAATTTCCCATTCCAAATGGGTCTGAACTATAAACTATAAGTGCATACGAGTCGTAGCGGAGCCCGTAGGAATGAAATTGATCCCTGTGAACACATTGGTGTCATCGTGCCCGGCAGCGTTTTGGTACTGGCGTTGGCGCTAATTTCTCTACATTTCCTGCCAAGCATCACCCCCTCGCTCACTTTGGGAGACTTGGGTCTATGGTGATACTTGCATTTGTCGCGGACCACTTTGTACGGGCAGGGGGAAATGTTTGGGAGGCCATCGTGTGGGAAGTCCTTGGGGAGGTACGCTTGTGGAATATCTTTACGCTATACGCGCCCAACTCGATGACCAAAATGTGCGTATCGATGCGCGGCACTCCGTCGCCGCAAAAAACCTTAATCTGCGGCAACTTCGCGACAATCTCTTCTAGCTTGTGTCGTACGGTTCCCATGTCTGATCCTCCGTTTCCGAACTATAAGGGCGAACCACTTCAGTGGGGGAAGGCCACCAATGAGCTCGGTCGGCCGTTCATCTCTTGAGCCAGTGATATCAGGTATCGCATACCCAATGTAATTCCTTTCTGCACAAGACTGAGCGGCTCGCCCCAATCATCCATCCACTATTGCTCGCATTGAGCTGGCATGATTGACTGACAACACAAATGGGGCTGCCCCGAAATCAACGGAGAGAGAAATGAAATCCTTGAAATTAGCATTACTCGGTGGCGCGCTAAGCATGTCAGCAATGGGCGCATCCGCCGAAACATTTCGTTGGGCATCTACCACCGACCCACAAACAATGGACCCGCATGCTGTAAACTCCGCACCTGTTCTGTCATTTCTGAACAATATCTACGAGGGGCTTGTTCGCCGTGGGCAGGACATGTCGATCGAGCCATCGTTGGCCACATCGTGGGAGCCGCTCGAAGGTGAAAACGGCTGGCGTTTCAAGCTTCGCGAAGGTGTGACGTTTCAAAATGGAGCCGCATTTACATCCGAAGACGTATTGTTCTCTTATCAGCGCGCATCCAATGAAGCGGCCGATGTGCGGTCGTGGTTTGCACCCGTCACAGATGTGCGGGTCGTAGATGAATACACGGTCGATTTTGTCACCTCGGCGCCCAACCCGCTGTTTCCCGATTCAATCGCAAACTTCATGATCCTTGATAAGGATTGGGCAGAGGCCAATGGCGCGGCCCTTCCCGCGCGCGATGCGGAAAACTTTGCAACTATGAACGTCAATGGAACAGGCCCTTTCACATTGGCCAGCCGCGATCCCGGCGTGCGGACGACGTTGACGCCGAATGAGAACTGGTGGGATGACGTTGGCCACAACGTCACCGAGGCCGTTTTCACACCCATCGGCAACTCTGCAACGGGCCTCGCGGCGCTTCTATCTGGTGAGATTGATTTCATTCAACCGATCCCACTACAAGACATCGCGCAGGTGGAAGGCCGTGATGGATTTAAGGTGCTGGAGGGCGAAGAAACCCGTGTGATCATGTTTGGCTTTGGCCATGAACATGATGCTCTGCTGTATTCATCCGACGTGACAGACAAAAACCCGTTTGCCGACCCGCGCGTGCGTTTGGCGGCGGCCCATGCGTTGGACATAGCGTCTATCGACCGCGTGCTGTTCCGTGGAAAAATCGAGCCGGCAAGCCAGCTGGTGCCGGCCGGAATCTCGGGGTTCTCTGAAGCGAACCAAGACCGCCCCGCGTTTGATCCAGAGCGCGCCAAGGAGTTGTTGGCAGAGGCAGGGTATCCTGATGGGTTCTCATTCGGCCTTAAGTGCACCAATGACCGTTATATCAACGACGAAGCCCTGTGTCGTGCGGCGGCCTCCATGTTTGCTGCCGTAGGGTTGGACGCAGAGCTAACCACCGGTCCAGTGCGCGATTACTGGCCGCAACTGCGTGAAGATGATTTCGACATGTATCTGTTGGGCTGGTCGCCGGGCACCTTTGACATGGAGCATCCGATCCGGTTCCTGATGCACAGCCAAGACGACGAACGCAAATTGGGATCGTGGAATTTCGGAAACTATTCCAACACGCGCGTGGATGCGTTGCTGCCGCAAATTCAGCAAGAAATCGATCCAGCAGCGCGCCAGGCCATGATCGACGAGGTCATTGCAATCACCCAAGACGAGGTCGCCTATATCCCGCTGTACACACAACCACTGATCTGGGCCGCGAAAGACAACATCGACCTGACACAACGTGCGGATAACTTCTTCATGCTGCGTTGGGTTACAGTGAACTGATCCGGCCATAGGGCAAAAAGGCGATGGTGTATTTTATCTTGAAACGGATGGTTCAATCCGTATTTGTGATGCTGGCCGTCGCCTTTTTGGCCTTTTCCTTATTCCGGTTTGTGGGGGACCCAATCACCCAGATGACGGGGGTGGAGACCTCTGTCGCGGATCAGGAACGGCTGCGGGACGAGCTGGGATTGAACGATCCATTCGTCTATCAGTTTGTGCGCTTTACGGGCGATATGTTGAAAGGTGATTTTGGATATTCTTACCGCACGCGCCAGCCGGTAGCGGATATGATTGCCAGCCGTATTCCGGCAACGTTGGAACTGGGCGTTGTGGCTTTGATTATCTCGCTCCTCGTGGGCGTGCCTGCGGGGATTTATACGGCGCTGAAACCACGTGGTATGCTGACCCAGTCCATTTTGATGACCACCCTTGTGGGTGTGTCGATCCCCACGTTTGTAATAGGGATCATGTTGATCTTTACTTTTGGTGTGCAATTGGGCTGGCTGCCGACCTTCGGGCGCGGCGGGACGGTTCAAATTGGCGGCTGGGAAAGCTCACTGTTCACCATTGATGGGTGGCGGGCGTTGTTATTGCCCGCAATCACGCTTGGCGTTTATCAACTGACCCTGACCATGCGGCTTGTCCGCGCTGAAATGATGGAGGTTATGCGATCCGACTATATCCGCTTCGCCATGGCCCGCGGCGTCCCCATGCGGCGCTTGCATTACAAACATGCACTCGCCAATACGATGGTGCCAGTGATCACGATCATTGGGCTGCAATTTGGCGGTGTCATCGCCTTTTCCATCGTCACTGAAAGCGTGTTTCAATGGCCCGGATTGGGCTTGTTATTCCTTGAATCGATACGCTTTGTCGATATCCCCGTGATGGGCGTTTACCTTGTGTTGATCGCCTTTTTCTTTGTGCTGGTGAACCTTGTTGTTGATTTGCTCTACGTCGCTATCGACCCACGCCTGAGGATAAGTGACGTGTCATGATCGCCTTTCTGAAAAAACACGAAGGCCTCTGGCTGTTCGTGCATTCCCCCGCGGCCATTGTCGCAGCCACGGTCGCGACGCTGATCGTTTTGGGTGCGGTTTTTGCGCCGTGGATCGCGCTTGTGAATCCCTATGATCTGTCGTCATTCAGCCTGTTTGACGGGCTGCTGCCGCCCGTGTGGGAGGACGGGGCGAACGCCAAATACCTGTTGGGAACAGACGATCAGGGCCGCGATATGATCTCGTCGATTTTGTATGGCGCGCGACTGTCGCTGATCATCGGTTTGTCGGCGCTGACCATTGCTGCCGTTCTTGGCGTAGGGCTTGGCCTTGCCGCTGGATACTATGGTGGCCGGTTTGATGCTGTCGTTATGCGCATCGCCGATGTGCAGCTCGCATTGCCCGCGATCCTGACCGCCTTGCTCATTGATGGCATTGCACGGGGCATTTTGCCCGCAGCCATTCAACAGGACCTACGGGTCGCCGTGCTGACCTTGGCCATTGCATTGTCGCTTTGGGTGAACTTTGCCCGTACCGCTCGTGCGTCTACTTTCGTGCAAATGAACAAGGAGTACGTGCAGGCTGCGATCATGATGGGGCAACGCCCGATACGAGTGATGTTTGTACATATCTTGCCCAATATCCTCGGGCCGCTTTTGGTGATCCTGACAGTTGATCTCGCCTCTGCCATTTTACTTGAAGCAACATTGTCTTTCCTTGGTATCGGCTTGCCCGCCGACAGCCCCAGCCTTGGCACGCTTATCCGAATTGGCATGCAATTCCTTCTGTCTGGCGAATGGTGGATTTTGTGGATCCCCACATTGTTCCTTGTGGCGCTGGTGGTGTCGATCAACATCCTTGGCGATTTCTTGCGCGACATCTTTAACCCGAGGCTGCGTTAGATGCTGACGATCAAAGATCTTTCCGTTAAATTCCCGTCCCGCTTTGGCGATTTCACCGCGATAGAAGACGTGGATATGACCATCAAGCCCGGTGAAATTCACGGGTTGGTGGGGGAAAGCGGCGCGGGGAAGTCAACCGTCGGCGCAGCAGTCATTGGTCTGTTGCAAACACCGGGTTATGTGGCCCATGGCACCCTAACACTGGGCGATACGGACCTGCGCAATCTAACGCCTGACCAAGCCCATAAGGTGCGCGGAGACCGGATTTCGATGATCTTTCAGGATCCACAAACCAGCCTGAATCCATTGATGACCGTCGAAGATCAGCTCATCGAGACCATTCAGGCCCATTCTGATGTCGACGAACGCGCGGCCCGTAAACGCGCCGTTGATCTGCTTGAAGAGATCGGCATCAAGAACGCGGCGCAGCGGATCAAAGCCTATCCGCACCAGTTCTCTGGTGGTATGCGCCAACGGGTTGTGATTGCGCTGGCCATCAGCACCGATCCTGAATTGATCATCGCGGATGAACCAACAACGGCACTTGACGTAGCGGTGCAATCGCAGGTCCTCGACCTGATCCAACGGCTGGCAAAAGAACGCCAGATCGCATTCATGCTCATCACGCACGACATTGGTGTGATTGCGCAAGTGGCCGACCGTGTGACTGTGATGCGTAAAGGGCGCGTGATGGAGACGGGCGTCACAGCACAGGTGCTGGGCACGCCTGAACACCCCTATACACAAGCGCTCATGGATGCAGTGCCACCGCTGGACCGCAAGCTAGACCGTTTCCGCGTTCCAGATGTTGCCGACGCGACCCCGACCTTTGGCGACATCGCCGAAAATTGGCTGCTTGAGGGTCAACAACACGAGCGAACAGGACTGTCACTGCAGAACCTGACCGTGCGATTTGCGGGGCCACGTACATCGCTGTTTCGCAAGCCGCCGCCCTATGTGGCGCTGGATGACGTCACACTTAATATCGAGCCGGGCTCGATTATGGGGCTGGTGGGGGAAAGTGGGTCCGGTAAATCCACGCTGGCCAAGGCGATCACTGGTTTGGTGACGCCCAACAGTGGGACAATGAGGTTGGGTGACGCTGAGTTGCCTTATGGTAAATCCCGCAGCCGTCATCACCCAGCTCGCCAATTGGTTCAGATGGTCTTCCAAGATCCGTATTCCAGCCTGAATTCCCGCCATCGTATCGGGGATATTTTGGCGGAACCTTTGTGGTTCTATGGCTTTGTGAATGACAAGAAAGAGCGCGAAAAACTGGCGGCCTCCATGCTGTCGCTGGTGGGCATGCAACCTGACGCGATCACGAAATATCCGCACCAGTTTTCGGGCGGCCAGCGCCAACGTATCGCTGTCGCTCGTGCTTTGTTGGCGCGCCCTCGGTTTTTAATTTGTGATGAGCCAACATCGGCGTTGGATGTCTCTATACAAGCAGAAATCTTGAACCTATTGAAAGACCTGCAAAGCAAGTTTGGTCTGACGATCCTCTTTATCAGCCATAACCTCGCCGTTGTGCGCCAAATGGCCGACGACACCGCCGTCCTTCGCAACGGCAAGATCGAAGAAGTCGGCGAAACACACGCGCTTTATACGGCACCACGGGCGGATTACACGAAGTCGTTGCTGGACCTCACGCCCGTAATGCCCACGTCCTGGCAGACCTAAGCCTATGATGAAGCTGTACGGATTCGACACCATTAATACCCTAAAGGTTTTGATGTTCTTGCAGGAAACGAATGAAGAATTTGAGTTCATTCCAGTCAATATTCGCGCAGGCGAGCAGCACAAGCCCGAATTTCTAGCGATAAATCCTGCTGGAAAGGTGCCTGTGCTCCATGATGGAGACGAGTATCAAACCGAGTCTAATGCAATCCTGCTCAGCTTGGCCAAGAAAACCGGTTGGGGACTGGTGGACGACCCGAGTATGCACAAGCAACTGGTCGCTTGGCTCTTCTATCAAGCATCTACCCAAGGGCCGCATTTTGGACAGATCGAATACTGGTCCGGGTTTGCAAAAACTCCCAACCCAGAGGCTTTGGCTCACCATCACGCGATCGCAAATCGCGCAATTGCATATTTGGATGGTCAATTGGCTTGCAAACAATACATGTGCGGTGAGATCTACAGCATAGCGGATATCGCGCTTTTCCCATGGTTGCATGTTCATGAAAACCTTGGTTTATCGATGGAAACGGCTAAAAATCTTGCCAGTTGGCTTGACCGGATTCGGAGCAGGCCTGCCACAATGAAGGCCCTCGCGTTCTTTGGTCCCAATTCGATTTTTTAGATGCGATCAGTGTTTGGTGGGTTCATCAACCGACCGATCAGGAATTTCGAACCCGCATCCGTAAAGCTTCTAACGGTATTTGCGAGCCTAACTATGGTTGGCTTTCCAGCCCTTGTTGTCGGCAGAGCAATCTGCAGAACCTGACAAAACGGGTACAAATTTCAGAGTGCTAGCGATGAACAGTGATCTGCCATCTCTGTGATTTCATCCATTGCAGAGTATCGACGTTCGCAAAACCGCAAAAGGGTAACATCTGCTTCCGCCGCAATTGGGACTGTCTCTTTATCTCCAGAATACACATATACTTGACTGTTCTGCTTGAAGGGCTTGAAAGGCGTCATCCAAGAGGTCCAAAAATAGATCAGAACTCGAGAAAGGTCGCTGACGATTTTGCAGTGATTTTCATCTTTCCGGCTTCCAGCAGTTGGGCGGTGCTTCGTCTCCTGCCCTTGCGGCGCATGGATTGAGTTTTCCGTTACAATTCAAAACTGAGTCGAACGGGAGTTCATAGGAAGCGGATATCGCGTGATTTCGTTGGGACTACCCGCATTCATCGCGTCGCCCGTCGCCGCATTGCGGCCATTCGTGCAGAGCGCAGCGGCAATGACCGATCGCGGGACTTCGCTGCCGCTCCACCTGACTGCGGAAACGGCAGCCTTTTCGTTTTTCGTAGGAGTTACGCCAGCATCCCTCTGATCGGACAGTTGTGTTCAGGGTTTCGTATGAACTCCAAGCCGCCGACCAGTGTTTCCAGTTGTGGCCGAACGAATGGGCCGTTTGAGATGTCAGTCACTTGCAAAGCACCGTCTCCATTGATGACAGACAGCCCCGGCTCAGCAGACGGTCTTGGGCTTTCGGCGTCTGAGCGTGGTTCAGAAAATATAGAGCCCCATAGCCTTCATTTGATCAATCGACAGATCATAGCCAATCACCAGATCGACACCCAACTTTTCAATATGTGGTTCTGCACGATCCAGACTGTCGGCAGAGCGGCCACAACATCCATGGCAATGGCATTCAGGCGCGGATCAAGCGGGTCCAATTCCTGAAGATAACGGCTGCAATAGGGACAGTGTTTACCTCGGTAGACGACAACCATTTGCCAGTCATGGACGCCTAACGACTTCCCGAGGGTGAATTCTCCACCACCCAAACGGGCGATTTTCGAAACGGGGAAGGTCTTCTCTGCGGCGAGTTTGAATGCGGTCATTGATATTATTATGGAAATGGTGCCCCCACACGGACTCGAACCGCGGACCTACTGATTACAAATCCACTCTTAATCTTCCAATTTCAAATGCTTGCAAATCGGAAGCTGTCAAACCGGCATTCGTAGATCAATATCTTAGCCGCAATTTGTCAAACCTCTCATTGGGTGATGCAGCACTTTACTATGCTTCGTTGGGCTGGCCTGTATTCCCGTGCATTCCGAACGAAAAACGGCCCCTAACCACTAATGGTTTCAAAGCAGCCACGACTGATCCAGCTACCATTAATAGTTGGTGGGAAAAGTCACCAAATGCGAATATCGGGCTTGCCTTGGATGCAGCGGGACTGGTCGCCTTTGATCCTGATCTTTATAAACCCGATTGTGAATGGGAAACCTTCATTCGTGATCGTCAACTTCCCGAAACACTAACCCAATCGACGGCAAGCGGTGGAAAACACTTCATCTTCTCTGCGGATGAAGGGGTCAAATACCCCGGCCAGCTTTGCAAGCATGTGGATATCAAGCATGCCGGGTACATCATTCTTGCGCCGTCGATCTTCAATGATAGACCTTATGCTTGGGAGAATAATCGCGCGCCCGCAACAGCACCCCAATGGTTTGAACAACAAAGTCCTCCTGCAACACCGCAATCAACAGAAAAGCCACCTACATCGGAAATCGCCGAACTGCTTCAGCACGTAAGCCCAGACCTTCCATATGATGAATGGTCGAAAATACTTATGGCCGTCCATGACGGCACGGGCGGTTCGGACGATGGGTTTACGCTGGTCGATCAGTGGTCATCCGCTGGTACGAAATACAAAGGCGCATCTGACATTCAAAGTCATTGGAATTCGTTCCAGAACGGCGGCGTTACGATCAGAACACTTGCCGATGCCGCACGTGCTAGTGGGGCTGATTTGGCGGCGATCAGCAATCGTCACAAATACGATCCAGCCAAGATTTTCGCCAACCATCCGTTGCCCAGCACCCCTGTTCCACTTCCAGCGCCACCATCGGTAGCACTCAACATATTCTCTGCGGACGCTTTCGAAGGTCAAGAAATCAAGCCGCGACAGTGGTTGGTTCACAATCTTATTCCACTAAACGACATCACGATATTTTCCGGTGATGGTGGAACAGGTAAATCGTTAGTGACACTTCAACTCGCGGCAAGTGTCGCCAGAACTGGTTTCTGGCTGAACCAAATCACGTTCGGAAACTCGGCACTCTATATCACCGCCGAAGATACGACAGACGAAGTTCATCGTCGATTGGAAGATATTCGCAGGGCGTCGAGTGCGTCATTTGCCGATTATCGGAACCTTCACCTTCTTTCGTTGGCTGGTGAAGACGCCATTCTTGCGGCGGCAGTTCATAGCGGTGGTCCTCTGGTCGCCACACCAGCGTTTAAAGCACTTGAAGACGCCATTCTTCGCCTGCGACCATCTTTGTTGGTTCTGGATAATTCTTCAGACCTTTATGGCGGTGACGACAACGATAAACATCAGCCACGACAGTTCATTCAGATGCTTCGTGGGCTATGTTTCCGTCACTCTGTTACGATTGTTTTGCTACGTCACCCTTCCAAGTCCGGGATGTTCACAGGCGATGGAACATCAGGCAACACGTCATGGCGGAACAGCGTTCGAGGCTATCTCTATCTTGAGCGTGTCACCGATGAAAACGGCAACGAATTTGACGCTGATGAACGGTTGATCACAACCAAAAAATCAAACTACGGTCCATCATCTGATAAAATTACAGTCAGATATAACGACGGTGTTTTCGTTCCGAAAAACCCGTTGGCTGAACGCATTAATGGCGATGAAGACGATGCGTTATTTATGAAAATTCTGACACAGTTTCAGAATGAAGGCCGGTTCGTTTCATCATACGAAAATCCGAAAAACTACGCCCCAACGTTGTTCGCTCGCCATCCATTAAATCAAGGCGTGCCCAAGCAACGATTTGAGCAAGCCATGCAACGTTGTTTGATGGCTGAAAAGCTTCATCACGTTGAAACGGGGCCACCAAGTAAGCGTCGCAACCACCTTGTGACAAGCGAGGTGGGGGCATGAACTACGGCGACTTCCAAGCCCTTCCAAGGGTCAGCGAAACCCCTTGTTTTTATAACATTCCAAGGGTCTTCCAAGGGGTGCTTCCAAGGGTAGCCAAGGGTGACGTAAACCCCTTGTTTTTGTGGTCTTCCAAGGGTCTTCCAAGGGTGTTCCTTCCAAGCCTATACCCTAAAGGGTATATTACCGCCGCCCTTGGAGCGGCTGGCGGTAATTTAAGAACGACCAGTGGGAACGAACCATTGGCTGTTCGTTCAATTAACAGATTTAAGAAATTCATCGCGTTTCCCCAGCAGTTGGCGCGATGGGTGGCGAAGGGTATTTTTGTTTCGGCGACAGAAAGCCTTTCGTTCATTGGGAGGATTGGTCGGATTTCCACGGTTGCCGATCAACCCTCGATGAACCATCCGTCACTGACATCCTTTCGCATTGCAGTTAGTGGCGGATGGTCCCAATGCCCCCCAAATGATCGGGGGGGTGTCTGCGTGGTTGGGGGTTATCCTTTCACACACAGAAACAGCTTGCTGAATGCCTTGAAGACCCTGTTGGCGGTCTGTGTCGATAAATTCCGCTCTTCGCATTCCTTGATGGCCCCGACGGGCTGCGTCGTGGCTTCAAATTTGTTTCCAGCATTGATTGGAAGCAAATCATGAATACCGCATCCAAAATTATCAAATTCGCGGAATCGCTGACGGTCCCAACTGGTCGTCGTGCCGGTGAAAAAATTAAACTGGCAGGTTTTCAAAAACGATTCATCAAAGGGGCGTTTGCTAATTCCATTTCAGTGGGTGCTTTGTCCATCGGTCGCGGTAACGGTAAATCAGCATTAAGCGCGATTATCGCGTTGGCTGAAATTCTCGGCGTTCTTAGCGATCAGCCGGAACGTGAAGTTCTGATTGCTGCACGTACGCAAGAACAAGCTAAAATCGCTTGGGGGTATGTCACGAATTTCGTAAATTCACTGCCTGAAGCCGTTCAAGCAAAAATAACGATCCGTCGACAACCACGTTTTGAAATCCAATTTAACGATGAAAACGGTCGTCATCTTATTCGTGCTATCGCTGCTGATGGTAAATCAAGCCTTGGTTCATCGCCCACATTAGCAATTCTGGATGAACGCGGTCACTGGCCGCACGAAAAAGGCGACGAACTTGAAGCCGCTATCTTAACAGGATTGGCGAAACGAGATGGTCGGGCGTTGATCATCTCGACATCCGCGCCTGACGATCTTCACCCATTTTCGATGTGGATGGATCGTGACGCACCGCACACCTACCGACAAGAACACCGTCCCGCGCCTGATTTACCGGCTGATGACGTCGCATCGCTGAAAATTGCAAATCCCGGTTCAATTCATGGAATTGGCCCGTCGATCAAGCGACTGAAGGAAGACGCCCAACTCGCGATTTCACGCGGTGGTGCGCCGTTGGCGAATTTCCGTCTGTTCTCCCGCAACGAACGTGTTTCGATTGATAACCGAAGTGTATTGCTAACGCGCGATGAATGGTTGGCTTGTGAAGTTGAAGACCTGCCTGCACGTGATGGTCCAGTTGTGGTCGGGATTGACCTTGGCGGTTCGGCGTCCATGAGCGCAGCGGCCTATTTCTGGCCCGAAACCGGGCGACTTGAAGCGCATGGCTGTTTTCCGTCGCAACCATCTTTGGTCAATCGCGGTCAGTCAGATTCCGTTGGTAATCTTTACAGCCAAATGAATGAACGTGGCGAGTTGACCACCATCGGCGACAAAACGGTTCCCATTAAACGGTGGCTGGAACTGGTTTGCCGTAACGTTGAAAACGAGCAGATCGCCAGCGTCACGGCTGACCGGTTCAAACAAAGCGAAATTGCAGAAGCATTGGACGCCATAGGAAACCGTTCGCCGGTGATCTGGCGGGGGATGGGTTGGCGTGATGGTAGTGAAGACGTTGAACGTTTTCGCCGCGCTGTGTTTGACCGAAAGGTGAGCGCGCCACAGTCTTTTCTGTTGCGGTCAGCTTTCGGTGAAGCGGTTGTTCTGATCGACCCCGCTGGAAATTCAAAAATCGTAAAAGGTCGTTCGTTTGGTCGGATTGACGCTGCGTGTGCAACCGTTCTTGCGGTCGCTGAAGGTGCACGTTGGTTGGCGCGTCCCGTTGCTAAACCGGGAAGGATGCTGTGGGCATGAATCGTAAACGATCAGAATATGCCAGCCACAGCGCGAAGGTCACACGCGGTCCACGTTGGAAAGCGTTACGGATGCAAGCGTTGGAACGCGATGAATGGGCGTGCGTGAAATGTGGACGCCAAGACCGCTTGGAATGTGACCACATCAAGCCGGTCAGAACGCATCCTGAACTCTCTTATTCTCTGGACAATTTGCAGATGCTTTGTGGCACCTGTCATGCCCGGAAAACTCGAATTGAGGTGGGTCACAAACCCCTCAGTAAGCCGCGTCAAGAATGGCGTGATTTCGTGCGCGACATGCGCATTTCACAAGCAACAAAAGGAAACTCAAATGCTTGATTCAGTGAAAATCCAGCGTCGCCAAAGCGAAATTCGTCAGGAACTCGCAGCGCTGGTCGGCAAAGACACCCCTTCCGATGAAGAAACACGGTCAATGGAAGCCTTGGACGCCGAATATCGGTCCAATGAAACCCGTTATCGTGCGTCGCTTATTGCGGAAGACGAAGAACGCCGTGACGCGGGTGCTGAACTTGAAACCCGTTCTGATACAGAATGGGCTGACATGATGGGTCAGTTCGAATTGCGTCAGGTCGCCTTGGCGTTGGATGAAGGCCGCGCTTTGGAAGGCCAAACTGCCGAAATCGTTGCCGAATTGCGGAGCGCAGGCGGTTATCGCGGCGTTCCCGTTCCATGGGAAGCTCTAGAGACACGTGCCGGTGAAACGGTAGCTGGTGGCACTCCAAACCCAATGCGGACAGCGCCGATCATTGATCGTCTGTTCGCCGGTTCGGTCGCGGCCCAAATGGGCGCTTCGATGATTAACATCGGTGTTGGCGATATGGAGTATCCACTTACAACAAGTGCTGTCACCGCTGGCTGGGCCGATGGTGAAACTTCTGATGTGGCCGGCCCAGCAGCATATACGACACTGGACCGTCCTTTGAAGCCTGATCACAATCTGGGTATTCAAATGCGGTTAACCCGCAAAGCGCTGAAACAGACCGGCACCGCGCTGGAACAAGCCGTGCGACGCGACATGAACGGCGCAATTGGCGAAGCGATGGACAAAGCCGTGTTCCAAGGGTCCGGTGCCGCTGGTCAACCAACAGGTGTTCTAGCTGGTGCAGCAACTTGGGGTATTACGGAAACCGCTGTTGACGCCGCTGCTTCATATGCCGCGTTCCGTTCTGCGCTCGTGCGTTTCATGACCGCAAACGCTGCAAGTGGTGGGTCCGATATCAACCTTTTGCTTCGCCCTGAAATCTTTGACGGGATGGATGACGACCTGATTTCAGGCACCGCCATTTCTGAATGGGATCGGCTGGTTGCGAAGGTTGGCAACGTGGTTTTGTCCAGCAATGCACTGGCCGCACCAAGCGGTGATCCATTGGAAAGCGTTGGTATCATGACGACGAAAGCTGGTGGCGTGAACCCGATATTCGTTGGCACATGGGGTGCGGTCGATCTGATCCGTGATCCATATTCTGATGCGCAGTCGGGTGGTCTTCGTTTGACCGCGCTGGCGACGATGGACGTGTCGGTTTCAAGGTCAGTCCAGACTGAAATCCTGACAGGTCTGCAATAATGCTTGTCGGTTTTTCAAACGGTGGGTTGGAAATGCGAATGGAGGGCGGGGAAACTCGCCTTTCAGGCCGTTTTCCTTACAACAAACGCGCCGTGCTTTCTGATGGTGGCCGTACTGGTCGTCCCAGAAAAGAGTCAATCGCGTCACGGGCATTTGCTTATCGCGTTGATAAGCCCGACGAAGATATTCATCTGTTATCGGGGCATGACTACGGCAAACCATTGGCAAGCCGTGGTGCTGGCACATTGGACCTACGTGACACAGATGATGCGCTAATATTTGAAGCGCGGATATCGGAAGAAATGCGTGAAGTCAGCTATGTGCGCGATGCACTGAGTGCGCTTTCGGCGGGTTTGATTGCGGGAATTTCACCGGGCTTCAGGCTTCCACCAAAACGACGCGTCGAAAAACCAGAGACGATCACTGACGAAGGGATGGACCCCAAAAACGGGGCTTTCAACGCAATCATACGCACCGTCAATATCGCACTTCTCTACGAATTGTCGTTGGTGACACGCCCTGCATATGACGAAACGCAAATTGAAATGCGGTCATGGGAAACCAATGGGAAACAACCGGTGGCGAATTTTACGCCCCATAGCCGTTGGAGATAAACACATGGCTACCGCACTACAACAAATCGAAGCTGAACCGCTTCTGTATCCGGCTTTACCGCAGGGGTTATCACAACCCGCATTGGCGGCTGTGGTCAGCAATCAGCAGGTTGGTGCAATTTGGAAAAGAATTGAAGACCATGTTGCGCACCGCTGGACTGAGCGCCGAGTGACGTGGATTGTTGAGGGATGCGGCGATTGGTTGCCGCCACTTGCCCCTATTGTCGAAATCCTCACCGTTGAAAAGTGGCTGGATGCGACATGGGTCGCGGCTACGGTTACGCCGTCCCCACTGGGTGGGCTATCTCTTCCAACGGACGGCCATTATCGCGTCGTCGCGACTGTCGGTGGTGGCCTAGCACCAGTAAGCGTCACTGAAGCGTTTCGGCGTATGGCAGAATACTTGGGTGGCATTCGTGGTTCGGCGTCCGAAAGATCGTTCCGACGATCTGTCGGCGACGTTTCCAACACTTTTCATCACGAAACCGACTTTATGGGCATGGCCCTTCTAAAGTCCGGCGCGGCTGATTTGTTGCGCAATTACAGGAGCGTCCTTTGATGTGGCCATTCAAACAAAAACAACAGAAAGAAGAAACACGGGGGACCGGTTCAGGTTTTACGTCTGATGTCATTGCTGCACGTGAATCCTATATTTCTGGCAACCGTGGAGTGGCGGAACTGACCGCCACGGTTCAAAGTTGCATTTCGCTTTGGGAGGGCGGCTTATCTATCGCTGATGTGGACGGCACGGATTTACTAGATGTCCGGTCGTTAGGGATTGCCGCTCGTTCACTGGCGGTTCGTGGCGAGGCGTTATTTCTGATCCGCGACGAAGGTTTGATACCGTGCAGCGATTGGGATTTATCAACCACCAACGCCAAGCCGAAAGCTTATCGGGTGTCGATTTCCGAAGCTGGAGGTGGCCGTACGGAAACAGCCTTGGCCGGTGAAGTTCTCCATTTTCGCATCGGTAGTGATCCAACCGCACCGTATTTCGGGCAAGCCCCATTGCGCCGCGCTTCACTGACGGCAAACTTGCTGGAAATCATCGAAGGTGCTTTGCGCGAAGTTTACGAATTTGCCCCGCTTGGCTCACAGGTTCTTCCGCTTCCAGAATCTAAGGAAACGACAATGGAGGCCCTTGCACGTTCATTCCGTGGTCAACGTGGGCGAGTGTTGATGCGTGAATCTGTGAATGTCATGGCGGCTGGTGGTCCTGCACCGGCAACCGATTACAAACCTCAGAACCTTACACCCGATCTTCAAGCATCCATGACCACGCAAAACCTATCTGCGGCACGTGAATCGATTTTTGGTGTTTTCGGTGTTCTACCGGGATTATCGAACCCAACCACGACAGGCCCCCTTGTGAGGGAAGCCCAACGCCATTTGGCGCAGTGGATGCTTCAACCAATCGGTCAGTTCATGGCTGAAGAGGCTACTGATAAACTTGGATCGCCCGTTAAGATTGACGTGATGCGGCCATTGCAGGCGTATGACGCTGGTGGAAGAGCGCGTGCGTTGACGGCTGTGATTCAGGCGCTGGCCCTAGCGAAAGAGACGGGCGTTGATCCTGAACAAGCGTTGAAGCTGGTGGATTGGGCCGACTAACTTGATGTTATCTTGCCGATGGCCTCTTCCCAAGTATCCGAATAGGGGGAATTTCCCGCCAGACTGATTGAGCATAGCTTAACTAGTTCAAAGAATTGCCAATCACTAAGTTTTGGGTGAGAATCAGTTTCTTCGAACCACAACGCACGTGCCATGTCGTAGGCTACTCTTGCAGTGTTCGAGGCTTTTTCTGTCTTTTTTGTCATATTTGGCGTTCCTTTTTATCTTCGCCAACAATTACCCATTACCCTTATCAACGCAAGCAGGGCATCACTAGGTTGCGTCATCTTAAATGTATCCATTTAACTGTTGACCGGATTTAGTTGAATGGATACATTTATAAAAACTGAGGATAGTACTATGACTGATATTGACGCGATTTTTAAATGGGCCGACGCTAATCGCGACGACCCCAAATTTAAAGGGAGTGAGGGCGCAACCCTAATTGGCGTCCATGGTGAAACACTTCGCACCAGAATCCGCACTGGTAAAGCTAGGGCAGTGGTTCAACCGGCTGGTGAAACGCGTAGCAACCTTAGCTATTCACTTTCGATGATGGTTCACAATTTGCTCTTTCACCATCTTGCTAAGTTCTCCGAAGAATTAAACTTCGACGACCTTTCCCGTGACTATCTGGATGAAGTGCTGGTGAAAGGGAAAAAAGATATTTGGTTGGAATTGAAATGCCTCAACGGTGAATGGACTCCAATGTCACTTTCTGAACGTGGGCAACCTGATCTGTCTCACAGTCATGAACCAATTTTTCTGATGCCTATCGGCGTCATGATTTCAAAATTGGTTCTAAATCTTCACGCCAAAGCTGGTAACGCATAAATGTCATCCGCAAATCTCAATATCATCGCTGTTCAACGACGGATGCTCTCGCAGTCTGAAGCTGCGATGTATTGTGGATTGCCCGCTAAGAAATTTACGGTGATTTGCAGTGTTTCACCGACTGAAATCGGCGGAAAGAGACTATTCGACAAAAAACGTTTGGATCGTTGGTTGGATGAACTCGCATCCGGCGAACACGATTCCGATGAAACTGTTCTAGGGAAGCTCTGATTATGGCCATATTTCGTGTCAAAGGGTTCCAAATCTTTAAAGATCGTCACGGCAAACAGCGTTGCTATCACCGAGCAACTCGAACTGCGATTGATCTGAGCAAGAATCCTATCGGTAGTGCTGGTTTTCTTGCGGAATGCGCAAGGATCGACGCTGTTGCAAAAGCTGGCATTGCAGCAAACCCTGGAACGCTTGGTTTGTTAATCACTCGCTATCGCAAGCACACAGCTTTCACTGACTTAGCGCCGCGCACACGGGCTGATTATCAGAAGGTGTTTGACTACCTTCAGCCGATTTCCAGTGAAAAACTCACGCGTTTCAAATCGCCGTTCATTGTTAAGCTGCGCGACAAAGCATTTGATAAGCATGGTCGTTGGTTCGCCAACTACACCGTTACTGTTCTTCGTCTACTTTTCACTTGGGGGAAAGAACGCGGTTTTGTCGAGAATAATCCAGCGATGGGGATTCGAGCGATCAAACGTGCGAAAGGACTGGCTGACGCTAATCGGCCTTGGACGGATGACGAACGAAATGTTGTTCTGGATACGGTGCCACCGCACATGAAACTTCCAATAGCTCTAATGATGTTCACTGGTCTTGATCCACAAGACGCGGTGAAACTGAAGAAATCAGCGATCAAAGATGGGCTGATTGATACAGCGCGCGGTAAGACGAAGGTGGCAGTTTGGATGCCTCTTCCAGAACCTTTGCTGAAAATCCTTGATGCCTCACCTGATCACGACGCAATCACTATCTGCGCGAACTCTTATGGTCGCCCTTGGACGATTTCAGGATTTCGAGCATCGTGGCGAACGGTGAAATTGCAGCTTGAGAAAAATGGCTCGGTGAACACCGGACTGACCCTGAAAGGTCTGCGCCACACTGTTGCAACGATCCTAGCTGAAATGGGTAAAACGCCAGATGAAATCAAAAACGTTCTTGGGCAAAAGACCGATACCATGGCCCGCCACTATTCCAAGCACGCTAATCGAACTGAACTCAATTCACGTACTGTTGCAGATTTTTCTGACGAATTGGACAGACGGCGAACAAATTCTGTCAAACCTAAATAAAATTCTGTCAAACCGCTGAAGAAAATCAACCCATGAAAACCGAATTATCATATAACAACAATGGGTTAAAATGGTGCCCCCACACGGACTCGAACCGCGGACCTACTGATTACAAATCAGTTGCTCTACCAGCTGAGCTATAGGGGCACTGGAGGGGCGTTTAAGCGGTTCTGCGTCGGGGTTCAAGTAAAAATTCATCGACGACTTGCACGTGCCATCAAAGCCACTGCACAGAGGCCAACA
Organism: Aliiroseovarius conchicola; assembly: GCF_041403445.1. Classification (NCBI taxonomy): domain Bacteria; kingdom Pseudomonadati; phylum Pseudomonadota; class Alphaproteobacteria; order Rhodobacterales; family Paracoccaceae; genus Aliiroseovarius; species Aliiroseovarius conchicola. The sequence continues at coordinate 32,850 of NZ_JBGEHL010000008.1, forward strand.
GCGATGACCATGAGGGCTGGGGGGGCGGCTTGACCAAGCTGCTCCAACGACGCTTGCTCGTAAACGCGTGTGGCGAGAGTGCCGTAGTTAAACGGACGCAAAAGTAGCGTTGCAGGCAACTCTTTCACGCTGTCTACGAACACCAAGAGCAGCGCAGTACCAACCGAGCCTCGTATCAATGGAACGTAAATTTCAGACAGCGCACCTTGTGCAGTGCGCCCGAGTGAACGTGCGGCCATCGGAAGGTTAGGAGAGACCCGCTCAATCGCAGCATCGGCTGCCCCTTGGGCGATCGCGAAGAACCTGACGCAATAAGCATAGACCACTGCAAAAGCGGTGCCGGTCATAATCAAACCGGGGTCCCAACCTGTCACGGCCAAAATTCCATCCGCCAGCGCGTTGTCGGTCGCCGCCATGGGGATCAGAATTCCAATCCCAAGAACCGCGCCAGGCGCAGCATAGCCGATGGTTGTGAGAGGCATCAGTTTACGCGGCAGGGCAAAGGGAGACATGCGAACCCCGTAGACCAAAAACAAAGCTCCCAGAACGGTCACAACGGCTGCTATGCCGCCAACCGTAAGTGTGTGTATCAAAGCCAGTAATAGTCCATTGGAGAACCAGTACTCCGGTTTTGCCAGCGCGTGCGAAAGAAGCACAGTGACCGGCAGAACAAACCCGATGAGAAAGGGAATTGCACATGCGACCAACGCGGCCAATCCGGGCCAAAAACTCAGATTGCGCGGCTCAACAGGGCGGCTTTGCCGGGACATGCGATAGAACCGGCTGCGCGAGCGGCTGACCTTTTCGAGCGCGGCCAGAACAAAAACAAAGACGAGAATGACGAGCGCGATCTGCGCGGCGCCTCCCGCGTTGTGGCTCTCAAGCCAAACGGTAAAGATGCCGGTGGTCAGCGTTTGAACAGCAAAGTAATCCACAACGCCGAAATCTGACACTGTCTCCATCATCACGATGGCGACGCCGGCGGCAATGGCGGGCCGGGCGAGGGGCATACCGACGCGCCAGAACCGGGCAAAGGGGCCAGCGCCAAGGGCGCGCGCAACCTCGTAGGCGTCGCCGGACTGCTCCCGGAAGGCGGCACGTGCCAGCAAGAAAACATAGGGGTTTAGCGCTGCCGTAAGGACGATGATGGCGGCCCAGCGTGACCTGATTTGCGGGAACCAGTAGTCTGCCGCGTTGCCCCACCCGAAAAGTGCCCTAAGCCCGGTCTGCACAGGCCCGGCATATTCCAGAAAATCGACCAAGGCGTAGGCCCCGACATAGGCCGGGATGGCCAAAGGCGTTAGCAAAAGCCATTCCAGCCACCGAGCACCTGGAAAGCGATACATGGTAATCAGCCAAGCCGAACCTGTACCGACTGCCGCCGAGAGCGCCCCAACGGAAAAGCACAGTAGCAGTGTATTCTGCACATAGCGCGGCAAGGTCGTATTCATCAGATGCGGCCAGGCGTTTTCGGTTGGTGTCATGGCGATCCAGACAATCGACATGATGGGAAGCAACACCAGAGATGCGATGAAAAGCGCCCCCACCGACCAGAAGTCTGGCAGGCGATTCACGCGTGGAGGGTTCGCAATCTGAGTCTTTTGGTCGGTCATCAGGCGTCGTTTAACCTGAAACTGGTTTAACTGTCCAGAAATCCCCAATATGTTTAACTGGTTGAGGTGATAGAAAAAGGCGCGCACTGTATGGAAATCTCAGTTCACATCGGCGCTCATTGCACGGACGATGATCAACTGGTTAAATCGTTGCTTAAAAACAGCGACGCGTTGGCCAAGAAAGGCGTGGTGGTCCCTGGACCAGGACGCTACCGGGGGCTGTTGGCCGAAGCATTGGTGAAACTGCAGGGCGCGCGTGCTGATGACGATACGCAAGATATGCTGCTGGATGCACTTGTAGATCAAAGCAATGCCAAGCGCTTAATCTTGGGCCATAAGAACTTTCTTGGCGCGCCCCGCAGATCACTTGAACATAACCAACTTTATCACTTGGCCCAGCGTAACACTGCTTGGATCCGCAACCTTTTTGCCAATCATGACGTCAGCTATTTTATTGGCATCCGAAACCCGGCGACATTTGTATCCGCCATTGTAAGTGGTATGTCGGCGGCGGACCGCGCTCAGGCACTGAATGGAATTGACCCACGTATCCTTTGTTGGTCTGACACCATTCACGCAATCCGCGACGCCAACCCGAACACACCGATTACAGTTTGGTGCAATGAGGATACGCCTTTGATTTGGCAGCGAGTCATGCAGGAAACGGCTGGTGTGGCGGGCGACATGCCGTTGGATGGTGCCTTTGACATCTTAGTGCCTATCATGGAGCCGGAAGGTGTGGAGCGAATGCTGGAGTATCTCGACAAGACCGAGATTCCCAGCGAAGCTCAACGCAACCGCGTGATATCGGCTTTTTTGGAGAAATACGCGATTGAGGCCCAGATCGAAGAGGAGATCGACCTGCCGGGTTGGACCGAGCAGTTGGTAGAGGAGTTGACCGAGGCATACGACCACGACCTGTATGAGATTGAGAGCATCCGGGGTGTAAGACTGCTCAGCGCATAATGTATTAGATCGGTAGATCGTGCGTGAGCACACCGTACTAGCCGGCGCAGCACAAGCCGAATGTTTCGTTTGGCTAACATCGTCAGTTGCGCGTGCGGATGCACCCCTACCCATCGTCCGCTGCATAGTCACGCAGTTTTTGCACATCGCTGATGATTGCGCTGCTCTTGTCGATTGTGACTCCGTAGTCGCCAAGACGAGAAAACGCGCGCGAAAGGCTTTCGGGCTTCATGCCCAAGCGACCAGCAATCAAGACTTTGTCGTATGGGAGTTTGATCGCACAATCACCAGGTGTCCCATCGCACAGGTTCAACAAAAACTCAGCGACCCGTTGCGGCGCGGTTTTCGCTTTGAGCTGTTCGAGCTGGGTCACCAACCCGTGTAGGTGTGTAAATGTGGACGACAGAATAGAAAGTGCAACTTCGGAGTCTTGTTTTACAAGTTGAACCAGAACGCTGGTCGGGATGTGCATCACTTCGCACTGAGTAGCGGCTTCGCCGGACACGGGGTAGGGCAGCTTTCGCAAAGCCACCGCTTCTCCGAAGCTTTCGCCTCGGGTGAACACGCTCACCACAGCCTCTGTGCCACCGCGTGTCATTCGATAAAGCTTTACCCATCCGTCCAAAACAATATGGATCGCATCGGCGGGATCTTCTTGCATGAACAAGGTCTCACCGCGTTCATAATGGCGCCAAGTCGCATGCGACAGGATCGCATCAACATGGATTTCCGGCAGCGCGCGCAACAGAAGTGAATTGCGCGCAATCATCTTGTGCATTTCGTGTGGCAATCGCCGTCCCCTCAAACAGCCCGGAGGTGTTCCGGGCCATTTACCAGATGTGAGTTTAACCGCGCGAGGAGGTGGCGTCTAGCCGCCCGTGCGCGTAGGATTAGAGAGCAAAGGTTCGGCGTCCTCGTCAGGGGTTTGGGTTGCTTCTTCCATCCGCCCCGCGAGCTGCTCTTGCCAAACGTCCAACATTTCATTCAGACGTGTCATATAGGCTTCATTTTCCACGGCAGGAATATTGATGTCGTAAACCTCGGCGAGATCAAGCATCACTTCACGATCAGAGGCTTCAAATTCATCGACCATCCGCTTCGCAGCTTTTTTGCCGTGCCCAAGTGCTTCGAACGCCGAACGAGTTGCCCTGAGTGAGCTGTCGTAGGTTTCACGAATGATGTCACGGCAACCGACGGACCAAAGATCGTAAACATGGTTGCGATCATATGCACGTGCAACGATGTGCACGTTGGGGTGGTGCTCGCTTACGTATCGCACCATCTCGGTCGTCGCTTCTTTGTCGTCGATTGCGACCACCAGAACCTTTGCTTCGGCTATTCCTGCTGCATGAAGCAAATCGGGGCGGGTTGCGTCCCCGAAATGCACACTGATGTTAAAGCGGCGCAGCATTTCCAACTGCTCGGACGAATAGTCCAAAACAGTCGTGTCATATCCCGCAGCGCGAAGGCCGCGATTGACGATGCCCCCGAAACGACCATGCCCAGCGATCAAGATTGACGCGGGTTCCTCGATTATGTCGGCCTCGCGTTCATCGTCATTTGAGTAACGCGGCGCAATTACCTTGTCATAGAGGATGAAAAGCGCTGGGGTCAGAAGCATGGACAGGGCAACAACCAGCAAAAGCGTGTCAGCGATCCCCTGTGGAATAACGGCGTTTGCAACTGTGAAGGACAACAACACGAATCCAAATTCACCGGCCTGAGCAAGACCCAGCGCAAAGAGCCATTTGTCGCCGCCGGTCAGCCGGAACGCGCGGCCCAGCATTAGAAGAACGGCGGATTTCAGTGCGATCAGTCCGATTGTGAGCCCAATGACAAGGGCTACGTTTTGCCCCAGCAGGCCGAAATCGATACTGGCACCGACCGTAATGAAAAAGACCCCAAGGAAGATGCCCTTGAACGGATCAATGTCACTTTCCAACTCGTGCCGGTACTCGCTTCCCGCCATTACGACCCCAGCCAGAAAGGTTCCCAGCGCCGGGGATAAGCCCACAAGCGTCATCAAAAGGGCGATTCCAAGAACCATCATCAGCGCTGTAGTTACGAAGAGCTCGCGCAGACGCGCACGGGCTACAAATCGGAAGATTGGCGTGGTCAAATAGGTGCCGATAAAGACGACACCGGCGATGGCCGCCAACGTGACCAACGCAGTTTGCCAACCGCTAAGCCCGTCGACCAGGCTAAGGTTCAGACCAGACCCGCCATGATCGCCGTCGGCACCGTGCCCGGCGCCATGCGATATCGCCTCGGTCAGTTCGGGCAGGGCCAGAAGAGGGATCAAAGCCAGCATTGGGATGACCGCGATATCTTGCATCAACAGGACCGAGAAGCTGGCGTGTCCACCGTCCGATTTCAAAAGCCCCTTTTCACGCAATGTCTGATTGACGATCGCGGTTGAAGACAGTGCAAGGACAAGGCCTATGGCCAGTCCGACGCTCCACTGCAGTCCAAAAGCCATGGCAATCAACATAATTGCGCCCGTTGTGACAGTGATCTGCAATCCGCCCAGAACGAAAATGCGCGTGCGCATCTCCCACAGTGCCTTGGGGTTCATTTCAAGCCCAACAATGAACAGCATCATGACCACGCCGAACTCTGCAAAGTGTTGGAGTGCGATTACGTCCGCACCCGCCCAATGCAGGATTGGGCTGATGATAATTCCGGCTGTCAGGTATCCAAGGACCGACCCCAGACCTAGGCGCGAGGCGATGGGCACGGCAATGACGCCTGCAAGAAACAATGTGAATGTTATCAGCATGAATTCGGGTGTCATGACTGGTCCTTTACCTGATGAACGCGCCCAGATACGGGAGGCGGTGCAATTGCACGACTATGTCGGGCACTGCTGTGTGAGCACTCGATACTATTTTGTCAGGTCAACGGCTTGTTAACCTGTTCAGCTCCCACTCAAGCGGTAGATTCGGTTGGGGTCAAGGGGTGTTGAACCGCAGTTCGCCGCGGCGAAACATGCAAGAAATCGGTCCGGCACCAACGTTATTGCAATCGGTTGCAAAATCGTCCATGCTGGTCGCGAACAGGGCAAAAATGTCCAGAATCAGCGGAGGAACGGAATGCTCAGAATTGGGCTTCTAGGGGCTGGCCGAATTGGTCAGGTGCATGCGGCGAACATCGCGTCTAACCGCGAAAGTGCGTTGGTTGCGGTTTCGGATGTTAATGCCGCGCCCGCGCTGAGCTTGGCAAACCACTATGGTGCCGAGGTGCGTGAAACCGATGCGATCATCGCTTCGGATGATATAGACGCGGTTCTCGTAGCGACGTCGACTGACACCCACGCCAACTTGATAGAAGCCGCAGCGCAGGCCGGAAAGGCCGTTTTGTGTGAAAAGCCCGTGGACCTGTCGCTGGAGCGTGCAATCGCGTGTCAGGCCAACGTGGCGAAAACACAAAGCCCGGTGATGGTCGGGTTCAACAGACGGTTCGACCCAAATTTTGCAGCTTTGAAAGCAGCGTTCGATGCTGGCGATATCGGCACGGGCGAGTTGCTGTCGATCACTTCGTTTGATCCCGCGCCGCCTCCGGTTTCCTATATCAAGGTGTCGGGCGGCTTGTTTCGCGACATGATGATCCACGACTTTGACCTCGCATGCTGGATTTTTGGTGGCCTGCCGAAAACGGTCAGCGCGTTCGGCAGCGCTCTGGTCGATCCTGCGATAGGCGAGGCTGGGGATGTAGACACAGCTGTTGTGACATTGACTTGGGCCGATGGCCGGTTGGCCGTGATCAAGAACTCGCGGCGCGCGGCTTACGGATATGACCAACGGATCGAGCTTCTTGGGTCAGGTGGTCTGCTGGGGGCCAAGAACGTGTTGGAGAACACGGTTGAGAAGATCACGGCAGATGGGAATAAAACGGCGAAGCCCGAACATTTTTTCCTTGAGCGCTACGCCCGTGCTTACCAGATCGAGTGGGCTTCTTTTTTGACCGCCGTTGCAACCGGTTCCAAAATGCCTGCTACCCTCGCCGAGGGGGTGTCTTCGCTAGCCTTGGCCGAAGCGGCAACGCGGTCTGCTCAGAGTGGCGAGACCGTTGAAATTACGTCAGAACTGCTTGGGGAACGCGCATGATTTTGCTTTTGATCCCCGGCGCAATACGCAATGCGGCCAGTTGGGTGGAAGAGTGGGTGAGCACCCTCCAGCCACGGTCATCCGAGATGTTTTCAGCCAGGCGTGCGATGGGTCAAACCAACACCGCGCCCAGCTGTCTACGTAGGTTCGATCCGGAAAACGGATCGGGTTCAGGGGTCGGTTCAACGACCTCAATATCTAAATTCCTAGGGAGGAAACTATGAAAAGAACACTAACGGCAATTGCAGTCGCCACGTTCTCTCTTGTTGGGGCAACTGCCGCACAAGCCGAGGGCGAGAAGTATATTCTGGTCAGCCACGCACCGGATAGCGACAGCTGGTGGAACACCATCAAGAATGGTATCGCGCTTGCTGGCGAACAGATGGATGTCGAGGTTGAATACCGCAACCCGCCAACTGGCGACCTGGCCGACATGGCCCGTATCATCGAGCAAGCCGCGGCCTCAGGCCCCAATGGCATCATCACCACGCTGTCTGACTATGACGTTCTCTCCGGTCCGATCAAGGCAGCTGTGGACAGTGGCATTAACGTGATCATCATGAACTCGGGCACGCCCGAGCAAGCGCGCGAAGTTGGTGCGCTGATGTATGTTGGTCAGCCTGAATACGATGCTGGTCATGCAGCTGGTTTGCGCGCCAAAGGTGACGGCGTTGCGTCGTTCCTGTGCGTGAACCACTATATCTCGTCGCCATCGTCGACCGAGCGTTGCCAAGGTTTCGCGGATGGTCTGGGTGTCGACCTGGGCAACCAGATGATCGACAGCGGCCAAGACCCGTCGGAGATCAAAAACAAGGTTCTGGCTTACCTGTCAGCTAACCCTGAAACCGACGCGATCCTAACGCTTGGGCCAACATCTGCTGACCCGACACTGCTTGCGCTGGATGAAAACGGCATGGCTGGTGACATCTACTTCGGTACTTTCGACTTGGGTGAAGAAATCGTTAAGGGCATCAAGTCCGGCGTGATCAACTGGGGTATCGACCAGCAACCCTTCCTGCAGGCCTATCTGCCTGTTGTGGTTCTAGCGAACTACGACCGCTATGGCGTTCTGCCAGGCAACAATATCAACTCGGGCCCCGGTTTCGTAACTGCCGATGCGCTTGAGAAGGTCGAGATGTTCGCGGGCGAATACCGCTAACGTCGCAAAATCGGGGCGGCCGGTGTGAATTGGCCGCCCTTTTTCCATCCTGAGCAAGGCACATGGAGATACTGAATGTCTGAAGCACCAAATACCGTTCCGGAGGCTGATGAGCGTATCAAGACGCGCTCTCGTTTCCGCGAAGCCATGATCCGTCCCGAGCTGGGCGGGATCGTCGGCACCATCATCGTTTTCCTACTGTTCGCGCTGTTTGCACATGACAGCGGCATGTTCTCATCCAAAGGCGCGCTGAACTGGAGCCAGGTTTCTGCTCAGTTCATGATCATCGCCGTAGGTGCATGTCTGCTAATGATCGCGGGCGAGTTTGACTTGTCGGTTGGTTCGATGATCGGCTTTGCCGGTATGATGATCGCCATATTCTCAGTCACACTGGGTTGGCCGGTTTGGATGGCCATTATCGTGACATTCGTTTTGTGCACGGCGCTGGGCGCGGTCAATGGGTTCATCGTGGTTCGAACGGGGCTGCCAAGCTTCATCGTGACACTGGCGTTCTTGTTCATCTTGCGCGGCTTCACCATTTATTTTCCGCAGACAATCGAGCGCAAAACCATCATCGGTGGTATTTCTGACCGCGCAGAAGGTGACTGGCTTGCCGGTGTCTTCGGCGGCAAAATTTTCACTGGCCTGTTTGAATGGTTTGGCGAGATCGGCTTGATCGAGACATTCTCGCGTGGATCGCGCGAAGGCCAGCCAGTGGTGGACGGCATTCCGATGCTGATCGTTTGGGCGATCGTTCTGGTGATCTTCGGGCACATTCTTCTGACAAAAACCAAATTCGGCAACTGGATCTTCGCTTCGGGCGGTGATGCAGAGGCAGCCCGCAATTCGGGTGTTCCCGTAAACCGCGTCAAAATCCTGATGTTCATGTTCACGGCCTTCTGTGCCTGCGTTTTCGCCACCTGTCAGGTGATGGAGTTCGGCTCAGCCGGCGCGGATCGGGGGCTCCTGAAGGAATTCGAAGCGATCATCGCTGTGGTGATCGGTGGCGCATTGCTTACTGGCGGCTACGGCTCGGTTATCGGGGCTGCACTGGGTGCATTGATCTTCGGCGTCGTACAGCAAGGCCTGTTCTTTGCCGGTGTTGAAAGCTCACTCTTCCGGGTGTTCCTTGGTCTCATCCTTTTGGCGGCCGTGATCCTGAACACGTATATCCGTCGCATGATTACAGGGGAGCGTTGATATGAATCCCGAACACGCACCAATCATTCAAATGAAGAATATCGAGAAACATTTTGGTTCAGTGATTGCGCTGGCCGGTGTGTCGCTCGAAGTCTTTCCCGGAGAGTGCCACTGCCTTCTAGGCGACAACGGCGCGGGCAAGTCGACCTTCATCAAAACCATGTCGGGTGTCCATAAGCCGACTGCAGGCGAGATATTCTTCGCAGGCAAGCCCATGCACTTTGAGGACCCGCGTGATGCGATGACGGCGGGGATTGCGACGGTGCACCAGCACCTTGCGATGATCCCGTTGATGTCGGTCAGCCGGAACTTTTTCTTAGGCAACGAGCCCACGAAAAAGGTTGGGCCTATCACGTTCTTTGATCACGACACGGCAAACGAAATCACGATGGAACAGATGCGCAAAATGGGCATCAATCTGCGTGGACCTGATCAGGCCGTGGGCACTTTGTCTGGCGGTGAACGCCAAACGGTCGCCATCGCGCGGGCTGTGCATTTTGGGGCCAAAGTGTTGATCCTAGATGAACCGACCTCCGCGCTTGGGGTTCGTCAGACGGCAAACGTTTTGGCGACCATCGACAAGGTCCGTAAAGAGGGTATTGCTGTGGTGTTTATCACCCACAACGTACGCCACGCTCTTGCGGTTGGGGACCGGTTTACGGTGCTCAATCGTGGCAAGACCCTTGGCACGGCGCAACGTGGTCAAATCACGCCCGAAGAGTTGCAGGATCTGATGGCCGGTGGCCAAGAGCTTGTACAGCTTGAGGGCAGCTTGGGCGGCACGGTCTAGACCCGACTTAATCAAATCAGACGAGCGGCGTGACACGCGCCGCTCGCATAACCACCAAATTGCTGGGCCATGCGCCCTTGTGGAGTAAGCTATGTCTGACAAAGCGTTAGATGTGATCACCATTGGCCGATCATCGGTCGACCTCTATGGCGCGCAGGTTGGTGGGCGGCTCGAGGATATGGGATCGTTCGACAAGTATATTGGCGGCTCGCCGACCAATATTGCGGCAGGGACGGCGCGATTGGGCCTGAAATCCGCGCTGATCACCCGCGTTGGTGACGAGCATATGGGGCGTTTTATTCGTGAGGAACTTCTGCGCGAAGGCGTGGATGTGACCGGCGTGAAAACCGACCCTGACCGTTTGACCGCTCTGGTTCTGCTGGGAATTCGCGATCAGGAACAGTTCCCGCTGATTTTCTATCGCGAAAACTGCGCTGACATGGCGATCAGCGAAGATGACATCGATGCAGATTTCATCACCTCGGCGCGCGCCGTCGTTGCGACCGGAACGCATCTGAGCAACCCGAAGGTTGAAGCCGCAACACTGAAGGCTTTGCGCATAGCAAAAGACAACGGAATGCAAACCGCGCTGGACATTGACTATCGCCCAAACCTCTGGGGCGTGGCGGGTCACAATGAAGGCGAAAGCCGCTATGTTGAAAGCGACGCCGTCACCGCAAAGCTGCAATCGACGCTGCATCTGTTCGACCTGATTGTCGGCACCGAGGAAGAGTTTCACATCGCCGGCGGCACGACTGATACAATCGCGGCCCTGCGCGCTGTTCGTGCGGTGTCGGACGCAACATTGGTGTGTAAACGCGGCCCAATTGGCGCGTCGGCCTTCACCGGAGACATCCCGGATAGTCTGGATGACGGCCAAGCCGGCCCCGGATTTCCAATCGAGGTCTTCAACGTGCTTGGCGCAGGTGATGGGTTCATGTCGGGTCTGATCAAAGGCTGGCTGGATGGTGAGGATTGGCCGACAGCCCTGTCCTATGCCAATGCTTGCGGTGCGTTCGCGGTCAGCCGTCATGGCTGCACGCCCGCTTACCCAAGCTGGACCGAGCTTGAGTTTTTCCTGAAACGCGGCGTGAAAGAAAAGGCGCTGCGCAAAGACGCGGAGCTTGAGCAGCTTCACTGGTCAACAAACCGCAAAGGCGACTGGTCCACAATGCGGGTCTTTGCATATGACCACCGGATGCAGCTAGAGGACCTTCCGGGCGCAACCAAATCCAAGATCGGCGCGTTCAAAGAACTGTGTCTTGATGCAACGGTCCAGGTGGCTAATGGCCAGCCGGGTTACGGCCTGCTGTGCGACAGCCGCTTGGGTCGCGATGCGCTATACAAAGCGGCGGGGCAGGGGCTGTGGATTGGGCATCCCGTCGAATGGCCGGGCTCGCGACCACTGACGCTTGAGCCAGAGATCGGACCGGATTTCGGCGGTCTGATGAACTGGCCGCGCGAGCATGTGGTGAAGGTTTTGTGCTTCTACCACCCAGATGACGATGACGCGATGAAAGCGCATCAAGAAGACACGGTGAAACGCCTGTTTGCCGCCACCCGCCGCGCAAAGCTTGAGTTCTTGTTAGAGGTCATCCCCTCGAAGGCGGGGCAGATCACCGATCATACTACTGCAGATGTGATCCAGAGGTTTTATGACATCGGGGTTTATCCCGATTGGTGGAAGCTAGAGCCACTCCAAACAGAAACCGCATGGCAAGTGACCTGCGATGCAATCACGCGCAACGACGCACATACGCGCGGCATTGTGATCCTTGGTTTGGGCGAGGACGAGCAAACGCTGAAAGACAGCTTTGCCATTGCAGCCAGCTATCCCTTGGTCAAAGGTTTTGCGGTCGGGCGTACGATTTTTGCGGAAACGGCACAGAAATTCATGGCAGGAGACATCACGCCTGCCGCCGCAACACAGGAAATGGCCACCCGGTATAAGCGTCTGTGTGACGCGTGGGATGTGGCCCGAGAGACAGCAAGAGACAAGGCCACGCAGGCCGATGGACACAAGGAGACAGTCCAATGAACAAAACGATCCGACTGACCGCAGCTCAAGCGATGGTCCGATATATCTCCAACCAGATGAACGCGGATGGGGAACAGTTTATTGCCGGATGCTGGGCGATCTTTGGCCACGGCAACGTGGCTGGGCTGGGCGAGGCGCTTTACGGCGTACGCGACACCCTGCCTACCTATCGCGGCCACAATGAACAAAGCATGGCGCATGCTGCGATTGCATATGCCAAGCAGTTGGGCCGGAAGCGAGCGATGGCTGTGACCAGTTCGATCGGGCCGGGTGCGACCAACATGGTGACCGCCGCTGCGCTCGCGCATGTGAACCGCTTGCCGGTGTTGATCATTCCGGGCGATGTGTTTGCGACCCGTGGGCCCGATCCCGTCTTGCAGCAGGTCGAAGATTTCAACGACGGTAGCGTCACGGTGAATGATTGCTTCAAGCCCGTCAGCCGCTATTTCGACCGCATTACGCGGCCTGAACAACTGCTGACTGCGCTGCCCCGCGCGTTTGCCACGATGACAGATCCCGCCGATTGCGGACCTGCGACCTTGTCCATGTGCCAAGATGTGCAGGCGATGGCCTATGACTGGCCGGTAAGCTTCTTTGAACCAAAGGTTTGGCACCAACGCCGCGTCCGCCCGGATGTGGCAGAACTCGCTCGCGCAGCTGACCTTCTTCGCGATGCCAAAGCACCCGTGATCCTTGCGGGCGGCGGCGTGCATTATGCCGGTGCGACTGAGGCGCTGCGCGATTTCGCTGAAGCGCACAACATCCCTGTTGTTGAAAGCCAGGCGGGCAAATCTGCTTTGCCGTGGGACCATCCGCTGAATTTTGGTCCTGTTGGTGTGACTGGCGCGTCTTCGGCCAACCATCTGTGTGAGAATGCAGATGTTGTATTGGGTGTCGGAACACGGTTTCAGGACTTCACAACCGGGTCATGGGGCTTGTTCAAACACCCGGACCGGAACTTGGTCAGCCTGAACGTTGCGGCGTACGACGCTGTGAAACGTGGCGCGGCACCGCTGCAATGCGACGCTCTGGTGGGGCTTAATGAATTGACGGAGGCGCTGGGCAATCACAAAGCCCCAGCTCCGGATGCATCGTTGAAGGCTGCCTGGTTTGCGTCGGTCGATCCACTCACGGACACACCGACCGACGCAAACACCCTGCCGACCGACCAACAGGTCATCGGCGCTGTGCAACGCGCCTCAAGTGACGACACGGTTGTTATGTCCGCCGCAGGCACCATGCCGGGCGAGCTTCACAAGCTCTGGAAGGCAAGCCGAGCGGGCAGCTATCACATGGAATACGGCTTTTCCTGCATGGGTTACGAAATTGCGGGTGCACTTGCGATCAAGATGGCTCAGCCCGAACGCGACGTGATCTGCATGATCGGCGATGGCTCTTACATGATGGCCAACTCCGAGATTGCGACCGCCGCCATGATGGGCCTGAAGATCACCCTTGTGGTGACGGATAACCGTGGCTTTGGCTGTATCAACAGGCTGCAAATGGGCACAGGTGGCGAGGAGTTTAACAACCTTCTGGACAAAGCTTATCACGTGAACCCATCAAACATCGACTTCGTGGCGCACACGGCGTCGATGGGGGCAACATCGGTCAAAGCGGGCAATATCGCCGAGCTGGAAGCCGCACTTGAGCAGGCCAAAACCGTTGACGGCCCGTTCGTCGTAGTCATCGACACAGACCCGTACCCCGTCACACAAGACGGTGGCACATGGTGGGAAGTCGCCATCCCGGAAGTGTCGGATCGTGAAACGGTCAACGAGGCGCGGGTCAAATACGTCGAGGCCTTGAGCCGCCGTATGAACTGACAAGGTGCCTTCGGCTTAGGCCGAGGGCTAGGAACACACCCGGATACCAGACGAACGAACAGGAGGACGTCTCTGGTTTCCGGGGTCATCCACCGGCCCGACATGGGCCAAACAAGCCCCGAAAGGGGCATCGCCAAGCCATGGAAAGGGATATGTCATGGTAGATCAGAAATTTGGATATATCGGATACTTCGACCGCGAGTCGTGTGATCTTAATGAATTCAAGGAACTGACCTCGCAATCCCTGACCACCGACACGTTGCGCTTTGTCGCTGCGGTCGAAAAGAATGTCCCAATCTATGACATGACGGCGCTCGCGGGTGGGTTGTCCGATGCGGAGACGCGACGTGACCTGATGGCAGAATGGGCGTTTGTCCTATCTCAGTCGGCTGGGGTGCTGGCGCTCAAATCTGCCTATACCGACACCAGCGCGATTGACGAAGCGACGGAAGTCTACAACCAGATCATTCGTGATGAACGCGAAATGGCAGGCGGGGCAGGGGATCACTTTGCCGCTGCCGGTGCCAATGATCGTATCTGGAACTCACTTCAAAAACTCTGTCTGGCAGCCCCGGATGTCTTCGCACGCTATTTCGCCAATCCAGCTATCGCGGCGGTTTGCGAGGCGTGGTTGGGACCAAATTATCAGATGACGGCACAGGTCAATCAGGTGCGCCCCGGTGGGGCGGCGCAGGATGCCCATCGCGACTATCATCTTGGGTTCCAATCTGCGGATGTGGCCGAAACCTATCCGGCGCACATGCATGATCTGTCCGCGGCGCTTACGCTGCAGGGCGCGGTTGCGCATACGGATATGCCGCTGGAAAGTGGGCCAACAAAGTTGCTGCCATTCTCGCAGCTCTACCGTCCGGGCTATGTGTCTTGGCGGCGAGAAGATTTCCGCGCGTATTTCGAAGAGGCGCATGTTCAAGTGCCCTTGTCGAAGGGCGATGCGGTGTTCTTTAACCCGGCCTTATTCCATGCCGCTGGGGCAAATGTTAGTGCGGATGTTCAGCGAATGGCGAACTTACTTCAGGTCTCGTCTGCCTTTGGACGTGCTATGGAAACGGTAGATCGCGACGCGATGTGCCGTGCTGTGTACCCGGCGTTGCAGACCTTGGACGGCAAGCTCAGCAAGTCCGAACTTGCCGCGTCCATAGCCGCCTGCGCCGAAGGCTACTCGTTCCCAACCAACCTGGATCGCGACCCACCGGTAGGTGGACTTGCACCCGAGACCCAAGCGGCCCTAATGGCGCGCGCGCTTGGAGAAGGTTGGTCAATGGACGCGTTTGCCACGGCGCTAAGTGAGCATCAAATACGCCGAACGTCTTGATACCATCACCGCCCGCGGGTTACCTCGCGGGCGGTTTATTTTCGAAGGAGATACGCAATGGCCGACCTGCTGGTGAAACCTGACGGAACCCATGGGAAAGTCCATGATATCACACCAGACAGCGCTGGTTGGGGCTATGTGGGGTTTGGTCTGTATCGTTTGAAGCCGGGCGATGAGGCTTCGGAAATCACGGGCGATCGCGAAGTCATTCTTGTGTTGGTCGAAGGTAAGGCGAAGCTTTCAGCCAACGGCGAAGACTTCGGCAAGATGGGCGACCGGATGGATGTGTTCGAGAAGACACCCCCCCACTGCCTCTATGTCCCCAACGGGTCCGACTGGAGTGCTGAGGCGACCACAGATTGCACCCTGGCTGTCTGCACGGCTCCTGGTAAGGGCGGGCACAAAGCACAACGCCTTGGTCCTGAAGGCATCACCCTGACACCGCGTGGGAAAGGCGCCAATACCCGCCACATCAACAACGTTGCCATGGAAGACCGCGATGTTGCCGACAGCCTGCTAGTGACCGAGGTGTTCACCCCTCAAGGCAACTGGTCGTCGTATCCGCCGCATCGACATGACGAAGACAATTACCCCGATATGACCTATCTGGAAGAAACGTATTACCATCGCCTTAACCCTGTTCAGGGATACGGCATCCAACGAGTCTTTACCGAGGACGGCTCGCTTGACGAAACAATGGCGGTTTCCAATCACGACGTGGTTTTGGTCCCCAAAGGTCATCATCCCTGCGGCGCGCCGTATGGCTATGAGATGTATTACCTGAATGTTATGGCTGGCCCCCTGCGAAAGTGGCGCTTTAACAACCATCCGGATCACAATTGGATCTATGAGCGCGATGCATGATGGAGCGTCGTCCGAGCTCAACTCAAATTTTGACTGCACTTGTGAATAAATTTGCATTTCACCCTTGCCCCGTCTTTTTGACATAGATAAACGGGTCAGCGGAGACGTGGCCGAGTGGTCGAAGGCGCTCCCCTGCTAAGGGAGTAAACGGGAAACTGTTTCGAGGGTTCGAATCCCTTCGTCTCCGCCACTCATCTGTTAGTAACTGGAGAATATGGTATTTGATTTTCGGTTAGTTTTCGGACTTAGCAGCAAAGTACAGTCTTCTGATATATCCCAATGTGAGGGATTTTTACCATTTTGGAGAAATTAGCGCCAATCCATGGGAGCGGCGTGCAAAATCCGTGCGATCGTTTCTGTGTTCCATTTGTGGATTACATGTTAAAATCAGAAACTTATATAGCGAACGTCCGGGGCTTGCTCTAAACACGGTCGTCAGATCCATGGCAACGAGTGCCTTGGGGTGCAATCTGGACGTGGACGGAATTTCTTGGTGGCATGGTTTAGGCGCGACTTTCCGCCCTTTGGCTGAAGTAAAACCCGAGCTATTCGACCTAGAACTAGCAAGCAATGCGGTTGCCTAGTTCGTCCCAACTTTGGTCAGGGCGGTCAAATTAAATACAATTCTCGCGATCAAGTTGCATTCCGATTAGTTTTGCGACGTGGGCATTGCCAATGCTGTGGAGGAAGGAGCTATCTCAAAAGTTGTTCCCAAGACGTTACGGTATAAAAAACAAAAGCCCAGAGATCCTGCAAACCTTGGTAGGCCGGAGCCGGGTCTGGTGGCGCCGGCTGTGCAGGGCTAATTCTGAATACTTACGGTATGGGGCGACGCAGAACCCGAAACCGGAATAGCAATGTTCAGCGATGCTTCTTGACCTTCTGTAGTGATAAGGAAATTGAAATGTGGGGTCGTTGCGATTGCACTGCGCGATGGAACTTTTCTTTTCGGCTTCACACATTGTGAGTTGGCCCCTTTTGGCTGAGTTTCCCGGATCTGGCTTTAGCCAAAAGTTCAGCCTCAGCATTGGAAGGGTCTCGTTTGGAAGGTATGATCGCCGCTGTCGCCGAGCTAACGGATATGCGGTGCATCCTTAAAAGAAAAGATGGCCCACTGGGCGTATCGTAGCCGTTCAGAGCGCTGGCGACATATTCCTACTAAGTCGGCCTTCGGAGGCGAGCTCAGGCACGTCCATGCGTGTTATAACGCCTCTTCAAATCGCTGGGGCAGACGTATGATCGAGTTTCTTGTCGGGTGGCCTGGTTTGTTCCAAGCATAGATAGGCCTGAATAACGACATCGTTCGTCTGACCCTTGGAAACAGCATATCGCCATCGTATGCCCGCTCACATCGAATCCGCTGAAATACTTGCTCACGTCTCGACTGATGTGCCGACCACCCCTGAGAAACCCGATCGTCCGCAGAACCAATCAGTTTTGCCGCTTTTGCGTCTATCATGCCAGTATGAATCATGTAAAGGTTTGGATCTATTTGAAAATTCTTTCCCTTGATGCGATGCATTCCGCTTCCCCAATTCAAAGGTGTGAAGATGATATTCGGTTTGGTGTAACGCGCCGTGATTTGAGCGAAATTTCTTTGCTTCAGCCAGGGCTCATCGACGATCAACCCATCTTCATGATCAAGGTTTTGGACGACATCTAGGCCAAGGCTAGAAAGGCTGTCGGTTCCGCTGATTGAAGAAAGGTACTCGGCCAGCGAGTGTCCTATTTGCGGATCGACGACAATATATTCGTCGATGTCGGTTGCAACTACTACGTCATATCCTTTCATAAACAGAATTCGTGCCTGCGCAGATAGGTAAGCCGCGCGTAGCTTATCTCCTTGCAATCGCGGAAGGGGTCTATGGGGGGTTGTGATGTAGTTTACGTTGGGTGCTGGTGGTACATCTTGGTCAACTCCATCGAGCGTGACGAAAAGATTCTTCTCACCAAATTGCCGGCCGTAAAAGTCGATCCATTTTTGTAGGAAGAAACCACCATTCCGCACCGTCACGATTGCGGCAATTTGTTTCATCAGAGTGTCCGTTCTCTTAACTTAACCGTACATATTGGGGGGGTGCAGGGCCACGCGCCGCCTGCCCGAACATCAACGCACCTTGGGACACGAGTGAACGACGGCGGAACCATACTTAAAGCTCCGTCTGGATTAACAGCGGTTCATTCTGAAAGCCGTTGCGGGCTCTGCTAACATCTCTGGAGTGGGCTGTGCGCTGAGTTCTTGGTCGTTGCCACTCAGGCCGTGTTGAAACTAACGATCATCACAAACATCGCCTCGAGCCAATTGCGTAGCGCTTTGGGTCGCCATACCATAGCGATTGGCCTCATCTGCGGTCATCCAGTGAATGTCCTCGGCTGATGCGGCGTCGAGCGTGTACCAATAGAAGTCTCGGTCGATCCCCACCGCATCATAGTACCGAAGATATTTTTGGTGTTCTGGATTGTCGCGAGGCACATCTTTGCCTTCAACGTTCCCTCCGCTCCAGCTGTGGACACCCACACACGCGCCCGGCTCCAATATCCGCCTTTGACCGGCGAGAAACAGATCCGTTCCACCCGAAGCAACCATACCATTTGACGGAACAATCGTTGTGAAACCAGCGTCGTGTATAGCTTGGCTGAAGATCAAGTTAGCCTCATCATCGACTGAACCACCGACGGACTGAAGGACCAGCGTCCTGGCGTGCGGGTTATCACCGGCAACGTCCATGAAACGCTTCAACGTTCCACCGTCGATCACGCCGTTTGCTATAATGCGATCGCCCTCGACATGGAAATCCATGGAGGAATAGTTGAGAGTGGTACAGCCCGTCAAAACGATGGCCGTCAGGACAGCATAAATTTTCATTTTATCCTCGTTGATGAATGTGAACGGATCTGGGTGCAGGGAACCGAAGCGAAGTCAGTTCAGTTTGATGTTTTCGCGAAAGGCATAGTTGCCGTTTGGCCAATGATCGGTGGGGTAGTTGTAAGACGTGGATGTCATCATGGAGACAGTCGCCGGCAGGGCCGCAGCGAGCTCATCCCGGTTTTTCAGCTGCATTTCGTCCGAAGCCAAATCCGCCGCGGATCCTAGATACGCCGCTGTTGCGAGGTAAAAGAACTCGGTCACCTTACATGCGGCATCGCAGGTTGGGTCATTGTAGCTGTAGTTGCCATGGCGTTCGGCAAGCTGCCATTGACCATAAAGTTTCGCACTTGGTGTATCGTTAAAGATTTCCGGAAACGCCTTGAACCAACCTGAATTGGCAATGACGTGGTGGATTTCCTCTTGAGATGCATCCCGACGCCCACCGCTGGGGTTCGTCTCGGCGCCTGAAAGGTCTTGGATTACACGGTCGTTCAGGTCACTTTCAAGATCCCGAAATAACGCATTGGACGGTCCTGTAGGTGTCATTATTACGACGGGCATGTTTTGCCGCATGGCTTCGATGATGCGCGGTTCATCAGCAACACCGTCAGAATCGTTATCCAACCATTCGGCTGCCACATTGGCTGCGTAGCTTAGTTTATCTGTGGGTACGTCAGCGGTAGCGCATAGGGTGAGTACGTCAAACACCACAGCTTGCTGAGTAAAGCTTCTTTTGCCGGGACAATCTTTGGCCGCCGATGCTGTTGTCGGTCCGGTCGAGGTCGATGATTGTTCGTCATCGGACTTGCAGGCTGTTAAAGCGGAAAGCCCTAGAAGCGCTGCCGCACTTGTGATGATGATAGTCTTTTTCATGTTACACCTATTGTGGAGAAGACGTCGCGATATCGCGGTCTGTGAATCGAAGGGTTTCAATGTCGATCAACGTGTCTGTGCCGTGTCCTGGGGCTGTAATCTGAAGCCCAGAATTCGACCGGTTAATCTTCGCGTCTGATGAGGTGGCGTTGTACTGGACCACATCGTTTCCGCCCTTGCCGTCAAGCACGTTGTCGGCGGCGTTCCCGACGAGGACGTTGTCGTGATCGTTGCCATATATGGCCGAAGGCTGGTCGCCCAGAAGACGCGCATTTACCAGGTATTGTGATTTGTAAGTATAGGGTTTGTCTGCATCGAAATTCATGTCAAATGCCCCGGTGAATGTTGGGTCAATTCGGGCCATATAGGTAACGGTATCAGACAAGAATTGTGGTACTAGGGCAGCCCCCATCGGGTCTTGCAGTTTCACGTCCGCGCGAGTCTTGGCGACATAGATGTCCCACGTGCCACCGTCGCCTTCGATCCACGCGCCCCAGTAGCCGTAGTAGCTGTCTAGAACGCTGGCGATGTATTCCTGCTCCAGGCTACCTTCGTCAGCGAGCTCGGATATCCAGCTTTTCACCCCGCGATCGCCAATGCCCCATCTCGAATGCTCAAGTGCGTCTGCAGTCGCTTTGGCGATCTCCGCCTGATAAGTGGACTGAAGTGGCCCGGGCGTATACTTCGTGCCAATCCCGTAGTCGTGCACCATGTGAAAGATCTCTTCGAACCCGGCGTCGCGCTGTTCGTAGTCATTGTTGATATAGGCTGGTGAGCCCTCGATCGGGAATTCTAGCGCATACAGGGGCTGACCGGCGAGGGCACTTTCATCGATGGGGCTGTCGCCGTCCGCACCGCCGGGCATGACAAGCACAGCGCCGTTGTCTGCCATGGCATTTGCAACCGCAGTTTTGTCAGACCCAAATTCCGATCCAGGTACGTCGGTCAGGTAGAAATCCAGAATGTTATAGGCGCGCAGCAACTGCTCGTCCGACATTCCATCTGTTGCGACCAACAGGATTTTTCCGCCATTCGGTGTCAGGTAGTCTATGAATTTCGAATAGTTTTGACGGTAAACCCGATCCAGACCGCTTAGATTGTGCTGGATCACCGAAGGCTCAACATAGCTCGTGTAATTCGGGTTGCTGGGGATGTCTGCAATGGCAGCATTCGCGAGCATAATCGCAAGCACCCCAGTAAAAGCCATCTTCCGTTCCATGGTGTTCTCTCCAATTTCTGTAGATGGCCATATATGCTCGGGGTAAATTAAATCAATAAATATTTTATGTTTTACTTAAATTTATTTTCGTTTCATGTGCGCTGCTGATGAGGTATACATTCCGCAACAGCTGGAGAGGGCACAATGCTAAGCAGTCTTACGAAACTCGCCATGGTTGCCAGTTTTGCGGTTTTCGCGGGGTTTGCCATCGACGATTGGGCCGGGCAAATGCTGGGCTGGCACAATAACTTATGGCACATTCTTGAATTGCCTGACCAAAGTGCGCCACCTCCATTCTATTTGGTGGTTTTAGGGGCGTTGGTAACGCTCGTGGGGCTGATTGGTCTTGCGATGTCCTTTCTCGCAATCTGGAAAATCCTTAGTGATGGACAGCAGCAAGATTTCAGGCGGCTTGCGCGCCGATTGCAAACAATGGCCTATGGCTTCATCGCGTTTTGGCTGAGCAACTATTTACTGTTTGGCGGCGTTCGTACGCTAATGGCTAGATACATCTCAGATCCTGAAAGCGTGGTTATTCTCTGGGACCCGTTCAACCCAGACCTAGTGTTCGCGATTACGGCGGTCGCGCTGTTGGCTATCGCGAACATGATGGAACGGGCATGGCAAGCCGAAGACGAAACTCAGCATTTTCTGTAGGAACTGGCCATGGCAATCGAAGTGACACTGGACCTCATGTTGGTAAAACGCAAAGTCTCATCGCGTGAGCTCGCGGCAGCGATTGGCTTGTCCGAGACCAACCTGTCGTTGATGAAGTCGGGGAAGATCAAGGGGGTCAGGTTCTCAAGCCTGAATGCAATCTGTGCCTACCTTGAATGTCAGCCCGGCGATATTTTGACGTTCACCCCGGATGCAGAAATATAAGCGGAATGACCGTCTGTGGATAAGCCAACTCTGTGTCAAACTACTTTCCGAGCTCGCCACTTGTGGTCCCATCGCCGCGCCTGCTGAAGGGGGCGGTAAAGTGTCAGTGCTTGATTGGATTGATATTCTGGCGTGGAATCTTGGGGAGGAGCAACTAAAAAGGGATAGAGCCAATTGTTGGAAACGCGGCATATCCGCCTGCCGTTGCACTCGAAAGCTCTCAGTTTGCTTGTATAACTCCCCGTTTGATTTTTCCCGCGCGATAAGAAAGTGTAAAGGTTAGGAAAGTTTGAGGTGGCGGGATGAGCGATCAGAAGATTCGGAATATGGAAGAATTTGCAGCGATCAGCGGCATTTCACGGCCGACCGTGTCGAAGTATTTCAACGATCCCGACAGTGTACGCCCGTCAACTCGAGAGAAAATCGAGAGGTCGCTGAAGGAACACAACTATCGCCCCAATATTTTTGCGATGAACCAAAACCGGAAGCTGACCAAGAATTTGGGCGTTGTTGTGCCGTATCTGGCCGACCCGTTTTTCGCCGAGATTGCCCGCCGGATCGAAACCATGGTCATTGCCGCTGGGTTTCGTCCGATTTTGCTGAGCTCGCATGGTGATCCCAGCCTTGAGGTGGAAAACCTTGACTCGTTACGTTCGATCAAACCCGCAGGGGTTTTGTTGGCTCCGCTGGGCCGCACATCGGATCGGAGCGCGATCGAGCGGTTTTGCACAGATGTCCCAACCGTCAATTTCGACGCCAATATCGAAGATGTGGGCGAGGCCTTCGTTGGACATAATAACGCTCAGGCAACCGAGATGATGCTGGAGTACCTGACGCGCACCGGCGAGCCGCCTGCCTTTTTCGAGATGAAAACGCCGCCGAACCCAAACGCTAACAAGCGGCGCTTGGCCTACATCGAAACAATGGAGCGTATGGGGCATACGCCCTACATCATACAGGCCGAAGGCGAAGGATGGGAAATCGAGGATATTGGATATCGCGAGGGCAGACGCACCCTTGCAGATCGGACCCTGCCATCACAAACGGTGTTTTGTAGCAACGACAGGCTTGCCATTGGATTTCTTGCCGCGGCCTATGAATTAGGCATGCGGGTTGGTCTAGGTCAAGATTGCATGCTGCGCGTCGCGGGTCATGACAACCACCCTTTTTCACGCTTCACCTGCCCAACTTTGACTACCGTATCCCATAACTATTCGGCCATCGCCACCAAGAGCGTCGAGACGATCCTGTCGCTTATCGAATCGGGAGATCGCGGTGCGGAGCGCAAACTGACCTTGTTTGACGGCGAGTTGATAATGCGCGCCTCTGCATAAGTATTTGAATTTCCGCGATACAATCTTAAATTTTACGCGCGTCAATTTTAAGATTGACGGAACGGAACTACGCCACCTATGATCAGGGTGTAAATAATTCCGTGGGAGGAAAAGAATGAAACTTGCTAACGCACTTCGTGCAGCGACGGCTATGTCGGTGCTCGCAGCATCTGCAGCCTACGCCGACACAATCACGATCGCGACTGTGAACAACGGCGATATGATCCGTATGCAGGGCTACACCGATGATTTCACCGCCAAAACTGGCCACGACGTCGAATGGGTCACGTTGGAAGAAAACGTTCTTCGTCAACGTGTTACGACTGACATCACCACCAAGGGCGGTGCGTTCGACATTATGACAATCGGTATGTACGAAACACCGATCTGGGGCGCGAACGGCTGGTTGGTTCCACTTGATAACCTGTCAGACGAATATGACGTAGCAGACATTTTGCCAGCTATGGCTGGTGGTCTGTCACATGACGGAACGCTCTACGCTGCACCGTTTTATGGTGAAAGCTCGATGATCATGTACCGCAAGGACCTGATGGAGAAGGCCGGGTTGGAAATGCCTGACGCCCCGACTTGGGACTTTATTCGGGAAGCAGCCGCGGCGATGACTGACCGCGATAACGAGATCAACGGCATCTGTCTGCGCGGCAAGGCCGGTTGGGGCGAAGGTGGTGCTTTCATCACTGCGATGTCAAACTCGTTTGGTGCACGCTGGTTCGACGAAGATTGGAAAGCTCAGTTTGATACGGACGCTTGGGCCAACACCTTGAATTTCTACAAGGGTATGATGGATGAAAGCGGCCCTGCAGGTTACGCGACGAACGGGTTCAACGAAAACCTGTCGCTGTTCCAACAGGGCAAATGCGGGATGTGGATTGACGCAACAGTTGCGGCGTCCTTCGTTACCAATCCAAACGATTCAACTGTTGCCGACAGCGTCGGCTTCGCCCTTGCACCTGACACAGGCCTTGGCAAACGCTCGAACTGGCTCTGGGCGTGGGCTCTTGCCATCCCAGCGGGTACACAAAAGCAAGACGCTGCGCTTCAGTTCATCGAGTGGGCGACGTCCAAAGACTATATCGAGCTTGTTGCGGCCAAAGAAGGTTGGGCCAACGTTCCTCCGGGTGCTCGGACGTCACTTTATGAAAATGAGAACTACAAAGATGTTCCGTTTGCTCAGATGACGCTGGATTCAATTCTGTCCGCTGACCCGAACGACTCGACTGTGGAGCCGTCACCTTATGTTGGCATTCAGTTTGCGGCCATCCCTGAGTTTGCAGGTATCGCAACTGAGGTAAGTCAGGAATTCTCGGCGGCCTATGCAGGTCAGCAAACCGTAGAAGAAGCGCTGGCAAAAGCTCAGGCGATCACCAACGACGCGATGGAAGCTGCGGGTTACCAGTAACTTGTTTGACCAGTGATATCCGAGGGGCGGCGAAACTGTCCGCCCCTCGACCCCAAAACCAAATCCCAATAGTTTGACCTCGTTTCAGGCGGCATCGCCCGTCGACAATGGAGATGTGTCATGGCCACCCAGCACTCACGATCCGCCGCCAGATTGATGATGGCACCCGCAGTGATCCTGCTTCTAGGTTGGATGCTGGTTCCGTTGATCATGACCTTGTTCTTTTCATTCAAGAAATATCTGCCGCTCCGCGGCGACTCGATGGCCAATGGATTGGACTGGGTGGGCTTTGACAACTATGTGCGGTTCGTCAGCTCCAGCTCGTTCTGGCCCAGTATTCAAGCCACGTTGATCATAGTTGGTGGCGTCTTGGTCATTACAATCATACTCGGCATTCTACTGGCGATCCTGTTGGATCAGCCGATGTGGGGCCAAGGGATCGTCCGCATCCTTGTTATCGCACCGTTCTTCGTCATGCCCACCGTGTCCGCGCTGGTCTGGAAGAACATGTTTATGGACCCAGTGAACGGCCTGCTCGCTCATCTATGGAGAGCCTTTGGTGCAGAACCAGTGCAGTGGCTCAGCCAAGCCTCGCTTCCGTCGCTGATCCTGATTGTATCCTGGCAGTGGCTGCCATTTGCGACGCTGATCCTGCTGACGGCTATCCAGTCGCTTGACAGCGAACAGCTTGAGGCGGCCGAGATGGATGGCGCGCCAGTGCTGAAACGGTTCTGGTTCATCATCCTGCCGCATTTGTCGCGAGCGATCACCATCGTGATCTTGATCCAGACAATTTTCCTTTTGGCGATCTTCGCCGAGATATTCGTCACCACCGGCGGCGCTTTCGGCACCAAGACACTCTCTTACCTGATCTTCCAGCGCGTGTTGGAAAGCCAGAACGTCGGGCTTGGATCCGCGGGTGGTGTCTACGCAATCATTCTGGCCAATATCGTTGCCATCTTCCTGATGCGCATCGTTGGCAAAAACCTAGACGCATAGGAGGGCACGAACATGGCACGCGCAGCGACATCACAACGCAAAGCTCTGAACACAGCCCTTGCATGGGCGGTCGGGCTTCTGATCTTCTTCCCGATCCTCTGGACGATCTTAACGAGCTTCAAGACCGAGGCACAGGCGATCGCCAGCCCACCGATTTTCCTGGGCTTTGATTGGACGCTGGAAAACTACGCGGTTGTTCAGGAACGGTCGAACTATATGCGGTTCTTGTGGAATTCGATCATCATCGCGGGCGGATCGACCATCCTTGGCACGATCATCGCAATTCCAGCCGCATGGTCGATGGCCTTTGTGCCATCGAAGCGAACCAAAGACATTCTGTTGTGGATGCTGTCCACAAAGATGTTGCCGGCGGTTGGTGTCCTTTATCCGATCTATCTTTTGTTCATCCGCATGGGGCTTTTGGACAGCCGCGCTGGTCTGGTCATTGTCCTGATGCTGATCAACCTGCCGATCATTGTCTGGATGCTCTACACATATTTCCGCGAAATTCCGGGTGAAATCCTTGAAGCGGCGCGAATGGATGGGGCAACCCTGAAGGAAGAAATCCTATATGTTCTGACGCCAATGGCCATTCCCGGCATCGCGTCGACCCTTCTTCTGAACTTCATTTTGGCCTGGAACGAAGCGTTCTGGACGCTCAACCTAACCGCCGCGCAAGCTGCCCCTCTGACCGCGTTTATCGCCAGCTATTCCAGCCCCGAGGGCTTGTTCTTCGCAAAACTAAGTGCGGCATCAACCATGGCTATCGCACCAATCCTCATCCTTGGCTGGTTCAGCCAGAAACAACTTGTCCGCGGCTTGACCTTCGGCGCAGTGAAATAAGGAAAGATCATGGGACGTATTGTACTCGATCAAGTGTCCAAAAGCTTCGGCGAGGTGGAGGTCATTCCACCGCTGGATCTGACCATCGAAGATGGTGAATTCACAGTCTTTGTCGGCCCGTCTGGCTGCGGCAAATCAACATTGTTGCGATTGATTGCTGGGTTGGAAGACGTAAGTGGCGGTTCAATCCGCATCGACGGGAACGAAGCCGCGATGGTGCCGCCTGCGAAACGGGGGCTGGCGATGGTGTTCCAGTCCTATGCGCTTTATCCGCATATGTCGGTGCGCAAGAACATCGCTTTTCCAATGAGAATGGCAAAGATGAGCCAGGAAGAGCAGGACAAACGTATCGAGGCTGCGGCCAAGGCGTTGAACCTGACAGACTATCTTGATCGCCGTCCCGGTCAGCTTTCTGGCGGACAACGGCAACGGGTTGCCATCGGCCGCGCGATTGTGCGCGAGCCATCAGCCTTTCTGTTTGATGAGCCACTGTCGAACCTTGACGCGGCACTGCGCGTTGGGATGCGCATGGAAATCTCGGAGCTGCACAAGAAGCTTGATACGACAATGGTTTATGTCACGCATGATCAGGTCGAAGCGATGACGATGGCCGATAAGATTGTGGTGCTACAAGCGGGCGTGATCGAACAAGTTGGCACTCCGCTTGAATTGTACCGCGCCCCGCGCAATGTCTTTGTCGCGGGCTTCATCGGCAGCCCAAAAATGAACCTGCTGGAAGGGGCCGAGGCCGCAAAGCATGATGCGCACACGATAGGCATCCGACCCGAGCATATTGAAGTTTCGACCACCGAAGGCCTCTGGCAAGGCACGGTGGGAGTTGCTGAACATTTGGGGTCAGATACGTTCATTCATATTCACGGCGTGCCGGGTTGTGAGCCGATGACTGTGCGCACGGGTGGTGAGTTTTCAGTGAAGCACGGGGATACTGTTTACCTGACCCCAAATCTTGCCCATCTGCACCGCTTTGACAGCGAAGGGCTGCGTCTGGAATGAAGCGGCTTGACGGGAAAGCAGCGTTGATTACGGGGGCGGCGCGCGGCATCGGGCTTGAGCTCGCAAGGGCTTATGTCGCCGAAGGTGCCCGTGTCGCCATTGCCGACATCGACGCGGACCGCGCGCAAGCCGCCGCGCAAATCCTCGGCAAATCCGCCATTTCCATAGACTTGGATGTGACACGACAGAGCAGCATTGATACCGCTGTGGCCTTGACCGCTGAACGACTGGGCGGGATTGATGTCCTGATCAACAACGCGGCCATATTCTCCGCCGCGCCCATAGCAGAGATCACGCGAGAGGATTTCGACGCCGTCTTCGCGATTAACGTGTCGGGCGTGCTGTTCACCATGCAGGCCGTCGCCAAACATATGATCACACGCGGTCAAGGCGGCAAGATCATCAATATGGCCAGTCAAGCAGGCCGCCGCGGAGAAGCCCTGGTGGCGACCTACTGCGCCTCGAAGGCGGCGGTCATTAGCCTAACCCAGTCCGCAGGTCTGAATCTTATCCAGCACGGGATCAACGTGAACGCCATCGCTCCCGGTGTGGTCGACGGCGAGCACTGGGATGGCGTTGATGCGTTCTTCGCAAAATACGAAGGCAAGCCGCGTGGCCAGAAGAAGAAAGAGGTTGGCGACGCCGTACCGTTTGGGCGCATGGGTCGGGCCTCTGATCTGATCGGCATGGCCGTGTTTCTGGCCACCAATGAGGCTGACTATATCGTTGCACAGACCATCGGTGTGGATGGTGGGAACTGGATGAGCTGATGAACGATCACGCCCGTCATAAGTCGCAGCATGATGCCATCGTACCTCTTCGGTTAGACAGCTTGCCGGACCTCCCCGCACCCGTGTCTCGCCCAACCTATGATCGTGCACAGCTGACGCCGGGCATCGTCCACATTGGTTTGGGCAATTTTCATCGCGCGCATCAGGCGTGGTATCTGCATCGTCTCATGCAGGCAGGCGAGGCGATGGATTGGGCGATCATCGGTGCAGGTGTGCGGCCCTATGACGAAACGCAGCGCCAAAAGCTTGCCGCGCAAGACTATCTGACGACATTGGTTGAACTTGATCCCGACAGCACCTCGGCCGAAGTAATCGGCCCTATGATCGACTATGTGCCGGTGCAGAAGGGGCATGACCCCTTGATCCAGCGCATGTCGCAAGCCGACATTCGGATCGTGGCACTGACCGTTACAGAAGGCGGCTATTACATTGATCCCGTGAGCAAAGGTTTTGACGCCGCTCATCCAGACATCCAGCACGACGTGGCAGATCCCGACCATCCGACAACGGCCTTTGGCGCGATGGTTGCCGCGTTGAAGCAGCGTCGCAAGCAGGGGACTGGCCCGTTCACCTGTCTGAGTTGTGACAACCTGCAAGGCAATGGGGCGATCCTACGCCAAACGGTAGTGTCCTTGGCACGGTTGCAGGATGCGGAACTGGCAGATTGGATTGACGACACTTGTTCGTTCCCGAACTCGATGGTTGATTGCATAGTACCCGCAACAGGGCCGCAAGAGATTGAATTGGTTCAGTCTCTTGGTATTGACGACGCCGCACCTGTCACCCACGAAGGGTTTCGTCAATGGGTGATTGAGGATGATTTCTGTGCCGGTCGACCGGACTGGGACAAAGTTGGTGCGACGTTCACCGATCACGTCCATGACTATGAAGCGATGAAAATTCGCATACTAAACGGTGGGCATCAAATCGTCGCCAATCTCGGCGAAGTCCTATCGGTTGCGACGATAGCAGATTGTATGGCGGATGAGAAAATCCGAGCTTTGTTCAAGCGAATTGCAATGCATGAAATCGCACCACATCTGAAACCAGTCTCGCAGATGACGCCAGGGGCGTATGTGGATTTGATCGAGCGGAGATTCTCGAACCCGCGCATCGTGGATACGACCCGCCGCGTGGCGTTTGATGGATCATCTCGGCATCCGGGTTTTGTGATTCCGACCATTCGCGAGGGGCTAGCTGCGGGTGCCCCCATTGACGGGCTCGCCCTGGCCGAGGCCATTTGGGCCCGCATGTGCGAAGGCACACGGGAAGACGGAAGCCAGATAGAACCAAACGATCCGTATTGGAGTGATCTGCAAGACGTCGCTCGCATGGCAAAGTCTGATCCTGTGATCTGGATTGAGCAGCGCCAGTATTTCGGCGATCTGGCTGATCATGCCCGATTTTCGGTGGCATTCTCAAAGTGGTTGCATATGATTTGGGCAGATGGGGTCGTTGCCGCCATCGACGGATATCTAGAAAGCTGATCATATGGCCTTTTTGGGCATAGACTTGGGCACCTCGGGGCTGCGTGCCTTGCTTGTTGATGCGACAGGGGCACCGATTGGGTCGGTCGAACATCGGTATGCAACGGCCCAACCCAAACCGGGATGGTCTGAGCAAGATCCAGATGATTGGATCGTTGCGTTAAAGGATGCCGTAGGCAATCTGCGCAAGATCTATCCAGAATTTTCCAAGGTCAAAGGGATCGGGGTGTCGGGTCATATGCACGGTGCCGTTCTGCTTGATGCGGACGCCACTCCGATCCGTCCCTGCATTATGTGGAACGATACACGTAGCCATAACGAAGCTGCGCGCCTTGATGCGATGCCAGCCGTACGAGCGATTTCGGGCAATATCTCCTTTCCTGGCTTTACCGCACCGAAACTCGAGTGGATGCGCAATCACGAACCCACGAACTATAGCCGCATTGCGAAGGTCCTGCTGCCCGCAGGATATCTCAATTCGTATCTGACGGGCGAATACGTATCTGATGTATCGGACAGTGCCGGTACCGGTTGGCTGGATGTCGGCCAGCGAGACTGGTCCGAGACGTTGCTCGCTGCGGGCCAAATGGTCCCTAATCAGATGCCCCGATTGGTGGAGGGGTGCGAGGTTGCCGGACATCTCCGTAACGAGTTGGCGTCGGAATGGGGGCTCACCGGACCCGTGGTCGTCGCGGGCGGAGCAGCGGACAATGCCGCTGCCGCGTGTGGCATCGGCGCGGTGTCTGAAGGGCAGGGGTTTGTATCACTGGGGACTTCTGGTGTTCTTTTGCTGGCAAGAGATCGCTGCAATCCAATGCCAGAAACCGCTGTGCATACATTCTGTCACGCGGTGCCTGATCGCTGGTATCAAATGGGGGTGATGCTGTCGGCAACAGATGCCTTGAATTGGCTGTCGCGGATCTGCGGACAGACCCCAGCGGCACTTTCAAATGCGCTGGGCGACGAGTTGCGACCACCCGGAACAGTGCGATTTCTTCCCTACCTTTCGGGTGAACGCACCCCGCATAACGACCCACATATCCGTGGCGCATTCACTGGGCTTGGGACAGATACAACACTTGCCGAGCTTACGCGCGCGGTGTTGGAAGGGGTCGCCTTTGGTTTGCGCGACTGTGCTGAGACGATGAAAACTGCGGGCTCCGGACTTGAGGAGTTGCACATCGTGGGAGGCGGCGCGGCGTCCCGCTACTGGACGCAGCTTATCGCCACTCTTCTGGATTTACGTCTTTCAATGCCAGAGGGCGGCGACTATGGCGCGGCCCTTGGTGCAGCGCGGCTCGCTATTGTTGCAGCTAATGACGCTTGCCCGAAGGATGTGATGCATCCGCCTATACAAAAAGAGATCATCGTGCCACGCTTTGACCTGACCACGGTTTTTGACGATGCATACGAGGGTTTTCGACAAGCTTATCCGGCCATAAAGTCGATCCAATGAGGTTGGCATGCCAAGACACAACAAACACAAAAGGTAGATGCGAATGATCCTGTGCTGTGGTGAAGCGTTGATTGACATGATTCCAGAGGCGACAAATTTGGGACAAGAGGGGTTTGTTCCTCATTGCGGCGGTGCGGTTTTCAATACGGCCATTGCGCTGGGTCGATTGGGTGTGCGCACGGGCATGTTGACCGGGCTTTCGAATGATATGTTTGGGCGTCAACTTACAGATGCGCTGGCCGCAAGTCATGTTGACACGCGCCTTGTGATAAACAGTGACCGCCCAACCACGCTTGCGTTCGTCAAACTGGTTGGCGGGCATGCGAGCTATACGTTCTATGATGAAAATTCGGCCGGACGGATGCTTGCGGACAGTGATATGCCGCCATTGGGCGACGATGTATCTGCGCTGTATTTTGGTGGGATCAGCCTGGCCTGCGAACCGGGGGCCGAGGCCTATCTGGCGCTGGCAAAACGCCACGCCCGGGAACGCGCCGTCATCGTTGACCCGAACATCCGCGCGGGTTTCATTGCCGATGAGGCCCGATACCGCGCCCGACTGGAGGCCCTGATCGCGCACACGGACGTCCTGAAGGTATCCGACGAGGATTTGAATTGGATTCTGGGGACACCACTTTCACTGGCGCAGAAAGCCGAAGCACTTTTGCAAAAAGGGCCCGCACTGGTCATTGTAACGCGAGGCGGCGAGGGTGCGACGGGCTATCTTCGTGGCGGTGTCGCGGTCGACGTACCCGCCCAACGCGTCCAGATTGCCGATACTGTTGGTGCGGGTGACACGTTTAACGCGGGCGTCATGGCAAAGTTGTCTGAAAAAGGGTTGTTGTCCAAAGAAAAGCTGGCGGCCCTTGGTCCTGACGAGTTACGCGAAGCGCTCTCCTTCGGTGCCAAAGTTGCAGCAGTGACGGTGTCGCGCGCCGGTGCCAATCCGCCGTGGGCCGACGAGTTGTGAGTGGGGTGGTGATAGCCTCAATCGACGCGCTGATTGGCGAGATCAGAGACCGCGCTGATAGCCGTGCCCGGGTTTTGGTTGCTGTTGCAGGCGCGCCGGGATCTGGGAAATCGACACTGGCCGAGACATTGGTTAAAAAACTAGGTCACTCGGCTGCGGTGTTGCCCATGGACGGGTATCACTTGGATAATCCAGTGCTAGAGCGACGAGGTTTGTTGGAGCGCAAGGGCGCGCCAGAAACCTTTGATGCTGACGCTTTTGTCGCGCTCGTGCGTTCGCTACGTACAGAACCGGTATTGACCTATCCAACCTTTGATCGTGGCGCAGACCGTACCGTGCCTAACGCCGGGCGAATCGATGAAAGCTCGAACATCGTCGTGATTGAGGGGAACTACCTACTCCTTGACTCGCCGCCTTGGACCGACCTTGGCTCACTTTTTGATCTGACAGTTTATCTGGATGTCCCGCGTAAAGACCTCGAGGCGCGGCTAATACAACGCTGGATCAACCATGGTCTGTCGGAATCCAACGCCCGCACCCGCGCGCTGGGGAACGACATGCGGAACGTCGACTTGGTAACGGGCACATCGCGGACGGCTGATTTCATCGTCCAGATGCGAGATTAATTGGCCCGCATGGCGGCTAGCAGGCTGCCTAACTGAGACAAGAAACTCTTAGAGCAACAACCCTCTTGCGTCCATTTCCAGCAGAGGAGCGGGTCGTGCGCATGTGGTGGTCGTTTCAACCCAAGCTCTCTGTTCTCCTGATGCGAGTATCGAGGTCATGACATCTACAGCATGGACAGCCAGGTCTAGGCCGCATCGGTGCGCGCGTCCTTCAGCGATGGCTTGTACCAAGTCGGCAAGGCCCGCAGTACGGTAGTTGGCCTGTTGCACCTCGCCGTGGCCCTCGTTTGGGATGCCTAACGGGTGGTTCGATGCCGGGAGCTTTGCAAAGTCTTCGTTCTGTTTTGACACCATTACATCACCGCCGAAAAAGTTGGGGTCGGGCAACTGCATCGTACCTTCGGTGCCATAAAGCTCCATATTGGGGTGGTCATGCGTCCAGACATCCCAACTTGCGCCAAGCGTCACGATCGCACCGTTTTCAAACTCCAGCAGGGCATGAATGTTGGTGGGGGTGTTGACGGGAATGTCCTCTCCGTTACGTGGGCCGTTGGAAATTCGACGGGTCGGGAAGCTGGTGGCAGTCATGGCCGAGACGGCTTTCACCGGGCCGATCAACTGGATCAGATTGGTGACGTAGTAAGGCCCGATATCCAGCACAGGGCCAGCGCCGGGTTGAAAGAAGAAATCCGGGTTGGGATGCCAATGCTCCATGCCCCGCGACATGATATGGCAAGTGCCGCCAATTACACGACCTATCTGGCCCGCATCAATCGCCGCACGGGCTTGCTGATGGGCGCCACCCAGAAACGTATCCGGCGCGGAACCCACGCGCAGCCCCTTGGCCTCGGCTAAGGTGTGCAAGGCTTTACCTTGCTCAAGCGTCAGGACCAACGGTTTTTCGGAATAGGCGTGCTTGCCAGCCTCAAGGATGCGTTTGGTGAGGTCATAATGTGCTTCAGGGATGGTCAGGTTCACGATGATCGAGATGTCAACGGCCGCCAGCAGGTCTTCGACTGTTTCGGCGCGCACGCCAAATTCATCAGCCCGTGCTCGGGCGGCCTCGGGGTTGATGTCTGCCACCGCCAGAATTTTGAACCCCTTAAACAAAGGGGCAAGTTTCAGATACGCCGCAGAAATGTTGCCGCACCCAATGATGCCAACGCCAAGAGTATTCATGTGTCAGTCCTTAGAATGAAAGCGCAGTGGCCAGTGATCGCACCGCAAACCGCTGGTGGTCGTTGGGGTTGTCATGTTCGATGACATATCGCTGCACGCCAGCGGCTTTTAAGGCCGCATGGATGGCGGCCCAATCCATAACCCCATGACCTACATCGGCCCAGCCATCTTCATCAAGACATGCGCCCTGTTCGGCAAGGTCTTTGATATGGGCCGTGTGTATCTGCGAGCCATAGGTCTGGATCGCCTGAACAGGGTCCATGCCCGCGCGCGCCACCCAACCCAAATCAAGCTCTAACTTCAGGTCAGGCGAGGCCTTTGCGATGATATCCAAAGGTGTCGTCCCATCCCCAAGGTCGACCAATTCGAAATCGTGGTTGTGCCAGCCAAAGACCAGCCCCGCATCTTGCAGGGGCTTGCCGGCGGTCACCAGACGGTCCGCGAAGTCCTGCCAGCCTGCATGGTCTGTTGGGCGGTCCGGCGCATCCAGATAGGGCGCGAAAACAGCTTGCGCCCCCAAGGCACGCGCCAACGCGATCACCGCATCTGGGTCGGCTTCAATTTCTGCCAGGCCATAATGCAGTGTCGGCATTGCCAGCCCCGCCGACGCAAGGTCATCCGTGAGTGATGGCGCTTGCGCAAACAGCGCACCGTAGCCTTCGACCTCGGTATATCCGGTGTTGCGCAACATGGTTAGCGTGTCCGACAGAGGCCAGTTGCGCGATCCGTAAAGCTGGTAGGAAATTGCGGGCATGATTGTTCCTTTCATGCGCGTCGTTACAGACGCGTTTCCGTTTTCATGTCAAATAGCGAGGCACGAGAAGTATCGAACCCAATCCGCAGCCGGTCGCCTTGCTTGACGCCGCTTAGGCCATCCATGCGGATGCGCATCGGATGGGTGCCCATGCTGGCGTGAACCAACGTGTCTGAGCCTAGTTTTTCAACCAGCTGCACCTCAATCTCGGCTTGACTTGCCGCGCTGTCGACCGCGTCTTCGGTCAATATGTGCTCGGGCCGCATGCCAATAACAACAGAGCTGCCATCACGCGGCGCGTCTTGGAAAGCATATCCATCCAGGGGCAAGGACAGGCCATCTGCTACGAACCTTCCTGCATCTAGTGTGCCCTCGATCATGTTCATCGCTGGGCTGCCGATGAAGCCTGCAACATAGATGTTCTGTGGGCGGTTATAGATCTCGTCCGGGCTGCCCAGCTGCATGATCTTGCCGCCCTTCATGATCGCAATCCGGTCGGCCAGCGTCATCGCTTCGATTTGATCATGGGTCACGTAGATCATTGTGTTCTGAAGCTGTTGATGCAGACGCTTCAATTCTACCCGAAGGTCGGTACGAAGTTTCGCGTCGAGGTTTGATAGGGGCTCATCGAACAGAAACACATCAACATCGCGCACCAGCGCACGCCCGATGGCAACCCGTTGACGTTGCCCACCGGAAAGAGCGCCAGGCTTGCGGTTCAGCAGTGGCCCGATTTGGAGCACATCAGCGGCACGCGCCACTCGCTTCTTGATTTCGTCTTTCGGAAGGCGCGCATTCTTCAGACCGAAAGACAGGTTCCCCTCGACCGTCATTTGCGGATAGAGAGCGTATGACTGAAACACCATGCCGATGCCGCGTTCTGATGGCTCTTTCCAGGTGACGTTCTGACCCTTGATGAAAATCTGACCATCCGTGATGTCCAACAAACCGGCGATGCAGTTCAAAAGGGTGGATTTCCCACAGCCGGACGATCCAAGCAGCACAAGAAACTCACCTTCATGGATATCAAGGTTCAATTGCTGCAGAACTTTGACCTCTCCAAAATGAAGATCCAGGTCGCGGATTTCGACGGAATGAGCGTTGGTATTCATAGGGTCAACCTTTCACAGCGCCGGCCGCGATGCCGCGCACAAAGAGTTTGCCAGACACGAAGTAGATCGTGAGGGGAACGAGGGCAGTGATGATCGTCGCCGCCATGTTGACGTTGTATTCGGTCACGCCCTGCGTTGTGTTGACGATGTTGTTGAGAGCCACGGTCATCGGATAGGATTCAGGGCCGGTGTAGACGACCCCAAACAAGAAGTCGTTCCAGATGCCCGTGACCTGAAGGATCACTGCAACAGTGAAAATCGGCAACGACATGGGTAGAAGAACCCGGAAATAGATGCCCCAAAATCCTGCCCCGTCGACTCGCGCAGCCTTGAAAAGTTCCTCAGGAAGCGACGCGAAGTAGTTGCGAAACAGCAGCGTTAGAATGGGCATTCCGAAGATCGTATGTACGATTACCAGACCTGTAAGGTCTCCGTAGAGCCCCAGCTCCCTCAGCATGATAACAATCGGGTAGAGCATAACCTGGTAGGGGATGAACGCGCCGAAAATCAGGATGGCGAAGAAGAGATTGGCCCCTTTGAATCGCCAGTTTGCCAATGCATATCCGTTCACGCTTGCGATGATGATCGATAGGATCACCGACGGGATCGTGATCTGAACGGAGTTCCAGAAATAACCGCTAAGACCGTTACAATTCAAGCCGGTGCAAGCTTCGCTCCAAGCTTTTACCCACGGCTCGAACGTCACCTCCAAAGGGGGCGCAAAGATATTGCCTAACCGGATTTCAGGTAGGCCCTTCAGCGACGTCACAATCATCACGTAAAGCGGAATGGCATAGTAGATGGCCACCACGAACAACGTTCCGTAGAGGAACACGTTGTTTCGCGAAAAAGCTCGGCGAGGCTTCGGGCCGCGTGGGCTGTCGTCTCGGGGTTCGACGCCCGGCGTTGCAGCGGTGTTTGTCTGCATGTCAGCCATTGTTCTTCTTCCCCCCGAATTCAAGAATTGCCCAGGGCACAACGATAAGCGCGACTGTGACAAGCATCATGGTGGATGCCGCAAAGCCTTGGCCAAGATTGTTGTTCCTGAACATCATGTCATAGACATATTTAGCGGGCACTTCGGTCGCGATCCCCGGACCGCCACCGGTCTGCGCGACGATCAGGTCGAAGACTTTCACGATACCTGTCACGACCAACACCAAAGTTGTGATAAAGACCGGGCGCATCATCGGTATCACGACGAATATGTAAGCTTTCCACGAAGGGATGCCGTCCACTCGAGTGGCTTTCCAAACTTCCTGATCGATGCCCCGCAATCCAGCCAGCATCAGGACCATAACCAGCCCGCTACCTTGCCAAAGCCCTGCAATCAGGACGCCGAAAATCGCGATTTTTGCATTGTAGAGTGGATCGAATGTGAAGCTTTCCCAACCAAGGCCGCGCATTATGTTCTGGATGCCGAACTCGGGGTTCAGGATCCATTGCCAAACCAATCCCGTCACCACAAAGCTCATTGCATAGGGATAAAGGATGACAGTTCGGACCGTGTTCTCGAACCTAATTTTTTGGTCGATGAGGGCCGCCAGAATGAAGCCGATCACAAAGACGAGGATCAGCATGGACAGCCCGTAAATCGCAAGGTTCTCAATCGCCACAATCCAGCGCTTGGTCCCCCAAAGCCGCTCGTATTGGTCGAGCCCGACCCATTGCATCCGCGGCAGCAGGCCTGATTTTGTGAAGCTGTAGACAATGGTCCAGGCAGTTCCTCCAACGAATACGAAGAGCGCGGTGACGATCATTGGGATCGCAGACACCTTCGCATTCATGTTTCGGAAAAGCTGGTTCGGGCGCTCTGACGCCATGATTCATCCCCCTCGCCAAATCAGGCCTAGTTCACCAGCCCGCCGAAAGCGGGCCGGTGTTTTGATTTTTCGCAATCACTCGGCGTTCGCGATGATGTCCACGAACTGAGCCTGCGCGTCAGCTGCCGAAATTGAAGTGTCGGCAAAGAACTCGGTGAACAGCGTGTTGATCTGGTTCACAGTGTCCGGAGTGGCCAGCATATTGACGTCCGGTAGCAGCGCGCCCTCAGCCAGAAGCGCTAGGCCCTTCTGCATACAGTCGTTCGCCGCCGACAGGTCAATGTCGCCACGAACAGGGAGCGACCCTTTGGCCAGGTTGAAGTCCACTTGGACAGCTGGCTTCAGCAGCAGCGCCGCCAATTCAGCTTGGGCCTCTGCCAGGCCCTCGTCCTGAAGAACCGGGAAATAGAATGCATCGCCACCGGTTGACAAGCGTGGGTTGGTGCCCAGTCCGGGTAGGCAGCTGTAGTCCGTACCTGCGACCGCTTCGGCCACGGCAAACTCACCCTGCGCCCAGTCCCCCATGATCTGACCGCCCGCTTGGCCGGTGATCACAAGGTTCGTTGCATCGTTCCAGTTTTGAACTGTAGATTTGGCCGCCATGTCGCGGGCCTTGGCGGCTGCATCAAACACTGTTGCAACGGCTTCTCCGCCTGCGACGTCAGTGTTCTTGTCGCCATAGACACTCAGGAAGACCTCGCTGGGCAGCAACGAAGCCATCATCACGTTGAAAGCGCCTGATTGTTGCCAGCCCTGCTGACCCATGGCCAGTGGAATTTTCCCGGCACCTTCGAGTGCCTCTGACGCGGCGGAAAATTCGGCCCAATTGGTCGGAACATCGACACCGGCATCCGCGAAGGCTTGGTGGCTAACCCACAGCCATTGCCATGAGTGGATGTTAACCGGCGCACAGTAGACGCGGCCATCAACGGTACAGGATGCAAGAAGCGTGGGCGGGTTCACCAGATCGAGCCAGCCTTCGGCCTCGGCAATGTCAGTGATGTCGCGCAAAAGACCTGCTTCGATCAGCTCTTCGGCTTGTCGGCCATGATTGAATTGGAATGCCCCCATAGGGTCGCCACCGGTGATACGGCTAACCATGACTGCGCGGGCGTTTTCGCCGCCAGCGATGGCGGCGTCGACCCACTTGTTGCCAGTGGCATCGAAAGCTTCGGCGAATTCGGCAACGGCAGCAGCTTCGCCACCGGATGTCCACCAATGCATGACTTCCAGATCGGCGGAATGTGCTGCGCTAGCGCTAACAGCCGCTACGGCCGACAATAATGCGGTTTTGAGTTTCAAGATTCATACCTCCCGTCTAAATCGTTGTAGATCGACCTATAACGTTTTAGATTGACATTGCAACATGTTTCTTCGAATAAGGGACGGACCGCTTTGATAGCGGATTGTCGGCTTAATCCATGGGGATGAATAGGCCAGAGCGATAGCGAGAGTTCATGTCAAGTCGCGGTAGAATAACGAAAATTGGGGACAAAAAACCCACGCTGAAGACCATATCGCAGAAAAGCGGAATGGCGGTTCCAACCGTGTCGCGCGCACTGGCAGATGCGCCTGATATCAGCGAGGCGACCAAGAAGAAAATCCGCCAAATTGCGGACGAACTTGGGTACGTCCCGAATCGTGCAGGCGTACGTTTGCGCACGGGGCGGACCAATGTGATCAGCTTGGTCATGTCCGCAGAACGCGAGATGATGACCCAAACCGCGCGGCTTTTGACGTCGGTTGGGCTGGGGTTGCGTGGGACGCAATTTCACCTGAATGTTTCGCCGATTTTTCCGGACGATGATCCTATGGTCGCCGTACGCTATATCGTCGAAAATCAGACCGCTGATTGCATAATATTCAATCAAGTCCAGTCCGAAGATCCGCGTGCACAATATATGATGGAGCGCGGATTTCCGTTTGCCGCGCACGGACGTACAAAATGGGCGGATCAACACCCCTATTACGACTTTGACAACGCGGCCTATTCCGAGTTTGGGATAGCGGAAATGGTGCGCCGCGGACGCCGCAATTTTGTTCTTGTCGCACCACCATTATCGCAAAACTATGCACGCGATATGGTCGAGGGCGCACGCAAGGCGGCCATGGATCATCAGGTGCAGCTTCACGTTGCCCAGCAGGTGCACAGCGACGGCTATCATCAGGAGCTGCGAGAATGGGCCATTGCAAAAGTGCAGGAGGATCCGTCTATCGATGGATTCATATGCGCGTCGACGAATGCGACCATGGCCGTGGTCGCCGGTATGGAACACGGCGGTCGGCAGGTTGGTCGCGAGTTTGATGTTGTAGCAAAAGAGGCGCTGCCGATGCTGAAATTCATTCGCCCCGAAATCATCGTCGTGCGCGAGAATGTCGAAGCAACAGGTGCATTTCTGGCCAAGGCTGCCATCCAAGCGGTGCAGAACCCTGAAGCGCCTCCGATGCAGTTCCTCGAAGTGCCGACGGAATTCGTATCCCGGGATGAACCAATAAGTATACAGGAGAGCTAACGTGACCACTCTGATCAAAGGCCCGGCGCTGTTTCTGGCACAGTTCGCGGGTGATGAGGCGCCGTTTAATTCGTTGGAGAACATAACGAAATGGGCTGCGAGTTTGGGGTACAAGGGTGTACAAATTCCCACCTTTGATCCCCGGCTGTTCGACCTTCAAAAAGCGGCTGAAAGCCAAACATATTGCGACGAGATCCAGGGGATATGTGCTGACGCCGGGGTCGAGATCACCGAGCTGTCAACGCACCTTCAAGGCCAGCTTGTCGCTGTGAACCCAGCGTACGATGTGGCTTTTGACGCCTTCGCGCCCGAAGATTGTCGCGGCAATCCCACCAGACGTCAGGCGTGGGCTGTGGATCAGATGATGAAGGCCGCCGTGGCCAGCCAAAAACTGGGCTTGAAGCACACGGTGAGTTTCACGGGGTCGCTTGCTTTTCCGTTCCTTTATCCTTGGCCGCAACGCCCCGAAGGCCTGATTGAAGAAGCCTTTGCCGAACTCGGCCGGCGCTGGACGCCAATCCTGAACCACTATGCAGATCACGGTCAGGATATCGGTTATGAGATTCACCCCGGCGAGGATGTATTCGACGGGGCGACATTTGAGATGTTCGTCGATGCTTGCGGTGGGCACGAGGCGGCGATGATAAACTACGATCCCAGCCATTTCCTTTTGCAGCAGCTTGATTACCTTGCTTTCATCGACCTCTACCATGACCGTATCAACGCGTTTCACGTTAAGGATGCCGAGTTTAACCCCGATGGCCGGCAGGGGGTTTACTCTGGTTACCAAGGCTGGACAAACCGCGCGGGACGGTTCCGGTCTTTGGGGGACGGGCAGGTGGATTTTGCGGGCATCTTCTCAAAACTCACGCAGTATGGCTATGACAGCTGGGCGGTGTTGGAGTGGGAATGCTGCATCAAATCACCCGAACAAGGCGCTGCCGAAGGCGCACCTTTCATTGAACGCCATTTGATCGAAGTGACGGATAAGGCTTTTGACGATTTCGCGGGCGGAGAACGCGATGAAGCGATGATCAAAGGGATGCTGGGTCTATGACGCGGTTGAAGCTTGGCATGGTCGGGGGCGGGCAGGGCGCCTTTATCGGTGCTGTACACAGGATCGCCGCGCGCATCGACGGACGGTTCGATCTGGTCGCAGGTGCGTTGTCGTCTGATCCCGCGCGCGCGGCGGCAAGCGCTGCAGAACTGGGCATTGCGCCAGACCGTTCCTATACCCTTTACGACGATATGGCCCGTGCGGAAGCTGCGCGCGATGACGGCATCGATGCAGTCGCGATTGTCACGCCGAACCATATGCATGCAGATCCAGCCGTGGCCTTTTTGAATGCGGGAATCCACGTCATTTGCGACAAGCCGTTGGCGGCCAGCGCGGCTGAAGCGGCCGCGATCAAGGCGGCGGCCGCGGAAAGTCAGGCCAAATTTTTCCTGACCCATAACTACACAGGCTATCCATTAATGCGGCAGGCCCGCGCGATGATTGCGCGCGGTGATTTGGGCGTCATTCGGCTGGTACAGGCAGAGTATGCCCAGGACTGGTTGACCGAAGCGCTTGAAGATGACGGGCACAAGCAGGCAAGCTGGCGTACCGATCCGACGAAATCTGGTGCAGGCGCCATTGGAGATATTGGCACCCATGCCTTTAACCTTGCCTCTTTCGTAACCGGTCTGACAGCCGAGGCGCTGTGCGCGGAGTTGCACAGCTTCGGTCCCGGTCGGCAGGTGGATGACAATGCGCATATCCTTCTGCGCTACGAAGGCGGCGCGCGTGGGATGCTCTGGGCAAGTCAGGTTGCGGTTGGTTGTGAAAATGGGCTGCGGTTACGTGTCTATGGTGACAAAGGCGGCCTTGAGTGGGCGCAGGAAAACCCCAACCAGATGAGCGTTACGCGCTATGGCGAGCCCAAACAAATTTTGACGCGTGGCGGTGCAGGAACCGGGCCCGAATGGACTCGCATTCCACCGGGGCACCCAGAGGGGTATCTTGAGGGGTTCGCGACGCTTTACGATGATATCGCAGATGTCATTTCGACCGGACACAGCAATCCGCTGTTACCCAACTTGCAAGACGGGCTGGACGGAATGTGGTTCATTAACGCGGCTCAGCGATCAAACGCACAAAACGGCGCATGGATCAGGCGGGGCTGACTGCCCGTTCGGCACCACAAATTTTCGAAAGCTTGCCAATTGCTTTCATTTCGGTCCTAATATCGAATATATCGAAACTGGGGGCGACATGAGATCCGGAGCTAAAACCAAAGCGCGGCAGGCGGAAATTCTGCGCCTTCTGAAAAAAGATGGGCGTGCGCTTGTTGATGATCTGGCGGACATGCTTGGGACGACACCGCAGACAGTTCGAAAGGACCTAAGCGCGCTTGCCGAAGATAATCAGATTATCCGGTTTCACGGTGGCGCAACTCTGTCGGCTGGCACCGAGTATGCAGGCTTTGATGTGCGGCGCGCGATCCTGCGCGACGAGAAGGCAGCTATCGGACGCGCGGTCGCTGCCGAGATACCAAACAACAGCAGCATCATCCTTAACGGTGGCACGACAACTGCCGAGGTCGCACGACATTTGGTCCATCATGTTGGATTGAAAGTTGTTGTGGATTCGGTCTATCTGGCCAATATTTTAAGGGAATATGTCGGTGTTGAGGTTATGGTCCCGGCTGGCGTTGTGCGTGGGTCTGACGGTGCGATTTTTGGCGAACCCGCGATCGAGTTCATTCGCAACTTTCGCGCTGATATCAGTGTTGTCGGTGCCGCGGCGATCGAGGTAACGGGTGCTTTGTTGGATTATGATCTGCATGAAAGTGGGGTCAGTAGGGCGATCATTCAAAGCGCCCGAAACGTGATCCTTGCAGCCGACGGATCAAAATTCGGGCGCCTCGCACCCGTGTGCTTTGGCCATATCTCACAGGTGGGAACGTTGGTCACCGACGCGAGTTGCCCATCTGCGCTCGGTACGTTGTGTCAGGACGCAGGCGTGCGGGTCGTGGCCGCCGGTTAAGCGAATCCTTGACGAAAGGGTTCGTTTCGTGGAGCAATCGAAAAAAACGAATTGAAATTCGCGCAAAGGATTCGGGGCCAAACGACAAATGGGAGTGGAAAACCAATGCTGACACTGCTTCGGCCCTTGGCCTGGTTCAACACTCTGT
This sequence comes from Aliiroseovarius conchicola, assembly GCF_041403445.1. Classification (NCBI taxonomy): domain Bacteria; kingdom Pseudomonadati; phylum Pseudomonadota; class Alphaproteobacteria; order Rhodobacterales; family Paracoccaceae; genus Aliiroseovarius; species Aliiroseovarius conchicola. The sequence goes on from NZ_JBGEHL010000008.1 coordinate 76,085, forward strand.
TGCTGCGCCTTGGCCGCAATATCGCTTGGATGGCGCTGGCCTTGATGGTCGTGGTGATCCTGACCCAAGTGGTCTTTCGCTACGTCCTCAACAACGCGCTTGCTTGGCCGGACGAGGCTGCACGCTTCCTGATGTTGTGGATGGCCGGTCTCATGGCGCCATCGGCGATGCGCTGGAACGGGTTTGTCGCGATTGACATGTTGCCCTCGGCGCTGCCACGAAAAAGTGGGCTTTTGCTCACCCTCTTCTTATTGATCTTATCGCTGATTGTCTTGGTCGTCGCAGTTGGGCACGCCTACGGACACACGTTTGGGTTCGGTGGCCGATTTGACAGCTCTTCCTTGCGTGTTCCGCTTGAATGGGTGGGGCTAGAGACCGTCAAGGTCAAGCTTCGTTACATGTACCTGTCACTGTTCGTTTGCGTCATCTTGCTGATATTCGTGACTGTCGAACTGATCTTGCGGACCATCATATCGCTGACGGATCCCGATGCCGTCCAGCCTAGCGACGATGCGCTTCCCATTGCGATGGAGGCCGACTGATGCTTGCGCTCTTTCTTCCTCTGTTTCTGATCTTGCTGATGGTCGGCCTGCCGGTCTTCTTTGCGCTGCTTTTGTCACCCGGCCTTCTTTTGTGGCTGAACGGGCAGGAGCGCGACATCGCATTGCTTTATCGAAATGTTTACAACGGAGTAGACAGCTTTCCCCTGATGGCATTGCCGTTCTTTGTCCTTGCAGGTGAATTGATGAACCGCGGTGGCATTACGACCCGTTTGGTCGAGTTTAGCCAAGCCCTGATGGGGCATTTCCGGGGCGGTTTGGCGCATGTGAATATCCTCAGTTCGATCCTGTTTGCGGGGCTTTCCGGCTCGGCGGTGGCGGATACGTCGGCGCTTGGATCAACACTGATCCCCGCGATGGAAAAGAACGGTTACTCTCGCAAATTTGCGGCGGCTGTGACGGCGGCAAGTTCGGTCATTGGCCCGATCATTCCGCCTTCGGGCATCATGATCATCTATGCCTATGTCATGGGCGAAAGCGTTGCTGCGTTGTTCCTTGCAGGTATTGTACCGGGCATTTTGGTCGGGATCGGTTTGATGGTGGTCGTGCGCCTGATGGCCGACCGCTACGACCTTCCAAAGGCAGAACGGATCGTAACGCCGGACCAGACAATTTCACCGGTCGAAGACAAGGTCAGCTTTGTGCTTCTTCGGATCAATTTCGCGGGCATTTTGCTGGCGCTTTATTCCGGGGTGGCGGCGTTGCTACGTCTGAACGGGGTTGAGATCGGGGCCAACAATTGGCTGGTGTTCCTTGTTTTCCTGCCCATCGCGCATTTCATGCTGGTGGGGCTGCGTGGCAAGGTCTCGCCCGATTTCCGCGTCATCTGCAAAAAGGCGGTCGCGCCGCTACAGACACCAATCATCATTCTGGGCGGTATTCTGGTTGGTGTGTTCACACCAACCGAGGCCAGCGCCGTGGCCGTCGCCTATGCATTGATCGTGGCGTTCTTCATCCTGCGCTCGATGTCGTTGTCGGACCTACCGGGCATCTTGATGCGTGCGGCGCTATCCAGCTCGACGGTGTTGTTGCTGGTCGGGGCAGCGGTCGCGTTCAAAACGGTCGTCAGCCTGTCCCATGCGCCCGAGACGATGGCCGGATTTATTCTTGGCCTATCGGACAACCCACTGGTCTTGCTGTTCCTCATAAACATGCTGCTTTTCGTGGTTGGTATGTTTTTGGATGCAGGTCCGGCGATTATCATTCTGGGGCCGATTTTGGGGCCGATCTTCGTCGATCTGGGCGTCCATCCGGTCCATTTCGCAATCATCATGAGCGTGAACTTGACCGTGGGGCTTGCCACGCCCCCCATGGGGCTGGTGCTGTTTGTTGCAAGTTCGGTGTCCGGCGAAAAGGTCGAGGCAATTTCACGCGCCATCCTGCCATTCTTATTGGTCGAGGTCGTTGTGATATTCTTGATCACCTATGTCCCCGCCATTTCCATGACGATCCCGCGTCTGACCGGGTTTGTCCAATAAAGACAATAAGATGAACATACCAACGAGGAGGAACTCATGTTCAACACTACCTTAAAGGCGCTGTCTGCCGCTGCCATGTTGGCTACAAGCGCTGTGGCGGCACAGGCCGCTGACTACACACTTCGCGCCACAGCGAACTCAAATGAGAATGACGAAGACTATGATGGTCTTGTCGTCTTCAAAAACTATGTCGAAGCCGCTTCGAACGGTGCCATCGAAGTCGAATTGTTCATCGGTACGCAGTTGTGCTCAAAGGGTGCAGAGTGCCTTCAGGGTGTCGCGGATGGATCGATTGACATCTATATCTCGACATCGGGTGGTGCCTCGGGAATTTTCCCTTATGTTCAGGTACTTGACCTGCCATATCTGATGGCCAATGACCGGATCGCCGAAGAGGTTCTATCGGGCGACTTTACCCGCACGATGCGGGACATGGCATTGGCTGATTCAGGCGATGCCATTCGCCTGATGACCATCGGGAACACCGGCGGCTGGCGCAACTTTGCCAACACCAAACGCCGGGTGCAGTCGCCATCCGACATGGAAGGTCTGAAAATCCGCACGGTGGTTGCTGATCTGCCGCAAGAGCTTGTCAGAGCGCTTGGTGCATCGCCCACACCAATCCCATGGCCTGAGCTGTTCACAAGCTTCCAGACTGGCGTTGTCGAAGGCTCGAAAAACGGGATCACGGACATCATGGGCATGAAATTCCCAGATGCTGGTTTGCAATATGTGACGCTGGACGGGCACGCCTATATGGGCGCGCTGTGGTGGATGAACAACGCCAAGTTCATGTCGCTGCCTGAAGACATGCGACGTGTTGTCGTGGATGGTTTTGCAGCGTTGCAACAAGCCACCTTCGCCTCGCCGAAGCGCAAGTCGATCCAAGCCTACGAAGATTTCGTCGCAGGTGGTGGTGATCTTTATGTGCCAACCCCAGACGAGAAAGCCGCGTTCAAAGAAGCAGCCTCGCCGGTCTACGACTGGTTCAAGTCAAACATTCAGGGTGGCGAGCAAATCTTTGATGCTCTGACAAGCTCGGTCGCGGATGCGGAAGCCAAGCTTGATGCGGATATCAACAAGGACATTAACTGATCCTTGAATGAACCAGTCGCGGGGCCGGACGCAGAACCGCCCGGCCCCGCGGCATCAGCGAAACGGGTAAAGCCAGACCCGGTAGTCATCCACCAGAATATGGGCTTTTTCGATTTGTTCGGACGTCATCTTTTTCACCACTTCCTCAAGGGAAATGGCCGCATCGGGGTCGCCCCCGATCGCAGAAAGAGTGTACCACATGTAAGCTCTGACAAGGTCCGGCGCGGGCATGCCGCGACCGACTTCGTAGTACCAGCCAATACCCGATTGCGCGCCGGCGTGACCCTTAAGGGACGCGCGAAGATACCATTCGAAGGCCCGCACGTCGTCACGCTCAACTCCAAGCCCAAGCGCGTACATCACGCCAATCAGTTCTTCGGCCTCCGCGTTGCCCGAACGGGCGGCGGGCAACAGTTCGGCCATCGCAGCTTCGTACTCTTTTGCATCCATCAAATCGCGCGCGGTCTCAATTTCGGCCATGGCGATAGTGGCGGAGAATGGAAGGCAGAGGGCTACGGCAAAAATCAGGCGTTTCATGTGGTCTCCATACTTGCGGCGCTCGCGTGTGCGCCCGCGTATGGGACCCCGCTTCCTGCCCCCTTGCAAGAGGCAGATTTCATCGCTTTCGATGAGGATCAGGCCAAGATTGGCCAACTTCTGTTTTTCGACCCGATCCTGTCTGGCAACCGCAACATCGCCTGCGCGACCTGTCATCATCCCAATCACGGCAGTTCGGACGGGCTGAGCCTTGGGATCGGTGAGGGCGGCGAGGGGCTTGGCCCGGACCGCAAACCGGGGCAGGGCGCAAGCCGCATCATCAAACGCATTCCACGCAATGCACCTGCGCTTTGGAATCTTGGCGCGCGCGAAATTGACGTGCTGTTTCATGACGGGCGCTTGTCGGTTTCTGACATTTATGACAACGGGTTTGATAGCCCGGCGCAGGAATGGCTGCCCGAGGGGCTGAATTCGATCCTTGCTGCCCAAGCCTTGTTTCCCATGACGTCACAATTCGAGATGGCGGGGGACCCCAAGGAAAATCAGGTCGCGGGGGCGGCCTATGATCGGATCGACAATGTTTGGCCGATCATCGCCAAACGGGTGCGGGTCAATCCCGCCTATGCCGAACAGTTCATCACCGCATTTGACGATGTAAACAACCCGCTTGAGATATCGATCACTCATATCGCCAACGCTCTGGCCGCCTTTCAGGGCACCGAGTTTCGCAGCTTTGACAGCCCCTTTGATGCCTATCTGAAGGGTGACGCGCAGGCGCTCGACCCGCTGCAAAAAGCCGGGATGGAGCTGTTCTATGGTAGGGCTGGGTGCAGCACTTGCCATTCCGGCCCGCTTTTGACGGATCAGAAATTCCACGCACTGACCTTGCCGCATTTTGGCCCGGGCAAGACCCGTCAATGGGACCCAATCGTGCGGGATGTGGGGCGCATGGGGGCGTCAGATCGGTTGCAGGATGCTTATCGCTTTCGCACGCCCTCGTTGCGCAATGTCGCACTGACCGGACCATATGGCCATAATGGTGCCTACAAGACGCTTGAAGGAATGGTGCGCCATCACCTTGATCCCGCCGCAGGTTTTTCTGGGTGGCAACCCGATATGGCGGTGCTGCCATCGGTGCCATGGCTTGAGGCTGCCGATTTCCTACCATTTGATGACAAGCGCGAGCGGGCACGGCTGCAGTCACAAACCGACCTTTTACCACTGTCACTGTCAGAGCAAGAGATCGGCGTGCTCGTGGCGTTCCTGCACTCTCTGACCGGGGGGGCGTCAATCAAAGGCCGATTGGGCGCGCCCGATGCCGTTCCGAGCGGACTGGAGGTGCCCCGATGACCACAGTTTTATGTGTTGGCGCGGCGGTGGTCGATTTCCTGTTTCATTTGGATGCCTTACCTAATCGGGCCGAGAAGTTTGGCACAGATGAGGCCGAGATCGTCGGTGGGGGATGCGCCGCGAACGCCGCCGTCGCTGTGGCGCGTCTGGGTGGTCGGGCGGTTCTGGGTGCACGTCTGGGTGATGATAGCATTGGGGATCTGATCCTTGGTGATCTGCGGGCCGAGGGGGTTGATGTCTCAAATGTAACCCGGACCAAAGACGCGCGGAGCTCGTTCTCATCAGTCTATGTCGATGCGCAGGGTGAGCGGCAGATCGTAAATTTCCGGGGCGAGGGGTTGATCCTCGACACTGGTTGGTTAGCGAGCATTGGAATGCTTGACGCCGTGCTGACCGATACGCGACGCGTCGATGCGGCCCGTGCGGCGCTGGACCTTGCAAGCGCACGCGGCGTGCCGGGTGTGCTGGATGGCGAAGCACCGGTCGAGCCGTCGCTGATGTCTGCGGCCAGCCATGTTGCGCTGTCGATGCAAGGGTTGCGCTCTCTCCACCCTAACTTACCGGTCGAACAGGCACTTTTGTACATCGCGCGTGATCACGGATGCTGGGTGGCCGTAACCGACGGGGCCAATGGCGTGTGGTTCACCGGAGAGGGTGGCGTTGAGCACATTCCAGCCCATGAGATTGCGCCGGTCGACACACTCGGTGCGGGTGACATCTGGCACGGTGTGTTTGCATTGGCGCTTGCGCAGAACAAAACCGAATACACAGCCATCTGCGAAGCAAACGCAGCGGCGGCCCTGAAATGCATGACACGCGGAGGACGGGCGGGTGCGCCGACCCGCGCCCAGCTTGACGATTTTCTAAAGGAGAACACCAAATGACAACGCTTAGCCCGGGCAAGCTCTGGGGATTGCGCCGCATGGCCGATGAGAACGGCATATTCAAAATGACGGCAGTTGATCAGCGCCCACCAATCAAAGGGCCGATAGCCGCGCATTTGGGCGTGGACGTGGCCCCATGGGATCAGGTGGCGCGCTTCAAGGGATTGTTGGTTGAAACGTTGCAGGCGCAAAGTACTGCTATGCTGCTCGACCCGCATTATGCAATTCCTTATGCGGTCGATACATTGTCGCCGACAAAAGGTTTGATCGTGACATTGGAGGACAGCCTGTTTGAAGACACGCCCGACGGACGCCTAAGCGCGGACATCGACGATTGGTCCGTGGCTAAAATCAAGCGCATGGGGGGCGACGCGGTAAAGGTGCTGGCTTGGTATCGCCCGGATGCGGGTGATGCAGTGAATACGGCTCAGAAAGACTATGTGAAACGGATCGGAGAGGAATGTGCCAAGCATGACATTCCTTTCCTGTTCGAACTGCTGGTCTACCCGTTGGCGGTCGACGCGCATCAGACCAAAGAATATGTCGAGATGCAGGGCAAAAAAGCCGATGATGTTCTGGCCTCGGTCGAGGAGTTTGCCAAGCCCGACTATGGTGTCGATGTTTTCAAACTGGAAAGCCCGGTCAACGCCGCTGACGCTGACGGGTCGTCAGATGTTCAGGCCGTTTTTGACGAAATGGGTCGTCTTGCGGGGCGACCGTGGGTCATGCTGTCTGCAGGTGCGGGTAAACCCGAATTTGCGCGCGTACTGGAACACGCTTTCGCCGCTGGCGCCTCGGGGTTCTTGGCAGGGCGGGCGATTTGGCTGGATGCGTTTTCCGCCTATCCTGATTGGCAGCGTATCAAGGCTGAGCTTGAGGGTGGGGCTGTTGACTATATGTCGCAAATCAGCACCTTGGCGGATGCGAAAGCAGCCGATTGGGCCAAACATCCCTGCTATGGGGACGGCGGTGCCCGGTTCACGCCGGCCGACGCCAGTTTCCGACACAGTTACGGCCAAGCCTGAGGGACAGCAACAATGAAACTCGGCATACTGCCATTGGGTCGCCCAACATTCGATGTCCCATTTGCGAAAGAAAAACTGGCCGCCATGTTCGCGGCACTTGAGGCAACGGGCCACGAACTGGTCGGGCCCCGTGACCTGTTGTTTTCTGAGGAGGAGACCCGTTCAGCCGTCGCGTCGCTTCAGGCGGCTGAGGTGGATCAGGTGTTGATCTTGCAGGTGACGTTCACCGATGCATCCATGACGGTGGCGATTGGGGCGGCGTTTGATCAACCTTTGTCAATCTGGGCCGTGCCAGAACCCCGGCTGGGCGGACGCCTGCGCCTTAATGCGTTCTGCGGATTGAACTTGGCTGCCCATGCTTTGGGGCTGAATGGCCGCGCGTTTGGATGGCTATATGCAGATCCCTCGGCCGCGGTTGCAACAGACCTGGGCGCCTTGCTGGCGGGCGAACGACCTGCGGGCAAGCTCTCGCCTCACGCGCCACCAAAGGCAACGGAGCAGGGGCACCGGATCGCGCAAGCGGTGCATGGCCGTCGTATTGCCCGGATCGGAGAGCACCCAGCCGGATTTGACACGTGTGCCTACGATAAGGACGCCATGCACGAACTTGCAGGTGTCGCTGTGGACGAGCTGTCGTTGGATGATCTTTTTGCCAAAGCCCGCGCCGTACCCGATCAGGTGGCGGAAGCGCTACACAAAGAGGTCTCGGCCCAGCTTGACGGAATTGACGCGGTTGATCCCGCCGAACTGGACCGGTCGTTGCGCCTGAAGGCTGGGCTCGACGATCTGAGAGGGCAGGGCGGCTACGACGCCTTCGCCATTCGCTGCTGGCCCGAGACATTCACCGAATACGGCGGAGCGGTCTGTGGCCCTGCCTCGATGCTGGGCGAGGCGCGCGTGCCCTGCGCTTGCGAGGCGGATGTTTACGGTGCGCTGACACAATTGATCTTGATGGAGGCCGCGAACGCACCGGTCTTCCTGACTGATCTGGTCGACATGGACAATGACGACAATACGGGCGTGGTTTGGCATTGCGGGCAAGCCCCAATCTCCATGTGCGATCCAGAAATTGCTGCCGAAGCGACCATTCACACAAACCGCAAACAACCGCTGCTCTATCAGTTTCCCTTGAAATCTGGTGAGGTCACGCTGATGCGGATCAGTCAGGCCCATGGGCGCACTCATATGGTCTTGTCTTACGGCGAAATGCTGAAACGTCCAATGGCGTTTACCGGGACCTCGGGTGTATTGCGGTTTGAACGACCCGCGAATGCGGTGCTGAACGACATCATCGCAAGCGGGTTAGAACATCACATGGCGCTGGCCTATGGCGACCACCGCACGGCCCTTCGCGGTGTCGCGGGCGCACTGGGTCTTCTGCTTTTGGAGCTTTAAGATGACACTAAGATATGGCCTGATTGGTTCAGGCATGATGGGGCAGGAGCATATCCGAAACCTCAACCTTCTTGATGGCTGCGATGTGACGGCCATCGCAGACCCGGATGCCACAATGCGCGCCCTTTCGGTCGAGACTGCGGACGGCAATGCAACGGGTTTTGACAACTACAAAGATATGCTGTCCGCAGGACTTTGCGATGCGTTGGTCGTGGTGTCGCCAAACGATACTCATCACGCGATCATGATGGATATTCTGGATACAAATCTGCCAATCCTGTGTGAGAAACCGCTCTGCACGACCGCAGATGGATGTGGCGATCTGGTGGCAAAGGCCCAAAACCGCGCGGCCCCCGTTTGGGTCGCGATGGAATATCGCTATATGCCGCCGGTCCAGCGTCTGCTGGCCGAAGTTGCATCGGGCTCCGCAGGGACGCCCCATATGATGTCAATCCGCGAACACCGCTTTCCGTTTCTGGACAAGGTCGGTGACTGGAACCGATTCAACGCCCGCACCGGCGGGACGCTGGTCGAAAAGTGCTGTCATTTCTGGGATTTGATGCGGCTGGTACTGAAAAGTGATCCAGTGCGGGTCTATGCGTCGGCGGCGGCGGATGTGAACCATCAAGACGAAAGGTATGATGGCCGCACGCCAGATATCATCGACAACGCCTTTGTCACCGTCGATTTCGCCAACGGCGCGCGCGGGATGCTTGATCTGTGCATGTTTGCTGAGGGCTCGTATTGGCAAGAGGTGATCTCGGTCACCGGAGCAAAGGCGCGTGTTGATGCGAAGGTGCCGGGGCCTGCCCGGTTTAGCGTGGACGGAAAAGAACGGTCCTCTGAGATCGAGATCAGTCACCGAGCAAGCAAAGAGATAATTTGCGAAGAGGTCGAGGTGGACGAGACTGTACTGGCAGCCGGTGATCACCATGGCTCGACCTTCTTTCAGCACCAGCGTTTTCGCGATCTGGTGCTGTCTGGAGAGGGCAAACCGGAGGTCACGCTTGAGGATGGGCTGTGGTCCGTTCGCGTCGGTGAAGCAGCCGAGGAAAGTGCCAGGACCGGACGGGCGGTGGAGCTGTGATTGAGGATTTTGGCACGCTTCCAACCGGTGAAACCGTCCATCGGTTGCGCTTGACGGGTGGCGGTTTGACCGCGCATCTCATGACCTATGGGGCGGTTTTGCAGGACCTTCGGTTGGAGGGCCACAAGGCACCGCTGGTCTTGGGCTTTCCAAACTTCGCGCCTTACCTGACCCATTCGCCCTATTTCGGGGCGATCGCTGGCCGTTGTGCTAATCGTATTCGTGATGGTCATCTGGAGCTGGACGGGCAAACCTATCATTTGGATCGCAACTTCATCGGCAAACACAGCCTACACGGTGGCGCTGTCAGCATGGGCAAGCAGCTTTGGAAGGTGGTGGACCACGGATCGGATCACGCAACGTTTGAGATCACACTGCCCGATGGTCACATGGGGTATCCGGGAAACCTTACTGCCAAAGCCCACTTTGCCTTGCTTGAGGGCGGTGTTCTGGACATTCAGATGGAGGCGGAAACCGACGCGCCCACATTGTGCAATATGGCGCACCATTCGTATTTCAAGTTGGATGATCGTGAGACGATTTCAGACCATCTTTTGAAGGTAAGCGCTGATCACTACTTACCTGTCGATGATGAGCTTATCCCGACGGGAGAGGAAATCCCGGTTGATGGAACTCCGTTTGATTACAGCACTTTGTCTCCGGTTTCTCAAGTATCACCCGTGGATCACAACTTTTGTTTGTCTCGCCAGCGAACCGGGATACGTCCTGTGGCTTGGTTGGTCAGCAGCGAGTCAAACGTAACGATGGAATGCCGGACAACTGAGCCGGGGCTTCAGGTCTATGACGGTGCAAAGATCAATATCGACCTGCCGGGTCTTGATGGGCGGCCAATGGGCGCGCATGCTGGCCTTGCGATGGAGCCGCAAATCTGGCCCGACGCCAATCACAATGAAACCTTTCCGCAGGCTGTTCTCAAGCCGGGCGAAACCTATCACCAACACACTCAATTCGCATTTTCGAAGGACTGATAAATGAACAACTTCAATGGATTGATGATGGAAGCTAATCTGATCGGTGGCCAATGGGTCGGATCGGATGCGGGCGACACCATCGACGTGACAAACCCAGCAACCGCAGATGTCATCGGCACCATCCCAAATGGTGGAGCGGACGAGACCATGCGCGCTATTGCAGCGGCCAAGGCGGCCTTTCCTGACTGGTCAAAAAGCAATCTGATGACCCGCGTAACGCTACTGCACAACTTGCACGACGCGTTGATGGACAATCAGGAAGACCTCGCTCAATTGCTGACCGCCGAACAGGGCAAACCCATCTTTGAGGCGCGCGGCGAGATTGCCATTGGTGCTGCCTATATCCGCTGGTTCGCCGAAGAAATTCGCCGCGCCAAGGGCGAAATTGTACCCGCCCCGACTGCCGATCGTCGCCTGCTGGTGACACACCATCCGGTTGGCGTCGTGGCGGCCATCACCCCATGGAACTTCCCGTCCTCGATGTTGGCGCGCAAGCTTGGACCGGCGCTGGCGGCGGGATGTACGGTGGTGGCCAAGCCCGCGACTGCTACGCCCTATTCTGGGCTTGTCTGGGGCAAGCTTTGTGAAGATGTTGGGTTTCCTGCGGGTGTCGTGAACATTGTCACAGGATCGGCCCGTCAAGTTGGCGGCGCGATCATGGACAGCCCAGATATACGCAAGGTGACCTTCACGGGGTCAACCGAGGTGGGCAAAACGCTGATCCGTCAGTCGGCAGATACGGTCAAGAAAGTCTCGATGGAATTGGGCGGCAACGCGCCATTCATCGTGTTTGATGACGCCGATTTGGATGCGGCCATCGAAGGCGCAATGATCGCGAAATTCCGCAATATGGGTCAGACCTGTGTTTGTACCAACCGCTTCTACGTCCAGTCGGGCATTCACGATGCGTTTGTTGCGAAACTGAAAGAGGCCGTGGCGGCTCTGGTCGTCGGAAACGGGGCTGAGGACGGGGTTCAGCAGGGACCGCTGATTGATGACGGCGCGGTTGCGAAGGTCGAAGAAATGATCGCAGATGCGACATCGAAGGGTGGTTCTGTCATCCAGGGTGGCCAACGCCACGATAACGGCGGCACATTCTTTGAACCCACGGTAGTCACCGGTGCGACGGCGGACATGCAGTTCGCCACGGACGAGATTTTCGGGCCCCTTGCCGCCGTGTTCAAGTTTGACGATGAAGCCGAGGCCATCGAGGCGGCGAACGCCACCGAATACGGTCTGGCAGCCTATGCCTATACGCGTGACCTAGGCCGCACGTTCCGTTTGAACGACGGGTTGGATTACGGCCTGATCGGCATCAATTCCGGCCTGATCACCACGGTCGAGGCCCCGTTTGGTGGGCTAAAAGAAAGTGGCATGGGTAAGGAAGGCGGGTCGCAAGGGCTCGATGATTACCTTGAAACGAAATACATGTGCGTGGCCGGGCTTGGCGGGTAAAGCGCATGAATGGGGAATTGCGAGATGAATGACTTCCCGCCGCCTTCCGACGCCGCACTTGATAGGCTGAAAGATCTTGTCGGCGACGGAGGTTGGCGCGATAGCGAAGATGCGGGACGCTATTTCGAGGATCCGCGCGGACGGTTTTCGGGGCAGGCCCGTTTGATCCTGATGCCCGATAATACGGACGAGGTTTCGCGGATTGTCCAAATTTGCAACGCAGAACAGCTGGGGCTGATCCCGTTTGGTGGCGGGACCGGCGTGGTTGCAGGCCAGCTGTCACCTGATAACGGCGATGCCATTATCTTGTCGCTTGAACGTATGAACCGCATTCGCCACGTGATGCCCGAGGATTTCGCAATGGTGGCCGAGGCTGGCTGCATTCTGGAGCATATCCACAGCGCGGCGGAGGATCATGGGTTGATGTATCCGCTTAGCATGGCCTCAAAGGGCAGTTGCACAGTAGGGGGTAATCTGGCGACGAATGCGGGTGGCATTCAGGTGCTGCGGCATGGGAACGCGCGCGATCTGTGCCTTGGGATCGAGGCTGTGTTGCCCTCTGGCGAGGTGATCAGCGAGCTTCGGCCGCTTCGCAAGAACAACACTGGTTATGATTTGCGTCACCTGCTTGCGGGCAGCGAAGGGACGCTGGGTATCATCACGGCCGCGGCACTTGTGTTGAAGCCTCAAGACCCAGAAACCGTGACAGCGCTTTGTGCTGCGAGCACGCTGGGCGACGCGCTTGGACTGTTTCAGCAACTGCGCATAGATCTGGGCGATAGCCTGTCTGGGGTTGAGTTGCTGAGCAATTTCGGGATCGAGCTAGTCACCCAGCATTTTCCTAATTTGAGGAACCCCATCGACCAAGTTAGCGATTGGTATCTCTTGGTCGAGGTGGCGGGGCAGGCTGGTCTGGTCGACCGCGTCGAGGCTTCGCTGGCGGCTTGTATGGAGAGCGGGCTGTTACCCGATGCGGTCGTCGCAAGCTCCGAGGCGCAACGGGCAGGATTATGGGACCTGCGGGAAAACATGCCCGAAGCCAACCGAATAACCGGCGCAATTTGCAACAGCGATACGTCGGTTCCGTTAAGCCAGATTGATAAGTTCATCAAGATGACCCAAGAGGCCGTGTTGGCCCTCTATCCCGGCTTGCGGATCAACAGTTATGGTCATGTTGGTGACGGAAATATTCACCACAATGTCTTCCCACCTGAGGGGATACCGAAAGCAGAGTTTGTCGCAGCAAACCCCGAGTTGATCGAGGCGGTACGCGAAACGATAAACCGGGTGACCGAAGATTGCGGTGGGTCGATCAGTGCTGAACACGGGATCGGGCGGCTAAAGATCGATGACCTTGAAAGGTATGGCGACAGGGCGAAACTGGATGCGATTAAGCGTATCAAAAGGGCATTGGACCCCAATAATATCATGAACCCCGGCGCGATGGTCCGTTAGCGTCATGCCTTCTGCGAGAACGGATCCCTTGCCGTATGAAGCCTTAGGTGGCGCATAAACGCGCGGGTGACCCCCGCAGGTGGCCGGTCGTCCGAGGTGACGAAGTAACTGCGGTATTCAATCTGTGACGCGAACGGACGGAACACCAAATCATCAGACCGATATTGAACAATGGGGAAAGGATTTACGACAGTTAGCCCCAATCCTTCCTTGGCAAGGTCCACCGCCGCAAATGACGTCGAGGCTTCTGCCACGATCCGTGGTGTTGCGCGGCTAGCGTGCAAGACTTTCTCAAGTTGCGCACGGCGTGCATGTCGATGGGTCAGGGCCACGAGTGCTTCACCATCAAGGTCTTCGGGTTGAATAATATCATGGCCGGCCAAATGATGATCCGGGGCCATGACGCAGACAGCGGTCGATTTGCGATAGGGGATTAGCTTTACCCCATTTCGCGTCAACTCGACCCCACTGACGCCCAAATCGAACCGTCGTTCCAACACCCCCCGAATGACATCTTCAGATGTGGCCACGTCCAGGCTGACATAGAAATGCGGGTTGGTTTTCAGAAACGTCGCGATGTGATGGACCAAAAACCTGTGGGCGTATGTCGGTGGGGCGATGATGCGCAGAGTCTCTTGCGCAACCTCCGGTGGGCCGTCGATCCGGTCCAACGCCTCAAACAGTGGATCGAGCCGCCGGTTCATTTGCAACGCCTCGTTGGTTGGTCGCAAGCGCCCCCCCTCGCGCTCAAACAAAATGCGACCGGTTCGCGCCTCAAGGCTAGCGATGGATCGACTGATGGCAGACTGCGACAGCCCGAGACGGATCGCGGCGTTCGAAGTCGTCCCGCTTTCCATTAAGGCACGAAGCGCTTGGTATTCCGACAGGCTGTGCCAGGATTTTGTCGCCACGGATTGGGTGCTCTCTTCTAAATTGTCATTACCATATGATAAAATATCATGAAGATTTCTCTCGTCTATGAGAATTTCTAACATAAGCTGGCTGAGTGTTTCCGTGGGGGCAATCACAAGTGACCAACCAAACCACACCTTTGATATTCGACGGACATAATGATGTTCTGTTGAAGCTTTACCGCGCAGGCGGGAAGGTGGCCGCAAGCAGCTTCGTAACTGGACGCGACGGGGCGATAGACGCCGCGCAAGCTTTGGCCGGCGGGTTTGGTGGAGGGTTCTTCGCGGTCTATGTGCCGTCTCCTGTCGATCTGGATTTCAAGATCGAGGAGATGACCAAACCAACTTACGATTTGCCCTTACCCGATCCGATCGACTGGGAGGACGCGTTTCCTGTGGTCATGTCCCAGGCTGCTATTCTGTTCGATTTGGAAGAGCGTGGCGCGCTGACGGTGTGCCGATCCGCGGCCGATCTGCGGGCCGCATTATCTGCTGGAAAACTTGCCGCCATCTTCCACATCGAAGGGGCCGAGGCGATTGATGCAGAGTTGAACACACTTGATGTGCTCTACAAGGCAGGGCTCAGGTCAATTGGGCCGGTCTGGAGTCGCTCCACCATTTTCGGCCACGGCGTCCCGTTTCGTTATCCCAGCGACCCCGACATTGGTGATGGATTGACTGATCACGGCCTTCGGCTGGTCAAGCGATGCAATGAGCTTGGGATCATGATTGATCTGTCTCATTTGAACGAGGCTGGGTTTTGGGATGTCGCACGCCATTCAAACGCGCCATTGGTGGCCACACACTCCAACGCTCATGCGATTTGCCCTCACAGCCGGAACCTGACGGACAAGCAACTTTCAGCGATACGTGAAAGCGATGGTATGGTAGGCTTGAATTTCGCCGTCGCTTTTCTGCGCGCTGACGGCCGAATGTTGGCGGATGTGCCGCTGACGCAAATGCTGCGCCACCTTGATCACCTTATGGAACATCTGGGCGAGGATCGGGTCGGGCTTGGCTCGGATTACGATGGGGCCATCGTGCCACAAGAATTGACGTCATGTGCCGCATTGCCGCTGCTGCGGCAGGCCATGGCGCAACACGGGTACGGAGAGGCATTGATCGCCAAACTGTGCCACGAGAATTGGCTGCGCGTATTAGAGAAAACCTGGGGGGAATAGCCCGATAGGCGCGCAGCATTAATCGAAAACCGAACAGGAGAGGTTCAAAACAATGAATGCTATCAACAGACTAATGACAAGTGCGGCGATTGGTGTCGCGGTCGGATTGTCGTCTTTTGCAGCTTATGCTGAGACACCCGCCAATATGTTGGTCATTGCCAACCGTATTGACGATGTGACCACGCTTGATCCAGCAGAAAGCTTTGAATTTGCGGGCTCGGACATCAGCCGCAACGTCTATAGCCGACTGGTTAATCTTGATCCGCTTGATCTGGATGCAGGCTACAAGCCTGATCTGGCTGAAAGCTGGGAAGTCAGCGAGGACGGCAAAACAATCACCTTCACCATGCGTGAAGGCGTGACTTTCCAGTCCGGCAACCCTGTGCGGGCCGAAGATGCTGCATACTCGCTGCGACGCGCGGTTATCCTGAACAAAACGCCGGCGTTCATTCTGACGCAGTTCGGGTTTACTCCGGAAAACGTCGAAGAGACCATCAAGTTTGACGGCAACAAGCTGATGATCACGACCGACAAGAAATACGCGACATCCTTTGTTTTGAACTGTTTGACGGCGACCATCGGTGCTGTCGTCGACAAAGAAACCGTCATGGCCAATGAGGTTGACGGCGACATGGGTAATGACTGGCTTAAGACAAACACCGCTGGCTCGGGTCCCTATTCGCTTGGGAGCTGGAAGCCCAATGAAAGCGTCACGCTGAACTCCTATCCAGATTATTATGGTGGTGCGCCTGCCATGGAGCGTGTGATCGTACGTCACGTGCTTGAAAGTGCGTCGCAACGTCTATTGCTAGAACGAGGCGACATCGACATCGCCCGCAATTTGAACCCGGAAGATGTTGCCGGTGTGCTGACCGCTGATGGTATCAAGGTCGCAGACGAGCTGAAGGGCCGTCTGATGTATATGTCCTTGAACCAGAAACACCCTGAGCTTTCCAAGCCAGAAGTGCGTCAGGCCTTCAAGTACCTGATCGACTATGAAGGAATGCAAAACAGCTTCCTGAAAGGTCAGTACACGATCCACCAGAACTTCCTACCGGCCACCTATTTGGGCGCGTCCAGTGATAACCCGTTCTCGTACAACATCGAAAAGGCGAAAGAACTTCTGGCCGCCGCAGGCGTTGAGGGTCTTGAAGTAGAGATCGGCGTGCGTGAAGCACAGGAGCGCATCGAAATCGGGCAGTCGTTCCAAAACGCAGCCGCTCAGGCTGGGATCAAGGTGAACATCACTGTGGGCACCGCGAAGCAAATCCTAGCACGTTATCGTGCGCGTGAATTGGATGTGTATCTTGGTGCTTGGGGACCAGACTATCCTGATCCACAAACCAATGCCGGTACGTTCGCCTATAACCCGGACAACAGCGACGCCGCGAATGCCACAGGCCTGCTGGCTTGGCGCAACTCGTGGGATACGGGTGGTCTGACCGCTCAGGTCGAGGCCGCTGTGACGGAAGATGACCGCGATACGCGTGTTAATATGTACAAGGATATCCAGTCGGAGTTCCGCGACATCTCGCCCTTCGCAGTCATGTTCCAGCAGATTGAACAATCTGCGATGCAGGACAATGTGATGCATTGGTCGACCGGTCAGGCTGTTACGTCAGCCGCCTATTGGCAGGTCACAAAATAAATGGCTCTGACCGAGGATAAACACGAGAGGCGCCCAACACGGGCGCCTCTTTCTGACAAGCTCTGGCCTTGGACGCGCACGGCAATACTGACCTTGGGGTCGATAGCCGTGACTCTGCTGGGGCTTTTGTTCGTGACGTTCATCATCGGGCGGGTTATGCCTATCGACCCGGTTTTGGCAATTGTCGGAGAACGTGCATCGCAATCCACTTACGATGCCGTGTACCAACAGCTTGGCTTGGACAAGCCGCTGCTGGTGCAGTTTCTCTATTACATCTGGGATGTGCTCCACCTTGATTTTGGCACATCGCTTCTGAATGCGCGGCCCGTGTCCGAGGACATCGCGCGTGTTTTCCCAGCCACCATGGAACTTGCTTCGTTGGGCATCTTTTTCGGCATCGTTTTGGGTGTCCCCCTTGGGGTGCTGGCAGCCGTTCGCAAAGGGTCGTGGATCGACCAGATTGCGCGCGTGGTCGCGCTGGTCGGATACTCAATGCCAATCTTTTGGTTGGGCCTAATGGGGCTTTTGGTTTTTTACGGTATTCTTGGATGGGTCGGTGGACCGGGGCGGGTTGGCATTTTCTATGTCGACGTTGTGCCTGACGTGACCGGCATGATCCTTGTCGACGCCGCCCTTGATCGCAATTGGGAGGTGTTCAAGGACGCATTTTCCCACATTATCCTGCCGGCCTCGCTGCTGGGCTACTACTCACTGGCCTATATCAGCCGAATGACCCGGTCGTTCATGTTGGAACAACTCAGTGCTGAGTATGTCACCACGGCCCGCGTGAAAGGCATGTCGGAATGGGATGTGGTTTGGAAACACGCGTTCAAGAATATACGTGTGCAGCTGATCACCGTGATTGCGCTGAGTTATGCCAACCTCCTGGAAGGCTCTGTGCTGACCGAGATCATATTCTCATGGCCCGGTATCGGCAGCTATATTACCACCGCACTTCTAAGCGCTGATATGAACGCTGTCCTTGGTGGGACCGTCGTTGTCGGCCTGATTTTCATCCTGCTCAACATCTTCTCGGACCTGCTTTACAAAGTCCTTGATCCACGCGCGAAATAGGCGGGACGTTTTCAATGACACAACAGACGCTAAAACAATGGCTACTGACTGACACACCGACCTCGCGCCGCCATGCGAAAATTTCGGCCTTCTATCAGGGCTGGCTGTCGTTTCGTGGCAATACGATGGCGATGATCGGGTTGGGGATTTTGGTGGCTCTCGTACTTGTGGCCGTTGCTGCTCCGCTGCTGGCCCCACATGATCCGTTTGCGCAAAATCTTGGCAACCGCTTGTCGCCGCTGGGTGCGGAAAGCCACATATTCGGGACCGATAGTCTGGGCCGGGATATCCTGTCGCGGCTTATCTATGGCGCACGGATCACGCTCTATATCGTGGCACTTGTGGCTTTGATCGCTCCTGTGGCAGGGCTGCTGGTCGGTACGATCTCGGGTTATGCTGGGGGCTGGACCGATATCATCTTGATGCGCATCACCGACATTTTTCTGGCCTTCCCACGACTGGTTCTGGCGTTGGCTTTTGTCGCCGCTCTGGGGGCAGGTATCGAAAACGCGGTGCTCGCCATTTCACTGACCGCTTGGCCACCCTATGCGCGGATTGCGCGGGCGGAAACGCTGACGATCCGGTCATCAGATTATATCAGTGCCATTAAGTTGCAGGGCGCTGGGCCACTTCGGATCATCACCAAACATATCTGGCCGCTGTGTATATCGTCGCTGATCGTTCGCGTGACGCTGGATATGGCCGGGATCATTCTGGCCGCTGCCGGTCTTGGCTTTCTTGGCCTTGGTGCACAACCACCCAGCCCTGAATGGGGCGCCATGATTTCGGAAGGGCGTCGGTTCATTTTAGACCACTGG
This sequence comes from Aliiroseovarius conchicola, assembly GCF_041403445.1. Classification (NCBI taxonomy): domain Bacteria; kingdom Pseudomonadati; phylum Pseudomonadota; class Alphaproteobacteria; order Rhodobacterales; family Paracoccaceae; genus Aliiroseovarius; species Aliiroseovarius conchicola. The sequence goes on from NZ_JBGEHL010000008.1 coordinate 94,991, forward strand.
TGGGTGGCCACGGTGCCTGGACTGGCAATCTTTACCGTATCATTGGCATTTAACCTATTGGGCGATGGCCTGCGCGATGTTCTTGATCCGAAGGCAGGTGAATGATGACAACGCTACTTGATGTCGAAAACCTTTGGGTGAAGTTTCCGTCCCGCCATGGTGTGTTTGACGCCGTGCGGGGTGTGTCTTTCACGTTGGGACGCGAGCGGCTTGGGATTGTGGGCGAAAGCGGGTCAGGCAAGTCGATGACGGGCCGCGCCATTCTGCGCCTGATCCGCCCGCCCGGGATTGTCGAGGCTGATCACATCAATCTTGAGGGTGTGAACCTGCTGGACAAGACCGAGAAAGACATGCGCGATGTGCGCGGACAGCGCATCAGCATGGTGATGCAGGACCCCAAGTTTTCGCTCAATCCTGTGATGACGATCGGCAATCAGATCATCGAGGCCTATCGCCTTCACAGCGCAGCTTCCAGGGCCGAAGCTTATCGAAAATCTCTTGAAATGCTTGAAGCTGTGTCGATCCGTGATCCTGAAAGGGTCATGCGGGCCTACCCCCACGAGATGTCAGGCGGGATGGGGCAACGTATCATGATCGCTATGATGCTGATCCCGAACCCCGAGATTCTGATCGCGGATGAACCGACCTCGGCGCTGGATGTATCGGTTCAACGTCAGGTTCTTGATATTATGGATAAGTTGGTCAAGGAACGCGGTATGGGGCTGATCTTTATCAGTCACGACCTGAACCTCGTCGCAGATTTTTGTGATCGTGTGCTGATCATGTATGCGGGCCGGATCGTCGAGGTCTGTGACGCGGACAAGCTGCGCGAGGCGAAGCATCCGTATACCCAAGGCCTGTTGAATTCGCTGCCGCGCTTGGACGCGCCGCGGGACCGTCTAGAAGTTCTGAAACGAGACCCGGCGTGGTCCGAAGCCCCAAGTGTGAGTGGACGCGTATGAGCATGTTGGACGTGCAAGGCCTTAACGTCTGGTTTGGCACCAGTCGGGATCGTGTGGACGCGGTGAAGCATGCCTCGTTCGAGGTCGCCAGAGGTGAAAGCTTCGGCCTTGTTGGTGAGAGCGGGTCGGGGAAATCGACGATCTTGCGAGCCATCACTGGCCTCGCGCCTGATTGGTCTGGTTCGATTAAGGTCGAAGGTCAGCCCGTGCCCCGCAAACGTCCAAAAGCGTTCTTCAAGACCGTTCAGATGGTGTTTCAGGATCCTTATGCATCGCTGCATCCGCGTCATTCGGTGGATCAGGTGCTGGGCGAGACACTGTATTTGCATGGCTTCAGCGATATTGATGCCCGCGTGGTCAAACTTCTGGACGACGTGGGCTTGGGGCAAAAATTCCGCTTCCGCTATCCGCACCAATTGTCGGGTGGGCAACGCCAACGGGTCGCCATTGCGCGGGCGCTTGCCGCCGAGCCACAGCTTTTGCTGCTGGATGAGCCTACATCGGCGTTGGATGTGTCCGTTCAAGCGGAAATCCTGAACCTTCTGGCAGAGCTTCGCGCAACCCATGGGTTGACCTACCTCATGGTCTCGCACGACCTGTCGGTGGTTGGTCATATGTGCGATCGTTTGGCAGTCATGAAGGATGGCGAAATCGTTGAGATTTTGGGCGTCGATGCGTTGCGGCACATGAAAGCTGAACACCCATACTCACAGCACTTGCTGCAGGCGTCACTTTAGGCCGAAGAATGTCGTTAGAACTGGTGGAACTGTGCTGTCATGATCGTGATCAGCGGCATATTTCCCTTGCGGGGTTTGTAGGGTAAGACTTTCCCGTTCACGCTGGTCAGCATTGCGCTGATCTAGCTTGTCGGGGGATGAAGCCACATGGTCATTGAAGCGCTTGATCGGCGGGTTCTGGATGCGATTGCCAGCAAGGGAATGCGTAAAGAGTTCAAGAAGGGCCAGACCATATTCAATCATGGTGATCCGGGTTCATCTTTGCTGATCATCGAGACCGGGCAGGCAGAGGTGAGTATCACAACCGCGCTTGGCCAGAAATCCATACTTGGGCTGGTGGGCGCAGGGGATGTTATTGGTGACATCGCCTGTCTTGATGGTGGTCCCAGAAGCGCAGATGTCAAAGCGGTTGGGCCTGTTGTCGCTATCGAAGTCCCGCGCCGCGATATTTTGCAATCGTTGAAAGAGGATGGCGACAGCGCCATTCTGGTGATTATTGCCCTGTGTCAGAAGGCCCGCAACGCATCCGAAATGTTTGAGCTGAAGGCTCTTGCGAGCGGTCAGGCACGGCTTGCAAGCTGTGTGTTACGACTGCTGAAGGATCAAAGCGACATGGCAAATTCTGACCGCGTTCGCGTTAGTCAAAGCTGGCTGGGCTCTTACGCCGGTCTGACCCGCGAGAATGTAAACCGCCAACTGAAAAGCTGGGCTGCCGAAGGGATTGCTCGGTTCGAGGAAGGGGCCGTCGTTGTTACGGACCTGAGAGCGCTAGAGGACATCGTTCTGAACGATGGATGAACGACCGTCACTGTGGCGGGCTAATATTCTCACTGGGCTTAACCAAAAAAACATAGCTGCGGTCTAAAGTTTTAGGCAGGTGTGATTTGCATCACAGGATGTGGGGTGAATCGGGCTTATACACGTAATTGGAAGCGCTGAAGGCCCTAGAACAAAAAGGTTTTTTAGCACGATAACTTAGCAAGGTATCGCTTTGGGTGGTCGCGCAAGCGACGTTGGAGCGACATTTCATCCCGGCGCAAGCCGGATATTTCCGGGGTGCTTCCGCCTGTTAGATGACGAATAGGTAGGGCTACATCAATTATGGTGGCCGTGAGTGGTGAAAGGCGACACGTCAGCTCTGGGGTCCGATCCGGAGGCGCCGACCCCCCACCAACACTTCTACATCGCGTGTATTTCCGCGCGGATTTTTTCGAACCGTGACGCCCATTCGCGTTCACCGCGTTCTGCGATCAATGTATCGGCCTGCGACAAAAGTGATTTGGCTTTATCCAAGTCGCCACGCTGCGCCAGAAGCCTCGCTAGAACCGCGTTGTAGAAGGGCAGGTTCAATTGTGCGCCGATTGCGCTGGCTTGGCCGATAAAAGCCTCGAACTCCTCTGGTGAGACATCGCTGTCTCGATCAAGCGCACCTAGGATCATTTGCCATATTCGACCAATCAATGACCAGAAATCGGCACGTTGCTCGTCTGCAATGTCGATGCCCGACTGGATTTCTGCCCAGGCGATGTCCATATGGCCGCCTTCAAAGAAGGCCTGCGCACCAAAGATGTGGATCCAAGGCAACTGCGCCGTTGCCCCAATCGCGTTCAAGTGGGTCTTGGCGGTATCGATGGCCGACAATGCGGCCTCTTTTTTGTTCTTTCGGATCAGTATATGCACATCAGCCGACAACACCGACGCTAGCGGATCGGCTCCGAGTTCAAGAAACAACATGCCGTGATCCTCGGCTCGGTAAATCTCTTTCAGTGAAGCGCTGCTTTGCGCGGCCATCTCAAAATTACCAGCGTAAAGCTCGTAGGCTGTTTTGTTGACCAGCCAGAGCACCTTTAACTCGTCTGATCCGTCCTTGGCCAAACTTTCCATTTGTTCAACGAAGGCCCCACTTGCATAGACCTCTCCGCTGATGATGCGGTGGGCGAAAAGCCCGTATAGCGCGATCATTCGCTGCCGGTCCGTACCTTCGGCGTGATCAACGGCGGTCTCCAAGTTCCGATAGCTTTCCAGAACCGTGGGATGGGAGAACCCGAAACGTTGCACATGCGCGCTGGCGAGAAGCGACAGGATCGGCAGATGCTCTTCCCGATCGACAGTATCGCCCTTGGTCTGGCCTTCCATGTCCAGCCGCGCACTGTCGAGGTATTTGATTGCCGGATCGAAGTTTGCCCCCATCAACATACGGATACCTGCGGCCATACATGCAGCCGGAATTTGATCATGTGCTTTGGCCGCCAAAAGGTGGTCGGCCAGCAGCTCTGGCAGTTCGGCGCAAAGGTCGGGATGGTGCACCTGCAGTTGGTTGGCGAACTTCAAATGCAACGCACGACGACGCTTTCCGGGCAGCATCTCATAGGCGGCGTCGCGCAAAAGTATGTGATTGAACGCAAGACCGTCAGGACGCTTGAGCATGGTGCCGTTGATCGTCAGGAACCGCAGTTGATCATCTATGCCGGCGTTGTCAGGCAACAAGAGCGCCACATGATTTGGGTCGAACTGACGACCAAGAACGGAAGCGCATTGGACCACTTCTTTCAGAGGTCCGAGATTGTTGATGATTGCCTGAAACGTCGCTTCGATGTTGGGGGGCAGGGGCAGAGCATCGGATTTATTGCCCAATTGGCGTGCGTGCTCGGCAAGTGCCAACAGGAACAGAGGGTTGCCTTCTGCAGCTCGTGTAATTTCATCCCGGCGGGCTGGTGAGAGATCGGGGAAGGCCTCCAACGCAGTGTGTGCGGCTGAATCAGACAGAGGGTGCAATGTCAGTGCCTTGGCCGATGTTGCAGCAACCAGCGCCGACACCGCGTCGGTCGGGCGGCTGGTGACGATCAGCCTGCCGGCGAAATCGGGATCCGTTGCCAGATTTTGGATCACTGCCGCTGTTTCGTCATCAGCCCAGTGAAAATCATCAAACGCCAGAATAGCGCGCGCGTTCTGCGCATATAACCGTAGCAAGTCAGTGACGAGAGAGATCCGCCGCGCCTTTTGTTGTTCGGGCGGTAACAGGACGGGTTGGAAATCACGCAGACCTAACACGCCAGACAGAAGGTTAAGATCGCCTGTCTCCGGTGAAAATCCAATCCGATCCAGTGCAGACTTCAGCTCGTCTATCGGTGAGGTCGCGGTTAGCGACAATTCTCGCCGTACAACATCAACGATTGGGAACAAAGCCGTCTGTTGTAGGTTTGCACGGGCGTCCATTTGGACAACGGGTGTGGGCGCGAGTCGTCGGATAAGCTCGGACAGCAACGCTGATTTTCCGATGCCCGCAGGCCCGATCAGCGCAAAGTTCTCTGCGTCGCCGGCAAGCAGCGCTGACAGTTCTGCATCGCGTTCGAGAAGGCCGTCGCCATAGGTATGTCGCTCTAGAAAACTATAGCCTGAGACGCCGATGACTTCGACAGGCTGGTCGATCCCTTTCAGCAGTTTCTGTGTGGCCGACGTACAATCCAGTTGGGCCAGCCGGGACAAAAGCGATTGCGTCTCGCCCGAGATCACAACCCCCCCAGTCGGAGCCTGTTCTTGCAAGCGGGCAGCTCTGTTGACGTGCAGCCCGGCCAGTTGCGGATAAAGTGTTCCGCTTTGACCGACCCGACACATAACTTGGCCGCTGTCGATCCCGATGCGCACATTTTGCCCACCCAGTTGGCCGGGCGCAGCTTTGGCGATGGAAAGCCCGGACGCTATTGCAGAAAGTGCTGAATCCTCACCGTCATGTATCAAGCCAAAACAGGCCAATACACCATCACCATACCGTTGAAGGATTGTGCCGCGATACGTGGTGACGGTGTCACTGACCAACCGATGAAAGCCTGCAATCGTGTCGTCGTAGGTCTCTAGCTCACTTTGGTCGGCCAGAGCAGTGGACCCGACCAAATCAATGAACTGGATTGTCAGCATCCGGATCTCCGGGTTTTCGACATCCTGCAAAACCTCTGTTCCGCAATGGGCGCAGAATTTTGCTCCTGGCTGCAATGGCTCGGTGCACTGCACGCAATTCATGATCTGACTTTCCATCTTAGTACCTCCGACGGACCCAGGCGCGGGCTTCTGCCGCGTGGCGCACTCGTTTTGAATCGAGTGGGTTGGTCATCGACCATGAGCACCAAATCCTGAAAGCACCGGGCAAGCCGGTCACGGGATGATCGTCCAAAGGACGTAAAGATTGCGTGTCGTCTGGGAACCCAACGGCACTGGGGTCGCGGACGGATACTTCGCCTGCAACGGGGGCGACATAGGCGCGGTCCAATTGCAGGTCAAAAGCGTTGTAGAACATCCGGCCATTTTTGTTGCGGGTCACGAAGGTCATATCCAAAAGGTCCGAGATCGCCCCATGCGCGCGATGTCCTGACAAGGCCACCGGGTCGCGCCGCTGCAAAAATTGAGCGTCAATGCTTAGACCGTCGGTGTCGGACGCGATAAACTTGGCGTTGGTGACGTCAATATCTGCCCAGGATTTCGGCATGGCATAGAAGAACTTGCCAGCAAAGATTGCCGATTTGTTGTTCACATAGAGCTTGCGCGGATACAGCAATGGAGCGCGATGGGCGTCGTCTGTGTGTGTATAGGGGATAGCGAATGTGGCCTCGCCATAAGGTGACATTGACAGAAAGTCGGGAATGAATGACCCGCGCACACTGTGATAGCGACAAAATGACATCCCAACAGGATGGAAGCCGGGGCGCACCATCGGACAGTGGCCCAGATGGATGCCGTCAGGCAGCATGGATTGAACCTCGGCGCGGGGCAGCTCGTAGAAAAAGAACACGCCCGTCATTTCTCCGCGTGCGAAGAACGGCGTCAGCGGCCAATGCGTCCCCGAGATCGAGTTGGTTTGGAACATTGCCTTTTCAGCCATTGTGTTGTCGCGTGGAATATCCTCGGCACCAACATTCAAAAGCTCGACGCCAGTGATGGCCGACGCGCAGGCGATACCGGACATGGTTGCCGCTTCAACGCAACCCGCGTTCAGCCCGCAACGGGTCCAATCGCCGGCCAGATAGAGGTTAAGAAAGCCACTCTCGGACGGGGCGAGGCGATGGTAGACACTGTTTTTTACAGACAGAACATATCGTTCCGACCCGTACATATTGACGCGCGAATAGATAGCGGCATCTTTGCTTTGATAAAACAGCCCGGTGTCGAACTTGCCGCGTTTCTTGGCGTTGGGCCAAAGATCTGGCAGGTCCTTGTCCATCCATTTGGCGACAGTATTGTCAAAGCCTTCCAACGTTTCTCCGTCGGGTGCGGGCGCACAGAAATACGAAATTGAGGCGGGACCGGGGGACGGCCAGTCTTCGTGCGGGATTAGGTGGGACATGTCGGCCCACGTATCCAATGGCTCGGCAAACCCAGTGATGACAGTACGCATCGGGCTGGGGGGGATGGCGGCCGCGCTATTATGCGCTTCGACCTGACCGTCCCACCCCAGCTCTTTCGCTGATTTTTTTAACCAAAGTTGTGCAGCATGCGTGCCCACAGTTTTGACGCGATCCAGCATAAGGCGCCAACGTTCAGACGCGCCAGACAGCTCTTTCGTCATATAAGGCAGCGAACCAATCGAGGCCCCGAGCAACACCATATCGAAATCTTTGCCCAGGCGCAGGTCGAACTCCTCTCCTGTCGGAGGTGACTTTTCGCACTCGAAGTTAATACCACTCTTCTTCAGTGCTTCGCCGTCAACCAACTGATCCCAAAGCGGTTCCGAAGGCCAGCAAGGCAGACCGTCTACATCCACCAACGGGTCGTAGAGACCCGATTTGACCTTGGCTTGGCGAACCATGGTCAAGCGTTCGATCCGAGCCTGATCATCACTTAGGTGAAGGTCGCGCGCCGCACAGAAGAATTCGAATTTCACGCCCAGCTTCTTGAGCACCTGATAATAGGGGCCGAAAATTGTGTCCCCCATGCCCGCTTGCATCTTGTGAAAGATCGAAGTGGAGTAGGTAAAGATCAGGCGGGACATCGCCCTAAGCGCGGTACCGGCACCTGAATTTCCTTGCTTGCACGTGTCGCCGCCCGGAAAGCCAAAGACGAAGTCGTAACATCCCCGGATCGCAACCCATGCCAGCGCCTTGTCGCTGGTCCCATTCATGCGCAGCCAGTCAGAAAACTCCCATTGATCAAGGACATCGTAGCCACTTGTGAAGGTGTCCGAATTCACCACGCCATGCATATAGCCAAGCGAGATGTCCATTAAGAACAACCCCCGTCGAATGGCATCATTTTGCAGATTCTCGGGTGTTTGTTGTGCGTGAACTGCTTTCTGCGCTTCAATAATGAAGTCCAGCAGCAGGTTTGTGTCGCGGACTGCGTGTTTGGCGGGATCCTTCGACATACGCAGAACATGGTCCTGAATGCTCAGATGTTGCGATAAGAGACCCGGAGGCGCGGCGATACCCAGTTTCTCGTGCCTTCCGTTTTCAAGCTCGCCACGACTGATGAACTCGATGACGATTTCAAGGATGCGCAGCATCATCTCGAAGGGGCCGGGAACGGATGTCTCGGACCCCGGCACTTTGTCATTGCGCGGCAGGTCAATGGCCCAAGGTCGCCACGCGTTCCCATCCAGCGACGTTGTTGGCACATTTTCAGCTAGGAACAGGTGCGACAGCGGCTTGAAGGCTTTGTCCATCGTGCCCAGCGGATCACTTTTCTTGCGCAGCCCCAGATCGACCAACTGTTCGTAACACTGCCGCATATTTCGAAACGCGTTGTCATAAAATCCGGCCCAAACATGCAGGCCATGTTCCTCGATCCTCTGACCAAGATCAGCGTTGCGGCCGCTGGCACCCTTGCCACCGTTTCGCCAGCCTAGCTGATAAAGCGTGATGTCATATTTCTTGTCCCAGTCCGGGGTTTGCGTGATCGCATATACCGCCGTTACTGCCCCGACGCCGCCGCCAATGACAGCGATTTTTTGTTTGGCCATCCCCATGTCCCCACGAATTCCTTCAGAGCGAGCCGGGCCCTGCCGGCGGTCTCTGTGTTTTGATTATTGTAGCACTCATTGTTATCTTAAGATTCTGTTAATATCTACGAAAACGAGAGTAAAAAGCGCGTTTGCCTTTGAGTTTCATGCGTTTATTTTTGTATCCCTGTGGTTGACATGACCAATAGGTTGAAAAACATTTTTGGTAAATTCATGTTAAAGTTGAGGCGTTGACCGGTCTTTGTCGGGGCGTGTTCGGTTGCGCCGCCGATTGCAGCTGACATTGGATGGGTCGGGCCAGTCAAATTTATGGTTGATCCGTCGCGTTTCCCGTCTTTTATGGAACCACGCCCGTCTTGCCGCGAGGCACCATCAGGAGGCTGCATGTCCAATACCTCAGAACCCGAGAACACCCCAAAGCTGCCGTCGACCAGGCGGTCGCTGCCGATTGCCTTGATGCGCGCGCGGGAAAAAGTGATGGGGCCTGTGCGGGATATGTTGGCGCCAACCGGCATTACCGAGCAGCAATGGCGCATATTGCGGGTACTGTCAGAACAGGGTTCTCAGGACGCCACGCATCTCAGCGATCGAACCAGCTTGTTGATGCCAAGCCTAACACGCATCATCCAAACCATGGTTAGCAATGGTCTTGTGACACGAACGCCGGACGAACATGATCGACGGCGCCAGACGCTGGCGATCACACCTGACGGGCAACAGATTATCGACGAAAACTTGGAACAGGCTAGCCGGATCGCAGAACGCTATGTTCGCCATTTGGGCAAGAAGCGGTACGAAGATTTATTGGACGCATTGGAGGCGTTGGAGCGCCTCTAGCTTAGATTGTCCAAGACCAACCTATGCCGCTGCGCTACTTTGTCGGAAGCTTGGGGGCCGTCAGGTCCAGCCTCAACTCCGCATCCGAAAACGTCCAGGGTCCACGCACACCCGGCACGCCTTCGGGGGCCACTTCCATCTGGCGGTGGAGCAATTGTTCGTTGGCAAAGGTTTGCTCCATCGTATTGATCGGGCCTGCTGGCACGGTCGCACCCTCCAGTTCGCTTAGAATATCATCCATGGTCCAATGTGAGAGCGCCGCCTCGATTTCGGGTGTCAGGTCTTCGCGATTGGCGACGCGCGTTTGATTGCTCGTGAAGCGCGGGTCACCTGCCAGGTCCTCGCGCCCGATCACCCCACAGAACCGTTGGAACTGTCCGTCATTGCCCACGGCAAGAATGATGTGCCCATCTTTCACCGGGCAGACCTGATAAGGTGCGATGTTGGGGTGTTCGTTGCCCATACGGGTCGGGCTTTGTCCGGTCGCCAAGTAGTTCATGGCTTGGTTGGCCATAAGCGCCGTTGCGCAGTCCAGAAGGCTCATATCCACATGCTGACCACGTCCTGTGCGGTGGCGCTGCTCGACCGCAGCCATAATGCCAATCGTACCGTAAAGGCCAGTCACAATATCAGTAATGGCGACGCCAACCTTCTGCGGCTGACCGTTTGGGTCACCCGTCACGGACATGAGACCCGACAGGCCCTGCAACAGAAAATCATATCCTGCGCGGTTCGCCCACGGTCCGTCTTGTCCAAACCCAGTGACAGAGCAGTAGATCAGACGCGGGTTCAGGGCGGCCAAACTGTCGTAGTCGAGCCCGTATTTCGCCAACCCGCCCACCTTGAAATTCTCAATCAGGATATCGGCGTCCTTTACGAGTTCGCGCACCTTTGCTTGTCCCTCGGGCGTGCGGAAATCGGCGGTGACACAGGTCTTTCCGCGGTTGGCGCAATAGTAATAGGCCGCAGTCTTGTCACCGTCACGTTCGATGAATGGCGGGCCCCATCTCCGTGTGTCGTCCCCATCCGGGCTTTCGACTTTCACAACATCGGCGCCGAGGTCAGCCAGCGATTGTCCGATCCAGGGGCCGGCCAGAATACGCGCGAGTTCAACGACTTTTAGTCCTTCAAGGGGATGCATTGTGGCTCCTAGAGGTAAGGGGGGGTGCAGGCCGAGATTACGCGGGCTGGGCGGTCAGAGATGTTGCGAAAGCGATGTGGTTTGCGCGAATTGAACAGGTAGGCGTCACCGGCTTTCAGGACGCGGACGTCTTCGCCGACGGTGATTTCAAGTTCGCCCTCAATCACGATGCCGCCTTCATTCGCCTCATGCTCAATCATCGTTTCGCCTGTGTCTGCGCCGGGCTCATAGTATTCCTGTAGGACCTGTAGGCCATGCGCTTTCGCGTCGCCCACTTGCCGGATCGAGATCATCCGTTGCGCGGCCTCGTTCCCTTGATAGAGCGCCGATGTCAGGTCGCGCAGATCAACAGGCGTGAAGAACACTTGTTGTTGCGAAGGTGCCTCGGGTTCAAAAAACTCTGACATGGACATGTTAAGTCCGCCCAAAATCTTGCGCAGAGAGGCAACGGACGGAGAGGAGTGGTTTCGCTCGATCATGGAAATCTGCCCATGTGGTACGCCAGCCGCTTCGGCCAACTGCCGTTGAGACATACCAAACTGCTGCCTAAGCCCCTTCAGCCGGGAACCCACGTCGAAGTCATCTTGCATGTCGAAACCTTTGCCCGATCTGTGCAGGAACGCGGCGGTGGATTGCCGTGTGCCTATATGTTGCGCAAAATTTTGATAGCATCGCTCAGGATTTTGCGCAATATGGTGCGGAATCGATTTATGGACTGGGGGATCGCATGTTGAACACCGAACAATTGAAAGCACGGCGCGCTGACGCTGTTGCAAATGGGGTTGCCACGCGTGGTATCTATGCGGCACGCGCCGAGAATGCCGAGCTTTGGGATGTAGACGGCAAGCGTTACATTGATTTTGCAGCCGGGATTGCGGTGAACAATACCGGACACCGTCACCCTAAAGTGATGGCAGCCGTTGCCGAACAGGCCGAGGCATTCACTCACACCTGTTTCCATGTCGCGCCATACGAAGGCTACGTGAAATTGGCCGAGCGCCTGAATGCCGCCACGCCGGGAGATTTCGACAAGAAAACCATGCTGGTGACCACTGGTGCGGAGGCGGTTGAGAACGCGGTGAAAATGGCGCGGGCTTTTACAGGTCGATCTGGTGTCATTGCATTTTCTGGCGCGTTTCATGGACGTACCCTGATGGGGATGGCTCTGTGTGGAAAGGTGAACCCGTACAAGAAGGCCTTTGGTGCGATGCCGCCAGAGGTGCTTCATGCTCCTTTCCCGAATGCGTTCCACGGTGTGTCTGTCGAACAGTCACTGTCTGTGCTGGACAATATGTTGAAAAGCTCGATTGATCCCGACCGCGTGGCGGCGATGATTGTCGAGCCTGTGCAGGGCGAGGGTGGCTTTAACATCGCCCCACCAGAGTTCCTAAAGGCCATTCGCGCTATCTGTGACGAACATGGCATCGTCTTGATTGCGGACGAGGTGCAGGCGGGCATTGCGCGCACCGGTAAGATGTTCGCGTTTGATCACGCCGGCGTGGCCGCTGATCTGGTGACCATGGCAAAGGGCCTCGCGGGCGGGTTCCCGTTGTCGGCGGTGACCGGGCGCAAGGATATTGTCGATGCCGCCCCGGTCGGTGGGATCGGGGGCACCTACGCAGGTAACCCGCTTGCCGTGGCAGCATCGCATGCGGTTCTGGATGTGATTGACGAGGAAAACCTCTGTGATCGCGCCGCTGATATCGGCGACAAAATCATGACGCGCCTGAACGATATTGCGACCCGTCAAGGCATGGAAGCCATTGGCGACGTGCGTGGTTTGGGCGCCATGGTCGCATTCGAATTGGTCACTGACCGTGAAACGAACGCCCCGGACGCGGCCTTGACCATGGCAATTGTTGCCGAGGCTGAAGCGCGCGGTTTAATCCTGCTACCTTGTGGCACCCGGGGCAATGCAGTGCGGTTGCTGCCACCGTTAACCGTCCCGATGGAGCAACTTGACGAGGCGCTTGATATCCTCGAAACCTCGATCGAAGCAGCAATCAATGCGAAAGGAGCCTGAGACATGGCCGAACTAGCCCCTCAATCCCGCCCAGAGCTGTCGAGCTTTAACTGGGAGGACCCGTTTCTTATTGATGCGCAGCTTGAAGAAGAGGAGCGGATGATCCGCGACAGCGCACAAGCCTATGCGCAGGAAAAGTTGCTGCCGCGCGTGACCGAAGCGTTTGCCAAAGAAGAAACTGACCCTGCCATTTTTGCTGAGATGGGCGAAATGGGCCTGCTTGGCACCACCATCCCCGAAGAATATGGCGGGTTGGGCGCTGGCTACGTGACCTATGGTCTGGTCGCGCGTGAGGTTGAACGTGTGGACAGCGGCTATCGGTCGATGATGTCGGTTCAAAGCTCTTTGGTGATGTACCCGATCTATGCCTATGGCACAGACGAGCAGCGTCAAAAGTACCTTCCTAAGCTGGCAGCGGGCGAATGGATCGGGTGTTTTGGTTTGACCGAACCCGATGCGGGATCGGACCCCGGCTCTATGAAAACCACCGCCAAGAAGGTTGATGGTGGATACGTGCTGAATGGTTCGAAAATGTGGATCTCGAACTCACCGATTGCGGATGTTTTCGTGGTCTGGGCCAAGTCGGAGGCCCATGATGGCAAGATCAAAGGATTTGTACTGGACAAGGGTACAAAGGGTCTTTCTGCCCCCAAGATCGAGGGCAAGCAGTCGCTACGCGCATCAATCACAGGTGAGATTGTGTTGCAGAATGTCGAGGTCTCGGAAGATGCGCTTTTGCCGAATGTTGAAGGGCTTAAAGGACCATTTGGCTGTCTGAACCGTGCGCGATATGGCATTGCATGGGGTGCGATGGGGGCCGCGGAAGCGTGCTGGCATGCTGCGCGCCAATACGGGTTAGACCGCAAGCAATTCGGCAAGCCGCTGGCGCAGATGCAGTTGTTTCAGTTGAAGCTCGCCAACATGCAGACCGAGATCACGTTGGGTCTTCAGGCCGCGCTGCGTGTTGGTCGTTTAATGGACGAGGCAAAGGCCGCGCCCGAGATGGTCAGCATGATCAAACGCAACAACTGTGGCAAGGCGTTGGAGATCGCCCGTCATGCACGTGACATGCATGGCGGCAACGGAATCAGCCAAGAGTTCCACGTGATCCGCCACATGGTGAACCTAGAGACAGTTAACACCTATGAAGGTACGCATGATGTGCATGCGTTGATCCTTGGGCGTGCGCAGACCGGCCTACAAGCGTTCTTCTGATGCCAGTAAGCTTCAGAGCGAAAGAAAAGGGCGCCAAATGGCGCCCTGTTTTGTTGGGTTCTGTATCTTGTTAGCCGATGTCTTCGGGCAACAGAAGGTTCAGGACAACTGCAAGGAACGCCGCGGGCAACAGGCCCGACGTCAGCAAGATGCGCCATGTGTTCCCAAGGTGTTGCAAGGCGTCAGGCACCTGTTGCAGGCCCAGTCCAACAGACAGAGACACCGCGAAGATGATCATATTGCGGCGGTTCCAGTTTACGTCTGACAGCATGTTGATACCGGCGGCGGCAACCATACCGAACATCACTATCACACCGCCCCCCAGTACGTTGATCGGCACTGTTGCAACCGACGAACCGATTTTTGGGATCAGGCCGCAAAGCACCAGGAAGATCGCGCCGATTGTAACAACGTGGCGGCTCATCACGCCAGTCATGCTGATCAGGCCAACGTTTTGGCTGAACGAGGTGTTGGGCAGCCCACCGAAGATGCCAGCGATAGATGTGCCAAGCCCGTCTGCATAGGTCGCGCCGGCAACTTCTTGGTCTGTTGCTTCACGTCCTGCGCCACCTTTGGTGATGCCGGATGTGTCGCCCACAGTCTCAATCGCCGAGATCAGCGCCATGAAGCACATGCCGATGATGACCGCCCCATTGAACTCGATGCCAAACTTGAAAGGTGTTGGCAGCGCAAACCAACTGGCATTACCGATATTGCCAAAGTTCACTTGCCCCATCATGAGCGCGACAAGATAGCCTGCAATCAGGCCGATCAGAATGGCCGCCACAGATACGAAGCCTTTGGTGAAGAACTTAATCAGCAACGTGACGACGATCACGACCAAAGCGGGGGTCCAAAGGGCCAGGCTCCCAAACTCTGGCTTGCCCATCAGTGGCACGCCACCCGCCGCATACTGAATGCCGACTTTGATCAGCGAGAGGCCGATCATCAAAACGATCAGACCTGTGACCAGCGGGGGCAGGGCGAACCGAATGCGTCCAATAATTGTCCCGAGAAGAAAGTGGAATATGCCTCCAATCACGATCCCGGTGAACAGTGCTGCAAGCCCGGCCGTGCCTTGGCCCGCAACGGCAGGGATCATGATCGGAAGAAATGCAAACGAGGTACCTTGCACGATGGGCAGACGCGCGCCGACGGGGCCCATGCCGACGGTCTGGATCAATGTCGCGATCCCGGCAAACAAGATCGATATTTGGATCATATAGATCATAACGGGGAAATCGGGTGAGTTTGAACCGAACCCAAACCCAGCTGCACCTGCAACAATAATCGCGGGCGTTACGTTCGAGGCAAACATCGCCAAAACGTGTTGAATGCCCAATGGCACGGCTTGTGCCATTGGGGGGGTGTAATTCGGATCGCGGAGGTTTTCCGCGCTTGTCATCTCAGTCATGTGTCGTCCCTGTTCGCTGACCTGCGCGTTCATGCCACTTCTATGTGGCCGAATGTGCAGGATGATTTGTCTTGCCCTACGTTGATCGCAGGTGCTCGGAGCCGCACAAGGCGGTTCTCCGCTAGGACGCTACTATATATTGTGGGTAAGTCCATAGAAAAACAGCATATTATGCGCTCGCAGCATTTTTCTGCGAGCGCATGGATATTAAGAATAATGTACGTAAGAGGCCGTGCCAGGTGCGATTTCGTGCTGAGGAATTCCCCTTATTGTAGGCAGTCCACAATCGCATCCACGTTTTTTCGCATCATCTGTTCATAAAGGTCTGGGCCAACGGGAACTGTTGTTCCGATAGGATCCAATACGCCCAATGCGGTGCCGGTGCCTTGGCTGAGTGTCTCCAGCATCTCGCCGCCCACAGCAGCCTCGGCAAAGGCGCAGACGACCTCGCCATTCGCCAAAAGTGCCTGCAATTCGGAAAGCCGCGCCGCAGACGGCGCTGCGTTGTCACCTTCACGCAACGCGCCCTTTTGGGTCAAGCCAAAGTGATCGACTAAATAGCCATAGGCATCGTGGAAAACGATAAAGCCGCGATCCTGCACTGGCTTGAGCTGAGAGACGAGGTTCTTGTCGAGCTGGATAAGCCGCTCGCGCGCCTGCGCGGCGTTGGCGCGATAGGTCTCGGCATGTTCTGGATCTTGCTCGGCGAGGCGCTCGGCGATGGCAGTTAGCCAAATGGCGGCATTGTCAGGAGACAACCATGCGTGTGGATCGTGGTTGTGGTCTTCGTCGTGCACGTCCTCATGCTGTTCATGTTCATGTTCATGTTCATGTTCGGTTTCGTGACCATCTTCGTGCTTGTCTTCATGCGTGTCGTGCGCATCGTCATGATGAGCTTCATCATCGTGATCTTCATGCCCATGCACGTGATCACTTTCACGCAGATTGGTCCCGGGCATATCAAGAAGAGCCACGGCTTTTGCATCTCCCAACCCGTCCAGTGCACGGTCCAGCCAAGGCGTCAGTTCAGGTCCAACCCAGAAAACCATATCGGCCTGCGCAAGAGTGCGGGCTTGCGACGGGCGCATTTGGAAGGCGTGGGGGTCCGCCTCTTGTGGCAACAACACATCGGGGGTGGCGACACCGTCCATTACTTGCGCGACAAGCGATTGAACGGGCGCGAAGTCGGTCACCACTTTTGGTGCGTCGGCCATGGCCGTTGTGGTCGAAAAAAGCAAAGCGAGAAGGGAGGAGCGTATCATTTGCAGCCTTGAAGTTGGTGAGGTGATGTTATAATATTTCGATAGGTGATAATATTACATTTGATGGGTGTCAAACAGAAATGACCGAACATGATCCGGCCTGCGCCTTCCACTCTCACGATCATACGATCTGTACACAGGATGTACTGGCAAGCGCTGACAGGCTTTGCGGGGCCCGGGGTGCGCGTCTGACTCCTGTTCGACGGCGCGTGTTGGAAATACTGTTGGAAGAGCACCGTGCGATGGGGGCCTATGACGTGCTCGAAAGATTGGCGGCAGAGGGGTTTGGGAGCCAGCCTCCGGTGGCTTATAGAGCTTTGGAATTCCTTGTGGATCAAGGTTTCGCCCACCGTATTCGAAGGTTGAACGCGTTTGCGGCCTGTACCGCCCCCGAGAAAGATCACGCCCCGGTTTTCTTCATCTGCAAGTCGTGTAACAGCGTTGCGGAAACCGCCGGACAATCCGTGTGCGAAGAGCTGGAGGCAGTCGCAGATAAGCTTGGGTTTGCGGTTGAACGCTCAAACATCGAGGCGTTGGGCCTTTGCCCGACCTGCGCAACCGAGGGCGCATGATGGGTCTGATCACAGCGCGCGGCATTTCGGTCTTTTATGGCCGCAGACGGGTATTGGAAGATGTTAATTTTAGCATCCAACCCGGAGAAATCGTCACTATCGTTGGCCCCAATGGATCAGGGAAGTCGACGCTTTTGCGCGCTTTGTTGGGGATGGTGCCAGTTTCAGGCACGCTTGAGCGGCGGGCGGGCCTGACTGTCGGATATGTACCACAAAAACTTGCACTGGGCCGCGGCTTGCCGATGCCGGTTTCAAGTTTTCTGAACCTACCGGTGTCGCATTCGCAGCCAGACCGGACTGCGATGTTGCGACGAGTTGGGGTGCCGGATATTGAGGATCAGCAAATTGCTGATCTGTCCGGTGGGCAGTTGCAGCGAGTCGTGCTGGCGCGCGCATTGCTGACCGATCCGGACATCTTGGTTTTGGACGAACCCACGCAGGGGCTCGACCAGATGGGTGAGGCCTCATTTTACCAGTTGATCGCGACCGTTCGGCAAGAGACCGGTGTTGCGGTTCTGATGGTCTCACACGATCTGCATGTGGTGATGAGCGCATCAGACCGAGTGATCTGTCTGAATGGTCATGTGTGCTGCGAGGGAACGCCCCATGTGGTGCGTGATGCGCCGGAGTACCGGGCGTTGTTTGGACACGGTACGCAAGGTGCGCTGGCGCTTTATCAGCACGCACATGACCATAATCACGCCCATGATGACGGCGTGTGCGACCACGACCATTCCCATGATGACGCCCCTGCAAAGGACGATGTTCATGCTGGATGATTTCCTGGTGCGTGCTGCGCTGGCGGGCATTGGCCTGTCCATTGCAACTGGTCCGCTAGGCGCATTCGTCGTCTGGCGCCGTATGGCGTATTTTGGGGATGCAACTGCTCATGCCGCGATCCTTGGGGTGGCGCTTGCGTTGCTATCGTCTCTGCCCATCTGGCTGGGCACAATGGTCATTGCATTTGGCATGGCACTGGCCATCAGTTGGATGACCGCGCGCGGTCAGTCGCCCGACACGGGACTGGGTGTCTTGTCCTTCAGCGCGCTTTCTGCCGGTTTGGTCGCAATCTCTTTTGCGCCCGGGGTGCGGGTTGATCTGTCCGCCTTCTTGTTTGGCGACATCCTTGCTGTGACACGTTCTGACCTGCTGGTGATTTGGACAGGTGCGCTTTTGATCGCAGGGCTATTAATCTGGCGCTGGTCAAAACTGCTTTTGTCGACCTTAAGCCCGGACCTCGCCGCCGCGTCTGGGATCAACCCAAGGATAGAGGGGCTCGTCCTGACCCTATCATTGGCGGTTGTCGTTGCGGTTTCGCTGAAGGTCGTGGGGGCATTGTTGATCTCGGCCATGCTGATTATTCCCGCCGCAGCGGCGCGCCATATCGCTTCTAGCCCCGTCATTATGGCGGTAAGCGCTGTGTTCATAGGGTGGATCGCCAGCCTGTCAGGGCTATGGGCGTCGTTGGTCTGGGACACGCCCGCTGGACCGTCGATCATCGTGGCGGCAGCATGCGTGTATCTGTTGGCGACGGTTTATCGCGGTGTGCGAACGACCTAGGCGATCTAGTCCAGCGCGCTTGCTTGCGCGGCCGTAACTGCGATCATATGCAGGATGTCTTCGGCCGAGCACCCGCGAGATAAATCGTTGGCAGGTTTGGCCAGCCCTTGCAAAACCGGGCCAATGGCGTTGGCACCACCAACACGCTGAGCGATCTTGTAGGCGATGTTGCCCGCGTCGAGATTGGGGAAGATGAAGACGTTGGCCTGCCCCGCAGTCGCGCTGTCGGGTGCCTTTTTTGCAGCGACACCCGGCACGAATGCGGCATCGAACTGAAGCTCACCGTCGATCAACAAATCAGGCGCACTATCCTTGGCGATCTGTGTTGCGGTTGCGACCTTTGTGACCGCGTCATGTTTGGCGCTACCATGGGTCGAGAATGACAGCATCGCGACACGCGGCGTCTCGCCGGTTAGGGCGTTGAAGGACGCCGCCGAGGCCAGCGCAATCTGGGCCATTTCTTCGGCATTTGGATCAACGACAAGGCCACTGTCTGAAAAGATCAGCGCGCCCTTTCGTTCGTGATGGGGCTGGCATAGTAGCATCAGAAAGAAGCTGGAAATCAGCTTGCTGCCCGGTTTGGGACCGATCACCTGAATTGCCGTGCGCACGATTTCTGCCGTGGTAGCGACCGCGCCCCCAACTGTGCCGTCGGCGTGGCCCGCTTTTACCATCAAAGCCGCGAAGACATGAGGGTTATGCGCGGCTTTCGCGGCTACTGTTTCTGTAACGCCCTTGTGTTTGCGCAAGTCATAGTAAAGCTGCGCAAGTTCAGAAGAATGCTCTGACGTTTCGGGGTCGAAAATGGTGATGTCGTTGGCAATTGGCAGGCCCAAAGCCTGAAATTGCGCAATCACTTCAGCTTCGTTGCCCACCAATCCAACACGCGCGACCCCTTGGGTTGCCGCGTCGTGAGCGGCCTGAACTGCACGTGGATCGCTCCCTTCGGACAGTAATATCCGGTGACGAGAAAGCGCGGCGTTGTGCAAGAGGGTTTCAAGCGGCTTCATCGGGGCGCATCTCCGTAAACTGATTGCTATATTTTCTAGATATAAAAAAACCGCCCGACCCACAATCAGCGCGAAAGGGAGTGCGGCTGACCGGGAGCGGACGGTGAACCGGGCGCTATGAACGCCCGGTCTGAGTTCTTAGACTTTCTGCGGACGCATGTCGTCTTTGTTGATGCCGGCAACTTTGACCGGGTTCTTCATCGCGTCGCGACGGAAGGGTTCACCCAGCTCTTGGTTGATCATGGCTTCGATCAGAGTGGTCACACCGTTTTCCATCTGGTCTTTGACCGCTTGGTTCAACGCGTCTGTCAGTTCGTCCATCGTGCGTGCAACGACGCCTTTCAGGCCACAGGCGTTGGCGATACCGGCGTAGGAAACCTGCGTGTCCAGCTCGGTGCCAACGAAGTTGTCGTCGAACCACAGTGTCGAGTTGCGCTTTTCAGCACCCCACTGGTAGTTGCGGAAGACGATTTGCGTGACAGCAGGCCATTCTTCGCGACCAATCGCAGTCAGCTCTGTCACAGCGATGCCGAATGCACCGTCACCCGAGAAGCCAACGACCGGCACGTCTGGGCAACCGATTTTCGCACCAACAACCGATGGCAGACCATAGCCACATGGGCCAAACAGGCCGGGTGCCAGATATTTGCGGCCGTCTTCGAACGACGGGTAGGCGTTGCCGATGGCACAGTTGTTGCCGATGTCGGACGAGATGATCGCCTCTTTCGGCAGAGCGGCTTGAATCGCGCGCCATGCTTTGCGAGGTGACAGCCAATCTGGCTTCGCGTCGCGCGCGCGTTCGTTCCAGGTTGTGCCCGGATCGTCTTGCTCGTGATCCATCGATGTCAGCTCTTGCGCCCAACGCGACTTTTTGTCGGCGATGTTTGCTTTGCGCGCATCGCGACCTGCGTCACCGGCCGAGTCGGACAGTTGTGCCAAGATGTTGCCAGCAACAGTGGCCGCGTCACCGACGATACCGACCGAGACTTTCTTGGTCAGGCCAATACGGTCTGGGTTGATGTCGATCTGGATGATCTTCGCGTCTGCAGGCCAGTATTCCATGCCATAACCCGGCAAGGTCGAGAATGGGTTCAGGCGCGTGCCTAAGCACAGAACAACGTCTGCTTCTTTGATCAGCTCCATCGCAGCTTTCGAGCCATTATAGCCCAGTGGGCCAGCAAACAGCGGGTGCGAGCCAGGGAACGCGTCATTGTGCTGGTAGCCAACACAAACCGGCGCGTCCAGACGCTCGGCCAGCGCTTTTGATGCTTCGATGCCACCTTTCGACAGAACTGTACCTGCGCCGTTCAGGATGACCGGGTTTTTCGCGCTCGACAGAAGTGCTGCGGCTTCGGTCACTGACGATGCACCACCAGCAGGCAGTTCAAACTCAACAACTGCGGGCAGTTCGATGTCGACAACTTGCGTGAAAAAGTCGCGTGGCACGTTGATCTGTGCAGGAGCCGAGGCGCGCTTGGCTTGCATGATCACGCGGCTCAGAACTTCGGCCATACGTGTCGGGTCGCGTACTTCTTCTTGGTAGCAAACGCAGTCAGCAAACATGCGCATCTGTTCCATTTCCTGGAAGCCACCCTGACCCATGGTCTTGTTCGCGGCCTGTGGCGTTACCAGCAGAAGCGGTGTGTGGTTCCAGTAAGCGGTTTTCACAGCGGTTACGAAGTTTGTGATGCCGGGGCCGTTTTGCGCGATCATCATCGACATTTTGCCGGTCGCACGGGTGTAGCCATCGGCCATCATGCCGCCCGAACCTTCATGGGCGCAATCCCAGAATGTGATGCCGGCATCATCAAAGATGTCCGAGATCGGCATCATGGCGGAACCGATAATGCCAAAAGCATGTTCGATTCCATGCATTTGAAGCGTTTTTACAAATGCTTCCTCAGTGGTCATCTTCATGTGGTGATCTCCCTTAGAAAAAAGAAACGTCACGGGGGCAGACGCGCCGGGACGTTAAGAATTGTTGCGCATATTCTTAGGCAGCGAGGGGGCGCATCTATAGGGCCAGTTGGAAAAGCTATCTGGCGCCAGTTGCCCGCATGTCTGCAATAGCGTCGCCGATCAATGCAATTCCTTTTGGGATGCGCTGCGCCGGGATAGAGCTATAGGCAAGACGATAGAAATTGCGGGGGGGGTCGCCACCGCCAAAAAATGGCGCGCCGGGTTCGATGACAACCCCTTTTTCGCGTAGGTTTGCGGCCAATATTCGTGTGTCGATACCGTCGGGTGCACGCATCCAAATCGCAGAGCCGCCATGTGCGCCGCGCCCGGCAATTGTTAAGCCAGTCTCTTCGATTTGGGTGTTCATCACGTCGCGACGTTCGTGATAGGCCGATCCAATTCGGCGGATCAACGCATCATAGTGGCCTAGGGACAGAAAATGCGCGACGGTGCGCTGGATCAGCCCAGGCGGGTGGCGCAAAACGGCCGACCTAAGCGCGCGTGCCTCGCGAATGAAGGGCTCAGATCCCACCAAAAAACCAAGGCGCAGGCCAGGAAACAAAGATTTAGAGAAGCTGCCGACGTAAATTACCCGTCCTTCGCGGTCTAGGGATTTGAGCGCGGGGGACGGGGGCTTCAGAAACGACATTTCGAAGTCATAGTCATCCTCGACCACTACCGCATCCAAATCGCGCGCACGATTTAGCAATGCTTTGCGGCGTTCGATCGGCATTGTTGCCGTTGTAGGGCTTTGGT
Organism: Aliiroseovarius conchicola; assembly: GCF_041403445.1. Lineage (NCBI taxonomy): Bacteria > Pseudomonadati > Pseudomonadota > Alphaproteobacteria > Rhodobacterales > Paracoccaceae > Aliiroseovarius > Aliiroseovarius conchicola. Next base: position 117,385 of record NZ_JBGEHL010000008.1, read on the forward strand.
GACTGGGCGTGGTGTAAATAACATCGGTACCCTCTGGCAATGCCTCGGGTGGCAAGCCATCGCGGTCGACGGGGATCTTTAGCAGATGGCACCGGCTTTGCATGAGTATGTCGCGTAGCGAGTAGTAACAGGGGTCTTCGATAGCGGCCGTACGGCGTTGGGTGAGCAAGACCTGAGCTGACAGCCAGAGAGCGTTTTGCGCCCCAAGTGTAATCAGTATCTCTTCCGGTCTGGCCAAAATACCACGTCTAGGCAAGATATGACGTGCGATGAATTCAGTCAGCTGCGGATCATCCTGATCATAGTAGTCCCGCATCATCGCGGGGTGATCCTTTTGGCCTAAAGCACGCAAGGCACACAAACGCCAAGCGTTGTGGTCAAATAGTTTTGGATCTGACTGACCGTAGATGAAGGGATACTTCATCTGCCGCCAATCCAATGGTTTTTGTGGTGTGCTGCCACCGGTGAAGCTGGTGCCAATCGCGCGATTCCAGTCAACCTTATCTTCGCCGCGTTTGCGCAGCTTGAATGACGGAGGTTCTGGTGCATTTTCAGACACATAAAAGCCACTTCTACCTTTGGAGGTCAGGTAATCGTTGGCTTGAAGTTCAGTATAGGCAAGTGTGACAGTGATCCGGCTGACCCCAAGATGGGTCGACAAACGCCGTGTGGAGGGCAGTTTTTCGCCACGGGGCAGGCGGCCTGACAAAATCGCTTCGGCGATCATTTGTTGGATCTGCGCCTGAAGCGTGCCTTGGGCGTCTTGGTCCAGAAAAAATGTTTCAACGGGGGCTGCCATGTCGCAAGCATAGCGTGGACCTAAGTCGGATGCAATCTGGACTTAATAAGCGCTAGCGATTTGAAGATATCCAGGCGGACATAAGACCCGCATCACGAAAGCACTCATCGGGGATGGCGCGCCGTTTGGCTCGTGCGATCCGCTCTGCATAGGCGACTTGGCGCGACGTGGCGCGGCTGTCGCGGGGTTGGGCTGCACGGCTGTTCAATCTGGCTTGATGTTCGCCAATCCATCCAGACAGCGCCGCACGGTCGCTGATTTTGTCTGCGGGGATGTTTGCCCCCAGTCGGGCAGCGATCTGGCGGGCATAGTCGACTTGTTTTGGAGTTGGCGGCAATGTGCGTGTGGGCTGCATGTTCGGTCCTCCTGTTCTTGGTGTTCCCATGCGTATAGATATGAGAACAAATATAGAACAAAATTTCGAAAAGTCCAGTCAGGGGCTGTTTTGGCCCAAGCACAAAGGCGTGAGATCCTTGTCAGGTTGGGGTATTGTCCAGTCGATGGGTCAGATTTGCGCGGACCGCTGGCCATTCTGTTGTGATGATCGAATAGACTGCCGTGTCCCGGATGGAACCATCTGGACTGATCGAATGGCTCCGCAAGACACCATCAAACTTTGCCCCCAACCGCTCGATTGCTCGCCGGCTCTGTTGGTTCATGAAATGGGTGCGGAACTCAACTGCGATGCAGTCAAGATCGTCGAAGGCGTGCGACAACAGAAGGCGTTTGGCCTCGGTGTTCAATGGCCCACGCTGGACGGATTTGCGATACCACGTTGATCCGATCTCGATCCGACAATTGGCGGCATCGATGTTCATGTAAGTGGTCATGCCGACAGGGGTTCCATCGGGTGTCATCACGCAAAAAGGTAACATTGAGCCTGCGCCCTGAAGGGCTAAGCGGCGGTCGATTTCGTCCTCCATCATGTCAGGCGTGGGGATTGAGGTATACCACAGCTTATGCAGATCACCATCGGCACACGCTTCGCGCAGGGAAGGGGCGTGATCTTGTGATAAGGGGACAAGCATCACGTGATTGCCAGTCAGTGTTATGGGTGCGGGCCACATGGGCATGTCCTTTGGATGTTATTTAATCAAATCGCGTAAATAAAAATGGCGGGCCCTTGGTAAGGCCCGCCTTGTCTTGTCTGGTTCGGGCTTGGTGTTAGCCAAACACTTTGGTCAGTGCTTTGTCCACAGCATCTGTGATGCGGTCGATGTCGTCGGCGGTCGCGATCAGCGCGGGGCTGAAGCACAATGTGTTGTTGCGACCGGGGATGGACCGGTTGGTTGCACCGATGATGACGCCCTGTGCGCCGCAGTCACCAACCACTGCGCCCACTTCTTTCTCAGAAACGGGCTCTTTGGTTTCGCGATCTTTGACCAGTTCGACACCAAGGAACAGACCCTTGCCGCGAACGTCGCCGATCACGTCGTGTTTTTCCATCAAAGCTTGGAGGTTGGCGAACATACGCTCGCCCATCTTTGTGGTGTTCTCGAGCAGGCCTTCGTCTTCGATGATGCGCATGTTTTCCAACGCAGCCGCCGGGCCAGCGGTACAGCCACCGAAGGTCGAGATGTCGCGGAAGAAGCTCATCGGATCGTCGCTGTCTTCCTTGAACATATCGAAGACTTTTTCGGTGGTGACACAGCAAGCAATTGCCGCATAGCCGGAGGCAACACCCTTCGCCATGGTGACGAAATCTGGCTTGATGCCATAGTGTTGATAGCCGAACCAAGTGCCCGTACGGCCCAAGCCGCAAACCACTTCGTCGATGTGAAGCAGGACGTCATACTTCTTGCAGATTTCCTGCACACGGTCCCAATACCCTTCGGGCGGAGTGATGACGCCGCCGCCAGCGGTGATCGGCTCAAGGCACAATGCGCCGACGGTCTCGGGACCTTCAGCCAAGATGACCTCTTCAATGGCATCTGCTGCACGGCGGCCGAATTCGGCGCCGGACAAATCGCCCCAGCCGTTTTCAGCGGCGCGATATTCCATGCAGTGTGGTACGCGAACGAAATCTGGCGCGAAGGGGCCGAACTGCGCGTTGCGCTCATCTTGTCCGCCACAGCTCATCGTGGCCAAGGTTGAGCCGTGATAGTCGCGGTCACGATAGAGGATCTTGGTTTTCTTGCCGCCATAACGCTTGTGCGCAATTTGACGGACCAGCTTGAAGGCTTTCTCGTTGGCCTCCGACCCTGAATTGGTCACGTAGACGCGGCTCATGCCCGGCATTTTCGAGATCAGCTTTTCTGAGAACAGAGCACCGGGGATAGAGCCAGCGGAGCCTGCGAAGTAGTTCAGTTTTACCAATTGCTCACGCACCGCATCTGCGATGGTTTCGCGGCCGTAGCCCACATTGACGGTCCAAACACCGCCAGAAACAGCATCAAGGAATTCCTTACCGTTTTGGTCCCAGACACGCATGCCTTTGCCTTCGACGATGATCCGGGGATCAACAGTCTCGAACGGTTTGTGTTGTGTCAGGTGGTGCCATACATGGGCCTTGTCGGCCTCGACCACATGGGAGATATCGTTTTCTTTGAGTGCGCCGTCCATGGTATCCTCCGCCGCTAGATGTTCGAGTGATTTTGCACAAGAAATTAGATTCTTTGATCAAAAAAATAGAACCGCATTATTGGGTTGAATAAATAGGGCCAGCGGAAGCTTGTTTTATGTCCAGATATTGCCACTTTGTTGGGGTGATATTGAGCTACACGCCTATTTTATTGGCTTACGCGTCGCGATCCAATTCGAAGAACCGGATGATAAAGTCAGAAAATATACCATTATCCGCCGACAGGGGGAGCGACAGTCGGGCTGCGTCAATGGTCTTGTCTGGGCAGATGTTGGAAAGCTCGTCTATCAAAAGCGGAATGAAATCATGACCGAATTCAGGGTGATTTTGCGTGGTAAAGATATGATTTTCAACAGCAATACCCGCCACGGGACAGCTGCTGTGTCGTAATATGACCTGAGCCTCATCCGGAGGGATCGTGACCTGTTCGCTATGTGCTCCGTATTGCCAGAACCGCTTGGCTTCCATCCAAGGGGGGCGGGCGATGGCCTCCATTTCAATTGAGCCAAGGACCCAACCCTCGGGGTTTGGGGCCACGGTTCCACCCAGCGCTTTGGCGATGGCCTGATGCCCGAAACACGCGCCAAAAAGTGGGGTCTTCTTCGCTGCGATGTCTTTCAGAAGGTCCAGAAGTGTTGCGATCCAGGCGTCTTCATCATTGACCGATGCGGGGCTGCCGGTGACGATCCACCCGTCAAATTGAGATATGTCGTCTGGAAACTCTCCATCTTTCACGCTGAAGGTCGTGAAGCTCCAGTCCGGACGCTTTGGTTGCAGATAGGTGCGCCATGTCTCGCCGTTCAACGGGTGCTTGTGTGCAAAATCGCTGTCATCTGTGTTGGTCATCAAGATTGCGATCTTCATCCGGTCCTCGTGTGATTGGTCGGTTTTTCACAACAGACGACGGATCATGTCATCTGTCCAGTGGTGATCTGGCCGCTTAGAATGCGGATCGGTTTCGTGGTACAGTTGCCTGGGTAACAGGAGGATATCATCATGCAACTCGGCGCATTTTCTATAAGTCTTGGCGTGAAGAACTTGGCCAAATCCAAAGTTTTTTATGAAGCACTCGGGTTTGAAAGCTTCGCGGGGACCGAGGAACATAACTACCTGATCATGAAGAACGGCGACACGTTGGTTGGCCTGTTTCAGGGGATGTTTGAGGGGCCCATGTTGACGTTTAACCCCGGCTGGGACCAATCGGCCGGCGAAGTGAACCCGTTTGACGATGTCCGCGCCATCAAAGAAAAGCTGAAGACAGCGGGGATGGATGTCACCCAAGAACAAGGGGGCGATCAAGGCCCGGCCAGCTTCGTCGTTGTTGACCCGGACGGGTATCCCGTGTTGATAGATCAGCATCGCTAACGCCACGGGAAGTGGCCAGCCTGAGACAACTTGTTGCACCTGCAATGAATTGAATTTTCTACCCACACGGTATTTACTGCCGGTGTTAAGGAGTGAACATGCCACACCTGTCTTTCGAATACAGCAACGGGCTGGGTCAGCGGGCGCACCTGCAAGGCTTGGCCGAGACCATGCGTGCAGCACTGGTCGCCACGGGGCAATGCCCAGTTGGCGGCATCCGGGTGCGCGGGTTCGAAGCTGACGTCGACGCCATTGGTGATGGTGCGGGCGGGTATCACTTTCTTGATATGATCCTCAGGCTTGGGCAGGGTCGGGACGAGGCCATGCGCGAGGCCATCGCCGATCAACTCTATGGTGCGGTTGAGGACGCACTGCGCCCACAGATGGGCGACACGCCCTTCATCTTAAGTCTTGAGGTTCAGGAAATCGAAACCCGCTTCAGCCGCAAAAGCTGGAGCACGATCCACGCGGCCATCCGCGAAAGGACACAAGATGACGATGAAGAAACTCGAACGCGCGCTGCCTCTGGCGCTTCTCCACGCACGTGAGGCGACCCTCAAACCGTTCCGGCACGAGCTGGATCAGATCGGCCTGACGGTCCAACAATGGCGGGTGATCCGTGTGCTGGCCGAGGGCAAACCCTGCTGCGCCACCGAACTTGCCGAACGCTGCGTTCTGATGCCCCCCAGCCTAAGCCGCATCCTGAAAAACCTGACCGAACGCGAGTTTATCGAGCGCGTGGATGACAGTGACGGCCGCCGACGCCGGGTGAAGATCGCACCTGCAGGTGTGCAGAAATATACGCAGATGTCAGGTAAAGCCGCGGGGATTTACGAAGATCTTGAAGGCCGGTTCGGGCATGAGAAGATGGAGACGCTGCTGGACCTGCTGAACGATCTTCACACGGCCGCCGAGGCGCATTGACGCCGCCCAGTCCTTGCGTGCGTCTGATGCAGGCTCTACCCATGGGAAAACCATAGCTGAGCGAGGTTCCCATGAGCGGCCAACAGACCGGACCAGAAGGCAACATTATCTTGCGCACACTGGCGATGCCGAAAGACACAAATACTGCCGGGGATATCTTCGGCGGCTGGGTGCTGTCACAAATGGACATCGCGGGTGGCATCATCGCGGGTGAACGCGCGCAAGGACGGGTGGCGACCGTGGCCGTGGACGCGATGAAATTCATTCAACCTGTGAAGGTGGGCGATGTGCTGTGCGTTTATGGTCGAGTAGGCCGGGTCGGGACCACATCGCTGGCCATCGAGCTTGAGGCGTGGGTCAACCGCGACCGCCGCGGCGAGCGCCAGAAAGTCACCGAAGGGGTGTTTGTCTTTGTGGCACTGGACGAGGACGGCCAACCGGTCGCGGTTGAGAAGTCGTAACGCTTGTTTACAGTGGCATCTCTGCCGGAACGCGGTCCGTCGTGACCGAGATCGAACGGCGGTGAAACACCTTGGTCCAAGCACTGCTTAGCCAGCCTGCAAAGGCCTCGGCCCGCATTTGCTGCGCGTCGCGGATGATGTCATTGATTTCGTCTTGAGTGGGGAACGTGAATTCGTTCTTTTCCATGATCTTGCCCTTTTGGCGGTGGTTATCAGTCGCCGCTTACGTAAGGGGGATCGTGGAGGAGTACATCGGGCGTTTTGGTATTGCCGGTATGCGGTGGGGGCATGGTGGGTGATGTTCCGTCCGGTCGATAGACCGGACAACGCCCCGCTGATCGGCGGGTGATTGCTTGCAATCGCCGAGAGATGACCCTCCCCGTCGTGCCGGAGGCACGCCTTCGGCGTGACAGGGCGTTCCGCCCACCCAGGGTCAGGCGCTGTCCCGATTATCAAAATCTAATCCCAACGAACTGGGTCAAAGAGAAATGTAAGAAATACTGGCTCCAAGCAAAGTACCGTCATGGCTCCACCAAGAAGTAATACTCTCTCTGTGTTCGCTTCGGGAGGCGATAAATGTAAAAACTTTCCCTGATATGCCCCGTCCGCCAATCAACCGTGAATTGCTCTCTTTCAAAAGATTAACGGCACTAACTAAGATATCGTTTTTTGTTGGGGATACAGAGACCTTAAGTCCTTGCGACTCGAGCCACAATTTTGAACGTTCGGGAGTTCCCAAACTTGAGAACACTCTAAACAAGCACACACTTGCAACATCGTAGCTTCTCATCTTTAGCCAAGCAAATTTCCGAAGATCAGGGACTTCAGCTTTGCGCTCCGACCGCTCTAGACAATCTCGCACATTGTCGTAACGCTTTGCCAGCTTAATCGCACTACCACCTTCAACAGGTGGCGCACCGCCTACCAATAACGGATCAGTTTCTTCGGTTGCCAATTGGTCATAGGGAATGAAGTCTCCCGACACGCTGGGCAGGTTTGGCGGAGAGAAATGAAGAAATACAATTCCGAAACCAGTTGCGACGATGGCGAGTAGTTTCAGACGTTGTTTTGTAGAATGAGCACTCATGATGCTAAACCTATGCGCGACCGCGGATTTGAAGTCAAATACGCTGCGTTGCTCCTTAACAAAAAACGGCCCCCGAAGGGGCCGCTCTCTTACCGCGTAAACTTCTTATGCTTCAACCGCTTGGGCTCCAATGCGTCCGGTCCAAGTCGTCGCTTCTTGTCCTCTTCGTAATCCTCGAAGTTGCCTTCGAACCACTCCACATGGGCGTCGCCTTCGAAGGCGAGGATGTGGGTGCAGATACGGTCAAGGAAGAAGCGGTCGTGCGAGATGACGACGGCGCAGCCGGCGAAATCGACCAGCGCGTCTTCGAGCGCGCGCAGCGTCTCGACATCCAGATCGTTGGTGGGTTCATCGAGTAGCAGTACATTGCCGCCTTCTTTCAGAAGTCGCGCCATGTGGACGCGGTTGCGTTCACCGCCCGACAGCAGCGACAGTTTCTTCTGCTGGTCGCCGCCCTTGAAGTTGAAGCTTGAGCAGTAAGCGCGCGAGTTCACCTGAGCGTCGCCCAGTTCGATCAGTTCCGCACCGCCGGAAATGGCCTCCCACACGGTTTCATTCGCGTTCAAATCGTCGCGCGACTGGTCGACATAGGACAGCTTCACCGTGTCGCCCAGCTCAATCGAGCCTTCGTCAGGCTGTTCCTGCCCGGTGAGCATTTTAAAGAGCGTCGATTTACCGGCGCCGTTGGGGCCGATCACGCCCACAATACCGCCGGGAGGGAGCGAGAAGTCCAGCCCCTCGATCAGCAGCTTGTCTCCCATGTGTTTTTTAAGACCCTCGACCTCGATCACTTTCGAGCCCAAACGGGGACCGTTGGGGATGACGATCTGGGCGCGGCCCACTTTGTCACGCTCGGACTGGCTGGCCATTTCGTTATAGGCGTTGATCCGGGCTTTGGATTTTGCCTGGCGGGCTTTCTGGTCCTGACGCATCCACTCCAACTCGCGTTCCAGCGTTTTTTGTTTGGATTTGTCTTCGCGCGCTTCTTGTGACAGCCGTTTCGCCTTTTGTTCCAGCCACGCGGAGTAGTTGCCTTCGTAAGGAATGCCCGAGCCACGGTCGAGTTCCAAAATCCAGCTTGTGATGTCATCCAAGAAGTAACGGTCGTGAGTGACGATCAGGATGGTGCCTTTGTAGTCGATCAGGTGCTGTTGCAGCCACGCGATAGTTTCCGCGTCAAGGTGGTTGGTCGGTTCGTCAAGCAGCAGCATCTCGGGGGCTTCAAGCAGCAGCTTGCACAGCGCCACGCGGCGTTTCTCACCACCGGACAGGGTTGTGACGTCGGCGTCGTCAGGGGGGCAGCGCAGGGCCTCCATCGACACGTCGATCTGCGCGTCGAGGTCCCAGAGGTTCTGGGCGTCGATCTCGTCCTGCAGTTTGGCCATCTCGTCCGCCGTTTCGTCCGAGTAGTTCATGGCCAGTTCGTTATAACGCTCAAGGATCGCTTTCTTCTCGGCCACGCCTTGCATGACATTGCCACGCACATCCATGGACGCATCCAGTTCGGGTTCCTGCGGCAGATAGCCGACTTTGGCACCTTCGGCGGCCCAAGCCTCGCCCTGAAATTCCTTGTCGATGCCCGCCATGATGCGCATCAGCGTCGATTTACCGGTGCCGTTCACACCGACCACACCGATTTTCACGCCGGGCAGGAAGCTCAGGCGGATATTTTCAAAGCACTTCTTGCCACCGGGGTAGGTCTTGGAAACACCGTCCATGTGGTAGACATATTGATAAGCGGCCATTTTGCGCGTCCTCGTGTTTGACTTCCGGTTGTCTTAGCCAGACAAAAGGGGCAGGGCAATCCCGAAGGAGCAAACATGACCTATCATCCGGCAGAAGATCGTTATGAAAAGATGGTGTATCGCCGTTGTGGCGCGTCGGGGCTGAAGTTGCCTGCGATCAGTCTGGGGCTGTGGCACAATTTCGGCCATGACTTTCCACATGCGACGAAACAGTCGATTTGCCGGGCGGCGTTTGATCATGGCATCACGCATTTCGATTTAGCGAACAATTATGGCCCCCCTGCGGGCAGTGCTGAGGAAGCGTTTGGTGAGATCTTGCGCACGGATTTCGCAGGCTATCGGGACGAGTTGATCATTAGCTCGAAGGCTGGCTATGACATGTGGCCGGGTCCATATGGTGAGTGGGGCAGCCGGAAGTACCTGATTGCGTCTTGTGATCAGAGTCTCAAGCGGATGGGTTTGGACTACGTCGATGTTTTCTACAGTCACCGTTTCGATCCTGACACGCCGCTTGAGGAGACCATGGGTGCGCTGGATCACATCGTGCGCTCGGGACGGGCGCTTTATGCCGGGATTTCCAGCTATAACAGTCAGCGCACGCGCGAGGCTGTGGCGATCCTGAACGATCTGGGCACGCCCTGTTTGATCCACCAGCCGAGCTACAACATGCTAAACCGTTGGGTCGAGCGGGACGGGTTGAAGGACACGTTGACGGAGCTTGGAGTAGGCTCGATCGCGTTCACGCCGCTGGCGCAGGGTTTGCTGACGGGCAAGTATTTGAAGGGTATTCCGAAGGACAGCCGGGCCAGTCAGGGGAAATCTCTGGCGCCTGAACTTGTGTCCGAGAACGTGGTTGAAAGCCTGCGCGCGCTGGGCGCGATTGCAGAACGTCGCGGGCAAACTCTGGCGCAGATGGCGATTGCGTGGGTTCTTCGTGACGGAGGCATCACGACAGCATTGATCGGCGCATCACGAGCCGAGCAGGTGGTGGATTGTGCCGGGGCAGTAGCTTGGTTGGATTTCACCAAGGAGGAGCTGGCCGAGATCGACGACTGCATCAACGAAGAGACCGCGAACCTCTGGGCCGCGTCCTCTGAGACTGACTAGGTCGGGCTGCTGTGACGATGCGTTACCAGTTGCCATATGCGCGGGCAGGGCAGGTCATCGGCCTTTTGGGCGGGTCGTTTGATCCGGCCCACCGAGGCCATGCCCATATCACCCGTGAAGCGCTGAAGCGGTTTGGGTTGGATCGGGTTTGGTGGCTTGTGACGCCGGGCAACCCGTTGAAAGAAAACGGGCCTGCACCGATGGAGGCACGTCTTCGGCGGGCCAGAAAGGTCATGCAGCACCCCCGCGTTACAGTCACTGATATCGAGACATATACCGGCACACGTTATACGGCTGAAACGCTTATGGCGCTTCAAAATCTTTACCCGGGTGTAAAGTTTATCTGGCTTATGGGGGCAGATAATCTGGCCGATTTTCACCGATGGGAGCGTTGGGAGTGGATCATGCAGAATGTGCCGATAGGCGTGATTGCGCGCCCCGGCGACAGGGTGGCTGCGCGGATGTCACCCGCAGCAGAGCGGTTTGGACATGCAAAGATCGTCGGTCGATCGGCACGCGCGCTGTCACAAGCAACTGCCCCCGCGTGGTCTTTGATCAATGTTCCCATGCTGGATGTTTCGTCGTCTCAGATACGCGCGCGGGGGGAGTGGTAGGGCGACCACAACGGCAAAATGCCGCGTATTCGTGATTGGATTGGCCCAATATCCCACTTGCCCTCATAGGTGCCGCAGGCTTTACTCTGGGCATGGTTAAAGACATTTCGAGGCGGTTATTTTTAAGTGGTCTGAGCGCAGGCGTGGCGTTGCCTTTGCATGCGAATGCCCCCGAAACCTCGATCCGGCCGGTCGCAAAGGCCAGTGATTTTTTCAAGCGAACCATCCCGTCTGCGCAGGCTTTGATCGAAGAAGCCAACCTAGGTGGAAAAATCGGCTTTGTTGTCGCTGATGCGATCACAGGTGAAATACTGGAGGCACAAAGCCCGGTATTGCCTTTACCGCCCGCCAGTGTCGCCAAAGCGATCACCGCTGTATACGCGATCAGCGCGCTGGGGCTTGAACACGGTTTCACGACTGAACTTGTGGCGACTGGTCCGGTTGTGGGGGGGGTCCTTCAGGGCGATCTTGTGCTTGCTGGTGGTGCCGATCCGACGCTGGACACAAATGCATTGGCAAACATGGCCAAGGCTTTGAAAACGAAAGGGATTAGGTCAATAAAAGGTGACTTCATCATTTATGGCGACAAGCTGCCCTATGCGCGCATGATTGACCCTGATCAACCCGATTATTTGGGTTATAATCCAGCTATTTCCGGATTGAACTTAAACTATAATCGCGTGCATTTTGAATGGAAACGTGCTGGCGGTGATTTTGATGTATCGATGGAGGCTCGGTCTGATCGGTTCCGCCCGCCGGTAAAAATGGCGCGAATGCAAATCGTCGATCGGAAGGCGCCTGTCTACACCTACGAAGATGGCGACGGTGTCGACAGATGGACCGTTGCGCGCGGGGCATTGGGCAAAGGCGGATCACGATGGTTGCCGGTTCGACGCCCCGACCTTTACGCGGGCGAGGTGTTTCAAGTCCTTGCGAGAAGCGAAGGAGTGCGCTTGCCCGCGCCGATTGTCAGTGACAAGGCCCCGAAGGGAACGGTGCTGGCGGTACATCGCTCGCGGCCCATGGCAGAAGTGGCGCGCGGGATGCTGAAATACTCGACCAACTTGACGGCGGAGGTGACCGGTTTGTCGGCCAGTATCGCGCGAGGTGAGATGCCTGCATCGCTCTCGGAATCTGGTGCCGCGATGGCCAAATGGATGAATACCGAACTTGGCGCGCGGCGCGCGTCGTTTCAGGATCACAGTGGGCTGAGTGATCGGTCGCGTGTCTCGGCCAATGATATGGTGAAAGCCTTGGTCAGTGTGGGGCCTGATGGCTACCTGCCCGGTTTAATGAAAGAGATTACGCCGCTTGATCGAAAAGGGCGTCCTGTCAACGACGCTTCGTTCTCGATCCGTGCCAAGACGGGAACCCTGAACTTCGTCAGCACGCTTGCAGGCTTCATGACCGCGCCAAATGGCCGACCGCTGGCGTTCGCGATTTTCACGGCAGATATGGAACGACGCAACGCCATTCCAAAAGCCGACCGCGAACGACCAAAAGGAGCGAAAGGATGGAGCCGGCGGTCACGCTGGTTGCAGCATCGTTTGCTATCACGCTGGGCGATGACCTATGGCGCGTAAGAAGGGGCATAGTTGCCCCTTCTGAAGCTGTATTATGGACGGGCGGGAATGTTTACTGCCGCCTGAGATGCTGGGCGATCCGCACATTCGGTGTGCCAGCGCAACACGTTGGCATAGGTCTCAAGCTCAAGAATATCTGCGGCTTTGTATCCTGTGAACAGCGCGCGCACCCAAGGCCAGATCGCAATGTCCGCGATTGAGTATTCGTCACCGGCCACGACCGAACGACCTTCGAGACGTTTGTCCAAAACGGACAAGAGACGCTTTGCTTCGGTCTTGTAGCGGTCTAGTGGCCGCGGGTCTTCGATTTCCTTGCCACCATAGGCGTAGAAAAATCCGAACTGGCCCAACATGGGGCCGAAGCCGCCCATCTGCCACATGAGCCATTGCAGCACTTCTGCGCGTTTGGCGGGATCAGTGGGCAGGAATTTCCCCGATTTCTCAGCCAGGTAGATCAAGATCGCGCCACTTTCCCACAATGGCAAAGGTTTGCCGTCTGGGCCATTGGGATCAATGATTGCAGGGATTTTGTTGTTTGGGTTCAACGACAAATATTCTGGCGTGAATTGATCGTCAGTCGAAAAGCTGACCAAATGGGCCTCGTAGGCAAGACCCGTTTCTTCGAGCATCGCAGAGGCTTTTACACCATTGGGAGTCGGAAGGGAGTAAAGCTGAATGACGTTGGCATCTTTCGCAGGCCAGCGTTTTGTAATGTCGAACTGGTCGAGCATGTCGGTCCTTTCAGGGAGCACGGTTTGGAAGGTCGCAATCTGTGAGTGTCAGCGGAGTATCAAAGCGTCATATGGCGTGCTCGTGCGCCGCGTTCAATGGCGGCACCGTGCAAACGGTCGATATTCAGCTCGTACCGTATTTCTTCAAGAATACGTAGCTCGGGCCCTTGCAGAACGCCATCGGCCGCAGCAACGTCACAGGCCAGCGCATAGGCCGTTTCCCACAATGTGTCGGGCAGGTTCTCGCGGATCAAACCAAAAAGGGCGTCCAGTCCGTCTTCGACCGCAAAAAGGTCAAACACCGTCTGTGACACGGTTTTAATGCGGTCCGGGTCGTATTTTGCGAAGACCGGTAGGTGATTGACGATACGTTCGATTGTCAAAAGTTCAGCCGATGTGATCTCTTCATCTGACGCGGAAACCGCCATCATTACGGCGATCAGGCAGTCTTCTGGAGTGAGAGAGTGTGGGATGTCTTGCACGTTGGATGCTCCTATTCGTTGCAGTGCAGAATATTGACCCCGAGCGCCCATCGCAATAGGGAGTGGAGCTTAGTGGCAAATGCCGCTCGAATGGCGTTAAGCTGCGCCGGTATGTGAAGGAAACAGCAGATGACGGATCAGATCAGTTCTGACATGCGTGAGGCCGCGATGACCTCGAAAGCCTGGCCCTTTGAAGAAGCGCGCCGGGTGCTTAAACGCTATCAGAAGGGTGCGCCTGAGAAAGGGTTTGTGCTGTTTGAAACCGGATATGGTCCTTCGGGTCTGCCGCATATCGGCACCTTTGGCGAGGTCGCGCGCACCACGATGATCCAGCGTGCGTTCGAGGTGATTTCGGACATTCCGACCAAGCTGATCTGTTTCTCGGATGATTTAGACGGAATGCGCAAGGTGCCATCGAATGTGCCGAACCCGGAGATTCTGGAGCAGCATTTGCAACGCCCTCTGACCTCCGTGCCCGATCCGTTCGGCACGCATGACAGCTTTGGCGAGCACAACAATGCCATGTTGCGTCGGTTCCTCGATACGTTTGGGTTCGAATATGAGTTCTATTCGGCCAAGGAATTCTACGAATCCGGGCAGTTCGACGAGGTGCTCAAGCGCGCGGTTGATCGCTATGATGAGATCATGGCGATCATGCTGAAAAGCCTGCGGGAAGAACGTCAGCAGACCTATTCGATCTTCCTGCCGCTGCATCCCGAAAGCGGACGGGTGATGTATGTGCCGATGAAAAAGGTCTGTGCCGAGACCTATACAGTGACCTTTGATGACGAGACGGGCAAAGAGTGGACGCTGCCCGTGACCGGCGGCAATGTGAAGTTGCAATGGAAGCCCGATTTCGGTGCGCGCTGGGCGGCCCTTGGTGTGGATTTCGAGATGTATGGCAAAGAACATGCCACCAACGAGAAAATCTATGATGCGATCTGTCGCGCGCTGGGCGGTCGTCAGCCAAACCACTTCTCATACGAGCTGTTCTTGGATGAAAACGGCCAGAAAATCTCGAAGTCGTCCGGCAATGGCGTGTCGATTGATCAGTGGCTGACCTACGCCTCGACCGAGAGTCTTGCCTATTTCATGTATCTCAAACCCAAGACTGCGAAGCGGATGCATTTTGATGTGATCCCCAAGGCGATGGATGAATACAATCAACAGCTGAACGCCTATCACAAACAAGATGTGAAGGCGCAGTTGAACAACCCGGTTTGGCATATCCATGGGGGCGATGTGCCGCAATCGAATATGGTCGTGCCATATACAATGTTGCTGAATCTCGCCTCGGTCGCGTCGGCGGATGACAAGGATCAACTTTGGGGATTTATCAAGCGCTATGCGCCAGATGCGTCCCCCGAAACGCATCCTGATTTGGATGCGGCGGCCGGGTATGCGGTGAAGTATTTCCAGGATTTCGTGGCACCCGCACGGGAATTCCGCGCGCCCACGGATCAGGAACGCGCAGCGATGGAGGAATTGGCCGCGGCGTTTCGCGATGGCGATACCGCGCTGGACGTGATTGCACGCAAGAATGCGCAGATGGGCAACGAAGACCCGCTGCCTGAGGTTGACTTTACCTCGGATGAATTCCTGCAGTCCATCGTGTTTGCTGTTGGTAAATTGCATGGGTTCGACAATTTGCGCGACTGGTTCAAAGCGCTCTATGAGGTGCTGCTTGGTGCAAGCCAAGGTCCGCGTTTCGGCAGCTTTGCAGCCCTATACGGTGTCGAGGAAACGGCCGCTCTGATTGATCAGGGGCTGGCGGGAGACTTGCTGAAGTAACCTCTTCGAGATTCTATCGACAATCATCGGCGTGCCACATTGGCGCGCCGTTTTGCGTTGCACGCCGATCACCGGGCGAACGGTCGGATTAATCCTCGTTAAGCCCTTGCTGCTAGCTCTGACAGCGTTTCTGCCCCTCATGCATCGTTGTCAATTGCGGTGCTGTGTCACGGACCCGATCTGTGGCGCAAAGGGGGTTTGCATGTCCAGACCGGAAAGGGATTTCAATGAACAAGGCGATTACCGATGGGGTGGTCTTTATGCCGCCTGAGTTTGAAGATGGATTGGCCGTTTGGTCACGGCAAGACGGTACTCCCGGATCTTTGACCTATGACGGCGCGGGCGATGCCGCTTTGGTTCCCGCGGATCAGGATTTTGGCGGCTGTCTTGAGCTGTTGAAGACCGAGAATATCCAAAAACTGCGCTATATGGGACAAACGCCCTACGAGCAGGGCTGCTATTTGCGTGTCTCCGCTAAGGTGAAGGCTCTGTCAGGTCCGCTCCCCTCGGTCCGGATCGCCACTTGGCCCGCAAAAACTGGTGGAACGCTTGCAAGCGGCAACCCGGAAACCGGCCCAGTTGTGGCGCTGACCACCTATGGCGAGGTGATCGAGGTATCTGCGATCATCGGGTCAGGTAGTCGCAATGGCGTCGATATGATCTGGGGGGCAGACGTGGCCTATGCCCATGTCGGGCTTGACCTGATTGGATCAAACGGCGGTGTCGTGCGTATCGATGACATTCAGGTCGAAGATGTCACAGGCGCTTATTTGCGTGACATGATGGACTGGGTCGATGTACGCGATTTTGGCGCCGCAGGCGATGGTGTGACCGACGACAAGGCGGCGTTTCAAGCGGCTGATGCGGCTTCGAACGGGCGCACTGTTTTGGTGCCCGAAGGCATCTATCACATCGGCTCGAACCTTACTTTGCACGCAGACGTTCGGTTTGAGGGCACCGTCACGATGTCCAATGATGTCTATCTGTCACTTACCCGCAATTTCGATCTGCCAACTTACATCGACGCTTTTGGGGAAGAACAGCTAGGGTTCCGAAAGGCCTTTCAGGCGTTGTTGCATTACTCGGACCACGAGATTCTGGATATGTGCGGGCGGCGTATCGATGTGACAGAACCGATCGACATGCGCGCAGCCTACGAGGCTGGCGATACGTTTCTTATTCGCCGTGTGATCAAGAACGGGCAGTTCTACGTTGTTGGCGGGGCGGCTTGGGACAGCGAGACGATGACGTCGGCGGCCAAGTACAATCCGGCTAACCCCTATAAGCTGACCAACGTAAGCGGAATTTCAGCCGTACAGCCGGGATCCGTGGTCACGGGAGGAGGTGTCGGACGAGAGGTCTATGTCAAATCCGTCAATGTTCCGGCAGCCGAAGTCGAGTTGAGCCAACCGTTGTGGGGGCCAGCGGCAAACCAGACCTATACATTTGCGCGTCACAAATACGTGTTGGATTTCGGTGACTTCGCCCAAATCAATCGCATGAACTTGGCCGAAGTGGAGTTCCAGTGCAACGGGCATGCGTCAGCCGTGATGTTGCCACGTGGCGGTGAGAATTTCGTGTTCCAAGATTGCTTCTTCATAAAACCTAAGAACCGGGGCATCTCATCGCCGGGCCGCGGATGTCAGGATCTTCATCTAGATCGTTGTCAGTTTGTCTCGAACGAACAGGGTTTGTCTGCGACATCGCGCCAATCGGTGGCATTCAACGTAAACGCAAACGATGCAAAAATCCGCGACAACCGGTTTCAGCGGATGGGCACATCGATGGTTTTGCACGGTTCGGGACACATCATTCAGGGCAACCATCTGTTTCAGGGCGACGAGGTGACAGATGGTCCACGTGTCGCGGGGATGGTGTTCACATATGAAAACAACAAGACTGTTTTGAACGGCAATTACATCGACAATTGTTTTATTGAGTGGAACAATGAACACGATGCCTATCCAGACTTCGGCGCTGAGTATTCTTTTGGTGGGATGACGATTACTGGCAACATCTTCACAGCGAATGACGTCGCCTCGTGGTTTAAATGGATTTTGATCAAGCCGTTCGGTTCGGGACACCATGTTTCGGGTTTGCATGTCACCAACAATACATTCCGAGCTATCGCGGGGCCGATTGACCGGATCGATGGGGTTGTGACGACCCATGCGGGAATAGATTTCTGGCGAATGAAGGATGTCACCTTCGAGAATAACGCGTTCGCAGGAGTGAGCCAGAAAACGATCTCCCCTGTCACACTTCAGTTCACGCAAAATACGCCTGCGGCGACGTGGACAATCAATGGTTCGGGTTATTTGCCATTTGGTGGTAATGCGCGAACGGTTTCGGGAGTCACTGTTGAGGGCAACCTAAGAGATGCCGGAAGCCAATTGATATGGGATAACCCGCATATCAGCGTGAACAAAGGGCCGACGTACAAATATGTTCAGCTCAACTGGTCCCGCCCGGCAATTGGGACGGTTCATGTCACAATACGGGTTGATCGACCCGTGTAGGAGCTGATCGTATATGAATGGGAGCCCGTATGTCCTACGGGCTCCCGGCTTCCTGGAAAGCACACAGCTATTGACCCGGATCAAGGCGCCGGGCGGCGACCGGTGCTAACCACTGTTTGTAACCCCACAAACAGGAGTAACGCGCATGACGGCGAAGCAGACACGTACATCCTCGACAAAGGCTCGGCCGACCGGTGACCAGGTCAAGATGGTTGAAAAAACAGCCCTTGAAGACAGCCAGCCAATCACATCTTCAGATTTGATCAACGATGCTGACGGCTTTCCCAAGGTGACCGATGACAAAATCCGTCAGACTTTCGAAAACGGGGAATACCCCTACAGCGTGAAGTTGGGCAAAAAGGAATACGAAGCTCAGAAGGCTAAGTTGCAGGCGGAGCTTTTGAAGGTTCAGCGCTGGGTCGGCGAGACGGGTCAGAAATTCGTGATGCTGTTCGAGGGGCGCGATGCGGCCGGTAAAGGCGGCACCATCAAACGTTTCATGGAACACCTGAACCCGCGAGAAGCCCGTGTGGTGGCTTTGAACAAGCCCACGGATGAAGAGCGTGGCCAGTGGTACTATCAACGTTATATCTCGAACCTGCCCACCAAAGGCGAAATGGTCTTCTATGACCGTTCTTGGTACAACCGCGCCGGTGTGGAACGCGTTATGGGGTTCTGCAACGCAAACGAATACCTAGAGTTCATGCGGCAGACGCCAGAATACGAGCGGATGCTGGCCCGATCAGGTGTGCGACTGTACAAATACTGGTTCTCTGTCACGCAGACTGAACAGAAGCGCCGCTTTGATAGCCGCAAGGACGACCCGCTGAAGCGTTGGAAACTAAGCCCGGTTGATGTGGCTTCGCTGTCTAAGTGGGACGAGTACACGGAAGCAAAGGAGGCGATGTTCTTCTACACCGACACCGCTGACGCCCCGTGGACGATTATCAAGTCGAACGACAAGAAACGTGCACGGCTAGAATGTATGCGTCATTTCCTGTCGACGGTAGAATACCCCGACAAAGACCAAGAACTTGTGGGGAAACCTGATCCCCTGATCGTTGGCCATGCTTCGCAAGTGATCCATAATTCCGAGCACATCCTAGGGGCCAGCCTGCATCCGGATCAACGACGCAGCAACTGATCAGCCACAAACATCTGGACTTGGGCAGGGGGCCATTTGGTCCCCTCTTTTGCTTATTCACGCCGATGTCGTGTGCGGTCGAAAGCTCCCCTTGTTTTCGGGCGGCGGCCAGATAGGCTTGCATCAAACAAGAGCAGGTGAGTTGGTATGTATTCAAGACGTTTTGTAATGGCCGGGGTCTCTGTGCTTGCACTGGGGGCTTGCCAGTCAAACGCAACGACCCAGTCCTCTGCGCGTCCCGCCGCTGGGACAACGATGCGTTCTGTTCCCAACGCAGCTTTTGACAGTTGGGTCGCAGGAGCCAAAGCGCGGGCCAAAGCGCGCGGCATCAGCAGTTCAACCATCAACCGTGCTTTTCGTAACGTAGGTTACCTGCCCGGTGTGGTGGAACGTGATCGCAACCAAACCGAGTTCGTGCGTTCGTTTGAAGATTACCTGGCAATTGCTGCCTCTGACGACCGGATCGAAAAGGGTCGCGCCATGTTGCGCAAGCATGCGGGTCTTTTGTCTCAGCTAGAGGCGAAATATGGGGTCGAGAAAGAGGTCATCGTTGCCGTCTGGGGGCTGGAAAGCCGCTATGGTGCGCGACGTGGCGATGTGCCCGTGATCTCGGCCCTGTCCACGCTGGCCTTTGATGGCAGGCGCGGAAAGTTCTTTGAGGGCCAGCTGGTGGCCGCTCTGAAAATCCTTGAACGCGGCGATATCTCGCCAGACCGGATGACCGGCAGCTGGGCGGGTGCCATGGGACATACTCAGTTCATTCCAACATCCTACCTTGCCTATGCGGTGGATTTCCGTGGGGATGGGCGCCGCGACATCTGGTCTGATGATCCGACGGACGCACTGGCATCAACCGCGGCCTATCTCAGCCGATCTGGCTGGAGGCGGGGTCAGCGATGGGGGGACGAGATCACCGGACGTGCCCCATCTGGGCGCGGTCGTGTTGTGAAGCCAGCAGGCGAAAGTGGGCCGGTGTTTGAGGTCTACAATAACTACAAAGTTCTGGGCCGGTATAATAACGCACAGAAATACATCATCGGTGTGGGACACCTGTCAGATCGTCTGGCTGGGAAAGGGGCATTGCGCGGCACCTTCGGGCCTGACGAGAATGGGATGACTTTGGCTGACCGCAAAGCACTGCAAACTGGGTTAAATCGTGCAGGCTACGACGTCGGCGAGGCCGATGGCGTCATCGGCAAGAAAACACTGCAGGCGATAGAGGCCTACCAACGCGCACGCGGACTTTCGGTGACCGGCCAACCTTCGCTTTCCTTGCTTCGGATGCTCGGGAACTGACGGTCTGGTAGACAGATACTGTGCTTGCCCCTGCACAGTTTCCATCATAGGTCTGAGTGATGATACAGTCCCTCACCCTTAATCAACATATGCGTGCCGTCATGGTCTTGGGCATGCCTCTGGCAGCCTCACACCTGGCCCAATTGGCAGTCGGCGTGATCGATACGATTATGCTTGGTTGGTATGGGATCGAAGAGCTTGCTGCGGTCACGTTGGCCAGCACGCTCTTTTTCATGTTCCTTATCATGGGATCTGGTCCGGCATGGGCATTGATGCCTTTGGTGGCCGAGGCGTCGGAGGCAGGCGATGATGTTCGTGTACGCCGGGTGACACGAATGGCGCTTTGGTTTTCGGTCGGCTTTGCATTGTTGGTGCTGCCCTTCATGTGGATGTCTGCGCCGATCCTTCAGGCCATTGGCCAAGACACCGAGCTTAGCTTGTTGGCGCAAGACTACTTGCGAATTGCGGGTGTTGGCCTTGTCCCGGCATTGGTTGTCATGTCGCTGAAAAGCTACCTATCCGCATTAGAACATACCCGGATTGTCTTGTGGGCGACAGTTCTGGCGGCTGCGATGAATGGTGTGATCAACTATGCGCTTATCTTTGGCAATTGGGGCGCGCCAGAGCTTGGCGTTCGGGGGGCAGCCATCGCGTCTGTCATAATCCAAATTGCGTCCGGAATCGTTTTGGTCATCTACGCCCAGAGGTTGAACCGCGAACAAGGGTTGTTCATTCGACTGTGGAAACCTGACTGGGACGCATTGCGCACCTTGCTTCGGCTTGGCATTCCCATTGGACTAACGACATTGGCAGAAGTTGGCATGTTCGCAGCCTCGACAATCGTTGTTGGATTGATTGGGACATTGGAACTGGCGGCACACGGGATTGCCCTTCAAATTACCGCTGCTTTCTTCATGGTACATCTGGGTCTGTCGAATACAGCCACCGTAAGGGCAGGGCGCGCGCTGGGCCGTAAAGATGAAGCGGGCCTGCGTCGCGGCGCATTGGCCGTCACTTTGGTGTCGTTGATATTTGGCGGTTTGACGATCTTTTTATTCTTGGGAATACCCGAGCCGATGATCAAGCTCTTCCTCAATCCCAACGAAGTCCGCACGACCGAGATCGTCGCCTTGGGTACTTTGCTTTTGATTGTCGCCGGGTTGTTCCAACTTGCTGATGGTGCGCAAGCGATTGCTATGGGGCTGCTTCGGGGGGTGCAGGACACGCGAGTGCCGATGATCATCGCAGCACTCAGCTATTGGGGCGTTGGGATCGCCATGTCTTACGTGCTTGGGATTAAACTGGGATATGGGGCCGTCGGGGTTTGGATTGGGCTTCTTTTGGGCCTGACCTGTGCAGGCATCTTCATGTCGTGGCGGTTCTGGCGCAGTTCATCACGCATCGGCGGTCCAGTGCCGACCTGACTTGACCAAAATCAGCGGTCTTTCAACCGATCCGCTTTTTTGCGCACCAAAACGGTGCGTAGATCATGCATCGACAACAGAAGATCATCCGTCACACGCTCCAGCGCATCCGGTGTAGCGCGGGTCTGCGCCCAGTGCGCGGTCCGGTTCAGGTGCTCCACCGTGCGCAGAATGTCGTCTATGTCACGCGCTTGCAAAGTGATTTCTCGCTCCGCGATCCACGCATCAATAGCCCGCTCATCCTCGTCAGTCAGCGTGTATTCGCCCTGTGGCCGGACCTCACCATTCTTGATGTTCACGGCCGCGATCTGGATCAACTCCAATGGTCGCTGACGGTTTTCTGTGCTGACGCGAAACACGAACGCTCCGTTGTCTCGGATGCGGAAAAAATACTCGGGCAGTTCGGTGCTCATATCAGGTCCTAGTTGTCAGGCCATCCGCTTAGCTTAGTGATGCACAGAAGGTTTGGATACGTGTGCATGCCTCTTTCAGGGCGTCGTCAGACGTGGCGTAGCTGACCCGGAAGTTTGGGCTAAGGCCGAACGCTGACCCAAACACCACGGCGACGCCAGTTTCTTCCAGCAAAGCTTTGGCGAAAACCTCGTCATTGGCGATCAACACGCCGCCCTTTGAGGTCTTGCCGATACAGCCTTTAATCGACGGATAGACGTAGAATGCGCCGTCCGGCACGGGGCACTCGATCCCGTCAGCTGCATTCAGCATCTCGACCACCAGGTCCCGCCGACGTACGAACGCTTTGTTATTGTCTGCGATGAAATCCTGCGGTCCGTTCAATGCCTCGACGGCAGCCCATTGGCTGACAGAGCAGGGGTTTGACGTCGACTGCGACTGGATTTTGCGCATGGCGGTGATCAGTTCAACGGGGCCCCCGGCATAACCGATGCGCCATCCTGTCATCGCATACGCCTTTGAGACGCCGTTGCAAGTCAATGTGCGGTCATAGAGGCCGGGCTCAATCTCGGCCGGTGTGCAGAACTCAAAATCATCATAGGCGAGATGTTCATACATGTCGTCGGTCATCACCCAAACTTGTGGGTGACGCATCAAGACATCTGTCAGCTCTTTCAACTGCTCACGTGTGTATCCCGCACCTGTCGGGTTCGAGGGTGAGTTGAAGATCAGCCATTTCGTTTTCGGCGTGATTGCGGCTTCTAACTGTTCAGCCGTCATCCGAAACCCAGTTTCGATCGGGCACTCAACAACGACAGGCTCTCCGCCTGCCAGCAGAACCATATCCGGATAGCTGACCCAGTAGGGGGCTGGGATGATCACCTCGTCGCCGGGGTTCATCGTCGCCATCAGCGCGTTGTACAGGATCTGCTTGCCACCGGTCCCAACCGAGATCTGGTTCGGCGCATAGTCCAGCCCGTTTTCGCGCTTGAACTTGTCGCAGATCGCCTGTTTCAGCTCAGGCATCCCATCGGGGGCAGTGTATTTCGTCTTGCCCGCATCAATTGCGGCTTTGCCTGCAGCCTTGATGTTTTCGGGCGTGTCGAAATCCGGCTCGCCTGCACCAAGGCCAATAACGTCACGGCCGGCGGCCTTCAGTTCGGCCGCAAGGGTCGATACAGCGATGGTTGGTGATGGTTTTACGCGGTCAAGTGTCGCGGACAGGAAAGACATGGCGGCCTCTGTTTGTATATTCGTACAAGTTCTTCTAGGGTCCGCCGCGATGCCATTCAAGCCAGAACAATGGCGCACGCCCGGTAATGTTAGGAAATACGAATGGATGACTTCATGCAGGACGACGATTGGTTTTCGGAAGAAGCCGCAACATTTGGTGATCGCCTTGCCGGTGCCCGCGAGGCCGTTGGCATGTCGCAGACAGAGCTGGCGCGTCGTCTGGGCGTTAAAGTCAAGACACTGCGCGGATGGGAAGAGGACCTGAACGAGCCGCGCGCCAACAAGTTGCAGATGCTCTCGGGGTTGTTAAATGTTTCGCTTCGGTGGCTGCTAAGCGGCGAAGGCGAGGGAGTTAATGAACCTCAGGCTTTTCCGGATGATGCCCCGGAAGTGCGCGATCTTCTGTTGGAAATCCGGGATATCAAGGCGCAGATGTCACGTTCGGCCGATCAACTTGGTCGCCTAGAGAAGCGTCTTCGCAAGCGTTTGGATGGGGGCACTGCGTGAGCGGTATGCCCATGGATCACCTGAAAGAGACGCCGGGCGCGCGTCCGGGGGAAAGTCGGGCGCATCGTATCAAACGGTTGGCGATGCGATCAATGCGACGTGGCATCAAAGAGATGGACATCATCCTTAGCCGATACGCCGCCGCACAGCTGGACAGCATGAGCGACGACGCGCTTGATGTTTACGAGGCGCTTTTGGGTGAAAATGACCAAGACCTGTATCAGTGGGTGTCGGGTCAACAATCACCTCCGGCACAATTTGCAGATCTTGTTGCGCAGATTGCCGCTCAGCCTTTCGTCCGCTGATTTCGTAAATTTGGTCGGCTTTTTGCGAAAATTTTCAGCAACTACCGCCCGCATTTAACTGAATGTTCTCATTTCTCGCCAAATAGTCTGGATTGTAACCAGGTCGGAGAAACGGATGAGCATGCATTCCCCAATTGGGCAAACCAGTAACCAGACATTTGTGTACCAGTATCTTGAGGCGTTGGCGCTTGTCGAACGCCTGCATCGTCTGCTGCTTGATGTCATCAAAGATGAATTTGAACGGGTCGGCGTTCTGGAAGTGAACGCTGTGCAAGCGTTGCTGCTGTTTAACATTGGTGACAACGAAGTCACGGCGGGCGAGCTTAAAACGCGTGGCTATTATCAAGGATCGAATGTGTCCTACAATCTTAAGAAACTTGTCGAAATGGGGTATATGCATCACCAGAGATGCGAAGTGGATCGCCGCTCTGTGCGTGTGCGCCTGACCGAGAAGGGGCGTAATATTCGTGATACCGTCGCGGGACTATTTGAGCGACATGCAGACGGTCTACAGTCGCGTGATGTGCTTAGCGCTTCAGGGATTGAGGATATTAATCTAGCTCTCAAACGTGTCGAACGATATTGGACGGATCAGATACGCTATATTTACTAGACAAGCATAGGTGACAGCGGGGCAGGTGTTGCAGGTTCAGTCGTCCCGCGCATCCGAGACGACCATGCCCATCAACTCGCGTAACAGTTTGCGGACCATTGCATCCTCGTAGTCGGAAAAGTCCGCCGCTTGTTCGACAAAGCTGCCAATGCCGCTGATGACCAGCTCTTCGTAATAGCCCTTCAGATCGGTGTTGCCATCACCGTTGCCAATCACCAACCCGTTGACCGTGATCGCGTTGAACCCTGATAGGTACCGAACATCCTGTGGGCGCGGGCCCGTGTTAGCAGGTCCGTCGCCGGAGATATCCAGCGTATGCGACCAGCAGTCCTGGCGCGCAAGCAGCCGTTGTCCGAACAACATCGCCGCGCCAAGACCTGTGGAGGGATCGGCCTCAACCCTGCGGGTGTTGCGCAATAGTGCGGCGACCGCCGCCACTTGATCGGGTCCGGTGATGCTTACCCAGTTTTGTAAGATACGTTGATGAGTGGGACCACTCCACTCGAATACAGAAAGATCAATGGGCTGGGACGGCACGGCCAACAACGCATCAATCACATCTGGGTGTTCCAAGGCGGCTGCCAAGCCATCCAGTTGCAGGCGATACTCAGCCACGTCGACCGATCCCGATACATCAAGGCCTAAGGCAAGCGCCTGTCGGCATGTTGGTTCGGCGGTTGCGACCACAGCCGTGCCGCAACTCAGAGCCACGCCAAGCCCCATGCCCAAAAGGGAAGGCCGCCCATATCTCATCACCAGTGACCGGTATTGTCCATGCTGACCCAGGGTTCTGCCGGCGGCAGGCGATCGCCTTCCTGTAGCAACTCGATCGAGACATTGTCAGGCGAGCGCACAAAGGCCATGTGTCCATCGCGCGGCGGTCGATTGATCACCACCCCGTTTTCCATCAGATGCTGGCACATCTCGTAGATGTTCTCGACCCGATAGGCGAGATGTCCAAAATGCCGGCTGTCCGACGGCAATCCATCATCGCCATCCCAATTATAAGTCAGTTCCACCGGACATTCTGATTGCCCCGGAGGCGATAGAAACACCAACGAGAACCGTCCCTGCTCATTGTCGATCCGATTCTTCTCTTCAAGTCCCAACAGCTTGAAAAACCGAATGCTTTTCTCAAGGTCTTTGACACGTACCATCGTGTGCAGGTAACGAATTTTCATCTCAGTTCTCCCGATTGATCCGCGGTTTCGGGGCCAGCCTATCAGGTCAGACAGCAGAGTGAAGGAGAAACACCAGATATACGGCATCTGGCTGTTTTGCGATGGCCCACAACTAGATATAGTGGCCGGGCAACCAAGAGACGAGAGATTCGACATGCCCCTGAGCCCCGAACAAATCCGCGAAATTGAAGAGCAACGCAGCACATCAGGCCAAACCTTGCGCGCCGTTAGCGAGGGGATGGAAAAGCACCTCTATACCGCGCATGAAGTGCTGGACCACGGCTTTGTCCGCGTCATCGACTATATGGGCGATGACGCCGCGATTTGTCAGGCCGCGCGCGTGTCTTACGGCAAGGGCACCAAATCGGTGCAGAACGACGCAGGGCTGATCCGCTACTTGATGCGTCACTGGCACTCGACCCCGTTTGAGATGTGCGAGATCAAGCTGCACGTCAAACTGCCCGTTTTCGTGGCCCGCCAGTGGATCCGCCACCGGACCGCGAATGTGAACGAATACTCGGCGCGCTACTCGATCCTTGACCGCGAATTCTACATCCCCGCACCCGAACATGTCGCCGCGCAGTCGGTTGTGAACAATCAGGGCAGGGGCGCCGCGCTGGAAGGCGAGGAAGCCGCGAAAGTGCTGGACATCCTGAAGGCCGACAGCAACCGCGCCTATGATCACTATGAACAGATGATCTCGGACGAGGGCCAATTGGGCCTCGCGCGCGAACTGGCGCGGATGAACCTGCCCGCCAACATCTATACGCAATGGTACTGGAAAGTTGACCTGCACAACCTGTTCCACTTCCTGCGCCTGCGCGCCGACCACCACGCCCAATACGAAATCCGCGTCTATGCCGACGCGATCTGCAACATCGTCGCCGACTGGGTCCCCGCCGCCTATGGCGCGTTCGAGGATTACCGTCTGGGCGGCGCCAACCTATCGGGCCGCGCCATGGACTGCGTGCGCCGCATGCTGAAAGGCGAAGAGGTCACGCAGGAGAACTCCGGCATGTCGAAGGGGGAATGGCGGGAGTTTGACGCAGAGTTGAAGCGGTGAGGATGACATGCTGCTCCGGCCAGTATGGTGCCAAGAGTTCGAGAAATAGTTCGCGTTCCGCAGCTGATTTTGACATATGCTGGACGGAGTTCCACTCAAAGGAGAGAGTCGCGTAATGATCGCCCTTGGTAGAAAGCCGAACTTAATCAAGCCGGGCCCGTATTTAGAGCGGGACGTTCTCGATAAGCATGTACTACATCTGAATAAGCAGTACGCCCGTCCGGCAAGCCGCAGATTGAATCGCAAAATTAATGCAGTGCAGCATCGCGATGCTCTGGATGCGTTGGTGCTGTCCGAGACCAAAGAGGACACTGAGAACCGTGCAGAGCCTTCTTATTCTGGTTTTCTAAGTAAGTTGAATGCCAAGTTGCGCACGCAGCTTGAGGTTAACGTCTCCGGGGACAATGAACGCGCAGTATTTGAGCAGCTTCGCACAGCTCTTTTGCAGACTGATTGCGAGGATGAACGGACAAGCATTCTGAAGCGGCTGCCGACACAAGATATCCACCGAATGCAGCCCGGATCCGAATGGATCGGAGACTTCATCTCTGCGACCGTGATTCAAGGTGCTTTGGACAAAGCAGGTGTTACGATAAGCAGTGGTGATCGCTTTTTTGACTACGGATGTTCAAGCGGGTCCCTTCTTCGCTTATTGGCTTATGTCTATGATGATGTTTCGTTTGTAGGTACAGACCCCGTCAGATCATCAATTGATTGGGCGCGAACTCATCTGACTTTTGATAATCTTGAATTCCACCATCAGGATCAGACAGCGCCAATTCAAGCGCTGCCGAATGAAAGCGTGGATATCGCGAGTGCCGTTTCCATATTCTCTCATCATGGGATGAGAGCGTGCCAACAATGGCTAAAGGAGTTGCATCGTGTTCTTAAGACAGGTGGGGTTGCCGTCATTACAACGCATGGGATTGGATCCATCCGTTATTACAACCGAATCAAGTATAAGCCCCTGGACCGATATAAACGGCTGGCTTTGCATCTTCTGGCGAATGGATATGCGTTTGAGGAGGTTTGGCTGCAGGTGGATGACGTTGGAAATACGGCCACAGAAGCAGATTGGGGCACAACCTTTTACAGCCAAAAAAAAATGCGCCAGATACTAAAAAGTCACTTTGAAGTTTTGTTTTATGCATCGCGCATGAACCAGGGCAATCAGGATGTCTACGTAATTCGAAAAACCTAACATAGCCTGGTCATCCGAACGTGGAAAACCCCGCCGAGTTTTCACTCCGCGGGGTCTCTCAAATCACAATGATCAGAACCGATCAATCGGCCAGTTCAAGGTCCACGGCAGACGAGCGGCCGTCGCGGCCCTCTTGCAGGTCGTAGCGGACTTTTTGGTTGTCAGCGAGGCCTGTCAGGCCCGAACGCTCAACAGCTGATATGTGTACAAACACATCGTTGCCGCCTGCTTCCGGGGCGATGAAGCCGAAGCCTTTTGTGGTGTTGAACCATTTTACGGTGCCGGTTTGTTTATCGGACATTGCCGTCTCTCCTTACGTCATGTCCCTGCGGTGTGCAGGGTCTTCAAGTGCAGTCAGGTATCGTCCGACTGCTTGGAAAGAGGCGGTAGATAGTTCTGTCTTACACCGCTCAAATGGGGCAAAAAGTGCAAAAAATCAAGTGTTCCGTGCGAATCTGCCCAGTTTCGGTATGATATTGCGTCCTTTCGTTTGGCGCGCATTCAGGTCATAACGGGCGCTGGGTGGCATGTTGCCGCCTGTGTGCGACAGGATTGTGACGGGGAATAATATGCGCATTTGGGGACTGAAAAACTGTGACACAAGCCGCAAAGCGATGAAGGCGTTAGAGGCCGCGGGGCACAATATCGACTATGTAGATGTGCGGGCCGATGGTGTGGATCGCGCGGATTTAGAGCGGTTTCACGCGGCCTTTGGCGAGGCGTTGGTGAACAAGCGTTCGACCACGTGGCGCGGCCTGTCTGATGACGAACGGGCAGGGGATCCCATTGCATTATTGGCACAGCACCCGACCTTGATGAAGCGGCCAGTCATCGAAGATGGCGACCAGTTGACGTTGGGTTGGGACACAAAAACGAGTGATAACTGGTTGGCGAAGGCGCGCTGATCGCCTATCTGACAGGAAATGTAGGAGGTAACGTATGCGCAACGCTGCACTGGTATTAGGGATCATCGCCGGAGTTTGGGGCATGATCGTTGGGTTCTTCGGATATGGCTACACTGAACTGATTGACCGGGTCGGTGAACTTCCCGACTTGGCCGAACAGGTCGACCATCCCGGCCGGATCCGAGCATTTGCGTTGATCGCGCCCGTATTGGCATTGGCGGGTGGTGCGATGGCGCGCTCGTCCGCTCAGATCGGCGGCGTTCTCTTGCTGCTGTCCGCTGCAGGCATGTATTTCGCTTTTGGATATGGTGTCTTCACCATGTTCCCAATCGCGTTGGCCGGGCTAGGAGGGATTTTGGCTTTGGTCGCGACCAAGCCCGATCCACATTAGGTGTAATTAGTGTAGTCTTGGCAGACGTTATCACTCTTAACCTTGAGTGGTGGGTCTTGGGCAAGATGCTGTGGGCCATGAACACTCAGCGTTCAATTATTGATTAAAGTAACCCGGGCAAGCCGACCAACGGGGTGCCTTGATACGAGTTATTGCAAGGCGCCGTCAGATGGACATCTTCTTGAAGATAAACTCAGGGATGCTGCGGATGACCAACATGATGTAACGCCAAAAGAACGGTGTATAGATCACGTTTTTCTGCTTATCGACGGCCTTCAGAATATCCGCCGCGACTTTCTGGGGTGAAGCGACAAGAAACATCCCTTCGATCCCCCATGTCATCGCTGTATCCACAAATCCCGGCTTGACCGTCACCACATGTCCGCCAGCGCGCGTCAGGCGGTTGCGCAAACCCGAAAGATAAGTGGTAAAACCGGCCTTCGCGGAGCCATACACATAGTTTCCAATCCGCCCGCGATCCCCGGCAACAGATCCAACACCGACAACAGTGCCCGCGCCACGCTCCTCAATCAATGAGGCAAGCATGGTCAAAAAGCCAGCCGGGCCGATATGGCTGTCCAGCACAACGCCTTCGATCAGCGCAGGGTCCGCATCAATTGATGCTTGATCTGGCATCGAGCCTACGAAAACGGCCGCATTAATCACACCTTCTTGCTTGGCCGCATAATCGATTATGGGCTCGAAGGTTGTTAGATCACGCGCGTCGAATTTCATTGCGACGGCCTCGGTCCCTCTGAGGGAAAGGTCGCTGGCGGATCGTCGTAGATCTTCCATGTCCCTGCCTGCAAGAACGACACTCGCCCTGCGGTCTGCAACCGCCTGAGCAAAGGCGCGCGCCATCGACGAGGTGGCGCCAAGGATGATCCAGCACTGGGGTTGATCGGCATTGTTCATGATTGTTCCTCAGCGCTTCGTAAATCCAGACGTCGGGTCATATCGGTCTCGAACCGGCCCTCTGGGTCGGTCTTGTTGATGAGTTTTGCCCAATCTGCATGTTCCGGATACATCGCCTTGATCGCGGAACCTGACGCCAGCGCGTCCTTTGCCAGATACAAGCGTCCGCCCGCATCGACCGTCATATCTTCGAGCATCGATATCAATTCAACGGCGGCCGGTTTTGCGGGGAAGTCAACGGCTAGAGTATAGCCCTCCATCGGAAAGCTCATATGGCCAGCGCGACCGGGTCCCATACGCTTTAAGACCGCAAGAGGGGAAGACAACCCAGCGCCGGCGACCAGCTCCAGCATCGCTTTAAGCGCATCAGTTTGGTCCAGTCCAACCACGTTCTGAAACTGATAAAAGCCACGTTTGCCGTAAAGCTTGTTCCAGTCATGGATCTTGTCTAGCGGAAAGAAAAAATCATCGATCCGTTTGACGGTTGACCGACCCGAAGCCGGTACACGTCGATAGTAAGCAGCATTAAAGCTACGCACGATTGGATTGGATAGCGCAAATCCAGGAGCGTTGATTGGAACTGATTTCGGGGTTTTGGCCTTGGGCAGGAGCCCCGCCGCCAGTTCCGCCTCTTCAATGATCCCGCGGCCGAGATCGCCGCCGGTAGCTGTTGTATCCAACCATCCCACGCAATAGGTGGCACGGCTCTGATCTAGAAGCGAGATGTGTTCATCCCAACCCGCTGCACGTCGTTCTGTCACCATCATGACGTCGCCGGGGCAGGGTTTGAGCTGCAACTTGGCTTCGGCGATAACACCGGTCTGACCGATACCCCCAATCGTGGCGCGAAACAGCGCTGAATTGCGTTTGGGGCTGGCAACGGTGCGTTTTTCACCGTTGAGCAGAGTTATGGACAATACATGCTGTCCGAAACTGCCCTCGTTGTGGTGGTTTTTGCCATGAACGTCGTGTGCGATGCAGCCGCCAATGGTCGCAAAACCTGTCCCAGGCATAACGGCTGGCAACCAGCCGCGAGGGGCGAAGACATGGGCCAGATCACCAATGGTGATCCCTGCCTCGACCGCTACGACACCGGCCTCTTGATCAAAATCGATGATGCGATTCATGCGGGTCATGTCGATGACCCGGCCGCCATCATTCAACGAGGCATCGCCATAGGACCTGCAATTGCCAATTGCAGGACAAGGCGTGTCCGCGGCAATTGCTGTCAGGTTGCGCGCGCGCTCGGGCCGGGCCATGTCGGCGGTCGCGGTCAAGACCCGCCCCCAGCCCGCATACGTACTATTTTTCCAAACCATGTGATTGCCTTAGAGATAAGCGTTCGGCGATTGGAAAGATTAGGAAACCCAATCCAATTGCGAACCAAAGAGTTGTTACGCGAATGATGATCGTCGCTGGCAGGCTAACGTCGAAGGGCACACCCTCGAGCGCAAGAAGCGCAACCATCGCTGCCTCTGCGCCACCCACGCCACCGGGTGCACCCGTTAGGCCGCCTGCCAGCGTTGAGAACACGAATATTGCCACGGCCTTTGCAAAGCCAATGTCGGCACCCATCCACATGAGAAGCAAGTGAAAGGCATAACCTTCGGCGATCCAGCCGATGACGCCCAAAATTGCTGCGACAGCCATCAAAGTTGGAGAGGTGAAAGCAGACAAAGACTGAGATGCACGGCGAAGCTTGGCCCAAAGGCGGGCAAATCGACCGGTGACTTTATGACCAAAGGTCGCCAGCCATCCCAGAAGTTTCGGGCGCGTTGCGGCGAACGCAGCAACCAGTGCCAATACGGTCACGGGCAAACCGCCTGTTATCCCAGTCGCCGAAAACGCAAGCGCCAGACCCAGTATGACACCCATCGCTGACAAGTCAGATGCGCGGTCCACCAGTACTAGGGGAGCTGTTCGCTCGAAGCTCCATCCTGTTTCGCGACGTAGCCAACGCATGCGGACAAGCTCTCCGACCCGACCAGGGGTGGCTGACATGGCAAATCCGCCAATGAAATGGCGTAAATCTTGAACGATATGAGTGGGCAATCCCAAACGGCGTGCAAAAATATGCCAGCGCAGGCCGCGGAAAAGATAGTTCACAAGGCTGAGCGCCAATAGGATGCCGAATTGCGCTGCGGTGAGCTTCATTAGCTGCGTGCGTGTCTCGTGCCAGCCAGTCGCCGCTGCAAGACCGATCAGGCCGACCAGAACCAGACCAAACAACCCAACCAAGACAAGCATATCGCGCCCCTTGCGGTTCGCGACCTTGCCCGCAGATTGTTTCCCAGCGGTCGACGGTATTGGGTCGGAGGTACTCATTGTCATTGCCCGGCTTATGGCGGGGGATTGAGGCGAGAATATGAAAGCTTCAAAGTAAACGCGAGGAAAAAAGACTGTGATTTCGACGCAGTTTGCTTACCTCTATTTAAGTGAACGCCCTCGGGCATTGCGTCGCAGTCCGATCAGTGAAGTCAGTTCTTCAAGATGTCATTGAGAATGAACGCGCTCGATGCCTGTTTTGTTATCTTTCCGTAAATATCCCCGCCGGAGGCATGAAATCTTACAGTATTCTAGCTGTGTTGCTCAGGCTTCATGTTGGGCAGGCTCGGTTGGGGACGATCCGACCCTTGCGCTGATCATGTCAGACATGAGCTGTCCTTCATACGCGCGCAGTTCCGGGTGTGCCAAAGGTTGCGGAGTAGAGGTGATTCCGGGGAAAATCGCTTCCAGCTCAGTTGCTTGGGCGTCGGTGATCGTACCCAGCGACATATCCCCCATATGCAAGGTCTCAGCAGGGCAGCCATTGGCATAGACCACATCATGTTGGTCGAGCGCGATGTGCCAGTACTCCAGATCCGCGATCTCATCGCCGCACTCGTAGATACTGTCTCCGTTCACCAAGCTTTTGGCGCTTGCGAAGGCGGCGGTCTGATCTAACAGTAAATCAAGCTCGGGCCCCTCAAGCAACAAGCGATGCTGTGGGGAAAGCTGCAGTGTTTTTGTTGGAACGCCGGGTGCCAAACTATCTGCCTTAAGCGCGATTGGTTCCAACTGCGAGTTTCCACGTCGCCGATCCGACGCCACCTTCGAGGCTGCGATCCAGCGTAATGGTTGCAGCCCATTGTCTCTCGTCACGAGCATATCCCCAACGCGTATCTCTTCGATACGTCGTGGCCCAGCGTCGGTTAGAATTTCGGTACCGCGTGCGAAACAGACTTCGTTTTCACCGAAAATGGTAATGGTCACCTGATGAGTGTCGACGACAGGGGATCCATTAACGGTCGTGTTGGTGCCATTCCATGACGTGTCGGTGACGCGCACATTGAATGTCACATCAAGGCTTTGGCCTGCATCCAATCCATCCAGCGCCGGGTCATCGGAGTTGAAGGTGAAAGTCCAAGTGTAACCACCTTCACCATTTGCTGTGTTTTGGTTGATTGTCAGCGTACCAAAGCTAGGAGCGGAAAGGACGGTATAGCCGCCCGCAACCCACGCAATCGTACCGGGCTCCGTATTCGTCACGGTATTGCCAACACTAACGCTTCCGGTTCCGATAAAGCCTTCGTTGACGCTTGCTGTTGTTGGCCCGGATAAACTAACCATAACTTCACCTATCTACTTTTGTGCCAACAACCTAGTTCAGACGGAAACGAGATTCAACGAAATCCCTTATTTTCATAACTATCTACGATAGGTAGAGGCAAACATTATCCACTCATTACTTACACGGCTTCATGGCAATTCTAAGAAGAAAATTCGCCTAACCGACCTTTCCCGCGCGAATCCGCCATTTCTCGGTGGTTGAGGCCCGATGCCATTCCAATATCTTCTTCTGTCCATTGTGAATTCTTAGCGTCTTCACGCTGTCGGCCTGGATGGTCGATTTTATGTTCTCGATTATTTCCTTGCCATGCCCCCAAGGCGCCATGATGTCCATGATCCAAAGCTGTGATCCAGAACGCCATTCCTCGAATGTATCAAGCCCACTACCCGAGATGTGCTTTTGCTCTGCATCATCGTTCAACATGCCCCATGTGACCAACCCGCGTGGCACGTTGTTGGCGCGGTAGACATTGAACTGTTTAAGGTAGACGGGGGGCTCAAAGGCCTTTGCAATCGCGCGCGCAGACCATTTTCCATAAAGGTCAGAATAAAATGACAAGAATGCCACCTCACCGAAAACACGCAGAATATCGTCATTCGGATAGAGGGGGGAAACCTGAATAAATCCGCCTTCATCGGCCGTCTCGTCGGTTTTCATTTAGCTGTCCTTGCGAGTTTCTTGGGCGTTGCCTGTTGTTCGCGCCACACTCTATCCATATTACGACGATATTCTAGGTGCTCTGAGTTAACGGGAGGCAAACAGTGGCGCGTGATGGGCGAGACGATGAAAAGGTTGATCTGGACACACCCAAGCCCAGGCAAGACAGTCTGGGGCAGGTGCACCTAAAACCCAGTGCTGGGTTTCGTGGCTGGCTTGCCAAGGCTCGCATATCACTGGCGTTTAACACCTATCACATCGGAAAATTATTCATGATCGGCATTGATGAGGCCGGGAAGTTCATGTTTTCCGACGCCAATTTCCAACGCTCCATGGGGATCGGCGTGCACAATGGTACGCTTTGGATGGCGGGCTACAAGCAGGTCTGGCGGTTAGAGAATTTTCTGGACAGGGGGCAGATGTCGCAAGGATATGACGCGATTTTTGCTCCGATTGGCGCGACCACCACTGGGTATATCAACCTGCATGATGTGCGTGTCAGCGACAGCGGCGTCTATTTCTCGTCCTGCCAGTTCAATTGTATCGGACGTTTGCACGAGAAATGGAGCTTTGAGCCATTGTGGAAGCCCCCGTTCATCAGCGAATTCGCGCATGGAGATCGCTGCCATCTTAACTGCTTCGCTCTCGAGGATGGCCGCCCGAAATATGCCACCTGTTTTGCCAACACCGATAGCCTTTTCGGGTGGCGCGACCTGCCAAAAGACCAGCCCAGTGGGCTTTTGATGGATGTGCAGACGGATGATATTCTGTGTGACGACCTGCATATGCCACACTCCCCTCAGCTTCACCGGGATCGGCTTTACGTTGCAAACAGCGGGTTCGGAGAGTTTGGCGAGGTTGACCGAGCGACCGGTGTTTATCGCCCGATTTGCTTTATCCCGGGCTTCACCCGTGGGCTGGCCTTTTGGAAAAACTACGCGCTGGTCGGGGCGTCCCGTCCACGCCATGACAATGTGTTCGAGGGCAATGACGGCACACCGCTTAGCCAGATCCTCCGTGATCGAGACCTTGCCCCAGAATGCTCTATCTCGGTGGTAAACCTCGATACGGGCGAAATTGAGCATAAGATGGTGCTGGAAGGGGTCGCTTCGGAAATCTACGAAGTTTGTATCTTACCGGGCATACGCAAACCGCATGTCGTGGACTTAGAGAGCGACGCGTTGAACACAATGTTCCGCCCGTCGCGGCTTAACATCTAATCCGACGTTGATTTGGGGTGCGAAGGCTCGCAGTTCGAGCCTTCGCTAAGTTCGACAGCCTTACGCGACGATCGTCGCTTCGGTTGCGGCGCGCAACTCGTCCTCGGATACACCATCGGCGGTCTCGATGATCTTCAGACCACCTTCGACCACGTCCAGCACACCAAGATTGGTGATGATACGATCCACAACGCTTTTGCCGGTCAGGGGCAGGGTGCATTCCTTCAGCAACTTGCTGTCGCCGTGCTTGTTGGTGTGATCCATCACGACAACCACGCGGCCCACACCAGCCACCAGATCCATCGCGCCGCCCATGCCTTTGACAAGCTTGCCGGGGATCATCCAGTTGGCCAGATCACCTTTTTCGTCGACTTCCATCGCGCCCAGAATGGCCATGGCGATCTTACCGCCACGGATCATACCAAAGCTTGTCGCACTGTCGAAATAGGCGGTCTGCGGCAGTTCGGTGATGGTTTGCTTGCCCGCGTTGATCAGATCGGCGTCGATCTCGTCCTCGGTGGGGAAGGGGCCCATGCCCAGCATGCCATTTTCCGATTGCAGCGTGACCTCCACCCCTTCAGGGATGAAGTTGGATACCAGTGTCGGGATGCCGATGCCAAGGTTCACGTACCAGCCGTCTTGCAGTTCCTGTGCCGCGCGGGCGGCCATTTGGTTTCTGTCCCAAGCCATGATTATGCCTCCCGTACGGTGCGTTGTTCGATGCGCTTCTCGTGCTCACCTTGAATGATGCGATGCACATAGATGCCCGGCAGGTGAATACTGTCAGGGTCAAGCGAGCCGGTTGGCACGATCTCTTCCACCTCGACCACACAAGTCTTGCCACACATAGCGGCTGGCGGATTGAAGTTGCGGGCCGTCTTGCGGAACACAAGGTTGCCGGTCTCGTCCGCTTTCCACGCCTTCACGATCGAGAGGTCAGCAAAGATGCCTTCTTCAAGGATGTACTCCTCGCCGTTGAAGGTCTTCACTTCTTTGCCCTCGGCAATCACGGTGCCTACGCCGGTCTTCGTGTAAAAACCGGGGATGCCGTGACCTGCGGCGCGCATACGTTCGGCCAAGGTGCCCTGCGGGTTGAATTCCAACTCCAGCTCGCCCGAGAGGTACTGGCGCATAAACTCAGCGTTTTCGCCCACATAGGACGACATCATCTTTTTGACCTGCTTGGTTTGCAAGAGGATACCAATGCCAAAATCATCCACGCCCGCGTTGTTGGACGCAAAGGTCAAATCCTTCGCACCATTTTCCTTGATCGCTTCCAGCAGAAGCTCGGGGATGCCGCACAGGCCAAAGCCACCGGCGGCAATCAGCATGCCGTCATGCAAAAGCCCGTCCAGAGCTTCAGCGGCGCTGCCATACACCTTTTTCATGAAAGTTCCCTTTCGTCAGTTTCGAGCTTGTTCTGGCGTGAGGGCGGGAAGGAGTCAACGAAACACGGGGGGAATGCTGTGTTTCGGGTATTTCTACTAGTCGGTTGTTGAAGGCCGGAATGGGTTGCGAAAGTCAGCTTTGAGCCCTGACTGTCGGATGTCGCGCCGGGCACCAATGGCCGCTTTCAAGCGAGGCGAGGGTTTTGATCACCGTTAGATCACGAAGTCACCCGGGCCAATTGGTACATCGTGTACCTTGGGGTGGCCGCATGGTGGCCGTTTCAGTGGTCTTGGCTGCAAACATGACTAGCCCCCTGGTTTTGACAGTCGGAAAAACAGGCCTCGAAATCTGGGCATAAGCAGCAGCCCAAAGAAAATCAGATCCAGAACGGTCTGGACGACAGAGGCAGTATATGGATCTCCGCCTCCGTTGAATTGTTCAAATGCGATGGGCTCGCCGATCAAAGTGAGGTTCGTAAGAGCACCAATGTGATCAACGATGGATAGGGTGAAGTAGACAATCGTAAGCGTCCAGACCGTGAAGCCCCGCCACTACCAAACTGCGATGGCGAGTGGGATGACGAAGATTGCGGTCACGACGTCAAGGATGGCGGGCTGCATCCATCCCGCCGGATCAATGTCGTTTGTGACACTGGTGATGAGCGGGATCGCGATAAAGCGGATCAATTGGGCGAGGATCCAGACAACGAGACCAACAAGGAAGATCTTGCCGGATCGACCGAGGTCGGTGGCATGGTTCGGTGGCATTTACATGCCGTGCCTCGCATTGTGTTGGTTTTCTAGGAAAACTATGGCGCGGGACGTCCGGTCACGTAGGTGTAGGATTCACGTATCAATTGCAGCACAACGTCCAGTTCTTCTTGCGTCGTGGGCGTATAGATCATCACAAACCCTTCCCAACCGGGCCTTTGATCGGCCCAAGGGTGCGGCGTCGCCCAACCGGCGTTCACCGCAGCGCGGGCCAATTCGGGCTCCAATGACGCGTGCAAACTGCCGTCGGGGTGGACATGTGCGAATTCCCGCCCGCCAACGATTGCATCGGGATTGGCAAGACTAACATCACTGTCCAACTGGAACCCAACAGCCCCTGGCAAGGACACGCGTGTCGCGCCAAGTGTGACGCCAGACAGCTTATCCACATGTTCCAACATCGCTGCGGTGAGTTCTGGAACGGGCTCAATGTCCAATTGGACATGAGGGACGCCGTTGGTGGTTTCAGGGCGCGGGCCATCGCGATCCGGTAAGGGCGCGTCTTGGGCCCAGACAGACGCGACGCCGGCGAAAAGGGTCGCCGCGGCCAAAATGGTTGATCGTGTTGAACGTTTAGACATTCTGATTTCCTTTGATATTTGGCCGCTGCGGTTGATCTGGTGGTTATTCGGCATGGTAGGCTTGGCTGACTGCGAAACTGTCTTCGAACCAGTTCCAAAGCGCAACTTGGCCGTCACGCACCTTAGCACGCAGGGCAAAGGTGAAATCACCAATTTCTTGGCCCGACTTCGTTGTGGTCCCGTTCATGTCGCCAAAAATCGCCACCGTGTCGCCAGAGGCGAGGACATCGGTATTTTCCCATTTGGTGGTTTGAAAATTCTCGCTGAACACGCCAAGGAAGGCAAAAATCTCATCCTTACCATCCCAAGGGCCAATCCACGGAAGGGTTGGGTCACCCGCGTTCAGCCAAACCATATCGTCAGCCATCAGATCGGCCATCGCACCCATGTCACCGCTTCCCATCGCACCCATAAGGGCCATGACGGTGTCAAGGCTTGCCTGACTTTGATCATCGTTTGACTGTGCCGTTGCGGCCGAAGCAAATGTCACGCCTGTTGCGGCCGCGACGGAGGCTTTTATTGCTTGTCGTCTGTTCATTTTCAGTACTCCTGTTTCGTTAAATTCTAGCGGCCAGAAAGTTGCTGCAATGCACCTGCCCAGTCTTCGACATGGTAGGAGCGGACAATTTTTCCGTCGGCAAGTTCGTGGATATCGATGGTCATGATGTCAAAGCTGCGGCCTTCACCGTCGACACCGAAAAACGGCGCAACGGGCGTACCTGTCGCGCGGCTGCGCACAGTGACGAAATCACCGCTTTCGTGCATGTCTTGGATGGCCCAATTCAGATCAGGCAAAAGCTGGGCGAAGCCGCCAACCTGACCCAAGAACGCGTCGCGGTTTTTGTTTCCGCCGGAATAGTCACCGACGCTTTCCCATGTGTCTGCTGTTGCCTCAACAAATGCAGCCGTGTGGGTTTCTGAACCCGGGTTGCTGAGAAGGTCATAGAACGCCTTAACAGTTTCTGCATTATCTGCGATGGCTGACGAAGCGATTGATGAGGCGGCGAATGTCGCTGCCGCAAGCAGGGTCTGAGGTGTATTCATCTGAGAAATTCCTTTTAAACGATGTGACGCCCATGCATTTCCGGCGCTCTGTTCGAATAGGATGGACATATTCTGGTTAAATCATAAGATGGGTTTATCAAATTTAACTGTTCGGAATTATTGCCTAATGATTGATCGCCTCAGACAGATGGCAATCTTTGCTAAGACGATTGATCATGGGTCTTTTCGAGGCGCGGCACGCGAACTGCATTTGTCGCCTTCGGTGGTCAGCCACCATGTCTCGCAATTGGAAGAACACCTTGGCGTTGCGTTGATCTATCGCTCAACCAGAAAGTTGACGCTTACTAGTGAGGGTCAACGGTTGCTGACGGCGACGCGCAACATGCTGGACGCCGTAGAAGGCGAATTGCAGGATCTTTCCGCAACTGCTAGCGAACCGAGCGGAGAGCTGCGCGTCACGCTACCGTCAGTCCTGTCACTGTCACACATCACAGATCAGATCGCCGCGTTCTCGCTGGCTTACCCGCGCATCACATTGACCGTTGATTTTTCCGACACGCGGCGGGCCCTGATTGACGATGGGTTTGATTTGGCCATTCGCATGGGACCCAATTCAAAAAACTCTGCGACGTCGCGCACATTGTTTGACGTGCGACGCGTACTGGTTGCGTCTAAGGATTATCTCGCGACGCGGACCGTTGGAAAAGATCCTGCGGCGCTCACCGATTGGGGTTGGTTGGCGCTTGCACCTGTTCAAAACGTTCCTTTGAGTATCCACGCCCTGGTTCCAACCCACCGACTTCCAGTCGGTTCTGCTTCAGCGTGAAAGAATCGTCTTATGATCATACCCTGTAGAAAATGAGCCGCAGCCGGGTCGTAGGCTCATT
>NZ_JBGEHL010000009.1:0-152892 GCF_041403445.1 Aliiroseovarius conchicola
GCACATTCCCGCGCTGGACTGGCAAGTAGGGCTGGATCAGCGCGTATTGATTTTCTGTTATCTCATTCATAACAGATACCTAGCATCAAATAGCACTAAGTAATAGTGTTAACAGGCCCTAGCAAAACCATCCAACAAAAGTTTCTGCAGGTTGGCTTGGTGCCTATTTCGTTTTGGTAAATGCTTGGCGAGATAACGAACTGCATTTCAGTTAAATACCGCGGGTTTTGAATGCAGGTTGTTAAGTTCTGTAGGTTAAACGGGATGCCGGTTCGTATAGATTACGTGGTGTCGGGATGGCGAAGCATGATGACGATGTTTTTGGTGAAGGCTCTCATGAGCGAGGTGGATTGGACGAGAAAGAAAAGCTAACAGAAGCGTTTTCTGGTACCACTGTTGTGGCGCAAGACGATCAGACACGCAGTGCGCTGCATTATGGTCAAGACGAAGCTGGTGCGTTGGGAGGCAGTGGACAGCTCGGTGGTGCAACGGTGATAGCTGAGGGGCTTAATGCCTCGTTGCACGGGTCCGCGAATGGCAAAGAGCTAAGAGCCAACGAGGCTGCTGAATACGTAGCACGAAGCGGTCGTAGCAATGCGCCGGTCTCCGTGGCCCAGCCTGTTGAAGAGGATGGTGCTAACGTACAGATATCAACCGTGACACAAAGCACCCCCGAAGTACAAGTTTCAGACGCGGCAACGCGATCAATAGCAGGTGAATCGGTGCACGTTGACGGACCGAGCCATAGCTCAGCGTCCGAAAGTAGTACTGTCGTCGTAGATGGCAAATTTCTAGCACCCACGACCGAGATTGACACTCCAAATACCGCCGCTGTGTCCCGCGACAACGCTGGTGATATCCCACAACCCTCCGAACCTGCCGCGCCTGCAGAAAAGCAGTCCATCCTCAATCGTGCTCCGGAGGCAGTTGAGATCAGCGAAACGTCCGTTGCAGAGAACGCAAGCGGCGCTGTCGTTGGGACTCTGACGGTGATTGACCCGGATGCGGGAGATACGCACGAGTTTTCAGTGTCTGATGATCGATTTGAAGTGGTTGACGGTGAGTTACGCCTGAAAGATGGCGAGCGCTTGGATCACGAGACCACTGCACAGATCGACGTTGAAGTCACCGCGACAGATGCCAGTGGTGCATCTGTGACCGAAGCCTTTGCGATCAACGTTACTGATGTAAATGAAGGGCCAATAAATCTCGGGCTATCGAATTTTGCCGTCGCAGAGAACGCAAGCGGCGCTGTCGTTGGGACTCTGACGGTGATTGACCCGGACGCGGGAGATACGCACGAGTTTTCAGTGTCTGATGATCGATTTAAAGTGGTTGACGGTGAGTTGCGCCTGAAAGATGGCGAGCGCTTGGACCAGGAGACCGCCGCGCAGGTCGACGTTGAAGTCACTGCGACAGATGCCAGTGGTGCATCTGTGACCAGTGTATTCAGTCTGAACGTCATAGAGGTCCCCGGTCTTTCCGCTACCACAGGTTTTAAGGCCGAGTACTTTGATGTTAATCATCGGCTGACAAAACTTGACGATATCAATTGGGAAGGTGATCCGACCTATCAGGAGGTGACGCCCAACGTAAACTACATCAACGGTCGCGGTTCATTCTGGGAAGGCGGCTCCAGGGATACGTTTGGGGCAAAAATCACGGGTAATATAGAGGTCGAAGAAGGTGGAAATTTCAATTTCCTGCTGGGTGGTGACGATGGTGTGATGCTGTTCGTGAACGGAGAGCCGGTGATTGACAATGATGGTTTGCATGGATTCCGAACACGGTCTGGTGAGGTCGAATTGGAACCAGGAACCCATCACATCGAAGTGCGCTATTTTGAGAACTACGGTCACGCCGGCCTGAAACTGGAGTGGGAAGGCCCGGGACTGGTCGGGCGCGAACTTGTGGCGGCGCCCGGGCTGGATGCGCTGCAAACGGTCAGCGGTATACCACTCACCTTAAATCTGGACTTTGATCATGCAGCCCTCGGCGTGGAAGACACTCTTACGTTGACGGGTTTGCCAGATGGTGCTGTTGTCGCCGCTGGTGGCGCCAATGTCATAGTGGACGGCACGGGTTCGGCAGACGTTTCAGGTTGGGACACAGACGCCTTATCGATCACGCCACCGTCCGATTTCACTGGTTTTGTCGACGCCAGCTTAACGGTAGCGATCAGAACTGGCCCAGACCAGATTGCGGAGGTGAGTTATCCGTTGGATTTTGCGGTAAATGAAGCACAGCTCAGTGCGCCTGAAGCAAATATGGTTGGGGGGTTTACCGCAAGTTATTTCGATGTTGATTACAGCCTACGCAAGATCGACGACATCGATTGGAACGGCGAACCAACTTATCAAGAATTCGTTCAAGATATCAATTACGCCAACGGACGCGGTTCGTTCTGGGAAGGTGGCTCTATAGATACATTCGGTGCGAAACTTGAAGGTCAAGTTAGGATTGAAGAAGGCGGCTCCTACAAATTCTTCGCGGGCGGTGACGATGGCGTTGTTCTATATGTTAACGGTGAGCCGGTGATTGATAACGATGGTTTGCATGGATTCCGAACGCGATCCGGTGAAATCGAGTTGGAACCTGGAACCCATCACATTGAAGTGCGCTATTTTGAGAACTACGGCCACGCCGGCCTGAAGCTGGAGTGGGATGGGCCAGATACCGAAGGTCGCGAACTCGTCTCGGCTGATCTTGATGATTATGTGGAGGAAAATGGGACCTTGGAGTTGGGTCTGAGTTTCTCGAACATAAGCGAGGATGCGAGTGTCCAACTGGATGGATTACCTGCAGACACTATTCTTACGTCAGGTGGTGTATCAGTGGTCACAGACGGTGGGCCGGTGGAAGTATCAGCGCAGGACACCGTGGCGCTGGAGATTTCACCGCCGCCTGGGTTTGAAGGGGTTATTGAGGGAAATGTCCTTATCACGGACACCGCGTTCAATGGCGTATCAGTTAACACTTCTAGCCCCTTCTCGTTGGCGGTGGGCGACCGAGATGTGTCGACAGAGCAAGCGAGTATTGATGAGGTGCTGCTAGTGGCCGACAGCGTTGATGTACACCAAACCGACGACCATGCGTGGGATGCCGATCCAGATGGCGTAGAAGAGATTAACTCAGATGACGATGTCATGGCGGAGCCGGTGCCGATCTACGAAGGAGACGAGAGTGCCGTGACTAGCACCGAAACCTATGAGCGAGTCGATTGGTGATTTCCAAACTGGTTTGCGGCAATTTGCGGAGAGAAGGCATTGTTCACGTGCGGACAGTGGGTCAAGTGAGCCCCTCGCTTCGGTTTGGAACCCCTGCCGAGACCGCGATTTACGGAACTTCACAACCGCTCTGACAAGGATCATTTGCTAGAAACCTGACAAACATGTGGTCAGTTTCCGCGACGGGTCTGGCCTGGCCAGACGGCGTATGGACCTAGAGATTGGAGTTTCCCGCCGCGAGAACGTGGGTCAGATCTTCTCGGTCGAAACCGTGGTGTGCGCGGTGATCCGGTATCGCTGTGACACTCGGGCCAGGTACTGCGAACTCATATAGGGCTTCGGCAGAACTAACTGAAACGCATGTTTGTCTGACGACAGCTTCGACTTTTTCCACCGATGATGTCAGCTCCGCTCGATTTGGGCGCATGGTGAATCTGATCCGTTTCCATGTGTCGAGATTGCTTGGACCGTTCGGCTCGGTCATGGAGGCGAAATAGTCAGGGCCGACGACCAA
The DNA here is from genome assembly GCF_041403445.1 of Aliiroseovarius conchicola. Lineage (NCBI taxonomy): Bacteria > Pseudomonadati > Pseudomonadota > Alphaproteobacteria > Rhodobacterales > Paracoccaceae > Aliiroseovarius > Aliiroseovarius conchicola. Next base: position 3,742 of record NZ_JBGEHL010000009.1, read on the forward strand.
ATATATCTCGGTATGCCGATATTGCGTACCATAAGCTCGCTGTTTTCCAGCCCGCCGGCCCTGACGGCGGCATCAAATCCGTCACAGATTAGATCAGACCGGCGGTCTGAGAAGTCGAAATATATGTCGAGGCCGGGCTAGTTGGGGGCGAATATCGAGAAGGCCGCCCAGGCTTGGTTTGTGTCAAGAATGCGGGCGCTGATACGCGGGAAGATCTTGTTCTGCGCAGCCAGTGATGGGGCGATACAAAAATGCACAGACATGAGCGAATGTCAGGTAAGGGCGGAAACCTTCTATACGAAACCGTCTTGTCTATCGGTATTACGACCTTACGAAACTGTAAGCTTCATGTCGGGCAATTGTGATCTTAGTGCTCCATCTCTGTTCCATCGGAAGGCAAGACGCCCTCCCAAACATCAAAATGGAGTAACGAAATGAACACGAAACTTATCACGGCTGGCGCCTTGTCAGGTCTGATTCTGGCAGGCAGCATTGCAGGCGCGGTATCCGCCCAATCAGTGGCGGATGCAACAAATCTGACCGAAGAACAGGTGATCGAAATTGCTTTGTCCGAAGTTCCCGGCGAAGTCACCGAAGTCGAACTGGAAGATCGCCGCGGAAAGCAGATCTACGAAGTCGAGATCACGGATGCGGATGGCGTTGAGAGAGAGGTGAAAATTGCAGCGGACACGGGCGATGTTCTGAAGGTCAAGACAGACGACAAAGACTGTGACAGTGACGACGATTCAGACGACGCATAAATTCAGACGGATTTTATCTTTGATGATTCCTCTATAGGCTGCCGGTAACGGCAGCCTCAATCCGTTTCACCTTATGATACAGGACGACCATGCGAATTTTGCTATTGGAAGACGATGACCAACTTGGCGCATGGGTCTCTGACGGACTTCGGGAAGAAGGTCATGTTGTCGATCACTTCACGGATGGAAAAGATGCGCTGATGGCCGCCATAGGACAGGGCTTCGATGTACTCATCCTAGATCGTATGGTACCCAGTCTGGACGGCTTGGCGGTGCTGAAATCACTGCGAGCGTCGAAAAACAATACACCGGCTCTTTTTCTGACAGCATTGGGTGAGGTGGATGCGCGTGTTGAAGGGTTCGAGGCTGGTGGCGACGACTATCTGACCAAGCCCTTTGCCTTTGCAGAACTGTCTGCTCGGGTAAGTGCACTTGGTCGACGTGGTGATGGTAATGACAGCTCCCCCCTCCAACAGACCGAACTGAAGTACAGCGACCTTACGCTAGATCTCCTGTCTCGGCGTTGCGAGCGCAATGGGCAGGCCATTGATCTAATGGCCAAGGAGTTCAAGCTTCTGGAGTATTTCATGCGCCGACCGGGCAGGTTGGTGACACGCACGATGTTGCTTGAGCAAGTCTGGGACATGAGTTTCGACCCGACCACTAGCGTGGTTGAAACTCACATTAGCCGCCTGCGATCAAAGATCGATAAGCCCTTTGAAGACGCATTGTTGAAAACGCGTCGAGGTGAAGGATATGTATTTGGCAAATAGGCTTCTGAGACGATTTAGGTGGCTTCGGCGATCCTCGGCTTTACGCTTATCGCTGTTGCTTTCGGCAGTTTTTGCTTGTGGTTTTGCCCTCGCCATTTTTGTTGCGCTTACCCTGGGCCAGTCCGCGATTGAAAGACGCATAGATATCTCGCTTGTCGCATTAGCAGGAGCGTCGGAACTGGAAGACGCCAGAGGTGAAAGTCCTGCGATGATCTTGCGTGCAAGGGATGATTTGGATGGTCTTCCCACCGCCTTTGCGCGCGCTGTGCGCCGTGGCGGTGGAACCGTCGAGCTTGGCAGAAGTCTATTTCGATCTGAGGTCTGGCGCGTATTGGTTGCCAAAGACAGTCAGGGCGAACCTGTGATGGTGGCAGTTCCACTGGAAGAAAGCGAACAGGCACAAGAGCTTTTGTCGGGAATATTGTGGACCACCGCGTTTATCGTGATCGGCTTAACACTCGCGATTGGTTTCGGAGCCGGTCTTTTGGCGCAGCGCAGGATCGTGCTGATAAATCGAACTCTTGGTCGGTTGGCAGATGGCGATTTATCTGCGCGAACCGAGCACCTAAGGACAAAGGATGACCTGGACGACATCGCACGGCATTTGGACACCACAGCGGCCGAACTTGAACGTCTTGTTATCCAGACCCGTCATCTAAGTGCGAGCATCGCCCACGATTTGCGTACCCCCCTTGCACGTCTAAGGGCTCAATTAGAGATGTTGCCCGACGGGCGGGGTCGTGGTGCAGCGCTAGAGGAAGCCGAGCGCCTTTCCCAAATCTTTGACACGATCATGCGGGTTGCACGCATTGAAGCTGCGCAGGGCAAAGAAGGCCTCGAACCGGTTGCTTTGGATATCTTGATTCAAGACGTCTTTGAGACTTTCGAAGCGGTGGTCGAGGACGAAGGGAAGAAATTGATCCTTGAAACCGCCTGCGATTCGGAGATCGAAGCTGATCGCCAGATGTTAGTGCAGGCTTTGGCAAATCTAATCCAGAATGCGCTGGTGCACGGAGGGCCGAATATCACCTTGTTTGCACAAGGTCACTCCGTCGGGGTCTACGATGACGGAGCGGGTGTGGAGTCCTCGCAGTTCGGTGAGATCGTTAAACCGATGGTCCGGTTGGACGCGTCGCGCAGCGCCGACGGTTCAGGTCTTGGTCTTGCATTGGTGCGCGCTGTCGCGGATCGACACAGCGCTAAACTGGAAATCTCTCAGAACAAACCTCGGGGTCTTAAGGTCGCTCTCAACTTTGCAGATTTGTAAGGTTCTGGACAGGCACAAGTAAACCACGGTCTCCATATCTGTATCATCGAAACGAACGATGAAAATGGAGATACCGACATGAACACCCTGATCAACAAAATCACCTCTGCCGTTTCCGGCGCCATTCTGTTTGTAGCGGCCATTGCCATGGCCGGGCTAGGATTTGCAGCCGTCGGCGTTCTTGCACTGTTTGCACTGGTTGGCATCGGGATTGCATTGATAGCTGCACCTTTCGCCAATCTGGCGCGGAGGGACTCCCTGACCGGTTTTGAGCAAGACGAGAAGGCTGCTGCCTAGTCTGGTGCCCTTGCGGAGAGTCCTCCCATGGCATCGCATCTGCTCCCGCACGGATTTGTCACAAAGGGCATTATTGGTTGTCGGCAGGTCTGATCAGATGCGGTTATTTGAAAGGCCTCGATAACGTATCGCAATTGGCAGATCCGGCGCTGCTTCGGTTTGAAGTGACCTTTGCTCTGTCGCAATTCGGCTGGCCGTTCTCTCACTCTACAACCCTAAAACAAGATTCGCGGTGATCGTGTCGCGATTTCCGTCTAAAGTGATCGTGTCGGTCGGCATGCCGAAATTCAGCTGAACGCGGGTGGTATTGAACTGACCAATGCTGCATCCTTGATCGGTCGTTACCCGATGACGGAATTGTTTAGTCCCAAGGAGAGGTCATCGTTGCAGGAGCAGAAGCCGCATTGCTCGACCACTTGGGCCGAAATTCAATCAACCCGTCGGCGCGAGCGGGATCGATCATTGAGGGGCGGGCACCGTTAACGTCCGCGCCCACATTCCTGACGACTACTATTGGCATATGGTCGGCATAGTGCTTTACGGAGAATTGGGGTGGCTATTTGCTGGTTTGCGGTGCAAATCGCGTGCGATTGCGTCCGTTGATGGAATTGAAACATGCTGAAATTGATCAAAAACGCTCTTATCCATGCGCCAAACCGTTTGGGCATCGGTCATATTGTCGTTGCGGGCGAACGTATCGTTTACCTCGGCAGTACGATGCCAGACCTGCCTGACTTGTTTGACGTAGAAATCTTTGATGCCGAAGGCGCCACGATCGTGCCCGGATTGATTGACGGCCATGCGCACATCACCGGCGGCGGAGGTGAGACCGGTCCGGCCAGCCGGGTGCCGCCTATGGTTTTGTCGGCATTCACCAAAGCCGGTGTCACGTCGGTGGTCGGGGTCCTGGGCACGGACGACCTGACCCGCAATACCCAGACGTTGGTACAGCAAGCCTATGGGTTGCGCGAAGAAGGGCTTTCAGCGTGGTGTCATACTGGCGGCTATCATGTTCCATTGACCACTTTGACAGGATCTGCACGCGGTGACATCGTGTTTCTCGATCCGGTTATTGGGGTGGGTGAGCTTGCGATCAGCGATCATCGGTCCAGCCAACCAACGCTGGACGAACTTCTACGTATCGCCAGCGAGGCCCATGTCGCCGGCCTTATGACCGGCAAGGCGGGGATTGTTCACTGTCACATGGGTGATGGTGCGCGTGGGCTGTCTATGTTGGAACAGGCAATTGAGACTTGTGAAATCCCGTCAAGGGTGTTCAACCCGACGCATATTAATCGCAACTTGCCATTGTTTCGTGAAGCCATCGCGCTGACTCGGCATGGTTGTTATGTCGATGCGACTGCCTTTCCGTGTGAGCATGTGGATCCTGGGATTTCGGCTGCCGATGCCTATCTGCAATTTCGCGATGCGGGGGGACGGCTGGACCGGTTCACTATCAGTTCTGACGGTGGCGGTTGCTTGCCCGCCTTTGACGACGAAGGCAATCTGACACGATTTGGCGTCGGGTTGTGCGATATTTTACCAGAGACCTTAGGGGAGCTCGTGCGAGCGGACGTGCCGTTATCAGAGGCACTCGCACCGTTCACATCAAATGTAGCCGATCTTCTAAAGCTGCGCCGCAAAGGGCGCCTGGCCACGGGAATGGATGCCGATCTGGTGGTTCTGAACGAAGATCTGGGCATACGCCATGTAATGGCGCGGGGGGAATGGCATATTCGTGACGGCCAAGCGGTCCGGTACGGAACATATGAATGATACCTGAGGAGGGGTGGAACCCCAGCAGGTTGCGAAAGAAGGTAGAAGAAGATGTGCCCTGCACCAGTTGACGACGACAAGCCACGCGGTTTCATCATCCCAATCGGAGGTGGCGAAGATCGCGTGAAAGAAATGCAGATTCATCGTAAATTCGTGGAGCTCTCGGGAGGCGAGGACGCCGATATTATTGTGATCCCGACCGCGTCGATGCTTGAGGATACGGGCCCGGATTATCACCGTATCTTTTCAGAGTTGGGGGCAGGGCAGGTGGAATTCTTACCAATCACCAACCGTGCTGATTGTGACAACCCGGATTATGCCGAGATGCTGGACCGTGCCACGGGGATTTTCATGACCGGTGGCAACCAGCTTCGATTGTCGGCGATTCTGGGTGGAACACTGGTCGCACAGAAAATTCGTCGCCGGAATGCGTCCGGCGTGCCGGTTGCGGGAACCTCGGCAGGGGCGTCGATCATGTCCGAACATATGGTTGCAGGGGGAAGCAGCAATTCTGCTCCCGCTGAAGGCAACATCACACTGGCGCCGGGTATGGGGCTAACCAATGCAGTTATAATCGATCAGCACTTCACTGAACGAAATCGGCTGGGTCGCTTGCTAACCGCTTCATCTTTCAACCCTTTTTTGATCGGTCTTGGTATTGATGAAGATACAGCGGCCTTTATCGGCCCAGACAACGTATTCGAAGTTGTGGGCAGCGGTACGGTCACTGTTGTGGATGCCAATCATCTAACGCATTCCTCGATGTGGGATGCGCGTGCGGGTGAAGCGCTCAGTCTTCTCGGGCTGCGGCTTGACGTTCTGGGCGAAGGATGCCGTTATGATCTGACCGCTCGCCAGGCTTTTCCGCCAGATGAGCATATGGCGTTCTGCACTCTTCCCGATCTATCCGGGGACGAGACCGCCAGTGGGGGGGGGCAATAAGATAACCAACGGGGAGCTTCATGAAAATAATCTCAACCAATGTATTTGTCGGCCCGAATGTGTGGGCCAGTTTTCCGGTCATACGACACGTCATCGATCTGGGTGTCTTGGAGGAGTGGCCATCGGCAAAAATTGGTTCCGAGTTTATTGATGCATTGATTGAGGCTCTTCCCGGTCTTTCTGAACACGGTTGCTCGTATCGCGAACCCGGCGGTTTCATTCGCCGCCTTCGGGAAGACGAGGGCACCTGGATGGGTCACATACTGGAACACTGCGCCATCGAGGTGCAGAATGTCGCTGGTACCGATGTTACCTTTGGCCGGACCCGCGGCACCGGTGTCCCGGGCCAATACAACATGGTCTACGCTTATCGTCAGCGTGATGTGGGTCTTGCAGCCGGCAAGTTGGCGATGCGCCTTTTGATGCATCTGTTGCCACGGTCCTTGAAGGATCAGACAGACTTTGATTTTGACGATGACTTCGACTGGGAAGATGAGCTGCGCAGCTATGTTCTTCGCGCGCAGCGAAAAGAGTTCGGCCCGTCGACCGGCTCGTTGGTAAAGGCCGCCGAAGAACGCGACATCCCGTGGATCCGTCTGAACGAAGGCTCGCTTGTGCAGTTTGGGCACGGCAAGTACCAAAAGCGTATTCAGGCAACGATCACCTCGGAAACCAAACACATCGCGGTCGAGATTTCCTGCGATAAGGAAGATACCCATAACCTGCTGAATGATCTGGGCCTCCCGGTGCCACATCAGCGCATGGTCTATAACCCCCGCGAAGCGGTGCGCGCCGCCGAACGGATTGGGTATCCGGTTGTGGTCAAGCCGCTCGATGCCAATCACGGGCGCGGGGTCTCGATCAACCTAAATTCGCCTGACGAGGTCGAGGCAGGCTTTGCCGAGGCCAAAGAGCATTCCCGCAGCCGCGCCATTTTGGTGGAAAGCTTTATCACAGGGTTTGATCACCGCATGCTGGTGGTCGACAACAAGCTGGTCGCTGTGGCCAAGCGGGTTCCTGGCCATGTGGTGGGTGACGGCAAACACTCAATCGCTGAACTGGTCGACATCGTAAACGAAGACCCCCGCCGGGGCATCGGCCACGAAAAAGTGCTGACCATGCTTGAGATTGACAATCAGGCCAACCGCCTCCTGGACACGGCCGGTCACACGTCTGATACCGTGCTGCCCGATGGTGAGATCTTCTATCTGCGTTCAACCGCAAATCTGTCGACCGGGGGCACCGCAATCGATCTGACAGATGTGGTACATCCTGACAACCGCGACATGGCAGAACGCGCAATCATGGCCGTTGGCCTTGATGTGGGCGGCGTTGATTTCTTGATCGACGATATCACCAAATCCTACAAGGAAATTGGTGGCGCGATTGTCGAAGTGAACGCAGCGCCCGGCTTCCGTATGCATGTCGCCCCATCCGAGGGCGAACCGCGCGACGTGGCGGGTAGGGTGATCGACATGCTGTTCCCGGTCGAGGAACCTCGTCGTATTCCGATTGCGGCCATAACGGGCACCAACGGTAAAACCACGACCTCGCGTATGTTGGCGCATATCATGAAAGCCAGTGGCAACATTGTTGGCCTTACGTCGACTGACGGGGTCTATGTTGATGGCAAGCTAAGTGTAAAGGGGGACATGACCGGGCCCAAGTCTGCCCAGATCGTACTGCGCGACCCGCTGGTGGATTTCGCCGTGATGGAAACCGCACGTGGTGGACTTGTGCGCTCGGGTCTTGGGTACCAACGTTCGGATGTTGCGGCCTGTCTGAATGTCTCGGCAGACCATCTGGGACTGGGCGGTATCAACACGGTTGAGGAACTGGCGGTCGTTAAGCGCGTTGTTGTAGAAAGTGCCACGGACACAGCGGTTCTGAATGCCGACGACCTTAACTGCCTCAAAATGGCGGATTATGCCAATGCCCAGACGATTTTCTATGTGACGACCAATCCGAACAACAACCTGGTCAAGGAACATATCAAATCCGGTGGCAAGGCGATTGTGCTCGAGCTAGGCATGAATGGCGACATGCTGACCATCTATGACAATGGAATGCATATACCGGTTCTCTGGTCACACCTGATCCCGGCGGCGTTGGAAGGCAAGGCCATCTTCAATGTGCAGAACGCCATGTTTGCCACCGCGATGGCCTATAGTTTCGGCGTAGATCTGGACAATATTCGCCATGGTCTGCGTACGTTCGACACCAGCTTCTTTCAGGCACCGGGGCGTATGAACGTGTTCGACGAGCATTCATTCAAAGTGATCCTCGACTATGCCCATAACCCGGCCGCTCTTGGTGCCATGAGCGCTATGTCGGACCGGATGGATGTTGAGGGGCGCAAGATCTGTGTCCTCTCAATGCCCGGGGATCGCCGGGACGAGGATATCGCCGATGCATCATCTGTCGTTGCCAACCACTTCGATCACTATATCTGCAAAGCCGATGACCATCGGCGCGGGCGGGGTCAAGATGAGGTTCCGAAAATGCTGCAAGCGGGCCTGATGGCCCATGGGGTGACAGAAGACGCAATCAGCATTATCCCAGATGAGGTCGAAGCGGTGGATGCGTCTCTGGCCATGGCCGCCCCCGGCGATTTGCTGGTGATCTTCGGCGACAACACCACACGGTGCTGGAAACAGATCATTCACTTCAACTCGGGCGAGGAATCGGAAGAGGTCTCATCGGTTGCCATCGCTACCCCAAAAGAGGCCTCTGAGTTTGAAGACCTACTTGACAGCGACCAAACCCTGATCCGGGACGAACGCGGGGTGCGTCTGGCCCGTGATGTCAGCGAAGACGCCGACTGAGTGGCCGGAGTGGATAGGATCGAATATCTTGAGAATGCGCTGACAATCACCAGCGCCGAGGCGGATCATATTCGCGTGGATGATGCGCGACGCCTGACCGGGCCGGGGATGCTATGGAACCGACCGGGCGCGGTGATGGATGTCTTCTTCGAAGATGTGCCGACGTCGCGAATTGTGGATCTGTGGCAGCGCCACGCCCGTAAAGTGCTCGACGCATTGGGGTGGCAGGAGGAAGGACTGACATCCCGGGCTTTCTGCGGTGGAGTCAACCTCGCAATCTCGGCCCCTATGGATCAGCTTTATTCGGCGATCTTCGCAGCCCGAACGGCTTGGCATTTCTGCGCGGCCGAACTGGTGGATGCCACACCCGGTGACTTTGACAGCATGATCGCGGACGTGAAGGAGGTTATGACCAAGGAGGCCAACCCGGCCCTGATCTCCCTCATTCATGCGTCTGCGGAGCATAGCGTCGACATTTTGTGTGATGATGATGAGATTTCGATCGGTCACGGCACCGGCAGCCAGACATGGCCCGTCAGTGCCCTTCCCACCCCAGACGAGGTAAACTGGGATGCGTTGCACGACATTCCCATAGCCTTCATCACCGGCACCAATGGCAAGACCACTACCGCGCGCCTGTTGGAAGCAATTGTCCGCGCGTCCGGCAAAGTGGCGGGTCTAACCTCCACCGAGTTTGTGCGTGTTGGTGACGATATACTGGATCGCGGAGACTATTCCGGACCAGGCGGAGCAAGAATGCTACTGCGTGACAAACGGCTCGAGGTGGCCTGCCTTGAAGTGGCGCGCGGCGGGATCCTGCGCCGGGGTCTGCCCACCCGCGCGGCGACGGCGGCAACGGTCACGAACGTGGCCAATGACCATCTGGGGCAATATGGCGTCAACACGGTGCCGGAACTGGCACAGGCCAAATTCGCTGTCCATCGCACCTTGTCAGACGGGGGTATCCTCGCGCTGAATGCCGATGATCCTTTTGTCGTCGCCGAGGCGAAAGAAACCAAGGCCAATATCTGGTGGCTGTCGCTAAGCCCCCAGACCCCGCAGATTCAGCAGGCAAGAGAGAATGGAAACTGCTGTGCGTTCCTCGATGGCGAGAACATTGTGTTCTTTGACGGCACTTCTGATGAGGTGGTGTCAAGCGTGTTCGACGTTCCCCTGACCATGGGCGGCGCAGCGCGGTACAACATCAGTAACACGCTGGCCGCGCTTTGCCTCGCCCGTGCTATGGATGTTCCGATGGATGCCATCCGCAAGGGGCTGTCCCGCTTCAAGCCTGATGCAAAGGACAATCCGGGGCGCTGCAACGAATTCAGTTACAACGATGCGCGCGTCTTTGTGGATTTCGCTCATAACCCACATTCAATCGCAGCAGTGTGCGAGGCCTTGTCAGGCCTGCCCGCAAAGCGCAGATTTATCATGCTCAGCCATGCGGGTGATAGGTCGGATCAGGATATCACGGACGTGACGTTGACTGCATTGAATTTCAACCCCGATGTGATCGTAGCGGCAGAATTGGAGGGTTACCTAAGAGGGCGCGAGTTGGGAGAAATCCCCGCCCAAATCGAAAAGACTGTCTTGGAGCATGGATATGATGCGAAGCAGGTCCTGAGAGCCACTTCTCCGACGCGGGGTGCCGAGATGATCTTGGAGCATCTAGCGCCCGACGACTTGGCCTTGCTTTTGGTACTGTCCGAACGCGACGCAGTGCTGAAGATGCTTAATAGCTGACGGCAATGCCGAACTACAGTTCACGAAGCTACTGCAAGAACGAAGCAAAATCAGTGAGCGTGCAGAAGGGCAGGCAAACGTCGGCGTCTTGGAATGTTGCGGCCTTGAGCTAAGTACGATCAGACGCGGATTGGGCGTCGTCTGGGACATTCGATCACCGTGTAGAAATCGGCACATCACGCCGGTGACAGCCGGTCATCAAGTGAGGCAGAAAATAGCAAGTTTGAAGCGCGATCTTCGAACTGCGCTTTAGCTGGGCTCCAGTTTTATAGCCAAAGAGTGGGCTCTGCCGCCCTTCGTCGCAAATTTGCAACTGGCAATGGCGGGCCATTTCGACCACTAGAGTTTTCGATGTCACACGATGTCGCTGAGGGTTTCTCCATACATATAGTCGTGAAAATTGCTTGGCTTGCCAATCAACTGGAACTCTGAGTTTGAATCGGAGCCATCGGGATTAAGAGCTCGCTTCAATCGGCAACGGAATTGTCAAACTGGCACCATGTTCGATGTTAATAATTGACACAGTCCCACGGTGACGGAGCGCGTGTCGAGGATCGCATGGGAACCACCAATCAACATTGCGGAGCGCCGCAAGCTGTACCGCAAATTTGTTTTGATCCTCAAGCCGCTGCCAGACGGTGACGATCTTATCTCCGGTCGAAGTTCGGATGGTAGCGGATTCGATAACTTGCAGCGCCCGAACCCCTTCAGTCCGGTACATCGCTTCAACAGCATGCGGTAGGTTCAGTGTGCCCCCGTCTGTAAAAAAGCTGGCGGGGTGCTAGGCAAAGCCCGTGACGTTGCTGCCCTCGGGGGCAAGCGGCGTGGTTGAAAACTTGTCCCCTGTTGCGTCTCGGACCAGGTCAGAGGTCATTAGCGACAGAGCGTCCTCACCCGACACGACCACATGGTGTGAAATCGCGAGCGCGGCGGATAGAAGGGACCGGTCAAACAGCTCCTCCGCCCTTAGCAGCGCCACGTTGGAGCGCTAACACCCCAAGGTCACAGCCATCAAGACCAATAGTACCAATATCAACCCAAGAGCCGTAGTCTGAGCGAAGCACGGCGCATCAACTGGAGATTTCATGCATATAGCCATGCCCACACGGGACCTTAGTGTAGGCGCCGTGTTCAACTGGCGTTTTCGCAGGCTCGACACGTGGGACTCAATTGCTTTGTTGTCGATATCATCACCAACTTCCATATTCGTGGTCGGTCAGGTGGGCCTCGGCCACAATGCGACTGCGCCGCTCCAGCAAACACTTCAAGACCGCCAGCACTCGCTATGGGATGTTTAGCGCGATGCCACTTGCCCTGACTTGCCGCATGGTGCGATCGAACTCGAGCTCACCAAGTCTCTCATGAGCCCCACAATCGAAGCCTTTACGTCGTGAAAGTGCTCTGATGCGTACTTCTAGCTGATCCATTAGGAACGGCTTTATAAGGTGATCGTCGGTTCCGCTGTCAAACCTTTCCACACGAGCGCCTGTACCCAATCGTGCTATCAGCAATATGATAGGGACGCAGTCGCCGCGACGCCGTAGCGGACGCAAGACCTCAAACCCGCCACGCCCAGGAAGATTGGTTTCGAACATGATCAGGCCGCCCGGGACTGGATTACAGCTGTCGGGGGCCAAGGCCGCCTACATCGAGCCGGGATTGCCTTGGGAGATCGGATACTGCGAAAGCTTCGACGCCCGGCTCTGCGATGAACTGCTCAATGGCTAAGTCTTCAACAGCTTGCGGGAGGCGCAAATCCTGATCGCACAATGGAGGAAACACAATAATACCAAACGACCACACAGTGCTTTGGGTTACCGCCCACCGGCGCCGGAAACCATCATCCCGATGGAATCCACGCAATCACGCACTAACATTCAAACTGGACCACCTAGGTGGGCCGATCAGCTTCAGGAAACAAGATAGCCGTGCAATTCAATTCTGACCCAGATGGCATGCATTTCTGATCATTAGGACAAAGCGGCCCCTCGTCGAAGTCATAGCCCGTGGCAACAAAGAGCTCACAGCGTAAGTCTTCAGTTCAGGTGTGTGCGAATGCGGTGAGAAAGTCGCTGCAAGAGCGTTGATTTCATCGCGGCCATGCAGCGCGGAAATCAACCTTTGATGAACCGCCGGGCGAAGACTTGGATGGCAGGGATCGGGTCACGGACGGGATAGGCGATGTCTGATCAACAGGACCGGTGAAGCGGGCGCCCCCACCCGGCGGCATCAGATGATTCCGCAGCCGAACACCTGGCACGCCACGGGTTCGCCGCACCAGTGTCTGACCCGGCCGCTGATCGACGCGCGGTTCAAGGCTGGCTTGCGACACTTCTGGGTTTCACCGGCGCTGCGGTCGCATTCTATCTGACCAACCGCAAGGAAGAGAGTTCCGGCTTGCGAAAGCGAGAAAATCTGAAGACGCGCGTGGCGCAGCTTTTTAGTGAATTCAAAGAAACCTTATCCACAGTCACGCAAGCAGGTTCCAGCTACGAAGCAACTGATTATAAAGACCTGATAAAGCGCATGTTGAAAACCAACAATGATCTCATTGAAGAAGGTATCGACACAAGGACACTGACCGAAATCGTGCGCAGTTTCAAAAACAATGAAGCCCGGGCTGATCATATAGCACAAATCAATAGGCTAAGTATGGCATATCGGGAGGCGCTTGATGCCTAGTTTCAATTGCGTCGTGTTCGTTTCCGGTAAAGGAGAGCTATCTGACATCGATTTCGCAGATGTCATGCGTGTAGTTCAACCAGGCCTGAATCGTCAGGAACGTGCTACAATGATGCAGAAATTTGTCGGCGAAATAGACAGGAAATCTTGGCGGCAGGACGCAATTGATGAAAAACACCCGCTGGTCATACGTGAGACACATTTCATCCCGAGAAACGACGAAGCTGATCTGGACCAGAAAGAGCTGCGCATTTTAGGCTGGAACCTGATTGCGTGGTCGATGCGTGCATTTTGGGAGGACAATCGCGAATTGCCCGTCGCCCCAATGATTGGCCTATGCGATGGGCATGTCGAGACGAATTTGCCGACCTGTCCGCTCTGCCGGAAACATATCGTTTGCTTGGGCGGACTGCCTAGGAATTTTGGTGTTCTGGCAAAGCGACTCAGGCAAATCGGCTTGGCCCATAACCCTGCCCCCGCAACTGATATTGCGCAAGTAAAGCAGCTGAAGGTCACATCGCAAACCACAACAGCGACTTACGACTACTCTGAACTGCTACAAAGTAGCGAGATCGTATTCATCGGCGCAGCGGCTGGAATCGGTGCGTCCGAAACAAGGGTTGAAGGTGAAATGGTTCGGCTCGAAATCAATGACCCACCGGAGGACGAACAACAGATACTTCAGCGCATTCGCGACATATTGGCCGCTGAGCACAAAACCCACCCCGGCGGCCGCTATGCGATTGCAAACCTGCCCAAACACCTACCCGATGAACTTCGGGACGCACCAGCTGAGATGTTTTCGCTGGTGGAAGATTACGCCATTGCGAATGACATGTCGATCAGGCTCGGCCGCGGTTGGTTTCCTGTGGATCTGCAACGTACGGAATCCGATGGCGTGACGTTGCAATATGCCGAAGTATTCGTTTTCGAAAAGCCAAAGCAGAATGCGCCGATTGACACCCAACCGAAAAGGATTCTGGGTCTTCTCTCAGGCATTTTCGACACACAAAATAACACTGTGGAGGTCAGTTAATGTCTTGTCCGATCATAGCCTTCTACGGGTTCAAAGGCGGGGCCGGTCGGTCATTCCTTTTGGCCAACACGGCTGCCTTTCTTGCCGCGGCGGGAAAGCGCGTGCTTGTCATGGATGTCGACCTTGAGGCACCAGGCCTCGGCGACTTCTTCGACGATCGCGTCGACCAGCCGCGCGGGGGTCAGGGTGTCCTGGGTGATGCATGGCGCCAAAAACGCGGTTATATCGACCTCATCCGCGAAGAAGCTGATCCAAGTGTCGAGATCGGTGAAGGCCAAAAGGCGGAAGCGAATCGGACCAAAATGGTTGCTCAAAACATCGCCGCAAAACTACGTCTGGCCGAAGACGGAGCGCTGACCGAGCAAAACAAAGACTATCTGACCAAAATCGACCCGCCCGTCCATCGCCACGCCGAAGAAAACGCACTGACTCCCCCAGCGGGAAGCCTCGTATTGCTTGGTCCAGGATCTTTGAAGTCGTCAGTAAATGCGGGGTCGCTCAACTACGTGTCAAACCTGCTCGCCATTGACATAGGTGCGCGGGTCATGGACCGACAGGGGCGAACGGCGCTCAACGGCCTCAAGCTCGCTTTGCAAGAGATGGCCGGATACGACTTTGTATTGATAGACGGTCGCACCGGGTACAACGCGAACTCCATCGCGACGATCCAGAACCTGGCGACGTCGGTTGTGCTGGTCAGCACACCTGCCATGCAGTCCATCGAAGGCATGGCACGTGTCAGTACACTCTTTACCGGCCTGAACCCTAGCCAGCCGCTGATCAAACCCCGGTTGGTGCTGCTAAAAGCCACAGGGACGCGTGCGCATCGGGCCGAACGCGACCGTCGGGAAGTTGCTCTTTGGAACAAGCGCAAGGTGATTGACGCTTATTTCAATAGTCTCGATGAAGAGGACAT
Source organism: Aliiroseovarius conchicola (assembly GCF_041403445.1). Lineage (NCBI taxonomy): Bacteria > Pseudomonadati > Pseudomonadota > Alphaproteobacteria > Rhodobacterales > Paracoccaceae > Aliiroseovarius > Aliiroseovarius conchicola. The sequence goes on from NZ_JBGEHL010000009.1 coordinate 18,763, forward strand.
CTATGATTTCCCCTTCATCGACGATTTTGTGACGGGGGAATCTTTCATGTTCCGCCGCGGAAATTTACGTGAAATGCTGCATGCCGCTGAGGACGCAACGACTGAAGACAACAAACGACCGGTATCGGGAAGCGCATCTATCGCTTTACGCCGATACTGTGACGAGTTGCTGCGTTTGTTGAACGGTGTGGTAGATGTTTCGGCCGACGGCGATACAGCGCCCTTTACGTCTGACACTTTGCACACCGCTTTCGACGTCTGGCGACGCTCTGATCACCGTAAGCGGCCGTTTGACACCATGGATGATCCAGCGCCCAAAAGATCAAAATTCGCTGAAGCTATGAACGACGCTTCAAAACCGGTTGATGTACTGAAATACGACTCAGAAACTTATGTAAAGCGATTCCTGATGCAGACCAGACTTTACCTACGCCCTGCGTCAGATGGCCCATCAGAGGCAGGTACTGATGTTGCCACACAAACACGTCGAGAGGAAAAAAGCGTCACATTGAGCAAGCTCAAACAAGCCTACGCCAATCTATACTTAGAAGAGCGTGCACTGGCTCTGACCCGGCTTGATAGCGAGATGCAACGAGAATTGGCGGGTGGGGCAAAACAGACAAGTAGGTATGACGAAATTGATAGGGAATTCCTATCCATTTTGCCCAATCGCCGGCCAAAAGGCTTTGGTCGCCTGGAGGGTCAGCACGTAGAGATCGACGCGGATGTAGAGGTCCCCGAACCGGCCGTACAGATTAGCACAACACACGAAGTCTTATCTATTGCTCGCGACATTTCGGACAGATGCAGAGAGGTTGCATTGTTGTCGGATGACCAAATGGAGGAAGTCATCGGGCGCATCGACGCGTTGCAGCGCAGTCACCCCAACGGTCGACCAGCCAAGATCGCCGGAATCTTGCGCCAGCTCGCGCTGGCGAACACTGAGGGGACCGAAACGAACTACACCGTCGTCCTACGCCAATTCAACGAACTCGTCGCCGACAAAGACCAAGGATACCTGCCGAAATCTGCCGATAGGTTGCAGGGTGCGCGCGACTGGAACTTGATTGACGTTGTGGAACGCCGACTCATAGAGCTGATCAACAACGGACACCTCCCAGAGATGTCCGACATCATCCTAGCGACTGCGCAGACTGTCATGTCCCACTTCCTTCAGGCTGTACCGCGCCAGGGCTTCGATGCGCGAGACGTAGCGCGCACCGCCTCTTATATGTATCAGTGGATCAAGATCTGGTCACAAGCTGCGACAGCTGGTACCGACATCGGCAGCGCTGCACGAGGCTATCCCGATCGTGCAACACTGACTAAGATCCGAGCGTTCACAGATCGTGGCCCGCTGGTCACAGACATGAACTCCGAAGAACAGGTCACCCTGAACGGGTTGATTGGTATCTGTGCACTGATCTGTGGCAACAATGATGAAGCCCATGCCGCGATGGGCCGGATGATGGCGCTTATCCTGGACGCCGTGCAATCCGAAGGGCCGCGTGAGACAAGCGAAATGTTGCTCTTGGCGTTAGACCTTGCGTACAAGCTGGAGAATTATGAGGACAGCTGGAAACTGCAGAGACTGCGGGAAGGTGCCCTGTCGTTCGACCCGGAGACGGTTGATATTGACGACGCTCTGGCGGTGGTGACTGTCGGACAGCAACTGGGCGTGGGTTTCCTGATGCCCGTTGGGCCCGGCTTCCAATTCCAAACACTTCCAGTGGCAGGTTTTGACGACAACGGTCACCTTTCCCAAGTCCAATGGATCAACACGTCCGACCAAGAAGATCAGGGGTTGGGCAAGCGGATGGCCTGGTTCCACGCCACATATCTTATCGAAAGGGGGTTATACAAATCAGGGCAAGCGGAACTGGTTTTGGGTACCCCTACGTCACTGCGAACAACAACGCTGCCGTTGAGTTTCACTGGATCCTGGCTCATGTTTTGCCAAATGGAGGTTGGTGAATTTGACGGGTTGGAGGCGCTTTTTGACAGCTATTGGGCATCAAGTTTAAACCGCCGGTGGTACCGCTCCGAAGATTTGGACACCTATTTCAAAACAAGCTCGTATGTCCTGAAAACGGCCCTGGCCGCGGGGAACCTCGACGCCTTTGACAAATTCGAGGCGCGCACACGTGTTTCAGCAGGTAAAACCCTGGGACCGCGGATTGAGGTCGCAAAGATCGTTCGCGACCTCACGGTTCTGCGGCGCACCGCATTGGAAAAAGACTACGACCGCAACATAGTTTCGGACCGTGCCGAGCAATTGCATCGACGCTTGATCGCACTTTTGCCGCGCCTGTCAGCTTCGCCGGCGGATCGACAGTTCAGCTCGTTGATTGCGAAGCCGTGGATCGGCATGGGCGTCTTTTCGGGCGACGAACTTCCCAATCCGCGCCGGAGTATAGTGGCGACCACGCTTCTCGACGCACTAGAGCTACAGGTAGAGCCCGACACCGAGGTGATGGCCATCGTTGAGCGAATGCTCTGGGCTGACGAACGGAAAGAAAACGATAGTTTCTTGTCGCGCATAGAATTTGCCCTGCTCCTGCCGCGCGCCCGTCTTGAAGTGCTGCGCAGCCATGTGCCCGGGTTAGATGCAGATCTGGATGCGGCACGCCGTTGGATGGAGCGCGATCTTCTGGAAAACGGTACAGGGCGGCAAATCCATTACCCTGACCTATGATGGCATGCGGCGAATAGGCGGTTTAGGTGCATTCGTCAAAATGACCCGGCACTGACCACCTTCACAACCCGGCTGCGGCACGGTCTTATCTGTACGGCATATGCGAATTGATTCTGCGGAAGTAAACGCAAGAAGCGAATGTTGGCCGAGTCCCGCATTGCGGCATTCGAAGACAAAAGGCTTCGAATGGCAGGTTTCGCAGCCACCGGGTGTTCGGCGGCGCATTGATTGTGCTGGGCCTCTTCACCCGGCCGGTTGCGTTTTTGCTGTCTGGCCTGATGGCCTGTGCCTACTTCATGGCTCACGCACCCCAGAGCTTTTACCCGATCTTGAACGGCGGCGAATTGGCTATACTGTTCTGCTTCACCTTCCTCTATCTCGTCTTTGCTGGCCCCGGTCGTTGGAGCCTCGATGCGAAGATGGGCCGTTCGTAACCATTTCAAGGAGCCAGCTATGTCTGCTAGCAAACACACTCGTCGCGGAATTCTTGCCGGTTTGGTCACATTCGCCAGTGGTGCGTTCTTCTGGCGTCGTGCCGAAGCTGCCGGATTTACTCCCCAAGCAACGGAGGGACCGTTCTACCCCACCCCAACCATGCGTATGCCCGATGTGGATAATGATCTGGTAAAGGTGATGGGCCTTGTCAAAGAAGCAGGCGGTGAGGTGATCACTCTTAAAGGCACAATTACCGACGCTGACGGCATGCCCCGGGCCGGGCACCGGATCGAAATTTGGCAATGTGATTTGAACGGAAAATACCTTCACCCCGGCGATGATCGCAACGTGACCTATGATCAAGGGTTCCAAGGTTTTGGCCATGACATCACTGGAGAAGATGGGAGCTATAGTTTCCGCACGATCAAACCGGGCAAATATCCGGGGCGGACGCCGCATATCCATGTGAAGGTTTTCGACGGTGAAACTGAACTGCTGACCACACAGTATTACGTCGCCGGAGACCCCGACAACAAACGAGACAGCCTATTCCGCCGCATGTCAGACGAACAGGCTGAAAGCGTTTCCATGGTTTACGTTGATGTGAATGGTGAGGTTGAAGCAACAATCAACGTTCAGGTCTAGCTATCCATACTCTGACTCATGCAAAAAAGCCTCAATCTCAGGTGATGGCACCAAATAGCTGCCGTTCGAGCGATTGCAGCATCTGGAAAAACGGATTTATTTTGTTGATAACGGGAAGAGTAGGCGCCGCGACGGCGACAATAGGTACTTTCTAATTGGGACGTTCCTTTTGTTTTGCATGATTGTTCAGCCCGGGCCGATCCCAATTATGATCGGCCGCGAACACACTTTAGCTGTTCAAGAGTGTCTGAAGTCAGCGCTTGTGGGACCACTTAGGGCCATTTGCTAAGAGAGGGTTTTGGAGACGAACGCCCTGACGGGCTTCGCTTAAAGCCACTATTAAAGGAACTCCATGACTAACCTCACCATAAACGGCAAATAAAAAGCTATGCGTCGAAAAAGGAAAGGGTCTGTCGCAAAAGGCGGAACAGGTAGGGAAACTAGGTGCAGGGTGCAAAAGGATTAGATGCTGCGTACTACACTAATTTCAGCGTTCGAGCAGGAACTCACAAGCTATTGGCATCTCATCCATCGAAACAACCCAATTGATTGGCTTCCGCCGTAGCAACATTTGATATTTGCATCAAGTCTCTGATGAGTTGATCCTCTTGGCCAGTTTGAGCGGTTAACAGCCATATTTGAAGGTCTGGGTCATCAAATAGGATCTTCTCAAAACGTACGCTTTCCATGCGCTCGATGAGCGCTCGTGTTTCAGGTGACCTGCTTGCATCTTTGAGTTCAACAATGATTTCGCCTGGCACCGTTTCCGGCACGCATGGATTGGGCGAGTCAGCTTGCGCGCACCCCCACATGAAGCTTAGCGACAACGCGATAACTATCAGTGTGAATGCGGGTTTCATCTTTCCGGCTTCCAGCAGTTGGACGGTGCTTCGTCACCTGCCACAATAAAATCCTCACAGCTCAGGAAAGCATAGTTGAATGCCCCAACAAAGTAGCTGATTACGTTAACCAGAAGTAAAATCGCGATCAGCCAGTAAAATAGCCTGCGGTCGTGAAGCTCAACAGCTTCCGGTGCTGCCACCGAGAACAGAATGTAGGCGATGTAGGGGATCGATGGAACAAGCAACCAAGGCAGGATCGTCTGTAGCGATGAAACATCCGGCGACCAAATAGCCGCGGTCATGACCACAGTTGGTAGGAGCATGAGGACCACGCCCCACCATGTAAGGTATCGGCCTGTGTCGATATTCCGACCGAGCACGAAGCTGGCGATTAGCGCCGTAATCGACACAAACCATATGGCAAGAATGTCGCCATAAAATACCTCGCCATACGCCCCGAGCGTGAAGCTAATACGCCAGGTTGCCAGCGTTAGGCCGATGCAGGCGAAATAGAATGTTCCTGCCTCATCAATCCTGATCTTGTCAGTCATAACTAAGTGAAAGCTTCTCGGTTGTCGGGAGTGACTGGCAGGTCAGGATCGCACCGCCGTCGATGTCGCGATCTTCAAGTGCCATGCGGGCGCGCATATGGACATCGCCGTGGCTCAGTTTTGCGCGACAAGCGCCGCAAACGCCAGATTGACACGAGAATGGTGGCTTGAGGCCTGCAGACTTGACCGCTTCTAGAACTGTTTGGCCCTGAGCGATGTTAACCGCGTGGGTTTGCCCGTTCAGCGTGACCTCAGCCGACGCTGCCAGACCTTCAACACTCGTATCAAGATCAGCGTTCCCTCCATAGCTTTCCATATGGATGCGGCTGGCAGGCACGTCGAGCGACATCAGCGCCGCCTTCACGGCGTTGTTCATCCCACCCGGCCCGCAGACGTAATACTGCGCGTCCTGAGCATAAGGCGGGTTCTCGGCGATCAGGGCTTCAATTGCAGCCTTGTCGATATTGCCTTTTCGCCAGTAATCGGCAGAGGACCAAAATCCTGGCTTGGAAAAGAGATGGTGGATCGTCATCCGCTCAGGATTATCTTCCCAGACAGAGTTCAGTTCCTGCTGCAACAGGATCGATTTTTCGTTGTTGTTGCCATAGGCCAGATGCGCGAACGAGTTCGGCTCAGCCGCCATCACGGAACTGAGCATTGCATAAAGCGGCGTGATCCCAGACCCCGCACCGAAAAAGTAATGTGTGCGGCGGGCTTTTGTGCCGGGATCAAGGCAGAACCCGCCAAAGGGCGGCATCACATCAATCACGTCGCCCTTTTGCACGGTGTCATTGATGTGGTTGCTGACCACACCATCCTTGACCCGTTTCACAGTGATCCGCAGCGGGTCGCCGGTAAAGGGTGACGACGAAATTGAATAGCTGCGGCGCTGTTCCTCTCCGTTCACCATGAAGCGAAATGACAGATGTTGGCCGGCGCGCCAGGAGAAGGTTTCTTGCAGAGCCTCGGGCACATCGAACATCACCGTCCTGGCCATACCACCGATTTCATCACGGGTGTCCAGAACGGTTAGCGGGTGGAAATTGCGCGCGCTCATTTCGCCTCTCCCAGCCATTCAAGGACAACCTTCTGATGGTCGACAACGGGGCTTTCACCTACGGCGGCGGGTCCCGTTTCAAAATACGGGGATTTCAACGACTTCTGTTGTTGTTCGCAGGCATAGATATCTTCACCGGTAAAATCACCTGCCACCATCGGGTCATCTTCGCTCATCGCGTCGTGCTCTTCGTATTTCCCGCTCAGACCAAATTTGGTCCAGAACATCGAGGATTTCATCGATTGCTTGGCAAATTCCCATCCCGAACTGTTTGAGACCCGTCCACGATTGGACACACGGGTCAGCTCCGGACCAAGCGGTTCGATAATGAAAACGTTCCAGCCGTCTTCCGAGCCCGCCAAACCGATGCCCGGAAACAGCATTGGCACCCAAGCGCCATTCATGTCCTTGGGGATCACCCGGGGCGCAATCAGTTTGCTTTCCTGATCTTTCAGGAACGCGTCTACCGGCGGCTCCCAGAACATATAGTGCGGGCCCTCCCAATGGTATTTCGCCGCCTTGTGGTCGTACATTTGCAACGTGCTCGAATGTAGGTGGCTCAGGTGGTAGACATCAATGTAGTTCTCGACCACGACCTTCCAGTTGGCTTTGATCTCGTAGCTGTTGTTTAGCTCTTCGTACTCGACCAGGTCTTCTGGAACATGCGGCCCGATATGTGGCTCGACTGGTCCGAACCAGTCGGTGATGGACGGTGCGTCAGGGTCGGGGTGAACAAAGATCATCGACTTCCAGATGTCGACCTTGGCGGGCTTCAGTCCCAAGCAGGACTTGTCGACTTTGCCAAACTCCTCGTGCTCTTCCGGAACCGAGATCAGGTTGCCTTCCAGATCATATGTCCAATCGTGATACGGGCAGGTTAGTGCCTTTTGTGTCTTGCCGACAGCGCGGATCAACTGCGTGCCGCGGTGCCGACAGATGTTGTGAAAAGCCCGCAGGCGGCGGTCGCGCCCCATGACGACGAAGATATTGTTCAGACCGGCTTGAACAGAAATATACTGTCCTGGCTCACTGACATCCTCCATGAAACCGGCATAGCGCCAGGTTTTCGAAAAGATGTCGCGCTGTTCGCGGTCAAACCAATCCTGCGAGGTATAGGCCTCAACCGGCAAAAGATGCAGCATTCGGGACATCATGCACCTCCCATAGTTTGAGGAAAGAAATCCAGAACGACAAGAAGAGCGCCCAGCACAATCCACGCAATCTGAACAAGCCAGAACAGCAGCGGGTCGTCCTGACGCGTAACGTCAGACAACAGGAACGCGTGTCCCGAATAGAAATTCGGGATCGTCCAGTAAAGGAACAACAAACCCCACAAAGCCTGATATCCCATGGCCGTGCTGACCATCAGGACAGCAAAGGTGACGTAGTTGAGAATGCGGGTTTGGGTCATGTTTTCTTTTCCATTTCTTTCAGTAGATTGCGCGAAAGCGTCCGCGCTGTTTGCACCCACTCCTCGGGCATTTCGAGGGGAGCGAGCGACGTTACATTGAAGTAAAGTGCCGTGATGTTATGGGCCGTGGCGTGTACGACATAAGCATCAGCCTCCGGATGTTCTTTGCGTAGAGTCTCAGCGATTGTGGCTTCGAACCTCAAAAGTGATTCACGACAAGCAGCGCGCAGATCGGTGTCCTCGGCGGCACGTGCTGTTAGGGCGGCGAATGCCAGCACAAGATCGGGCGTCGCCCCGGTGGTTTCAGAAAACAGAAGCTCTACCAGTGCGGCACTCGGCTCTTTGGCAGGCAAAGCAGCGGTCAATGCCGCGGTCTGCTCGGTAAAACTCTGCAGTACATAGTCCTGAAGCGCTGAGATCATCTCTTCCCGATTGCCCAGATGATGGCGGATCAATGGGCGGGACAGCCCAGCTTCAGTCGCGACTTGAGAGAGCGAGGCGCCCTCAAGCCCAAACCGCGCCACACAGCGCACCAAGGCCTGCATCACTTGAGCGTAGCGTTCATCACGGTTTGAGGGACGTCCGGCCATGTCAATTCCAGTATTTCAGTCGCAAGGTCGAGGTTGCTACATCGCCAGTGGCGACTGCCGCATCTTCGAACTTTGATGGCAGGCCGCTGCGGCCCATAGCGGAAAATGCATAACCCTCGGACGGTACGTCGCCATTCATACCTAAATCACTATCGCCATCCTCGTCATGCAAGGCGGCAAAGGCGTACGCCCCCCGCGGTAGGTCATGAAACGTCACCGAGATTTTTGTGTTCGCGGCGGGCAAATACGCCATCGCTGCGGCTTTACTGACGTCCATTGCTTCGAAGGCATCGGCCCGGTCGAACGCGGCAACAATGACCGCTCCCTGCCCATTCCGTAGCCCATCAACAGTGACAGACAGTGATGAAGTTTCCTGAGTTTGGGCGAGGGACGCGTATGTCGTCACCATGACCAGCACTGGGATTGAGAGAAATTTGAAAGATCGCATCGGAGAACCTTAATTTATCATTCCTACCGGCATTTAGGGGCGCACCTATTAGCTGTCAATAGTGACAACTAATTAACTTGAGGTGCACCGCATTCCTACCCGGCTGCGCGCTCCTTGACTGAGGTGCCGCATCGGCTTGCCATAACTTCGGAGTGGAAGGTCAGATCCTCAAACAGATTTTGCGACCACTGCAACGCACCGGAAGCAAGCAAGAACACCTCAGGCACAATTACCCATTCTCCGATCCATGCACCGCCGGACCTTTCGTGCTCATGTAAGGTGAATTCCCCAATCTGTTCAGCCTTTTGTCGGCCAAGGCGGGATACAGCTTCCATGAATTCCGAAGTCCGCTGATTGCGTTTATGATGCATGGAAGACGACGCACCCTTGCCGTTGGTGTGCGTTTCAGTGATTTCGGCAATGTCGGAAGAGGACAACAAATTCACGTTGTGTGCGATCTTGCACAGTGTGGCACAGAGCGCACCAAGGGCAGTCACCACATCTGCGATCCCGTCACGCGCATTTTGCCAGTGTGGCTCAACAACGCCCAACCCAAGCCGTGCGGCAACGGCGGTTTTGACCTGCTCGCCCGCATCGCCCTCGTAGCCACGCAAGTCTCCGATTGGCCCGCCTATCTGAACGTTGAGACCACGGCTGGCCGCCTGTTCTAACGCCTCGCGGCGGCGTATCAGTTCCGAACGCCACACGGCCAGCTTTACCTCCAGCTTCATTGGCACCGCGTGTTGCCCATTGGTCCGGCCCATAATGATGGTGGAGGAGTGCGCCTTGGTGTGGTCGCCCAACAGCTTGATCAGTCGGGCCGTGACAGTCTCAATCTCTATCAGACCCAGCTTCATCTGCATGACCATCGCAGTATCCATGATGTCCTGAGTGGTTGCGTTGAAGTGCACGTGGGGGCCCTGTGTTCCCACCAAGGCGCGCAATTGTTTCACCAGCCCGACAATAGGCCGACCGACCAAATCCATCTCGGCGGCCAGCGCTTCGATATCCAGATCGGATATGCCAACCAATTCAATGGCGGCGGCGGCTTCAGCGGGGATCAGGTCGAGATCGGCCTGGCAACGTGCAAGAACTTGTTCGACTTTCAGCCAGGCGGTTATCGTGGCGTGCTCCGACCAGATCCTGCGCATTTCGGCAGATGAGAAACAGTTCCGATAGATCTGATAATCAAGCATCACCCAGTCCTCCGTCTGCGATCTTGCGTTCCTTCATGATTGATCGGATGCGAAAGCCCATGGCGACCAGTCCGAGCAATATGAAGCCGGCGGCGATGGGGCGTTCAACGAAGATCAGTGCTCCACCATCGGACATCAGCAAGGATTGGCGGAAGGTCTCCTCGGCCCCTTTGGCGAGTACGAACGAGATGACAAATGCGGCGACATTGAAGTCGAATTTGCGCATCAGCCAGCCGACAAACCCGGCCACGGTCATGACAGTCACGTCGAACATAGAACCACGGGCCGAATAGGCGGCAACGAATGCGGTCATGAAAATCAACGGATACAGTACATTGACCGGAACCTTCAGAATTATGCGGGCGACCTGAGTGGCACCAAAATATCCAATGATCCCATACGCAAAAATGCCCAGCATCCCGCACGCAAAGAGTTGATAGACCAGTTCTTTGTCCGTGAGAAACAATGTCGGGCCGACCTGAATACCGTGGATCAGGAAGACGCCCAGCAGGATGGCCCCGATGGTTGAACCCGGAATGCCGAGGGTTAGAAGTGGAGCCATCGACGGACCAGACACCGCATTGTTGGCAGCCTCTGGTGCGGCGACGCCTTCCAATGCGCCCTTTCCCCAAAGCTCAGGGTTTTTGGCACGACGTTTACCTTCTCCGTAGGAGATGAAAGCCGCAATGGCAGAGCCAAGACCTGGCAAAACGCCGATCCCGGCGCCAATGAACCCGCCCCGCACCGCATGCGGGATGCAGGGTTTATATTCCTCGTAAGTCAGGCTGTGTCCGGTCGGATCACTTTCGTTTTCCTTGATCTCTCCCTTCGCTTTCTTGCGCTCCTCCAGCTGCGCAAAGACTTCGCCCAGAACGAAAACACCGATCATCAGTGGCACTAGGCCAATGCCATTGGACAATTCGAATGAACCGAAGGTGAACCTCTCCTCGCTTGAGATCGGATCAAGTCCAATCATCGCGACCAGAATGCCCAGCAGAGCAGAAATCAGGCCTTTGACGATGGATTTTCCAATAACAGAACCAATCACGACAAAGGCAGCAAAGTAGATAGCAAAGGTTTCTGGTGGACCAAGTTTCAGAGCAATAGACGCGATGAACCCAACGCCAACCACAAGCATGATGTCGCCCATGAGATCGCCAATGACAGATGAGATCGTCGCGACCTTCATCGCCTTCCCGGCTTTGCCCGCGCGCGCAAGAGGGTAGCCATCGATCTGCGTCGCGGCGCTTGCCGCAGTGCCGGGTGTATTGAACAGGATCGCCGCAACCGACCCGCCATAGCGGCCGGATTTACCAATCACGTAAAGGAATGCCAGAGCAAACAGCGGCGGCATATAGAAGGTGATCGGGAGAAGCATCGCGATGGCCGCAGAGGCGGTCAAACCCGGTGTCGCGCCAACGATCATCCCGACGGCAGCTGCAAGTACGATGGCAAAAAGAAGCGTCGGATCAGTGATGACCGATAGAAGAGCAGGAAAAATTTCCATTGGACTTACCCCCGGAACCAGTCAAGCAGATCGAAGACTTCGCCATAGGGCGGGAAGACACCGAGCAGCTCGAAAAAGATGATGTGGAATGTCAGTGGGCAGGCAACAATCGAAACCGCCAATCCAACCCAGTTTCGGACCCCGAATAGGTAGAGGACCACGGGCGCGACGATGGCCGTGGGCAGGACGTAGCCAAACCAGCGGAATGACTGCTGATAGATCAGCGCAATTGCAAATAGGACCAAGATATCCATTGTGCCACTGTCGTTGACCTCAGCGACATCAGGGCCAGACGGCGTCGTACGCAACCCACCAATCAACAACAAACTTGCCAACACCAGTAACGCAACCGAGGCCGAAAAGGGAACAATCCCCGCCCAAGTGTCGCCGGGGCTTGCTGCTGGCACCAACCAGGCGCCCCAGATCGCAAGTAGTGATACCAGGACGAGTACTAATCCTTCGGTCATATCCCGCATCGTGCTCTCCTACAGTAATTCTTGAGTCGAGAGGGTAAAACCTTGGCGGCCAGACCCTCTGTCTACTCAGTTGTTCAAGGTCTCCACCAACGGTGCGGCATCTGCCTTCATCGCGGTCAGCGCGGCTTTGGCATCTGCACCACTTGCATAAACCGGGCCGGTTCCACGCTCTGCCAATAGCTCCGCGAATTCAGGTTTCGCAGCAATCTCAGCCAATGCGGTTTCCATGGCAGAAATGACTTCAGCGGGCGTTCCCTTGGGTGCGAAAACGATGACCGGAGATGAGACCGCAGCGAACGGTATATCCAGCTCACCGAAAGACGGAACGTCGGACATGATGGTGTCGCGGTCGGCGCTGTTTACGGCCAATGCCCGGAGCTGTTCTTCAAATCCGCGCAGCTGTTGCACGCCAAGAAAGCCAAAGTCTGCCTGTTCACCAATCAGCGCCGCACGCGTCGGTCCGCCACCTTTGAAGGGAACATCTTGCGCCGCGATATCGTTGTTGGCCAGAAAGCCTAAGCCTCCGACATGGTGGAATCCACCGCGGCCGGAATGTGCCCAGCGAAGCGAGCCGGGATCAGTCTTTGCTGCGTCGATCACGTCCTGAACAGTCTGATAAGGACTATTGATCGGCACCATCAATGAAGTACGCAACTGCCCTACCTGAGCAACAAACTCGAAGCTGTCCAGAGCGTCGACGTCGGTGTCGCGTGTCATGGTTGACAACAAGAATGATCCACCCGAGGTCATCATCATCGTGTATCCATCAGGCCGGGCCCCTACTACGGAGTTTGCGCCATTGAGACCACCCGAGCCGGGTTTGTTTACAACGACGACCGGTACATCCAACACACCTTCCGCCGCTGCCGAGATTGCGCGGGCATAGGCATCAGTACCGCCCCCAGCCTTGTAGGGAACAACGAGGTTGATGGGGCGTTTGGGCCAATCATCTGCGTAAACTGCAGTTGTGGTTGTGGCCAGCGCAACAGCAGCTGTTACAGCACCAAGGAATTCTCTGCGTTTCATTTGGGCTCCTCCTCCAAAATTATGACACAGCCTTTCTAACAGTGATTTTAATTGCCAAAATTGCAAATGTGACATCTAATGATGCAAAAGCGTAAAGGGTCGTTGTGATGAACATCAAAGCTCTCCGAGCCTTCCGGCATGCATTTTCTGAAGGATCAATCGCCGCTGCCTCCGACGTCATGCATCTTAGCCAACCCGCAATCAGCAGACTAATTAGCGGTCTGGAGACAGAGCTGAAGCTCAGTCTCTTTGATCGCAGTGGTCGCAGCCTTTCTCCCACCACCGAGGGGATCGCCTTTTACCGGGAAGCCGGACGTATCCTCGACAACCTCGATGAAATTCCCCGCATTGCGGGGGAAATTCGAGCCGGCCGGACGGAAAGTCTTAGGATCGTAACAATGCCTAGGATCGCCCAGTTCATATCAACCCCTGCCGTGGCACGGTTCATTCAAAGTTATCCAGACGTCAATGTGACCCTGGACGTGCGTGCCCGTCGAGAAGCCGGGAAATGGTTGGCCGGGCGGGAATATGATTTGGGTATCGCTGCACTTCCTGTAACTCATCCGGACATTCGGACAGTGCCGCTTGTTCGAGTTCGAGCGTCCGCCATCTTGCCCAAAACACATTCCTTGTCGGGTGCAGATTATGTAACCGCTGACCAACTCGTAAATGATACCGTATTACGGCTAATGCACGGGTTGCTGTTGCGTGATCAGCTTGATGACACCTTCAACTCGGCAGGCGTCACGCCACAAAAAACGCACGAGGTATCTTCATCACAACTGGCCTGTGCCCTTGTTGCAGAAGGCGCTGGCGTAACCATCGCCGATGAAATGGTTGCATACCCGTTCCACGACCGCGTCTCATCAGTTCCGATCATTCCTGAACGCTGGATGACGTTTGGCTTGCTGCTACCGAAAGCACAGAAGCCCAACGAAGCGGTTGACCAGTTTGTCGAAGTCCTCGCTTTGCACATCAATCGCGCATGCGCTTCCAGCGAAACGATGCACAGTGTTGCTTAGTGCAAGGCGAATGGTTCACAAAACTGGCGGTGTAGTCAGATAAGCTCAGGCGGTGCAGGCGCAGCGAACGGAAGGTTGGGCGGGCGCACCGCAGTATAGCGAACAAGTGTTGAAAGTCCGGTTTGGGCCGTTCGCGCCAATCTGGCAGGAGCATCAGTCGCAGCTTTGGAAAGGAAGAAATCTGCGTATCGGCGTCACGAAGATCTCATACGGCATCAGATAAGGGGTTCGAACCGGATATTCGCGGTTAGACCACAAACATCCGGTTCGCGGTGAATTGGGTCAGTTTATGACGCAAAGATCAATTTCGTCTGACGTCCTACAAAATGGTATTGGCGCTCTGGGGAGGATTCGAACCCCCGACCCCCTGATTCGTAGTCAGGTACTCTATCCAGCTGAGCTACCAGAGCGCGGTAGGCGGGGATTTAGCTGGACGGTGCGGGGTTTGCAAGGGGCAAAACCGTATTTCTGGACTCTTTTCAGAATATTGCCGGGTGGGTTTTGTTTGTGATGGGAAGCTGGTCTGGTTCGGCCGATAGCCGTTTGGAGAGCATTACGACCAGCGGTGTCGCACATCTTCGTATGCGATGGGCGTATGTACATCTCCAGCCGTTGCGCTTGACCGATAGCTTGAAAGCTGTGGGGCCGTTTCAGGTTGGGTGACGTTGCCGAGCGTGCTGAACGTGCCGCGTGCGACATTATGCGGATGGGCTGGCGCCTCTGAGAGGGTCAGGACGGGGGCGCAGCACGCATCGGTGCCTTCCAACAAAACAGCCCACTCATCTCGCGTTTTTTTACCGAAGCGTTTGGCAAAGGTATCACGCAAAACCGGCCAGCCCTCGATGTCCATTTGATCGGGAAGGGACGCCGCATTGATCCCGATGCGGGACAGAAACTCGGCGTAGAATTTGGGCTCTAATGCGCCGACCGACATATGTCCCCCGCAGGCGCATTCATAGATCGCATAGAACGGTGCGCCGCCATCCAGAAGGTTCGCCTCGCGTTGATCGACCCACAAGCCGGCGCCATATAGAGAGTAGATCATCGCCATCAGGTGCGCGGTGCCGTCGGTGATCGCGGCATCGATGACATCGCCCTTACCGTTTGCTTGCGCCGCATAAAGTGCGGCGAGCATTCCGGCGACCAAATACATTCCGCCGCCGCCGAAATCACCGAGCAGGTTTAACGGTGGAACTGGCTTGTCTGTGCCGATAGCGTGTAGTGCGCCAGTGATCGAGATGTAGTTGATGTCATGCCCAGCGGATTGGGCAAGTGGGCCGGTTTGACCCCATCCCGTCATCCGCCCGTAAACCAGCCGAGGGTTGGAGTGCTGGAATTCCTCAGGACCAAGGCCAAGACGCTCCATCACGCCGGGTCGCATGCCTTCGATCAGCATATCGGCCTTGTTGATCAGCACATGTGCTTTTTGGTGGTCTTCGTTGCGTTTCAGGTCAAGCTCGATGAAACCGCGGCCACGATTTAAGACGTCAAAGGTCTGCGGGATCAGGGGTTTAAGGCCGGGTCGTTGGATCCGGACCACATCTGCGCCCATGTCTGCAAGCCACATTGCCGCAAACGGCGTCGGACCAAGCCCCTGAATTTCAACGACTTTCACGCCGTCTAGGGGCCCCTTGGCGCTGGTGTCATTCATCAATTGACCTTGCAATCAGCTCTTTCATGATTTCGTTGGTGCCGCCATAGATCATTTGAACACGCGCATCTGCGTAGAGCCGCGCGATCGGGTATTCCATCATGTAGCCATAGCCTCCAAAGAGTTGCAGGCATTCGTGCATGATCTCGTTCTGCACTTCGCTGCCCCAGTATTTCGCCATCGAGGCGGTGGGTGCATCCAAGGTTCCGTCGATCAGCCGACTAATGCCGTCATTGACGAAACTGCGGAGAACCTCGGCCTTGGTTTTGCATTCCGCCAGCTTGAAACGCGTGTTCTGGAAATCCATCACACGTTGCCCGAAAGCTTTGCGCTCTTGCGTATAGGCAATGGTCTGTTCCAGTGCGAAATCAATCGCACCGAGCGCTTGGATGGCGATCAGCAATCGCTCCCACGGCAGTTGTTTCATCAGCTGATAAAAGCCTTGACCCTCATCAGATCCAAGAAGGTTGGTTTGCGGCACTTTGACGTCTTCATAAAACAATTCGGACGTGTCGTTGGCCTTCATCCCCAGTTTCTTCAGATTTTGACCACGCTTGAAGCCTTCACACTGATCGGGTTCAACAACAATCAGGGAAACGCCTTTGGACCCCGCACCGGGATCAGTCGTGCAGACCGTGATGATCAGGTCGGCGGCCTGACCGTTGGTGATGAAAATTTTCGATCCGTTAATCTTGTATTGATTGCCGTCTTTCTCGGCCCGGGTGCGCACTGCTTGCAGGTCTGACCCAGTGCCCGGTTCAGTCATGGCAATCGCGCCGACGATATCGCCCGATGCAAGGCCGGGAAGCCAGCGTGCCTTTTGTTCCTCGGTTCCATAGGCCGCGATGTAATGCGTGACGATCGACTGGATACCGTACCCCCATCCGCAATCACCGGTTCGGGTTTGTTCATAAATAACAACGCTTTCGAACCCCATGTCGCCGCCAGCACCGCCGAACTCTTCGTGCGTGGCGCCCCCCATGATCCCAGCGGTTCCGGCGGTGCGCCAAAATTCGCGGTCCACAATGCCCTGATCCACCCAGCGTTCGATATTGGGAGTCAGTTCATCGGCAAAGAACCGATTGGTCATATCCGCGAACATGCGGTGTTCATCGCTGACCCAAGCGGCTGAGGGGGTAAAAAGGCTCATGATTGGCTCCTGTTCCAGACCATCTTTGGTCAACTATACGCCACCGGTGCCGCTAGGGGCTGGTAACGTGGCGTTACAATGGCTAGACGGAACGTGAAGGAATTCGTGTATTTGCGCGACAATCCACCGCAAATCGTCTGCAATTGTCGGTTTTGCGTGATTTGTCGTTTTGGATCGCGTATTTGAACAAAAAAGAAGTTTTACGGAGACGGCAGTGGGCATTGTACGGGTAGATTTCTGCAAATTGGCGGCAATCGGAGCACTGGGGACATTTGCGACCCCTACGCACGCAGAAGTTGGAACGCTGACATCAAGCTACACGATCTATGGTACTCCGGGCCTGATCGCCATGCCGACGGCCGAGGCTGCGGCTGATAGCGAGTTGGCTTTTACCTATTCGCAATATGGTCCGAATGCGAACGGTACACTGAGTTTTCAGATTACGCCGCGTTTAACTGGTAGTTTCCGCTATGCAAAATTGGCGGATTTTCATCCGCGAGTCGGCGACTATTTCGACCGCAGCTTTGACGTTCGCTATCGTGTTCTGAACGAAAGCAAATATTTTCCGGCTGTATCGGTGGGTATCCGCGATTTCATCGGGACAGGTATTTACTCCAGCGAGTACATCGTTGCGACCAAATCCATCGGGGACCGTTTGCGGATCACCGGTGGTTTGGGCTGGGGGCGCTTAGGCAGCTATAAACCGATCGGTTCTACCGGATCGCGCCCACCTTGGGATTTCGGTCAGGGTGGTACGCTGAATGCTAGCCAGTGGTTCCGCGGTGATTTCGCGCCATTCGCCGGTGTGTCCTACAAGGTGAGTGACAAGCTGACAGTGAAGGCCGAGTACTCGTCTGATGCGTTTGTGCAAGAAGTTGCAGCCGGCATCATGGAGCACAAGTCCCCCTTCAACTTTGCCGTTGATTATCAGGTATCGCCCGCGATCCACGTCAATGCATTCTATCTGAATGGCGATACATTCGGGGCGAATCTTGTTGTGCGCATCAATCCGCGTCAACCAATTGCGCGCACCGGCAACGAGCGCGCGCCTTTGCCTGTCAAACCCCGCCCCGCGCGTAGCAATGCACAGGCTTGGGGGACGGAATGGATTTCTGATCCCACAAATGAGACCGGCATCCGCAAAGCAGTGGGAGAGGCGCTTAACAAGCAGGGCATCACATTGGAAAGCCTTGCATTGGGCACCAGCCGGACTGAGCTTAAGGTGACCAACCGCAAGTATCATTCCCCTGCACAAGCCCTTGGTCGAACGGCGCGCATCCTGACCCACGCGATGCCGCCATCTGTCGAAACTTTCGTGATCACACTGGTCGACAAGGGTGTGCCGTTGTCAAAGGTCACGATGCGGCGCAGCGATGTAGAAAAACTGGAAAATGCTCCCGCTGTGGATATGTTCCAACGCGTTACTATCGACGAGGCCGAGCCACGCGCTGTGCGCAACTCCGAACTCGCCATGCCACAGGACCGGTTCCGGTGGGGACTTGCCCCTTATCTGGGTCTCAGCTTCTTTGATCCGAACAGTCCGATCCGTGCGGATTTCGGTTTGAAACTCAGCGCCAGCTACGAGGTTGCTCCTAACTTCTTCCTTTCTGGCGCGCTGTCGCAGAGTCTGTGGGGGGATTTGGGCACCTACGATGTCAACGAGGAGACTGCCCTTCCACCCGTACGCACGCTTGCGGCTGCCTATGCGGCTGAAGGGAATCCTGCAATCTCTCACCTGACTGCGACAATGTATGGACGCCCAGGCAAGAACCTCTATAGCCGCGTCTCTGTTGGATATTTGGAAAGTATGTTCGGGGGTGTGCAAGGCGAGCTTCTATGGAAGCCTGTCGACAGTCAGCTGGCACTTGGCGCAGAAGTGGCTTGGGTGAAACAGCGCGACTTCGACCAGCTTTTTGGGTTTCGCGACTATAGCGTCGTGACGGGTCATTTGTCGGCATATTACGACTTTGGAAATGGGTTTACTGGGCAGGTCGATGTTGGTCGTTACCTAGCGGGCGACTACGGAGCGACGCTGTCGGTTGACCGGACATTTGCAAATGGGTGGAAGGTCGGCGGTTTCGTGACCAAAACCAACGTATCCGCTGAAGATTTTGGCGAAGGTTCTTTCGACAAAGGTATTCGGCTGTCCATCCCGTTTGAATGGGCGTTTGGTACGCCATCACGCGGGAACTCATCTGCGGAATTGAGGTCTTTGTCGCGCGACGGCGGCGCAAAGCTGGAGACTGACGGTCGGCTGTTCGAATGGGTCGAGGCTGGCCACGGGAACGCGCTGGCGTCGCGTTGGGGTAAGTTCTGGAGATGAGTGTGTTGAGAACGAGTTTCCATATGCGGCGTGGAGCCGCGAAACTAGCGCTTTGCGGTGTGCTGTTGCTTGGTGCCTGCGGGTCGGATAACTCCGAAATCGAACTGCCCAAGATCACAGCGAAGCTCTTGCAGGAATCCGGTAAAAACCTTCTTCCGAAGCTGGGAGTGAAGTCTGAGGGGACCAAATCCCAAGCATCGGCGAAGCCTGCTGACCCAAATGCGATTGTAAAGAAAGCCCTCTCAGCCACGAAGGGACCGATTGCGTTAGCAGTTCGTGTGGATACCAATGCTGTTCTTGCAATTAGTCCCACCGGTCGGAATGGTGACTATGTAACTTGGGGCAGTGCGCCAGGTCAGGCGCTCGTTTTCAAGCGCGGGGTTTTGTCAAACACCCGTGGCCTGGGTGATGACTTGATGGCAGCGCGTATCGATACCGCCGTATCAGCGATCACTTCTCGGCGTGAGGCATCATATCAAAGAGAGCATTTTTACCTCGGAGACCTCGGGCAGAATACCAGTCTTAAGGTAGACTGTACCCTGACCCGCGTGAAATCCGAGCGTGTGACCTTTGGTGAGATCAACGCGGACGCCGTGGTGATGAAGGAAAGCTGCCAGCGTGGCGAAATCAAGTTTTCCAATGTCTATTGGGTTGACGGACGCGGGCGTGTTCTGAAATCAAGCCAGTGGATCGGTCAACGCCTTGGTAGCTTGGCGGTTCAAAATCTGCGTCTGTAATCTCGCAGTCTGAACTATTGGCGCGCATACGCGTCCTCGTATCGGACGATATCATCTTCACCAAGATACGCCCCCGTTTGCACCTCGATGATCTTCAGGTCGTGCGGTGCCGTGTTTTCCAGGCGATGTAGTTCACCAGTCGGAATATAGGTCGATTGGTTTGCTGACAGTTCAAACGTGCTGTTCCTGATTGTCACAGTTGCTGAGCCCTCCACGACCACCCAATGCTCGGCACGGTGAGTATGTGATTGCAGCGAAAGCACGCCGCGCGGATGCACTGTGATCAACTTCACCTGAAATCCGGGCCCATCAACGAGCTGTTCAAACCACCCCCAGGGGCGGAAATCGCGAGGGCGTACGGTAGCCTGCGATACATTGCTGGTCGTAAGAGCCTGTACGACGGCACCAATTTCGCCAGTTCGACTTCGATCAGCAATCAACACTGCATCCTGCATCGCGACAGCCACAAGGTCGCGTAGGCCAAGCCCAACGATTGCTTGTTTCGGTGTTTCGGACATCAAAAGAGTGTTGTGACAATCGAAGTCGTGAGCGTTACCGACCTTGACCACACCGTCTTTCGGCCTGGTGTTGTCACGTGTCTCTTGCCAGTAACCCTGCCAACTTCCAAGGTCCGACCAAGCGCCATCATAGGGAACGGCAGTGATGTTGTCCGCGTGCTCCATAACGGCATAATCCAGCGAAATATCTGGCAGTTTTCGCCACTCAGATTCTGAGAGTCTGGTGAAGCCCAGATCAAGTTCACTGCCAGCAAGTGCCATTTTCACCGATGCACAAATATCGGGGGAGTATCTGTCACACGATGAAATGATGTCTGAACACCGGAACATGAAAACCCCCGCGTTCCAGAGATGAGTGCCACCATCCACCATCTCTTTGGCTGTAGCGAGGTTCGGTTTCTCGGTGAATGAAAGGACTGGGATCGGCGCGTTGCTTCCGTCGGTTGGACCCGCCAGTTCCAGATATCCGTATCCGGTCTCGGGTCTATTTGGTTTGATCCCAAAGGTCACGATCTGACCCGCTTCAACCGCGGGCATGCCATTTACAACCGCCCTTGCAAACGACTCGGGATCTGGCATCTGATGGTCTGACGGGGCAACAACACAAATGGACGAAGGATCTTTGCGTGCTTGCGCCAGAGCTGCCGCCAGAACCGCGCCCGCAGTGTTACGCGACATTGGTTCTAGTAAAATCAGTTCTGGCAGTGTGCCAATCTCGCCCATCTGCTCAACGACGTGAAAGCGATAATCTTCGTTGGTGACGATAATAGGTCGCTGAAACTCTGGGCGCTGAAACCTTTGTACAGTCTTTTGGAACAGGCTAAGCGTGTTTTCGAACTTCAGAAACTGCTTGGGATAGCTTTCGCGCGACATTGGCCAGAGCCGTTTACCGATCCCGCCAGCCAAAATGATCGGTATGATCTTTTGCAATGCAGAGAGTCCTTCGCACCAGATAGGGCATTCAGCCAATGGTGGAATCATGACCTCTACAAACAAAAACGGCAAGCCCAAGAGCTTGCCGTTTCAGATTGAGTACTTCTTGCGAAGTATTCGAATTAGTTCGATGTGTCGGTCGAATCGTCCGAAGCAGCGATGATGCCGGCTACAACAGCCAGGCCAAGCAGTGCCAGACCGGTGTTACCCAGCGAGCTACCAGCTTCTTCAACTACTACTACTTCTTCTTCAACAACTGCGTCGCCGTAAGCGCCAGCGAAAGCAGGTGCGGACAGAGCGATCATGCCAGCAGCGGCAAGGGTCATCACTTTTTTCATGTTTCATACTCCATAATTAATTAGCGGGCGCGCAGATTTTACGAGCCGTCCATGATTGTTTTACATACCAAGAGCGTCATTGGAAGTGTGTTCTTGCATTCAAAGCCCCCAGTATGCAGAAGTTTGCTGCCCTGTGGCAGCGATGCCATACCCACAATCATCCGGCGAAAATGTGGGTAAGGAAAACCGAACCACAATGCTTGGAACGAGGCTGAACCCCGGCTCCTACACCACTGTAGCGCAGCTTTTTCCCTAATATATTCTTTCTATGTCCGGGTGATTCCATCCATTTGCGGACAACCAGCTTCGCCAGACTGTCATATGAGTGCCGTCCAATTCGCCCACCGTTTTTTGCCGTAAAGTGACACTGCTCAGAAGAGCGAATCATAAACCGTCGGCCATCAATGCCATACAGATGGACCATGCCGATATTTTCGGCGCCGGTGCGAAAGCGTACCCCGGATGCTTTCAAACGATCTGAAAGCGAACGTCGGAACGAACCACTGGCCTTGTGACTCAGCTTTTGGCTGCGTGCCATCCAGGTGGAATGTTTGGCTGCTTGCTTTCTTAGCCCCGATATGGGCTTCAGGGGGTTGAGCCCTCTCTTGCAGCGTTCTGCATTCACTCGTGACACCACCGCCTTTTCAAGAAGGGCTTGGTTCAACCCTTTGTTTGGAATTGATTTTTCAACACCTTGCACCCTCTTTACAGCGCAGGCCGCGTCTGCTGACGAAGCAAAGAGCGTAATGGACATCGCCGTTGCAACTCCAAGGGTTTTAAGTGCTGTTCCAAACATAATATATCTCTGATTTGTGTATCCCGATCGGAAGGATCACAGCATGCCATGGCGTGGTCGTGGCGCAAATGCGGCGAAGTCAAGATAGGCGGAGGTTCGCCATGCGTTGACAGGGTTTGCGCGATACAGCATCTCGTCATAGAAGTATTTTGATTAAAGAGGTTTCGAGCCAATGAAAATTGCAATGATAGGCACCGGATATGTTGGGCTAGTGTCGGGTGTGTGTTTCTCGGATTTCGGGCACGACGTTGTGTGTGTCGACAAGGATCCGGCCAAGATTGCGCTGCTCGATGCCGGAGAAGTTCCGATCTATGAGCCGGGTCTGGAAGATCTAATGGCAAAAAACGTCGCTGCCGGGCGTTTGTCGTTCACGCAAGACCTGAAAGAAGCCGTCAAAGGTGCGAAAGCAATTTTTATCGCCGTTGGCACGCCAACGCGTCGTGGAGACGGCCATGCCGACCTTTCATATGTTTACGCTGCGGCAGAAGAGATCGCTGATTCGCTTGAAGATTACGCAGTCGTCGTGACGAAATCGACGGTGCCGGTGGGCACCAACCGCAAGGTGAAACAGGTCATCCACAAAACGAAACCCGAGCTTGAATTCGACGTCGCTTCGAACCCAGAGTTCCTGCGCGAAGGTGCGGCCATTGATGACTTCATGAGACCTGACCGAGTGGTCGTTGGCGTACAGAATGAGCGGGCATCTGAAATCATGTCCGATATCTATCGCCCGCTCTTTCTGAGAGATTTCCCGATTGTTACGACCGACCTGGAAAGCGCCGAGATGATCAAATACGCAGCAAACGCCTTTCTTGCCGCAAAGATCACCTTTGTGAATGAGATTGCCGCTTTGTGCGAGCGTGTTGGTGCCGACGTCAAGCAAGTGTCGAAAGGCATGGGTCTGGACGGTCGTATTGGTAACAAGTTTCTTCACTCTGGTCCCGGGTATGGAGGGAGCTGTTTTCCGAAAGATACGAAAGCTCTTGCGCGGATCGGGCAGGAACATGGCTTGCCCATGCAGATCACCGAAACCGTCATCACTGTGAATGAGGAAACCAAGCGAAGGATGATCGATAAGATTGTCGATCTTTGCGATGGATCGGTGTCTGGCAAGACGATTGCTGTCCTTGGTGTGACTTTCAAACCTAACACTGATGATATGCGTGACGCGCCCAGCTTGACCATCGTTCCGGCACTGATCGGGGCAGGTGCAAAGGTGCGCGTTGTTGATCCTCAGGGCTTGCGCGAAGGAGAAGAGCTTTTGCCGGGTGCACATTGGGTCGAAGATGCGTATAAAGCGGGTCAAAATGCAGACGCAGTCGTGATCCTAACGGAATGGAATGAATTCCGTGCACTGGATTTGAAACGTCTGGCAAAAAGGATGGAAAACCCTCGCATGGCCGACCTGCGCAATATTTATTCTCCCAAAGATGCCAAGCAGGCAGGCTTTGTTGCCTATTGCGCTGTGGGCCGACGGGGTTATGGTCCTGATGGTTGGCATGACTGAAGTCCCGTATTTCAGATCAGAGGCGCGCGAGCAGGAAGCGACAGGAATGAAGCGTCTTTTTGACATCTTTTTTGCTCTGGTATTGTGCATACCGGTGATCCCAGCGCTTGCGGTTTTATACGTGATTGTTGTGGTCAAGGATGGGCGGCCTTTCATATATCGCTCGTTGCGCAATACGACTTTCGATAAGACGTTCGACCTACTCAAGATTAGAACAATGCGGACCGTTCCGGATCACGAGAATGTCGGCATCACCGGCGGGCACAAAAAAAGCCGCATCACGCCGATGGGGCGGTTTCTTCGCAGCCATCGATTGGATGAGTTGCCCCAAGTCTGGAATGTGCTGAAAGGCGAGATGAGCTTTGTTGGGCCACGCCCGCCCGAGCCGCGATACGTGAATTCCAACGCGGCGATTTATCAGCAGGTGTTGCTGGATCGCCCTGGAATTACCGGGCTTGCGTCGATTATCTTCCACAGCCACGAAGAAAAAATGTTGGCGCAGTGTGAAACGCAGCAAGAATCAGAGGACGTCTACGTGCGCCGATGCATTCCACGCAAGGCACAGCTCGACTACATTTATCATGTAAACAAGTCCTTGCGTCTGGATTTGTATATTCTGTATCTGACGGCTGCGAAATTGCTGCCATTACCAGGTCGGCGGGCGCGACGCATTCGTGGATAACTATTTGAATACCGATGGCTTTTGATAGCCAGTTCAAAAAAATTCGGAGAACCTAGATTGAAAGTTGAACAGACCAAGCTGGACGGTGTGGTTGTTGTTACACCAGCGCGTTTTGGCGACAATCGCGGCTTCTTTAGCGAGACCTTCTCGACCCGTGCGATGGAAAATGCGGGCCTGCCGTCAATATTTGTTCAGGATAACCTGTCACGATCAGCGACCAAAGGCACGGTGCGTGGACTGCATTGCCAAGCGCCCCCACACGCGCAAGCCAAGTTGGTTCGATGCCTGCGAGGCGCCATTATTGATGTCGCCGTGGACGTTCGTGATGGATCGCCGACCTATGGCGAATGGGTCGCTGTTGAGCTGTCGGACCAAAACGGGTCAGCCTTGTTGGTGCCCGAGGGCTGTCTGCACGGCTTTGTAACCCTGACCGATGATGTCGACGTGTTTTACAAATGCTCGGACCATTATGCGCCCGAAACCGAGATGTCGGTGCGCTTTGATGACCCTACGATCGGTATCGATTGGGGCATCAGCTCGGAAGAAGCTACACTAAGCGGTAAGGACGGCGAGGCCGGGTCTTTTCAGGCCTTCGTAACACCGTTTGGATTGGATGGCGGGCCGCGCAATACATAACGCAGCCCCCCGCGGTTTCGGTTTTTGCAAGCCCTAGACGGCGGTTCCATCGCTGACTTTCAACCAAGCGCTTCCATCGCAATAGGCAAGCTGTGCGCCTCCGGCAGCATCAGATACAAATGCAACGCCCCCTGCACCGAATGTGGCCGCCGACGGAAGGCTTGCCTTGGCGACCGGAGTAAGTCGCATAACGCCATCGATATCCAGCTTGGCAGCCGGCGTTTTGCCGATGCCCACATCGCCGTCACCTGTCGCGGTGATCGCCTCGTTCCAAACTGAACCGTCTGCGCTGGTCTTAATGCGAAACTCGTCGTCTCCTGCCAGTCCGAACTCTGCGCGACCTGACCAGTCCGATTGAAATAGCATCGCAGCTGTGTCCCCGGCGCTGGCTTTGTTGATCTTTAGCTGATGTGATGTGCCGTCGTGCGTCAACAACGTGGCATCCGACGCGACGGTCAGCTTGTTTGTGGCGTCAGCCGTGGCGTTTACACCCACAAGGTCAAGATTGTTGGTGGTTTGAGCCGTGGAAACCCACTGCCCGCCATCGAACCGTACCGCTTCGCTGCTGTTTGTCACATCTGCGCGCCAGCCCTCCAGTGGGGTCAAAAACTGCCAGGTCCCGTCTTGTAGCCATGTAACATCGTGATCGTTGCCAGCCCAATCGCCGGTCGCACCCGCCGCGACAATATGACGATCTCCATCAGACGCACCGACGGGAGGGGTGGTTTCAGTCATTGATGTGACCGACAGTTGAACCAGTACATCAAGGAGACGCAAAGCCTCGTTGTGAGTGACGTGTTTCTGGGCTTGGGCCGCTTGTATCAAGGGCAATGACAGGATGGGTGACGTCTCAGACATGGGAACCTCCGGTAAGCTGACGTGTTCCGATGATTGACCATCCGCGCTGCTAATTTTGTCATAACGGGCCGTTCGCACTTGACTCCTAATGTTGAAAATACTTAGCATGATAATAATTAACATGACAATGAAATGCACGGCCGCCTACTCAGCTGCCGGGAGATAACCCATGAACGATCTTGCAGTGAATCTTGAGAAACTGACCGGATATCTAAAACGGTTTCGCGATGGTGGGATACCCAATCGCGTTGCGGGTGAAGATAAAGCTGGCTCGGCCGGCGCGTTCAGCACGATCAGCCCTATCGACAAAAGCCATATCTGCAATGTTACGCGCAGCTCGGAAGCCGACGTTGATGCGGCGGCACAGGCTGCCGCTGCTGCCTTTCCCGCTTGGCGCGACATGCCTGCGTTGGAACGGAAGAGAATTCTGATCAATGTCGCCGACGCGATCGAGGCGCGCGCTGAAGAAATTGCGCTGTGTGAATGTTGGGACACGGGACAGACTTTGCGTTTCATGTCGAAGGCAGCGCTGCGGGGGGCCGAAAACTTCCGCTACTTCGCGGATCAAGTGACCTCAGCGCGTGACGGCCAGCATCTTCAATCCCCTACACTGACGAATATCACGACCCGCAAACCCATCGGGCCGGTGGGCGTGATTACGCCATGGAATACCCCGTTTATGTTGTCGACATGGAAAATCGCCCCGGCGTTGGCTGCGGGCTGCACTGTGGTCCATAAACCAGCCGAAGACAGCCCGCTATCTGCCAGATTGCTGGTGGAGATCGCGGAAGATGCAGGGGTGCCACCGGGCGTCCTTAACACGGTGAACGGTTATGGCCACGACGCCGGGAAACGCCTGACTGAGCATCCTGCGATCAAGGCAATCGCATTTGTGGGTGAAAGCCGCACCGGCTCAATCATCACGAAACAGGGGGCGGATACGCTCAAGCGGATGCATCTAGAACTGGGTGGTAAGAACCCCGTCATTGTGTTTGATGACGCCGACATTGAGCGAGCACTGGACGCCGTCATTTTCATGATCTTCTCGATCAACGGCGAGCGTTGCACCTCGTCATCGCGCCTGTTCATTCAGGATACGATCCGCGAGGCGTTTGAAGCCAAGCTGGTCGAGCGCATCAACAATATCAAGGTCGGGCACCCGCTGGACCCAGCGACCGAAATTGGCCCGCTGGTGACGGAAGAGCACTACAACAAAGTTACAAGCTATTTCGACATCGCCAAAGAGGATGGCGCCACGATCGCAGCGGGCGGGGTAAAGCTTGGTGACGAGGGATATTTCATTCGACCAACGCTGTTCACCAATGCGTCCAACGAAATGCGCATCGCACGGGAAGAGATTTTTGGACCGGTTCTGACTTCAATCCCGTTCTCGACCGAAGAAGAGGCGTTGGCGATGGCCAACGACACTGAATACGGACTGGCGGGATATGTCTGGACAAACGATCTGACCCGCGCTCTGCGCTTTACCGATCAATTGGAAGCGGGCATGATCTGGGTGAACTCGGAAAACGTGCGTCACCTGCCGACACCTTTTGGCGGGGTGAAGTCTTCGGGCATCGGGCGTGACGGTGGCGATTGGAGCTTTGAATTCTACATGGAGCAAAAGCACATCGGATTTGCCACAGGGCAGCACAAAATCATGCGTTTGGGCGTCTGACGTCCAAACCGTATCATGACCGAAACGCGCGACAACCAAAGGGGAGGAGACCCAATGGGACACATCGTTCAAGCTGCAAAAATTACCCATGTGCCAAGCATCTGGATGTCGCACACGATGGAGAAGTACAAAGGCATTCGCCAGCCGGCCATTGATGGCTATGCGAAGCTACGACAGGATGCGATTGATCGCGGCGTCGATACGTTCATCATCTTCGATACCCACTGGATCACCAATCAGGGCTTCCACCTAAACGCCAAACCGCATCATAAAGGCCGTTTCATCAGCCATGAACTGCCGCATATGTTGGCAGATATGGAATTCGATTATCAGGGTGACAGTGAACTTTCCCGAAGCATTCTGAGTGTGCTTGAGGAACGTGGCGAGCGCGCCATGGGGCATGCCCAACCCGATTTGGGGATGGAGTATGGCACGCTCCTGCCCATGCACTTCATCAACGAAGGTGTGAATGCACGCGTGTTGCCCGTTGCCGTAAATCAGTTTTCATCCATCGAAGAAAACCGCCGTTGGGGGTCTGCGATTGCGGAAGGCATCCGGCGTTCGGATCGCAAGGTCTCAATCTTTGCGTCTGGGTCGATGAGCCACGATTTCACACCCAATGAACGGTCCGTCGATGGGCTGAATTCGGTGAACGGTGAATTCAACCGCCAGATGGACCTACGGGTTTTGGAGCTTTGGGAAAATGGAAAATGGGGCGAGTTTCTGGACCTTTTGCCCGACTACGCGGTCAAATGCACCGGGGAATGCGCCATGAATGACACGGCCCTTCTGTTCGGTGCATTGGGTTGGAAGGATTATGAGGGCGAGATCGACATCTACACCCCCTACTTCGGAAGTTCAGGCACGGGACAGGCCAATATAAGCTTCTCTGTCTGACCCGCATTCAAAGGAAAACACATGCACTTTGCCACATTCTCCTCTGGGGAAGAGACCTTTTTCGGAACCATCACTGATGGCGGTGCTATCGCTCTGAATGATGCGTTTGCGGACCACGCCAGCCTTTATGACGTTGTCGCCGCGGGCGAGTTCGACAAGCTTGCTGGTGCGTCCCAAGGCCAGCCTGTGACCCATACAGATTTCCAATATGAGATGGTCCTGCCCAACGCCCCCCGCATTCTATGTGTGGGTGTGAATTTCCCAGACCGGAATGCAGAGTACAAAGACGGCAGCGCACAGCCGAAATATATGTCGCTGTTTCCGCGCTTCGCCTCGGGTTTCACTGGGCACAACCGGCCTTTGATCCGGCCGCCTGAGAACCACACCCTGGACTACGAAGGCGAGGTCGCGATTGTCATTGGCAAGGGCGGTCGACGGATTTCTCAAGACGATGCCTATGACCATATCGCAGCACTGACGCTGTGCAATGAAGGCACGATCCGTGATTGGGTGCGGCATGCAAAGTTCAACGTAACCCAAGGCAAGAACTGGGACCGGTCCGGTGCCATTGGCCCGTGGCTCGTGCCCTTCACCGATGCAGCGCAGCTGGACGACGCCCGCATCATCACCCGCGTTAACGGAGAGGTCCGACAAGACGACACCCTGAACCGCATGACATTCCCGATCCGCCGCGAGATCGAGTACATTTCGACGTTCATGACGCTGCAGCCCGGCGACATCATCGTAACCGGTACACCGACCGGCGCAGGCGCGCGGTTTGATCCGCCGAAATACCTGAAACCCGGCGATGTGGTCGAGGTCGAGGTCGAAGGCATCGGCACGCTGCGAAACGGCGTCGAGGACGAAGCGGTATGACGCCCGAAGATCATGCACGCGCCGCCGCCGACCTGCTCAAGGCTGAGAAAACGCGCGAACAGATAGGGCTTCTGACCCGTCGCCATCCTGAAATGGATATGGACGACGCCTATGCGGTGCAAAATGCGATCTATCGTGCGAAGTTGACCGCGGGGCGTCGCGTTATCGGTTGGAAGATTGGCCTGACCTCGAAGGCGATGCAATACGCGCTGAATATCGACATTCCGGACAGCGGCATCCTGTTTGATGACATGCTTTTCGAAACCGGCGACACCGTTCCTGCCGGGCGGTTTATCCAACCCCGGATCGAAGCCGAGATAGCCTTCGTCATGAAAGCGCCGTTGGCTGGGGCAGGGGTCACGCGCGAGGATGTGTTGGCGGCCACGGACTATGTAACACCCTCCATCGAAATCCTCGATACGCGCATTGAGCGGGTCGATCCCGAGACTGGCAACGCCCGTACAGTCTTCGATACGATCAGCGACAACGCCGCCAATGCCGGTATTGTGCTTGGTGCCGAACGCCACGCGGTTGGCGCCTTCGATCTGCGCTGGGTCGGTGCACTGACGTTCCGAAATGGCGAGATCGAAGAGACGGGTCTGGGCGCTGGCGTGCTGAATGACCCCGTCGAAAGTGTCGTTTGGCTAGCTCGACGTATGGCGCAATATGGGCAGAGTATTGAGCCGGGCCAGGTTATCCTGTCTGGCAGCTTCATCCGTCCCGTTGAGTGCCCCTCCGGGACCAAAATCCACGCTGATTTTGGCCCCTTCGGTTCCGTCGACATCCGTTTCGCGTAAGGAGGCCTCATGCCCGCACCAAGCAACCGTTTCAAACAGGCGCTGAGCGAGCGCCGCGCCCAGATCGGCTGTTGGGTCGGTATGGCGGATGCCTATGCCGCCGAGATCGCGTCCACCGCAGGGTTCGATTGGCTGCTAGTTGACGGAGAGCATGCGCCCAACGACCTACGCTCAATCCTTGATCAGGTCCGAGTGATCGAGGCCTCAGATAGCCATCCGGTTGCCCGTTTGCCGATCGGTGAAAGCTGGATGATCAAGCAGTATCTGGATGCTGGTGTGCAAAACCTTCTGGTTCCGATGGTCGAGAGCGGTGATCAGGCCAACGAACTGGTTCGTGCCGTGCGCTATCCCCCGCACGGAATTCGCGGCGTCGGATCAGCCTTGGCCCGCGCGTCGCGGTTTGCGGAGATCCCCGACTATCTTACCACGGCAGACGATCAAATCTGTTTGCTGGTACAAGTCGAAAGCCTTGCCGGGTTGGCTGCGCTTGATGACATTCTAGCGACGGACGTTGACGGTGTATTTATCGGACCCTCTGATCTTGCCGCCGATATGGGGCATATCGGGCAGGCGGGGCATCCCCAGGTCAAGACCGCCGTTCTGGACGCGATTGCCCGAACCGTTGCAGCAGGTAAGGCGGCTGGGATACTTACTCTGGATCGCGACATGCAGCGCGAATGCCTGGCGCTGGGCGCGACATTTGTTGCAACTGATATTGACGTGACCCTGTTTGCAAAAGCTCTTCGCAGAAGCGCGGCAGATGGTAAAGCGCTTTTGGATTAGCGCATCCTTGAAACGACCTAAGAAAAACGGCGCCCCGAAGACCGAGGCGCCGCAGATCATCTTGTCTTGTATGTCTGTCAGCTTAGATCAAACCGATCCGCGTTCATGACTTTGTTCCATGCAGCCACGAAGTCTTCCACAAACTTTCCGCTTGCATCGGTTTGGCCGTAAACCTCTGAAATTGCGCGTAATTGCGAGTTTGAACCAAAGACCAGATCAACGCGCGTTGCGGTCCATTTCTCGGCCCCGCTGGAGCGATCTTGACCCGAATAGGTGCCGTCGCCGTTGTCCGCCCACTTGATGCCCATGTCCAGCAGGTTCACAAAGAAGTCGTTGGTCAGTTGACCTTCGCGTTCCGTCAAAACCCCGTGTGCAGAACCGCCGTGATTGGCGCCCAGCGCACGCAGTCCGCCGACTAAAACGGTCATCTCCGGCGCGGTGAGAGTCAGCAACTGGGCCTTATCGATCAACAACTCCTCAGGTGAGATTGTGTAGTCGGTTTTTTGCCAGTTGCGGAACCCATCTGCTGCTGGTTCCAGATGTCCGATGCTATGTTCTTCGGTTTGTTCTGCGGAAGCGTCGCCGCGACCTAAGCTGCAATCAACCTTGATGTCATGACCTGCGGCTTTGGCGGCGGCCTCGACAGCTGCAGCGCCGCCGATGACAATCGTGTCAGCCATAGATACGGGTTTGCTGAATGCAGACCGTACGGCTTCGAGCGTTTCTAGTGTGCTCGCCAACGCCTCAGGTTCATTGACTTCCCAGCCGTTCATTGGGGCCAAACGTAGGCGCGCGCCGTTGGCTCCGCCCCGCATGTCCGAACCGCGGAACGTCGAGGCAGACGCCCAAGCCGTCCTAACCAACTCCGAGACAGACAGGCCTGACGCCAAGATCGCAGCTTTAAGATCGGTGACGTCCGCATCGGACAGTTTGGTCTCGGATACTGGGATTGGGTCTTGCCAGATCAGGTCTTCATCAGGAACCTCTGGCCCGACATAGCGAGACTTTGGCCCCATATCGCGGTGGGTCAGCTTGAACCATGCGCGAGCAAACGCCTCGGCCAGTTCTTCTGGGTTTTCGTGGAAGCGCTTCGAGATTGGGCCATAGATCGGGTCCATACGCATCGCCATATCGGCGGTGGTCATCATGGTCGGAACCTTCTTCGACGGATCATGAGCCTGCGGGGCCATGTCCTCTTCTGTCACGCCGACCGGCTCCCAAATCCACGCGCCAGATGGCGACTTGGTCAGGTTCCAATCGTACCCGAACAGCAGATCGAAATACCCGTTGTCCCATTGAGTTGGGTTGGCGGTCCATGCGCCCTCGATCCCGCTGGTCGTGGTGTCGTCGCCCGAACCCGAGCCCAGCTTGTTGATCCAGCCCAAGCCCATTTCCTCAATGGGAGCGGCCTCCGGCTCTGGACCAACAAGGCCCGGATCACCGGCCCCGTGCGCTTTGCCAAACGTGTGGCCACCGGCGACAAGGGCAACCGTTTCTTCGTCATCCATCGCCATGCGGGCAAAGGTATCGCGGATATCGCGGCCAGACGCCAGAATGTCTGGCTGTCCATCCGGACCTTCGGGGTTCACATAGATCAGACCCATTTGCACCGCGGCCAGGGGGTTTGTCAGATCGCGTTCACCAGAATAGCGGCTGTTGGGGTTGTTGTCCGGGGCAAGCCATTCTGTTTCGGCCCCCCAATAGACGTCTTCTTCCGGCTCCCACACATCTGCACGTCCGCCCGAGAAGCCGAAAGTGCGACCTCCCATCGATTCAATCGCGACGTTGCCCGCAAGGATGAACAGGTCCGCCCACGAGATGTTGTCGCCGTATTTCTGTTTGATTGGCCACAATAGTCGACGGGCCTTGTCGAGGTTCCCATTGTCCGGCCACGAATTCAGGGGCGCAAAACGTTGCTGCCCCGTACCTGCCCCGCCACGACCATCGGCCGTGCGATACGTTCCTGCCGAGTGCCAGGCCATCCGAATGAAAAAGCCGCCATAGTGACCATAGTCGGCGGGCCACCAGTCCTGACTGTCCGTCATCAGTGCCGTCAGATCAGCTTTCAGCGCATCATAATCAACAGATTTGAACGCCTCGGCATAATCGAAATCTTGTCCCATTGGGTCAGATTTGGCCGAGTTTTGGTGCAAAATCCTAAGGTTCAGCTGGTTGGGCCACCAGTCTTTGTTTGAACGCATGCTGACGTTTGTCGCACCATGTGCAACTGGGCATTTTCCAACGCTATTTCCATCCATCTTTTTTCTCCCATTTATTGCCACGGCACCGGCTGGTGTGGCGGCATGTTTGACCGTTGCGTCTAAGTTAGCGCGAATTTATGATAGGGAGAAATTGTATTACCAAATCTTTGTGATAATTTCAGATTATGATGAATGTGACTCTCAAACAGCTCCGATACTTCGACGCATTGGCGCAGAATGGGCATTTCGGGCGGGCGGCAGCCGCGTGTTCAGTGTCCCAGCCCGCACTGTCTGTGCAGATCAAAGAACTTGAAGAGATGTTGGGGTTTTCGCTGTTTGAACGGATGCCACGTCAGGTGCGTTTGACCGCGTTGGGGCATGAATTTCTGACGCGCGCGCAGGATATTTTGCGCTCTGTCGATGAGCTTTCAGAACTGGCGCGGGCCGCTAAAGACCACAATGTCGGGCAGTTGCGCGTCGGCGTCATTCCGACAATCGCGCCCTACTTGCTGCCGACTCTTGTGCGGCACTTGTCGCTTAGCTTCGCTGGGGCCGAGATCAATATTCGCGAAAGCATGACGCCAAATCTGCTTAAGGAATTGTCTGAGGGGAGGATCGACACCGCCATTCTGGCTCTTCCAGTGTCGGAACCGTCTCTGACCGAGATTGCCCTGTTCGACGAGGACTTCGTTTTGGTGCGTCCGGCACATGATCGGAATGCGCCGGTTCCTGATCGCGACGGGCTGCGCGAAATGCGGTTGCTATTGCTGGAAGAGGGTCATTGCTTTCGCGACCAGGCATTGTCTTTCTGCAATATCCCCTCAAACCTGCCCCGCGAAACACTGGAAGGGACGTCATTGTCGACATTGGTGCAAATGGTGGGGGCTGGGATTGGCGTGACGTTGATCCCAGAAATGGCGGTTGGCGTGGAAACACGATCGGCAGCTGTTTCGGTTGCCCGATTTGCCGATCCGCAGCCCAAGCGGACCGTGGGTATGGTCTGGCGTCGAACCAGTCCACTAGCGCATCAATATCAACGCATCGCCGAGATCGTGCGTCAGTCTGCCGAAGCGCAGCTGATCGCCTCGCGGTCGCGACTGCATACCGCCGGTTAGACCAGCCGTTACCCGGCATTGACTCTGTCTTCGGCTAGCGTTGCGGACAACGATGAGAGACCGCCCGTGCCCCCCGGATGTTCCACTGCTGCGCTGCCACAGGCGTTGCCCTGTTTCAGGCAGGCCTCTACCGGTTGGCCGTGAAGCCAAGCGGACAGGAAGCCGCCGTTAAATGCGTCTCCGGCCCCTGTCGTGTCGATGGCTGCTGTGGGAACCGCAGGTTCAGCGATCCAAGCTCCGCCATGGTACGCCCGCGCCCCTTCGGCCCCACATTTCACGACGATCAGAGGTCCTGCTGTGTCGCGTAGTCCCGAGCATGCCAGACGGCCATACTCCAATGTGTTGGGCAGGAAAACGTCGACCTGCGATAACAATTCGGCCATGGCCGAGCCCTGATCCAAAAGTGCGTTGTCCCAACTGCAATCGACCGAGACCGTCGCGCCAGCTTGTTTTGCTTGAGCAATAAGATCGGGGTGTTCCACCAAGCTGCGCAGTTCACCGATATGCAGGTGGCGAAAGTCGCCGCCCAACTGGCCGTGGTTCGGTAACGCGGGGCCCGCTTTATGGCTTAGAAACGCGCGATCATCATTGTTGGTGATCGCAACGGTTAACTGTGGTGAGGCGCCCGCCGGGGCGCTCGAGCAGCGGGAGACGTCAATCTGGAACCTATCGATGTCCCTCGCGACGATCGTGTCAAACGGTGCCGCTGGCAGTGTCGCTAAAAGCGATGTCTGCCACCCAAGCGCGCTGAACGCCGCCGCGGTGATAAACGCACCACCACCCGCATGCAGGGAAAGCCCGTCGCAGAAAGTTTCGGTTCCGACCACAGGCAGATTGGGTGCGCCGGTGAATACCAGATCACAATAAAGCCGCCCCGCGCATAGGATGGCATCAGAGGACATCACCCCCGGCGTCACCGCAGCGCCATTTCTGTAGTCGCATCAAAAATATGTAGGTCATCCGGATCAGCCGACAAAGTCACTTCGTCCCCGACTGCAGGAGGTGTCCTTCCCGATGCCTTGGCAATGATCTCTCCCGACGGGGTGTCGACATATAGCAATGTTTCGGCCCCCAGCGGTTCCAACACCGATACAGTTCCAGCGATGATCGGTGCTGTGGTGCCCAATGTCAGGTCGTCGGGCCGTACTCCAACTTGTACCGCACGCGGCGCGGTGCTGGTATGAGGTGTTTTGAGTAGGCGCCCGTCGCTCAATTGCACGCCTTCGCCATTCAGCGTCCCGGGGAGCATATTCATCGACGGTGCGCCGATGAATTGCGCGACGAACGCATTGGCGGGTCGGTGATAAACCTCGGCGGGGGTGCCAACTTGTTGGATATGGCCGTCTTTCATGATGACGATGCGATCAGCCATTGTCATCGCTTCGACCTGATCATGGGTAACGAAGATGATGGTGTTGCCAACACGTTGGTGCAGCTTCTTGATCTCTAACCGCATCTGCGTCCGAAGCTGAGCGTCTAGGTTCGACAAAGGTTCGTCGAACAGGAAAACGGCGGGATCGCGGACCATGGCCCGTCCGATGGCGACACGCTGGCGTTGACCGCCAGACAATGCGCTGGGTTTACGATCCAGAAGCGCCGTCATTCCCAGAATTTCGGCAACTTCTTGAATACGCGCCTCTTTCTCGGGTTTCGATAAGCTCGAGGATCGCAGGCCGAACGCGATGTTTTTCTTGACCGACATATGCGGATAGATGGCGTAGTTCTGAAACACCATCGCGATATCACGCTCTTTGGGTTCAAGGTTATTGACGACGCGGTCCCCGATCATAACTTCGCCCGAGGTAACTTCCTCAAGGCCTGCGATCATTCGCAGTGTCGTGGACTTTCCGCAGCCAGAAGGGCCCACGAATACGACGAACTCACCGTCTGCCACGTCCAAGCTGATGCCGTGTAGCACTTCGGTTGCGCCGTAGCTTTTGGTCAGGTTCTGCAATGAGAGATTGGCCATAGGGTTCAGGACTCCAGCAGGGAATTAAAGGCAGAAGCAAGACGCCCTTCGGCGTCCTTGTGGCGGGATACACGATGCGCCGAGGCTTTGATGAGGTCATCCAATTGGGCACTATATGTCATGAGCGCGCCGTCCAGTGCCGCAGGTGCTGGTCCCCCAAAGCGATCGCGCACTGCGACGAAATGCTCGGCCGAGGTCGCGATGGCAAACTGTGCTTCAGACATCGACAGGTTGCGCCCAATTTCAGCATTAAAGGCCTTCGCGCACTCAGCGTATCCTTGAGTCAGAGGCTTTCTTGCTGAGATGACTTCTCGCGCCGTGGTGGCAGCGACCTCGTGCGCTTGTCGAAATGTCACGCCCTCGTCGCGAACCAATGTGTCCGCAAGTTCAGTTATTGTGATGCAGGCAGCGTCCGTGATGCGTTTCACGTTCTCGGAATTGATTGAGCACGCAGGTAGGAACGCCGTCATCAGTTCCAACACACGCCCGCCGGACGTGAATGCAGCATAGCCAGCTTGTTGTACTTCACCTTCGCTGTCGTTCATGTCGGTGAACGGCGTATTGTGCATGGTGTTCACGATTGTGTCGCATCGTCCGACCGTGACGGATGATAGGTGGCGCAGATGCTCAATCGGCACCGGATTGCGTTTTTGGGGCATGATTGAGCTGATCTGCACAAGCGAGTTTGGCACATAAAGCTGTCCGACCTCGAAACTCGCCCAGATCCCCATGTCTTGAATGACGCGACCCAGATGCAGAAAGACGAGTTTCATCGCAGAGTATAGGCCGGTGACATAGTCTACAGATGCGATGCAGCCATATGAGTTTTGCAGCGGGCTTTCAAAACCCAACAAAGCGGCCATGCGATTGCGATCAATCGGGAACCCTGATGTGGTGATGGCTGCGGCCCCCATCGGGCAGTGTTCAAGGCCGTCGGCTGCCGCATTCAGCCGTTCCATATCCCGCAAAAGCACCTCGATCATCGCTGATAGATAATGCCCGAAGGTTGTTGGTTGGGCGGGCTGGCCGTGAGTGTAGGCGACGATCAACGTATTGGCCTCGGCCTGCGCCTTCTTGATCAGGGCAGAGCAGAGGGTTTCAAGCTGACCAAGCATCAACGCTGTTCTGCTGCGCAGGGCCAGCTTGAACAACGTGTGGTCCATGTCGTTGCGCGACCGGGCGGTGTGTAGCATTCCGCCAAGATCACCAAGCCTGCCCTTAAGGGCGGCCTCGACGACAAAAAAATAGTCCTCGAACTCCCCTGTGTATTCCAACGCATCAATATCGGTTTCTTGGTCAATGCTCTTGAGGGCATGAGCGATCTTTGCCGATTGGGCGGGCGTCAGCACGCCCGTTTCACCCAGCATCACCAAATGTGCCTTGTTGATTGCTGCCATGTGATGGGCGTAATGGGTCTTTACACCCTCAAATAGTGGCGCAAGCACGGTATCTTTGTAGGTTGGATCGGGGAATTTCGACGTGTCACTCATCCTTTGAGCCCCGCCATAACAACGCCCCGAATGATGAAGCGCTGGAAGATAAGAAAGACAACCAAGGTCGGGATGGTCGAGATTGCAGCACCCGTCATGATCAGTTCCCACGCGACATCCGCTTCATCACCGAAGCCGGACAAGCCGACGGGGATCGTGTACATTTCGACCGAGTTGGTGACGATAAGGGGCCACAGGAATGCGGTCCAGTTTCCAAGGAAGACGAAGATTGCAAGGGCGGCTAGTGCGGGTTTGACCAAGGGCATCGCGACGGTCCACCAGATTTGTAGCTCGTTCAACCCATCGATGCGGGCGGCTTCGATGAAATCGTCGGGCACGCTTTCAAAGAACTGCTTCATCAGAAACGTGCCAAATGCCGTCATCAAGCCGGGGAACATGATACCCCAGTAGCTGTCGAGCCAGCCGAAGGATTGGCTCATCAAATACCACGGGATCACCAGCATCTCGGTCGGGATCATCAACGTTGAAAGGATCGCGATGAAAACGATCTGACGTCCCGGAAAGCGGAATTTGCACAGCGTGTAGCCCACGAGACTGTCAAAGAAGAGGTTCGCAATTGTGGTGATTGTCGCAATGATAATCGAATTGATGAACCAGCCATAGAACCGCCCATCCTCAAGCACATAGGTGTAGTTCTCAATCGTCGGCTCGTTGGGGATCAGGTTGACGTTATAAACTTCGTGCGGCCATTTCAGTGATGTCGAGATCATGTAGGCAATCGGCATGATCATCAGTATGCCGCCAAGAAACAGAAGCAGCCATCGGATGATCTGCCCCATGTTGCGGGGTTTGCCCGGGGCTTTGGCCTCTAACACAGCGGCCGTAGTGGGGCGGATGTCGGTTACTGTCATCTCATTCGCTCCGAAGCAGGCGCAGTTGGATCAGGGACACGACGAGTAAAATCAAGAACAGAACCACGGTTTGAGCGGCCGCGTAGCCCATGTTGAACCCGTTGAATGCGGTGTCGTAAATCATCAAGACCAGCGGTTTGGTCGAGTTCAACGGCCCGCCAGGATTGTTCGTTGTCATGTTGAATACATGGTCAAATATTCGCAAGAACCCGATGGACGAGAACACAACGATGAAGATCATGGTGGGCTTCAACAGCGGCAGCGTAATTTGCGTCAACACGGTCCACCAGCCGACCCCGTCGATCTTGGCCGCTTCATAGAAGCTGACTGGAATGGCGCGAATGCCGGCCATGAAAATTATCACCTGAAAACCCAACCCCGCCCAGATGGCAGGGGCAAGCACGGCGGGAAGGGCGCTGGTGGTCGAATTCAGAAACTCGATCTGAGCAATGCCGAAACCGGCGAGGATGTTATTGAACAGCCCGATGGGGACGCCCTGATAAAACCAGCGCCACACCCATGCCATCGCAACGGCGGATGTCATGAATGGCAGGAAATAGAGCATGCGCAAAAACCCGTGCATGAAGCGGAGCTTGTCGAGGTGATAGGCAATAATGAAACTCAGCACGAGCGACACTGGTGTGCCGATCAGCAGATAGGCGAAAGTATTGCGAAAGACCTTCCAGAATACTGGGTCGTTCCAAAGCGTTACGTAGTTGTCCCACCCGGTCCACGTCCGTTCGCCCAGCAAGTTCCAATCTTGAAACGAGATCACGAAGGCAGTGCCGGTAGGATAGAACCGGATCACCCCATAAAACAGCACTGGTATGGCAAGAAACGTCCATGCCCAGACGATCTGTTTTTGCCGAATGGTCAGATTTCGATATAGGCTCATCTGATTTTTGACGCTCGAAAAAGGTCAGCCCGTGCCGATCAGAAACACGATCGGCGCCGGGCTGACGAGGGAGATTACTTGTGATGATCGTCGAGGATCTTTTGTTCCTCGGTTGCCGCGGTCGCGATGGCATCAGCCGAGGATTGTCCCTCGATATCCATGCGCGACACCATGTCCATCAGAACCTGACGCTGTGCACTTTCATTCACAAACTTGGTGGTGTTGGCATATGCAAGACCACGGATGAACGGGCCGAACACGTCATTGTTGGCGTTTGCTTCGGTCAGTCCAACAGAAGGTTTGGCTGGCAGCTCACCTACGACATCCAACCAAATCTGCATCGCATCATCTGAGGTGATGTATTGCATGAACTTGATCGCTGCGTCGTATTTTTCGCCTTCGGCCTTGGTTGTGATCGCATTCACCCAATAGGACGAATAGTTCGACTTGGTGCCATCGGGTCCGGCGGGCAGTTCAGCCACGCCCCACTCCAATCCACGGGTCTTGTTCAGTGACCCAATGCGGAATGAACCGTCGATGTGCATTCCGGCCCGGCCGGCTTTAAACGCGGCCTGCGGTTCATCCATAAAGCCAAACGCCGTGACCTTATGATCGTTGGCAAGCCCGACATAGAAATCGAGCGCTTTTTGGCCAGCCTCAGAGTTGTAGTTCACCGTTTTATAGTCATCCTGATAAGGTTCTCCG
Organism: Aliiroseovarius conchicola; assembly: GCF_041403445.1. NCBI lineage: Bacteria > Pseudomonadati > Pseudomonadota > Alphaproteobacteria > Rhodobacterales > Paracoccaceae > Aliiroseovarius > Aliiroseovarius conchicola. Next base: position 59,071 of record NZ_JBGEHL010000009.1, read on the forward strand.
CCCATCTGGCGCACCAGAACTTCACGCCACCAATGGTGGTCCTGCGCGTTCATACCGGCTGTAATTCCAACCTGGGTTATGTTCCCAGCGGCATCCATTTTGGTCAGTTTCTTGGCGGTTTCCACCAATTCGTCCAGCGTGGCGGGCGGTGTTTCGACACCTGCCTCGTCAAACAGACGTTTGTTGTAGAACAGGGCTAAGCTACGTACTGCTGTCGGCAAGGCCCAGTAGTTGTCGCCGTCTTTCATGGCTTGAACCATGGGGAAGAACTCGGCATCAATTTTGGCAGCGGGGAAGTCATCGGCAGGCAGCGGTTGGATCAGCCCAGCTTCGATATAGTCATTAAGCCAGCCGTAAAACAGTTGAACTACATCCGGGCCTTCGCCTGCGGGAATCGCTGCGGCGACCTTTGTACGATAGTCCGCATAGGGGAAGTGGGTCATCTTAACTGTGATATCTGGGTTCTCGGCTTCGAACCCTTCGATCAGCTGCTCCATTGCAGCCACACGGGCATCGAAGAAGTACTGCCAGTACTCAATCTCAACGGCATTGGCGGCTGTGGAAAACAGTGCGGCGGTGCCCGTCAAGCCAGCAAGGGCAAGGGCGCGAAGGCTGGATTTCATCTCGAAATTCTCCCTGAATTTGGATCATAAAGTCGGGCACAGCCATCTTTGCGGCCTTGTCCCACCCAGCCCTTATTAACTCAAGTGACTTGAGTTATCAAGTGAGTTGAGTTAATCCCTATGCATGGCGACAGGAAAATCCATACATGGCAACGGGACTGCGCGCGCGCGGACGTCGAACCGACAGGCCGTGTTGGGACGCATTCAATCGGCAGGGCAAATGGGTCGTGCCGAGATTGCGCGCGCCCTTGGTCTGTCTACGCAGGCGGTCAGCAACATTATCGCAGAGTTGGAGGACGACGGGCTTTTGTTCGAGGTCGGCACGCGGTCTGCCGGACGCGGATTGCCTGCTGTTCAATACGGGGTGAATGCCCAAGGTGGCTATGCGCTTGGCATCGAAATCAGACCTGATGCCGTCTTTGCCGCGCTTGTCGACTTACAGGGCCAACCCGCTGCGACGCGCCGGCATGCGCTGAAGAACACCAAGCCCGAAAAGCTGGTATCCAAGGTGGTCAAACTGCGTGACGATATGCTGAGCACCGCCGGTATTGATCTTGGCAAACTTTTGGGTGCGGGCGTGGTAATACCGGGTCCCTTTGGCCATACAGGGCTATCCGGGCTTGGAAGCGACCTTGATGGCTGGCAGGATTTTGACGCGCAAGTATTGTTCGAGGACGCGCTAGGCGTTCCGGTGGAGTTCAGCAACGATGCAAATGCGGCGGCGATGTCTGAACGCATCGCCCGTGGATTGTCGAATTTTGCCTATCTCTATTTTGGGGCTGGCCTGGGACTTGGTCTGATCCATCACGGCCAATTGATCACCGGCGCTTACGGCAATGCCGGAGAGATCGGGCACGTTCAAATCAACACGCCCAACGGCCCAGCATCGTTGGAGCGGCAGCTAAGTCGTGTGGCTCTGCAAACTCATATGGGGGCGGAGACGATCTTGGATGTGAAGGCGATCGACCGGCTTTTTGCCAGCTCAGACTCTGTTTTGATGGAATGGCTTGAAAACGGGGCGGCGGCCTTGTCTCAGGCGGTTGGCTTGATCGAGAACATGTTTGACCCGCAAACCGTAGTTTTGGGAGGGGCCATGCCGGAAACTGTCCTTGACCATCTGGTGAGACAAACCACGTTGCCCGCGCTTTCAGTCTCGAACCGGGCCGACAATACGCTGCCACGCCTGCAACGCGGCACCTGTGGGCCTATGACCGCGACGAAGGGGGCTGCATCGCTGATCCTGAACCGCGCTTTCACGCCGCAGCTTGCCATTCTCTGAACAGGACTTGCCATGCCGCTGACTGACCAGACACGCATCACCAACAATTTGCTGAAGCCCAGTATTGTAGAGCTTTGGAAGGCACTGTCTCGGTTGCAGACGGTTGTGTCTTTCATGAACACTGGTGCACACCCTGACGACGAGACCAGCGCCATGCTTGCCGCTCTCGGCCTGCGCGATGGGGTGGATCTAAGCTATGCTTGTTCCACCCGCGGCGAAGGCGGTCAGAATGACATCGGAACCGAGGCGACCAATGCTCTTGGTGTTTTGCGCACCGCCGAGATGGAGCGCGCCTGTGATGTGCTCAATATGCGCATGTACTGGTTGTCGGTGTCGCCGGATGACACAATCTTCGACTTCGGCTTCTCAAAGTCCGGGGTTGAGACGATGGGCAAATGGGGCCGCGAACGGACGCTGAAACGTTTTGTCGACATCCTGCGAGCCGAACGACCAGACATCATTTGCCCGACCTTTCTGGATATCCCCGGACAGCACGGGCATCACCGGGCGATGACTGAAGCGGCCCACATCGCGGTCGAGTTGGCGGGCGATCCCGCTTACACTCAAAGTGATCTGCCGGTCTGGCAGGTCAAAAAGCTTTACCTGCCGGCGTGGTCTGGCGCGGGGCAAGCCTATGACGATGATCTGCCACCACCACCCACGTCATTGACGCTTGATGCGCATGGCGTGGACCCGGTTACTGGCTGGACCTACGAACAAATTGGCCAACAAAGTCGGGCCTATCACAAGACACAGGCGATGGGCGTTTGGGTGCCTGCAGGCAGTGAGCGTGACTGGCCACTACATCTTGCCGAAACCTACGTGGATGGACCAGACGAGACGGTGTTCTCCGGCCTGCCACATGACCTTCGTGACCTTGGGCTTGGACGTGCACAAGACCATATCGACGCAGCAAGGGCAGCGTTCCCAAACGCTATCGTCGTTGCGCAGGAGTGCTCCTCCGCCTTCGCCGCACTGGCTGGCGCATCTGTCGGGGCTGAATTTGCTCACAAACTTGATCGAAAACGTGCGCAACTGGCGCAGGTTGTTCGGATAGCTACCGGTGTTCAAGCCTATGCGACCTTGTCCAAGGACAAACTGCATTCAACTGACGAGGTTCTGGTATCGCGTGAAGTCAGGGCAGGGCAAGCTGATGCTGTCGCAACCCGGCTTCTATTGCCCAACGGTTGGACTGAACTGGGATCGACGCTGAGCCTTAAGGGTGCAGCTTTGTCGGATGCCTATGTTGACACCTACCGGCCGGATCAACCACCAGCGCCATGTTTGGGAGTGGCCGTAACGGTCGATGGCGTCACAAGCCAATCATACGTTCCATTTGATGTGCCACCTGTGGTGGTGCCTGACGAAGTGGTGCAGGTCGATCCGCTTGGTGATGTGTTAAATCTTGCCAGCAGTCGTCGCCAGATTGACGTCCAGTTGATCGACCAGTCGCGTGCGGGTGCGGCGGCAGTCAAACTGGATCCCCCAGCCGGTTGGGAGGTGACACCTCATCAGCGCGGCGCGACATTAGGCCTGCCGCAGAGCGTCAAAGAAGGGGCGTATCGCCTGCCGGTTCTATCCGATGAAAGTCCAGCGTTCACGGTGCAGGACATAATCTACGACCATATCGCCCCGCGCGCATATGTGCAGCCCGCCGAGGTGAAAGTTCAAGTGATTGATGTCGCCCTGCCTGATGTGAATGTCGGGTATGTCGGTGGGGGCAGCGATCGGGTGGATCATTGGCTTGAGCGCATGGGGTTCAATGTCACACAACTGAGCGATGATGACTTAATGTCCGATGAGCGCTTGGCAGAGTTCGACAGTATTGTGATTGGTATTTTTGCGCTGAAATTCCGGACTTCGCTTGCAGCCCAAATGCCAAGACTCCACGCCTGGGTTGAAGAGGGCGGCACATTGCTGACCTTGTATCATCGGCCCTGGGACAACTGGGACAAAGAAGCCACCCCACCCGAGATGATCGAAATTGGCCAACCTTCGTTGCGTTGGCGTGTCACGGACGAAAATGCGGCCGTGACCCAGCTCTCGGACCATCCGGTTCTGACCCATCCCAACCAGATCAGCGAGCGGGATTGGCAAGGCTGGCACAAGGAACGGGGGTTGTATTTTGCCAAATCTTGGGCAGTAGTCTACGCGCCGCTACTAGAGATGGCTGATCCTGGCGAAGCCCCTCACAAAGGCGCGTTGTTGAGTGCTGATATCGGTCTAGGTCGCCACACCCATTGCGCATTGATACTGCACCATCAGATGGAGAAACTGGTGCCTGGCGCCTTCCGGCTGATGGCCAACCTACTGGCAAAGCGCAGCTAGCCCGTTTTTGCGCCCATTTTCTGGGCTTCATCTGGCTATTGACGGATGCCCCGCAAGTCGCAGACCATCAAGTGAGCCGCAACCCGCGTCGGTGCGCGGGTTGCGGCGTTGGGACACTCAGTTCTTGACAGAAATTAATTAACACCGCAATAATACACATGACAAGCAATTCTAATTGCGAGTTTTGGGAGGAAAAAATGAAAAAAATACTTGCCGCAACCGCGGCCTTAACGCTTAGCGCCACTGTGGCTTTGGCGGAATATCCTGAAAAACCGGTCTCATTCGTGGTGCCTTGGCCGCCCGGTGATCTGGAGGATGTGCTGACCCGCATCATCGCGGATGAATTTCAGTCCATGTACGGCGTACCAGCTGCCGTGGTGAACAAGCCCGGCGGCGGCGGTGGACCATTTCCAGGCGCGGTCGAAGTCGCCACGGCGCCCGCTGACGGTTACACGATCGGCTCTTTCGTGGTGGGTGTGCCCGTCATCGGGCCCGAGATTGGCATTGCCGAGCTTAATCCGAACCCGTTCGAGCCGATTGGCATTTTCCTGACCTATCCATTCGTCATCGCGTCGAGCAAATCAGCGCCTTTCTCGAACTGGGAAGAGCTTGCAGCCTATGGCAAAGACAACGATGTCGCGCTGGGCCATTTCGGTTCGGTGTTGCCGCCCACGCAGGTAACTTTTGCCGCCGCGGTCGAATCCGGGTTTGATTTTGCAAGCGAGGCCGCATTCGATGCGTTGGACTGTAATACGCTGGCTTCAGGCGACGTGGATGTCATCAACACGACATTGCAACTGATCCTGCCCTGTCTGGACGACGTAAACGTTCTGGCCAGCATTGGCAGCGAACGTATTGCGTTGACGCCAGATACACCCACCGTGCAAGAACTTCACCCATCGTTAAACTTGGCACTTTGGAATGGCTTGTTTGTCCACAAGGATACGCCGGCAGATGCGCGCGAGAAAATCAGTGCTGCTGCTCAGAAAGCCCTTCAGAGCGATAAAGCGCAGAAACTGATCGCTGAGACCGGGGCGCTGATCTATTGGCAGGACCCTGATGCGGCGAATGCTCAGATTGAATCTGACAAGCAGACCTTCGGCGTGATTGCGCAGATATTCGGCGAGTAAACCACGTAGCTGCGCAGCTCTTCGGATTTGCGCAGCTCGACCCGGTGCGGAGACAGCAACGTGATTGCAAAGACGCTTCAGGATCTGTTCAAACGATATCGCCGTCCCGGTGATATTGTATTTGCTGTTCTGTTTCTTGCATTTGCGCTGTTTTTGCTAAGCCAGCTTGGCGAACAGACAAAGGTGGTGAAGCGGACCAAATGGTTCGGGCAACCCAACCTGTGGCCCACGATCTCGATCTGGGCGATGGTCATCTTTGGGGGACTCCACTGGCTAAGCTCGGCACTTTCACCGCGCATCCCCGGTCGCTGGAAAGAAGTGGCGTTCTGGCTAAGATCATTCGAATACGTACTGTACTTCTTGATCTACGTAACACTGGTGCCCGTGTTGGGGTACCTGCCCGCGACCGTTCTTTTCGCCGTCTTTCTGGTTTTGCGCACAGGGTTTCGCAGCCCGCAGATGATCACCTATGCCGTCCTCTTCGGGGTGTGCGTGTCAATCATTTTTCGGGCATTCCTACAGGTCAAAATCCCCGCTGGGGCGATATATGAGTATTTGCCCGACACCATCCGCGCTTTTGCGCTGACGTACCTCTGAGGGTCGAAATGGAAACACTTCTTTCTGGATTTTCGATACTGCTTCAGTGGCAGGTCATTGTCGCTTTGCTGATCGGCTCGATCGGCGGCGTGATTATCGGCGCTTTACCCGGTGTGGGCGCGGCTGTCGCGATTGCCATCTTGCTTCCTGCGACTTTTGCGTTTGAACCCATTGTCGGGCTGACACTGCTGCTGGGAATATATGGCTCGTCCATGTATGGCGGTGCGATTCCGGCGATCTTGATCAACACGCCGGGCACTGCGGTCAATGCACTGACCACATATGATGGCTACCCAATGACCAAACGCGGTCAGGGGCATCGGGCGCTCTCGCTTGCGTATTCGGCCTCGTTTTTCGGAGGCGTTTTTTCCATCATTTGCCTGATGGTACTTGCGCCCGTCTTGGCCTTGATCGCCCCTCATTTCGGTAGCCGTGAAATTTTTCTGGCTGCGCTCTTAGGTATTATCTTGGTCGTGCTGGCACACCGGGGACAAATCTTTGCAGCGGGCATGTTGGCCGCATTTGGCATGTTCCTAAACACCGTGGGGTTGGAGCCGGTCAAGTACACGCGCCGCTTCACATTCGACCAAAGCTGGTTGGCTTCTGGGGTTGATCTGATCGTGGTGGTTCTTGGGCTATTCGCGATCAGTCAGGCGTTGCTGCTGTTGCTGGAAAAGAACCACGCCCCGGGCAATGCGCATGTCGGTGGCAACATATTTACCGGGTTGAAAGAGCTTTTGGGTATCAAGCGGATTGCGACGGTGTCTTCAAGTATTGGCGTGATCATGGGGATGGTGCCCGGAACAGGCGAGTTTACATCGCAGTTTCTATCATACACCTACGCCCAGAAGACATCCAAGGACCCTGATAAGTTTGGCGATGGCTCACCCGAGGGGCTCGTCGCGTCCGAGGCAGCAAACAACGCCGTGCCCGGTGCCGCGATGATCCCGCTTCTGGCGCTTGGTATCCCGGGCGAGGCGTTGACCGCGATGATGCTTTCGGTTTTCTACGTGCATAATGTCATTCCCGGTCCTCAGCTTTTTGAGAACCAGATGGATTTCGTCATGGCGCTTTACATGGCGCTGATCCTGCTGAACGTCATAGTGCTGGTTTTCCTACTATTCTCGACCAATTTGCTTTTGAAGATCATCCAAATCCCGACCCGGTTTTTGGGTGTCATGATCCTGATCCTTGCTTTCGTTGGCGTCTATAGCCTGCGCAACTCGGTCACCGACTGTGCGATTGCTGCGGGGTTCGGTGTATTTGGATTGGTCCTCAAGCGGCTGGATTTACCGATTGTTCCAATTATCCTTGGGATGGTCTTAGGTGGCATCATGGAGGTCAAGCTGCGCAGCGCGATGGCGCGGGTCAAATCACCGCTCGACTTTATTGATCGACCGATTGCGGCAATCCTGTTTGCGCTGATATTACTGATCCTCGTGCTTCATCTTCGGACCCTCTATTTCGAGTTCAAGAACAAACTCAGACCCGAGCCCGTCGCGGAACCGGTTGATTCAGACCATCCCAATCAGCAAGGCTAGTTGCTGCCTACGCTGCCATTTGGAGCCGTTCAGCGGCCAGTCAGTAGCCTATGGCACACCCGTCTTTGCGTGGGTCTGATGCGCCGATCAGTACGCCGCGGTCGTGGTCAATCCGAATGGCTTGCGCGCCGCCTATGGGGATTTCGGGCGTCAGAATGTCGTGCCCCATGCGTGACAACTCAGCCTTAACCTTGTCGTCGTGCCGTCGCTCCAGTTTCAGCTTGCCCGCGTCAGCGAACGAGCGTGGGGCATCAATTGCGGCTTGAGAATCCAGACCGAAATCAAGCATGTTCGACAAGAACCGGACATGACCGTTGGGCTGGTACGCCCCTCCCATCACGCCAAAGGGCATCGTGACGCGTCCTTTTTCTCGTAGCATTCCAGGGATGATAGTATGCATCGGCTGTTTGCCGCCACGGGCTTCGTTTGGGTGGCCTTGGGTCAGATTGAAGCCCGCGCCGCGATTTTGAAACAGAATACCATATTTGTCGGAGGCCAACCCCGAGCCGAATGAATGGAAAATCGAATAGATCAGCGACACCGACATCCGGTCTTTATCGACCACTGTCAGGTAGACCGTGTCCTTGTGCACGGCCTCGCTGATGGAGGTCGCGCAGGGCATAGCCTGACGTGGATTGATCAAGGATGCCAGTTTTTCTGCGGTGCTCATTGACAGCATATGGGATAATCTGCGTGTTTCATCAGGGTCGGCGATAATGCGATTGCGCGCATCATAGGCGAGCTTCGCAGCCTCCGCTTCAAGGTGAATGCGATCCGCCCCAAAGGGGGCGAGGTTACCAAGCTCGAAATGAGATAAAATATTTGCCATCAGGATCGCGGTAGCGCCCTGACCATTCGGTGGATGTTCGACCAGTTCGACGCCTTTGTAATCTCCTGAAATTGGCGAGGTGTAGAATGCGTGCGGGCCAGCGAAATCCGCTTCGGTATGTGTTCCGCCGAGCGCTTGCAGACTATGCAACATGTCGTGTGCGACGGCGCCCTCATAAAACCCCGAACGGCCTTCGTCTGAGATTTTTCGCAGAACTTCGGCCTGCTTCGGGGCTCGGAACAAGTCCCCTTCCTTTGGGGCTGATCCCGCGTGGAGGTAATGTTCTTTTGCCACGCCAGACAGGTGCCCGTCCCGCTCAGCGATCTTCCAGTCAAGGGCTGTTCGCGCGGCAACGGGCACACCTTCTTCGGCGTAATGGATGGCGGGCCGTATGACATCTTCCAAGGCGAGCTTGCCCCAGTCACTAGACAGCATGCAGAAGGCATCGATCGCGCCCGGGATGGTCACCGCATGTACAGATCGCTCTGGGATATGATCCAGCCCATCGGCCCGCAATTTTTCCGCATCTATTGCCGACGGCGCTCGTCCGGACCCATTTAGGGCGATGATGTCTTGACGATCTGGAACATCGATCAACGCAAAGCAATCGCCTCCAATGCCGGTCATTTGCGGTTCACATACTCCAAGCATAAAAGCCGCGGAAAGGGCTGCGTCGACCGCATTGCCCCCAGCCTTGAGAGTGTCCAACGCAACGTTTGCGGCCAACGGGTGTGATGTTGCGCAGACGCCGCTGGTAGCGATTACGGGCGAGCGCCCGGGTAATTGGAAATCTCGCATGACGGGCCCTTTGGTTGCTTAGTAGGACCGTAAGAGGAGGGGGCGTATTTGCCAACATACTGTGGTGTAGATTGGGGAATACGGTCGAAACTTAACTGACCCGTGTCCCCTGTAGCGGAAGTATGAAGGTCAAGCGGTTTTGGCTGCCGTTACGAGAGTATCGAAGATCCTGTGTCAGCTCTTTGATCAGAAACCAGCCAAATCCACCTTCGGGCAGATTGTCTACCGGCACCTCAAGGTCGTGCTGTCCTGACGTTGGCAGCGCATGATTGGGCAGCGGCACACCCTCGTCCGTGACCGAGACCTCCAGCATCTGATCTTTGCGTTCGACCTGAAGTTCGATCACGCCAGCGGCGTTTTGGGCATAAGCGTGTTCAACAACATTGTTTAACACTTCGGCCAAAACGAGTTCGACAGTGCCCTTGTCATCCTGAGACAGTTCAAGATGCGTCAATCCTGCCATTGATGCTTGCAATGCGCGTCGCACAGCAAGGGAATCGGCTGGGAAAACGAGGCGCATTTCGTTTCGGTGCGGCGTCATGGCCGTTTGGTGAAGGTCTGTCCCGCGCCCCATAAAGCAAAGCTGCTCAGCTGGCATTTGCAAGACCGCCGCCCAGCGCGGTGTCTACATTCGCGTGGATTGTGAACACGGTATCCATGCGAGTCAATTTGAACACTTTCTTGACCGTGCCCGACAAGCTGGCCAGTTCGAAACTCTTGTCGGCTCCGACTTGTTTCATCGCGGCGACAATCGCGCCTAGCCCACTTGAATCAATGAAATCCACTTGCTCCATATCGACGACGATGCGGGCTGGTCCTTTGTCTGTTAACTCACGCATACGATCTTTGAAGCTGATCGCAATTGCCGCGTCGATCCTGTTTTCATCAACAGTGATGATACGCGTATCGGCGGTGTCTGTATGTGTCAGGTTCAACGCTTTTCTCCTTCGAGCGGTTCGTAGAACTACAGTCTAGACGGAGATCGTTACCATTCGGTAAGCGTGTGTAGACATTAATGGGATGGAGGATGCGATGAAGAACGTGGTTATCGCGGGTGCGGCACGGACACCAATGGCAGGTTTTCAAGGGGCATTCTCGGGGGTTACCGCAGCCGGGCTTGGAGGCGCTGCGATTAAGGCGGCTCTGGAAGATGCGGGTGCCGACGCCAACGACATAGAAGAGCTTTTGATGGGCTGCGTTCTGCCTGCCGGTCAGGGACAGGCGCCCGCCCGTCAGGCGGGGTTTGCAGGGGGGCTGGGCAAGGGCGTTCCGGCGACGACCCTAAACAAAATGTGTGGGTCCGGCATGAAAACCACGATGATGGCCTTTGATCAGGTGGCGTTGGGTGGTGCCGACATCATGGTTGCCGGCGGCATGGAAAGCATGACCGAAGCACCTTATTTGCTGCCGAAGATGCGGGGCGGCGCGCGCATCGGGCATGGTTCTGTGGTTGATCATATGTTCCTGGACGGGTTGGAGGATGCGTATGACAAAGGCCGTCTGATGGGAACTTTTGCCGAAGATTGCGCTGAAAGTTATCAGTTCACCCGTGAGGCTCAGGATGAATATGCGCTGAAATCGCTGTCCAATGCGCTTGAGGCCCAAAAGGCGGGTGCCTTTGAGCGAGAGATCGCGCCAGTCACCATTCAGACCCGCAAGGGCGAGGTGGTGGTGAGCGAGGACGAGCAGCCCGGCAATGCTCGCCCGGAAAAAATACCGACGCTCAAACCAGCGTTTCGCAAGGATGGGACGGTGACCCCTGCGAACAGTTCCTCTATTTCCGACGGTGCTGCGGCGCTTGTTGTTGCCTCAGAAAAGGTCGCAAACCAGAAAGGGTTGAACATCCGTGCAAGAATCCTGGGTCATGCAAGTCACGCACAAGAGCCTGGCCTGTTTACCACGGCGCCGGTTCCCGCTGCTCAGAAGCTGCTGGGCAAGTTGGGTTGGTCAAAGGAAGACGTCGATCTTTGGGAGGTGAACGAGGCGTTCGCGGTTGTCCCGATGGCCTTCATGCATGAAATGGGATTGTCGCGCGATATCGTCAACGTAAATGGTGGGGCCTGCGCGTTGGGCCATCCCATTGGGGCGTCTGGCGCGCGGATCATCGTGACGCTTCTGAATGCGCTGGAGAAACGTAATTTGAAACGTGGCATCGCAGCGATTTGCATCGGTGGCGGTGAAGGGACTGCTATCGCAATTGAACGCGTTTAGATCAAAGCATATAGACCAAGGGGCGCGATCTATCCGCGCCCTTTTGCATTGGAGATCTCATGGCGCGCGTTGATTACAGCGATCTGTCACAAGTTATCGCATCACTGACTGATGGTGAGCGTGATGACGTTGCATTGATGGCGACCGTGGCCTGCGAGGTGCATCATTCAGATGATCGGTTTGATTGGACCGGCTTTTATAGGGTGACTGAACCCGAGCTTCTGAAGATCGGCCCTTATCAGGGTGGGCATGGCTGCTTGCAAATCCCGTTTTCACGCGGTGTGTGCGGTGCAGCGGCCCGCACGGGAGAGACGCAGTTGGTCGCGGATGTGGACGCGTTTCCTGGACATATCGCTTGTGCATCCTCAACCCGGTCCGAATTGGTTTTGCCTGTCCACAATGCGGATGGCGAGGTGATTGCGGTTTTTGATATCGACAGTGACCAGCCCGATGCGTTCACACAAGAGGACGTTGTTCAGATGGCCGCCATCCTCAAAGCGACATTCGCACGATAGTACCCGGAGTCAGGCCCCGGCTGGCCGTCTTTTGCGACCTTCCCATGTCGCGATTTTGTTTGCATCGAATCACGCAATTGCCCCATCGTGAAAAAAATGATGAAAATTTCACGACCAATTTCAATGGGTGTGATGGGGAGACCGAGGAATGCTGCACAGCGATCCGGCAACATCTAGCAGCTTGGGCGTGGACATCCGCGCATTGCGCAAGTCGCGCGGGTTAACGCTGACCGACCTGTCGGCACGGCTCGACCGCTCGGTCGGATGGTTAAGCCAGGTCGAGCGGGACAAGTCGGATCCCTCGATCTCGGATCTGCGGGCGATTGCGCAGGCGCTGAACGTGCCAATGTCGCTTTTATTCGGGCATTCCTCCGCCCCAGCCGAAGAGCAAGGCTTTGTCGTACGCGCAGGTGACCGCCGCCCTATGGGCTCGGGCGAAGAGGGCCTGATCGAGGAACTGCTGTCCCCGGATCTGACTGATGACTTCGAGATGGTGCATTCAACGTTTGAACCACACTCGAAGATGCAAACGCCCGCCCATCGCCCAACGCAAGAGGTCGGTTACATGGTTTCAGGCAAGCTGGACCTGACCATCGGTGGGCGTCGCTTCACGGTCCAGACGGGCGACAGCTTTCGGATCAGGCACGACGTTTATGAATGGGCAAACCCCTATGAAGAGCCTGCGGTTGCCATCTGGGTCATCGCCCCGCCAGTCTACTAAGGAGGCCGCAATGCTTAAAGGAAGTTGTCTATGTGGTGCGATACAATTTGAGACTTCGGCGGAGCCAAAGGGTGTTTCAATGTGTCATTGCGGCCAGTGCCGAAAGCAGTCAGGCGGTATCTGGTCTTCGGCCTTCGTGGACGATGGCGATCTGAGCATTCAGGGCGACGTAAGCTGGTATGCCGCTAGCGATACAGCCAAACGCGGAAGCTGTCCAACCTGCGGGTCGTTTCTATTTTGGAAGGCCCATGATGAAAGCACCATCAGTTTTGCGCTGGGCGCAATTGACGGGCCAACGGGCCTGACCCTCGAAAAACACATCTTTGTCGCTGACAAAGGTGACTACTACGAAATTGCCGATGGCCTGCCGCAAAGTGCGCAGTAACTTCTTTGAAAGACGGAGACCCCAATGTCAGATTTCCCAACAAAAGCCCGCGTCGTCATCATTGGTGGCGGCGTTGTCGGCACCTCGTCGCTATATCATCTGGCGAAAAAGGGATGGACCGATTGCGTCCTTTTGGAAAAGAACGAGCTGACGGCGGGGTCGACCTGGCACGCGGCGGGCAACGTACCGACTTTCTCGACCTCTTGGGCGATCATGAACATGCAGCGCTACTCGACTGAGCTTTATGCGCGGCTGGGGGATGAGGTCGACTACCCAATGAATTATCACCAGTCAGGTTCCATCCGGCTGGCACATACCAAGGAGCGGATGCAGGAGTTCGAGCGCGCCATGTCAATGGGTCGCTATCAGGGCATCCCGATGGAAATGTGGACACCTGAGGAGGCCAAGGAGAACTATCCGTTCCTTGAAACCCATGATCTTGAGGGCGTGCTGTACGACCCGACCGACGGCGACATTGACCCCGCCCAGCTAACCCAAGCCTTGGCCAAGGGTGCCCGCGATATGGGTGCCCGCATCATCCGGTTCTGCCCTGCCGAGGGCGTCACTCAGCATGACGACGGGACGTGGACCGTGCACACCGAAAAAGGCGACATTGCGTGCGACTATGTGGTGAACGCAGCCGGGTATTATGCGCAGCGTGTTGGTGAGTGGTTCAAGCCTTTTGGCGGGCGTAGCGTGCCGATGATGGTGATGAGCCACCAATACCTTCTGACCGAAGAAATTCCTGAGGTTGAGGATTGGTCGAAGGCCAATGATGGTCGCAAATTGCCGCTCGTCCGCGATGTGGATGTGTCCTACTACCTGCGGCAGGAAAAACATGGTTACAACCTTGGGCCTTATGAGCCGAACTGTAAGGCACACTGGGACACCGATGCTGATCCGATGCCAGACGATTTCAGCTTCCAGCTTTGGTCAGACGATCTGGATCGGATCGAGGATATTGTGACCGATGCGATGGAGCGGGTGCCGCTTATGGCAACCTCGGGCATCAGCCGTGTGATCAACGGCCCGATCCCCTATGCGCCCGACGGGTTGCCCCTGATCGGGCCGATGCCCGGTGTGAAAAACGCATTCGAGGCATGTGTCTTCACCTTCGGCATCGCGCAAGGTGGTGGGGCTGGGAAGGTGCTGGCCGAGTGGATAATCGACGGCGCGACCGAGTGGGACATGTGGGCCGTCGATCCGCGTCGCTATACCGATTACACCGATCACGATTATTGCGTGAAGAAGGGAATGGAGGTTTATGGCAACGAATACGCCATGCACTTCCCGCATCACGAATGGCCCGCCGCGCGCGACAAGAAACTGTCGCCAGTGCACGACAAGGTCGTTGCCGCGGGTGGCGTGATGGGTGCCTATAATGGTTGGGAGCGTGCCAACTGGTTCGCGAATGATGGTGACGATACTTCACTGGAGGCAACGCATACGTGGGGCCGCTCTGGTCCGTGGGAGCAGAGGGTCAAAGAAGAATGCGAAGCAGTGCGGGATCATTGTGGCGTTCTGGACCTTCCGGGGTTCTCGCGCTTCATCGTCAAAGGCGACGGCGCTGCCGAGGCGCTGCGTGGTCTGGTGACCGGTGGCTTGCCAAAAGTAGGGCGCATGAACCTTGTCTATATCTCAGATGATCGCGGGCGCATCCTGACCGAGATGTCTTGTGTGCGTACCGGCGACGACGAGTTCATGATGATCACTGCGGCCACCGCACAATGGCATGATCGCGACATCCTAGAACGCGCGATGCCCAAATCCGTCACTATCGATGACGTGACCACCACACGCGACACGTTGATCGTAACCGGTCCCAAATCACGCAATATTCTGTCAGGTTTGACCGATGCCGACCTGTCGACCGGTTGGTTGACCCATCAATCCGCAACAGTTGCCGGTCAGCCAGCCTATCTGATCCGTGTGTCGTTTGCCGGTGAATTGGGTTGGGAGGTTCATGCTCTGAACGAGCATATGCCCGCCATTTATGAGGCAATTATCGCAGCTGGAGCCAAACCATTCGGCATGTATGCTTTGAACAGCCTGCGACTTGAAAAGGGCTATCGCGCATGGAAGGGCGACCTGTCGACCGACTATTCGTTGCTTGAAGGTGGTTTGGAGCGGTTCGTGAAGCTCGATAAACCACAGGATTTCCCGGGCAAGGTGGCCCTTCAGAATGAAAAGCAACAAGGGGTGAAGAAGTCCTTTGTCACCTTGCTGGTCGACGCGGGCGACTGTGACGCGCCCTATATGTCCTGCATCTGGTCTGGCGATCAAATCGTTGGCGAAACAACCTCGGGCGGGTGGGGTTACCGCGTGAACTCCTCCATTGCTTTGGGCATGGTGAAAGCCGATCAGGCTCAACCCGGTACAGAGTTAGAGGTCGAGATTTATGGTCAACGCTGCAAGGCGGTTGTGCAACCAGACCAACCGCTCTGGGACCCTGAAAATGAAAGGCTTCGGGCATAGAACCCCGAGCAAATGAGGGCGCGATGAAAGACAACTCGTCTGCAACGATCAATGTGGACATAGCGTTGGCAGATGGCTTTGTACTGACAGAGTTTTCCGCCATCGTCGAAGTCTTACGCACTGCCAACCGCGTATCCGCGCGTCGTGTGTTTCATTGGCGCTGGGTGTCGCGGCGCGGCGGTACCATGGCGTGCCGTGCTGGTATTACGGTCGAGACGACCGCAATGGAACCCAAGCCAACTGCGGATTACCTGTTCGTCCTTGGGAACTCCGACCCTGACGCGCTTGAACTGTCCTTGCGCAAAGAAATCAAAGCCTACCAATGGTCCGGTGCGCGGGTCTTTTTGTTGTCTGAAGCCGCAAGCCGCTACATCTCCGAAACCGGCGAACAGCTGATGAGCCACACGACCCATTGGGAAAACCGTGCGCTGTTGAATGAACGCGGAACGCCGGGAACCGGGTCTTACGCATTGGCCGCCGATGATGGGCAAATCACCACCAGTGCCGGTATGGGTGCAACCTACGACCTCGTGCTGGGCATGTTGGGTGCGCATATCAGTGCGGCTTCGGTCGCGACTGTGGCAGACATTTTCCTGCACGAGACAATTCGCACATCGGCCACCTTGCAACCCTTTGGCGGGAAGGAACTGACCCGTACAGGGAACCGTTCGTTGGATCAATGCATCGAACTAATGCAAGCTAACCTGGAAGAGCCACTACGCATCTCGGAAATCGTTGATTTGCTTGGGATTTCTGAGCGGTCGTTAGAGCGTCACTTTCGCGCTCACTTCAACACGACACCAAATGCTTATTATCGAGAGCTGCGGCTCAACCATGCAAATACCTTATTGCTAAAAACGTCGTTGAGTGTTCGCGACGTAGGTCTAGCGTGTGGGTTTCCAAACGGCTTTTCAACAGTATTTGGGCGACATTTCGGCATGACTCCCATGTCGTTGCGTCGCAACCGGAACAATCTAACCTACAGCTAGTATTTGATAAGCGACAAATCTGGCGGATTTGGTGCGTTTTGGTGCGGCCATCCGTGCAACGCTTGGCCAAATTCTGATGGAGTGATGCTATGAGTCTTCCCAAACATGCCCGTGTTGTCATCATCGGTGGCGGCGTTATCGGATGTTCTGTTGCCTACCACTTGGCCAAGCTTGGCTGGAAAGACGTTGTCTTGTTGGAGCGCAAGCAACTGACGTCCGGCACCACTTGGCACGCGGCCGGATTGATCGGTCAGCTGCGCGCCTCGTCGAACATGACGAAGCTCGCCAAGTACTCGGCCGATCTTTACCTCGGTCTTGAAGAGGAAACGGGTGTTGCGACCGGATTACGGCAATGCGGCTCGGTATCGGTAGCCCTGACCGAGGAACGCAACGAAGAACTCTATCGGAACGCTGCTATGGCACGCGCTTTTGGCGTGCCGTGTGAGGAACTGTCGCCTGACGAGGTCAAGGCGCGCTACGAACACATCAATCTGGATGGCGTCAAGGGCGGCATTTGGCTGCCCACCGATGGGCAGGCTGATCCAGCAAACATCGCGTTGGCGCTGGCCAAGGGTGCGCGCCAGAACGGAGCGGTCATCAAAGAGCGTACGAAAGTCACGGGCGTTGAACGTGATGGGCGCAAAGTCACCGGCGTGAATTGGGCATCGGACGACGGGTCGGATCAGGGAACCATCACCTGCGACATGATCGTCAACTGTGCAGGTATGTGGGGGCACGAAGTCGGTAAAATGGCTGGCGTTAACGTACCCCTGCACGCGTGCGAGCACTTCTATATCGTGACCGAGGGCATCGCAGATCTAAGCCAAATGCCAGTGCTGCGTGTGCCGGATGAGTGCGCTTACTACAAAGAAGATGCGGGCAAGATTCTGCTGGGTGCCTTCGAGCCGCACGCAAAGCCCTGGGCGATGGACGGCATCCCGGACACGTTCGAGTTTGACCAACTGCCCGAGGACTTCGACCACTTTGAACCCATCCTCGAAGCGGCCTGTAATCGCATGCCGATGTTGGCCGAGGCAGGGATCCATACTTTCTTCAATGGCCCGGAAAGCTTTACCCCCGACGATGCTTACCACCTTGGCCTCGCGCCTGAGATGGACAATGTTTGGGTGGCCGCGGGCTTCAACTCCATCGGCATCCAATCGGCGGGCGGCGCTGGTATGGCGCTGGCCCAGTGGATGGAAGACGGCGACAAACCGTTCGATCTGGGAGATGTGGACATCAGCCGCATGCATCCTTTCCAGGGCAACAAACATTACCTCTATGAACGCTCGAAAGAGACGCTGGGCTTGCTTTACGCGGACCATTTTCCGTTCCGCCAGAAGGCCACCGCGCGCGGGGTGCGGCGCACGCCGTTCCATCATCACCTCAAGGAAAACGGTGCGGTCTTTGGTGAAGTCGCTGGGTGGGAGCGGGCCAACTGGTTTGCGAACGAAGGTCAGGAGCGTGCGTATGAATACACGTGGGGTCGTCCCAACTGGTTTGATAACGCGGCCGCCGAACACAAGGCAATTCGCGAAAATGTGGGCATGTATGACATGACGTCCTTCGGGAAGATCCGTGTCGAAGGCCCCGATGCCGAAGCGTTTATGAACTATGTTGGTGGCGGCGACTATTCGGTGCCCAATGGCAAGATCGTTTACACTCAGTTCCTGAACCAACGTGGCGGGATTGAAGCAGACGTGACTGTGACCCGTTTGACTGAAACCGCCTATCTGGTCGTCACCCCTGGAGCTACGCGTCTGGCCGATCAGACATGGATGCAGCGCCACAAGGGTGGTTTTAATGTCGTGATCACCGATGTGACGAATGCCGAGGGTGTTTTGGCCGTGATGGGCCCCAACTCGCGCAAGCTGCTTGAGGCGGTCAGCCCCAACGATTTCACCAACGCAACAAACCCATTCGGAACCGCCCAAGAGATCGAGATCGGGATGGGCATCGCGCGAGCGCATCGCGTAACCTATGTCGGCGAGCTTGGGTGGGAAATCTATGTCTCGTCCGATATGGCGGGCCACGTCTTCGAGACGCTTCATGAAGCCGGTCAGGACATGGGACTGAAACTTTGCGGCATGCACATGATGGACAGCTGCCGGATCGAAAAGGGGTTTCGTCACTTTGGCCATGACATCACGTGCGAAGACCATGTGTTAGAGGCGGGGCTTGGCTTTGCTGTGAAGACTGACAAGCCGGACTTTATTGGCCGTGATGCGGTGCTGGCAAAGAAGGAAAGCGGGCTTGAGAACCGGATGGTGCAATTCAAACTGACCGACCCCGAACCACTGCTTTACCATAACGAACCGCTCGTTCGGGATGGCGAGATTGTCGGTTATCTGAGTTCTGGTTCTTACGGTCACCATCTGGGTGCGGCTATGGGCATGGGCTATGTCCCGTGTAAAGGTGAGACGGTCGCCGAGGTGCTGGCCTCCACCTACGAAATCGACGTCGCGGGCACACGCGTCAAGGCCGAGGCATCTCTGAAGCCAATGTATGATCCGAAATCAGAAAGAGTACGCGTTTGACGTTCAACAATCAGCCAGTCTTGGAAGACGAGACATTGATCCTGCGTGGAATGACCGCGCAGGATCGCAACGATTTGCACGACGCAGCCAAAAACCCGAAGATCTGGGCAGGCCACCCGAGCAGGGATCGTTATAAACGCGAGGTGTTTGATCCGTATTTCGACATGCTGCTGCGCGAAGGCGGAACGCTTGTTGTCGTTGACAAAGCAGCAAAGAAAATCATTGGCTGCTCGCGCTATTATGTCGGCCCGGATGCGCCCGAAGACATCGGCATAGGATTCACTTTTCTGAACAACCAATACTGGGGCGGAGAGGTGAATTTTCTAATGAAGCGATTGATGTTGGATCATGCTTTCCAAACATTTGACCGGGTGTGGTTTCACATCGCCCCCGACAACATTCGATCGCAAAAGGCCACGCAGAAACTTGGTGCCGAATTTGTGGACGATGACGAGGTTGATCTGTCTGGCAATCCGCTTCCGTGGAAGCGGTATCGGCTGGATGCGGCTGTTTGGCAGCGGGTTAAAGCCGCGCGGCCAGACCACTAACGGCCCATCGCGTCCGTTGATATGACTCCTCACGATTTTCGCGCTATTCAACATGGCTCTTTGTCTGTCATATGAGCCGGTGAGGTGCGCGCAATGACAGACAAAACGAAACCAGAAAACGTTGATACGCCTAAGGGCTTGGTGCTTGCGATTACGGCCTACGTGTTGTGGGGATTCTTGCCGCTGTACCTGAAAGCCCTCTCGCATATTCCTGCGGCCGAGGTTGTGGCGCATCGCGTTATCTGGTCTGTGCCTATTGCCGGAGCCGTCTTGATCGTGACAGGGCGAACACGAGATCTTCGCGATGCGATCTCCAACCCAAAGATGCTCCTGCTTGCAGTTCTGACCGCTGCTCTGATCTCGGTGAATTGGGGCATTTATATCTACGCGATCTCGACCAACCAAGCGATTGAGGCCGCGCTGGGTTACTACATCAATCCGCTTTTTTCGATCTTTCTTGGCACCATGTTGTTGGGTGAGCGAATGACGCGCGCGCAAGGTGTCGCCGTCGCGCTGGCGGCCGTCGCTGTCGTTATCTTGACCGTCGAAACGGGGCACCTACCGCTTGTCGCGCTAAGTTTAACGCTGACATGGGGCTTTTACGCTTTCTTCAAAAAATCGCTCGCTATCGGCCCCAATCAGGGCTTCATGCTTGAAGTGCTGATATTGCTGATCCCGGCGCTGGGCTATGCGATCTGGCTGGCTGTGACCGGAGAGGGTCACTTCCTGACCTCCTCAGTCTCTGATACGTCGCTCCTTATCGGATGTGGCCTTGTGACGGCAGTGCCGCTGATGATCTATGCGAATGGCGCGAAGCTTGTGCGCCTGTCGACAATTGGCATTCTGCAATACATTGCACCCACTATGATCTTCATCGTGGCCGTCTTTGTCTTCGGGGAACCGTTTGGAGGGGCCAAGCTTGTCGCCTTCCCGCTGATTTGGCTGGCGCTGATTATCTACACAACCTCACTGGTGCGTGGGATGCGCCGCAACCGCTAAGCCTTGCCAGTCTGACCCGGGCAAGCTATCTGCCGCCCATGTCAGACGATTACGCGCCCCCCAACGATCCATTGGTGATCGTACATCAGGATCACGAGCTTTTACTGGTCGATAAACCCGCCGGTCTGTTGTCGGTACCGGGAAAGGGTGAGCATCTGGCTGATTGCCTGATTGCGCGCATCCAAGCGGTGTTTCCAGAGGCATTGCTGGTGCATCGATTGGACAGGGACACGTCCGGTATCATGGTGTTCGCAATGACCCCGCATGCCCAACGTCATCTTGGGTTGCAGTTCGAGAAACGCCAGATGAAAAAGGTCTACGTCGCGCGTGTTTGGGGCCATGTATCTGAACGGGAAGGCACCGTGGATCTGCCCTTGATTGTCGACTGGCCAAATCGCCCAAAACAGCATGTAGATTTGGAGAGTGGCAAACCCGCCGTGACCGACTGGAAGATCGTGAAGTACGAGGATAATGCCACCCGTATACGCCTGTTTCCCCAGACAGGCCGCAGTCATCAGTTGCGCGTCCATATGAAAGAGATTGGCCACCCGATATTGGGTGATCCGTTCTATGCAGATGGCTCCGCCCGCGATGCACCCCGCTTGATGCTGCATGCCGAAAGCCTTCGCCTTCGCCACCCAGATGGCGGAAAAGGGCTGACTTTCAAGGCGAAGTGCCCATTCTAAGCTGTGGTGACCTAGGGTCAGCGCCTCTTGCCCATGAAGGTGCTTCCTGATTGACTGGGTCAACCTTTGAGGAGACCCACATGATCCAACCCGTCATCTCTGGCACCGGGGTGTTCACCCCCGATCAAACCATCACCAATGCCGAACTTGTCGAGGCGTTCAACGCATATGCCGACAAAATGAACGCAGAGAATGCGGCGGCGATTGAGGCTGGGGATATGGCGCCAATGGGCCATTCCAGCGAGGAGTTCATTGTCTCGGCTTCGGGTATTCATCAACGCTATGTGATGGACAAGACAGGCGTACTGGACCCCGATGTGATGCACCCCAGATTGCGTCAGCGCACAGATGATGAACCGGGTATCATGGCCGAAATGGGTTTGGAGGCTTGTAGGCAAGCTCTGGCGCAAGCCGGCCGCCAAGCAGACGAGGTTGATCTGATCATCTGTGCCGCGTCAAACCATGAACGAGCCTATCCGGCCATTGCGATTGAGATTCAACAAGCGCTGGGCGCGGGTGGGTTTGCATTCGACATGAATGTCGCATGCTCCTCGGCGACGTTTGGTATTCAGGCGGCTGCGGATATGGTGCGCTCCGGCTCGGTGACGCGGGCCTTGGTAGTCAACCCCGAGATATGCTCGGCCCATCTGGAATGGCGTGATCGGGATTGCCACTTCATTTTCGGTGATGTGGCCACAGCTACGCTGATCGAGCGGAAGTCAGATGCAAAAGGAGACCATTTCGATATCCTATCGACTCGTTGCCTGACTCAGTTCTCCAATAACATCCGAAACAACAATGGCTTCCTTCGCCGCACACGGGAAGAAGCCAACGATCTGCCCGACCGGCGTGATATGCAGTTCATGCAGAATGGTCGCAAAGTGTTCAAAGAAGTTCTGCCAATAGTCTCGAAACATATTCTTGGTCATATCGCCGAGATCGGGGTCGAGCAGGATGACCTGAAGCGGCTTTGGCTGCATCAGGCCAACAAATCCATGAATGACTTTATTGGGAAAAAAGTGCTGGGGCGTACGCCCGAGGATGGGGAGCAACCGAACATCTTGCAAGACTACGCCAACACGTCGTCTGCCGGTTCGATCATCGCCTTCTCGAAATACTCTGATGATCTAGAAGCCGGTGACACTGGCGTCATTTGCTCTTTCGGGGCGGGGTATTCGGTTGGGTCGGTGGTGGTCCGGCGGGCCTAACGCCACCGGAAAGTGATCCGCGCACGCGCGCGGGGCGTATCAGAATTAAAGCAACACACCCTTGCGTGCTTGTGTCTGTTACATGCCACCGTGCCCGGAGGATCCATGAAAGCCAAACTTGCAGCCTTGTCTTGTGCCGTTCTGATTGGGTGCGGTGGCGCCCCAGATTTGGACGATCCAAAGCTCAGCACGCGTGAACTGAACCTTGAAGAGTTCTTCGAAGGCAAAACCACTGCGCATGGGCAGTTTCAGGACTTGTTCGGCAATGTGAAACGCCGATTTGAAGTCGACATTCACGGTACTTGGGAGGGCAACATACTCACGCTGGTCGAAGACTTCGTCTATGATGATGGCACCGCTGAACAACGCATCTGGACACTGAATAAGACTGGTAAGGAGACCTGGGAAGGGACCGCCCCCGGTGTCATCGGGAAAGCGACCGGAGAAGAGCGTGGCGACACCTTCAATTGGGTGTACCGGATTGACTTGCCGGTAAAAGACGGCGTGACCCGAGTGGATTTCGACGACTGGATGTGGCTTTTGTCCGATGACCGAATTCTGAACCGTGCCTATATGAAGAAATTCGGCGTGACCGTGGGCGAGGCGATCATAGTGTTTGAGAAGCCTTAGCTTGAGTCCCTGCCGGTATGTGTCGATAGCGCGTCGTTTCGGATTGAAATGACGCGCTTTCGGTGTTTTCCCCGCACTGTTTCAATCAGGCGGTCTTCTTGATCTCGACCGAATGGGGATAGGGGATCGTAATGCCGTTCTTATCGAAGGCCTCTTTCACAGCTTTTGTAAGCTCGAATTTCACGTTCCAGTACTCGGCATTGTCGACCCATAGCCGTGTGGTCAAGTCAACGCTGCTGTCACCAAGGTTTGTCACGCGGACCCAAGGGGCCGGGTCGTCATGCACACGCTCATCCGCCGTGGCGAGGTCGAGGATGATCTGCATCGCCTTGTCTGCATCATCGTCATAGTCGATGCCGAAGACGATATCGACGCGACGTGTTTCGTGATGCGAGAAGTTCTTGATGATCGCACCCCAAGCCTGTCCGTTTGGCACGATAACTTGCACATTATCGGGGGACACAAGCTCGGTCACAAACAGGCTAAGGTCCTTGACCGTCCCGGATGTGCCGGCGATGTCAACGAACTGTCCGATCTTGTAGGGGCGAAACAGGATTAGCATGAAGCCTGCCGCAATGTCGCTGAGTGTGCCTTGAAGAGCCAGGCCAATTGCCAGAGTTGCTGCGCCCATAATGGCAACCAGACTTGTCGCTTCGATCCCAAACAAGGATAGAACAGCAACCAGCACCATCAGCAAGACGACCCACCGCACCATCGACGCTGCGAAATTTCCAAGCGTCGGATCAATTGCATCGTTGGCATTGATCTTGTTGCGAACCATACGGGCGATTGCGTTGGCCGCGATCCAACCGATGATCAGGACCAAAATTGCCTTCAGGGCGCTTGTTACAAGCGGTCCGTAAGACGTGATCTGTTCGATGATATTTTGCATATTTTCCTCATTAAGCAGGCGTTGGTTATTTGGAAACGGGGGATATTCGATCTTTTTGCTTCGGGCTACCTTTCATTGTACGAATTCAAACTGAACCGTCGAAAGTTGCCGCATGATGTCAAATCCCATTGTTCCCGAG
Organism: Aliiroseovarius conchicola; assembly: GCF_041403445.1. NCBI lineage: Bacteria > Pseudomonadati > Pseudomonadota > Alphaproteobacteria > Rhodobacterales > Paracoccaceae > Aliiroseovarius > Aliiroseovarius conchicola. The sequence goes on from NZ_JBGEHL010000009.1 coordinate 83,131, forward strand.
CTTGCAGTTACAGATTGGCTGATTTCCAAGCAGTTTTATTGCTCGACCTTAGAGTTTGAGGTCTTGTATGAGCGACCCGAGGAAGGGTTTGCCTATCTTCGATATGAAGAGGTCGAAATCATGATTGATCAAATTGGGTTGGGGCGGACGTTTGGTAACGAGTATCTCCCGACCCAACAGCCATTTGGCAAAGGCCTGAACCTGCAAATCAGAATATCTTCGATCACGCCTCTGGCGGCTGCACTATCTAAGCAGTCCTATGATCTCTATCTACCGGTTGAGGAGCGTTGGTACCGACGCGACGATACCGAGATTGGTCAGCGCCAATTCGTGGTGGCTGATCCAGATGGGTATTTGCTGAGGTTCTGTGACGACCTTGGTGTACGTCCGATAGCCCGGATTGACTAACCACGAAAAAGGCCCGCGATTGCGGGCCTTTGTTGCGGTAGTGCTTAGGTCGTTTCAGTCGTTTGACCACCCCGATACGGCCTTCACTTCCAAGAAGTCTTCGATTCCCAGAACACCGCCTTCGCGACCGTTGCCGGACTGCTTGTAACCCCCAAACGGAGAGCCTGCAGCGCGCGATGTGCCGTTCATCTCGACCATACCCGCCCGCATTTGGCGGGCGACGCGATTCGCGCGGTCTCCGTCTTGCGTTTGCACGTAGTTGGTCAGGCCGTAGACTGTGTCATTGGCAATTTCGACAGCCTCTTCTTCGGTGTCGAAGGGGATCATGGCCATCACGGGTCCAAAGATTTCCTCGCGTGCGATGGTCATCTGGTTGTTGGCGTCAGCAAAGATCGTGGGTTTGACGAAATAGCCTTTGTTCAACCCTTCGGGCCGGCCGGTACCGCCGGTGATAAGGCGTGCACCTTCGTCGATTCCAACCTGAATCAGATCCTGAATTTTATTCCACTGAAGCTCGCTGACCACAGGTCCGATGTGACGGCCTTCTGCACTTGCTGGACCAACTTGTATCTTTTCGGCGGCTTCGCGGGCAGCTTCCACCGACTGGTCGTAAATGCCGCGTTGAACCAGCATTCGAGACGGAGCATTGCAGCTTTGGCCGGTGTTCTGCATCATATGCATGACACCCCGTTTGACGGCCTTTTCGTCAGCATCGTCAAAGATGATGTTCGCGCCCTTGCCACCAAGTTCAAGGCTGACGCGCTTGAGCGTGTCTGCCGCAGCCTTCGATATGGCGATGCCCGCGCGGGTCGATCCAGTAAAGCTGACCATATCCACATCCGCGTGGGTCGAAAGCTGAGTACCAACCCCCATGCCATCGCCATTCACCATGTTATAGACGCCTGCGGGGAAACCAGCCTCGTCCACGATCTCGCTCCAGACAATGGACGACAGCGGTGCGATTTCGGATGGCTTTAGGACCATCGTGCAGCCGGCAGCCATGGCAGCCACACATTTCAGCGACACTTGGTTCATTGGCCAGTTCCAAGGGGTGATCATCGCACAAACGCCAATGGGTTCGTAGAGAAGCCGATCATTTGGTGCGTGTGCGCCAAGCATCTTGTCGAACTCGAATTCCTTGAACGCTGTGATGAAGTTTTGAATGTGCCACGTGCCAGACCCTGCTTGTGCAGTGCGAGCAAGATCGATGGGAGCTCCCATCTCAAGGCTCATGGCTTCTGCCAGGTCCTCTGACCGCTTTTGGTAGACTTCAAGCAGCTTTTCGATCAGCGCCAGCCGGTCCTCTTTCTTTGAGAAACCCCAGTCGGAAAATGCGGCCTTGGCAGCTGCAACGGCGGCATCCGTGTCAGCCTGACCGCCCAAAGAAATAACGGCGCATGCGTCTTCTGTTGAGGGGTCAATGACGTTAAGATCATTCGGTACAGCGGGCGCCACCCACTGTCCGTTGATATAGAAATCGCGCTTCTCGATCATTCCTGTCTCCTTGGTCGGATTTGCGGGCACTGTGGCACTGGACTCGGGCTGGCGCAACCCATGGAAATATAATTTGATCAAATTATATTTCCACAAAGTATTTTGCCGATCATCGCGTTCGGGGCTTTAAAAATTTCATTCAGACCGTACCTTTATTGGGAACGAAAATGCATCGAGAGGAAAGACCGATGGGACTTCGCATCAACGATACTGTACCGAATTTTACCGCCGAGACGGATCAGGGCCAAATCACCTTCCACGATTGGATTGGTGACAGCTATGCCATCCTTTTCTCGCACCCAAAAGATTACACGCCAGTCTGCACGACAGAGTTCGGCGCAGTCGCCCAACTGACTGACGAATGGGCCAAGCGGGGGACCAAAGTAATTGGGTTGTCGGTTGATGGAGTGGAAGAGCACAAAGGTTGGAAAAGCGACATCGAGGGCTTCTCGGGCGCGAAAGCGGGCTTCCCGATCATTGCGGATGAAGGGCTAGAGGTTTCGAAAGCCTTCGACATGCTGCCTGCGGATGCCTATCTGCCGGATGGACGCACACCAGCTGATAGCGCGACGGTGCGGTCGGTCTTTATCATTGGTCCGGACAAAAAGCTGCGCCTGTCCATGACTTACCCCATGTCTGTCGGACGCAACTTTGCCGAAGTTCTGCGCGCGTTAGATGCAGTCCAGGCGACTGATAACCAGCCGATCGCCGCGCCCGCCAATTGGGAAAAAGGGCAGGATGTGATCGTCGCGCTGTCTCTGTCTGATGATGAAGCACGTGAACGATATGGTGAAGTGGATATCAAGCTGCCATATCTGCGTACGACGGCTGATCCCAGTTAAGCTCCCATCAATGCTTGAAAGCGCGCGAGCGCGGTACTCGCGCGCTTTTCGACATCTTTATACGTTGGTTGTGGAAGCTGTCCGATTGCGCGTCTTATTTGAAGATCTCCGACTAAGAGGCTTAGGAACAGTTCAACCGCGTCATTCGAATCGTGGAAATGCAGGTCGCCATTTGCTTTGGCGCGTTCCAGCGTTTTAGCGATGAGGGGCGCAACAGATTGTCGACCAGATTTTGCGATGGCGTCTCCCAGTACGCCTGTGCCGTCAGCCGCCGCTGCCCGATTCAGAGCGATTGCGCGGTCACCTACCAGTACCTCAAGTAGCTTGGGGCCAAGTTGCGCCAGAATGTCGAGCGGCTGCTTTTCTGCATCAAGCTGAGCGGCCAACATAGTTTTGACATCCTCAGCATTCCGCTCGACAAGGGCGGTGAACAGACCTGTCTTGTCGCTGTACCAACGATAAAGCGTTTCGTTTGAGGCCTTTGCCTGCTTGGCAATGGCCAGCATAGACGCACCGGAAAATCCCTTTTTCTCAAGGACGTAATAGGCTGCGGATTCAATCTGCCTTTGACGCTCAACCCGGGTTTCTGATTTCATCGTGCCTCACATTTCCTGTTGACGCTTACCGTACACATGGTTACGGATATAGGCAAGCGTACATATAATTACGGTTATGGAGTCAAATATGAACAATCGATTAAATCAAACGGCGCTTGCGGGATTAACCATGTTGATCATCCTGCAAGCCATCATGCTGATGTCTCTCTATGCAGGGATTCCGCCACACCCACCTGCAACAATTCCATTGGGTGGGATCGCACCAATTCTGGCAGCTGGTTTCGCAGCTTCAGGTGCAGCAATTGTTCTTGGTCCTACCACTTCCAACATAGGTCGCGCATTCGCAATCCTCGCCGTTGCGATCGCAATGTTATCGTTTGGCCCTCAGAAATATCTGAACGTGCAACTCCCACTGATTTGGCCGGCAGTCGTTCTGGGTCAGATCTCGGCAGCTATGATTGTTGTGAGTATGTTCAGAAATACAGATGCGGTAGCTGCTGCATAAAAGAAGGCCCGGTCATCTGACCGGGCCTTCTCAGCCTTGGCGGACAATGCCAAGCTTTACGTCTTCGCCGCCTCAATAGCCTGCGATAGAGCGTTGCGACTGCCGACGTGGTTAGCAAGGATCAAGATCAGACGGGCATTCAGTGCGTCACTATCTTCTTTTGTTAAACCGTCATGGGCGGCCAAAAGCTCGGCATAGAAGTCATCGGCACGGTTGATATTTGGTGTCAGGATCAGGTCTTTCATTGGCGTTACTCCTTCCCTGTGGCGCGGCGGATCGCGGCGCGAAACTGGTTTTCGTCAAAGTTGGGACGACGTGCCGCAACGTGTTGGTCCGGGCGGATCAAATAGACGGCGCTTGACGCATCACCCAGATAACGCTCTTTCAACGCGCCAGATCGGTCATATTTGACTGATAATGCGAGGCGCGTGACTTCAATTCCAGCTTCTTCGATGACATCAGGCGCATCGGCGTCAATGGTCAGAAGTGTGAATTTGTCACCGAGTTTGGACAGTAAGAACTCGTCACCCAAAGGGGCGTCAGGGCAAGATGACCCCGGACGTGTTCTTATAGGCCCTTCCAATGCATCGGCCGAGTTAAGTGGCGAGCCGTCATAGGTACATGGCACTGACAGCCGGCCAGAATTCACCAACGGTCGTGCGAACTCATACTTTTCGGACAGGTCTAGTACGGCGTCTCGCAGCACGCGGCTCATCTCGGATTTCGGTGTGATGAAATCGGTGGAACGCGTGGAATTTAGAATGTTCTCATCCGCGCCGTGGATGCGTTCGATATCGTAGCTGTCGAGCAGTTTCTCATCAGCTTTGCCATCAAGCACTAATTTCAGTTTCCAGCCCAGATTGTCGGTGTCTTGTAGGCCCGAATTTGCACCTCTTGCGCCAAAGGGGGACACTTGGTGTGCTGCGTCGCCAGCAAAGAGGACGCGACCATGGCGGAATTTTTCCATCCGTCGACACTGGAACGTATAAATCGACACCCATTCGAGGTCGAACTGGACGTGGTCCCCAAGCATAGCTTTTAGGCGGGGAATGACGTTTTCGGGCTTTTTTTCTTCTTCCTTGTCGATGTCCCACCCAAGCTGAAGGTCAATGCGCCAAACGCCATCCGGCTGTTTGTGGAGCAGGGCGGATTGACCTCGGTTGAAGGGTGGATCAAACCAGAACCAGCGTTCGGTCGGAAAGTCGGCCTCCATGATCACATCTGCAATCAGGAAATTGTCTTCAAAGACACGACCGACGAAGTCTAGGCCGAGCATCTGGCGGGTTGGAGAGCCGGCGCCGTCGCAAGCGACCAGCCAATCGGCTTCGATGTTATACGATCCCTCAGGTGTGTCGATTTCAAGCGTGGCGTGATCAGGATGAGTGCCGATTGCAGTGACTTTGTTGGCCCCTCGGATTTCGATGGGGGCGCCTTCTGCCTCTAGATCGCGAACGCGGTTTACCAGATATTCTTCGAAGTAGTATTGCTGAAGGTTGATGAAGGCGGGTCTTTGGTGACCTTTCTCAGGCAGTAGCTCAAACTTGTATACTTCACGGTCATCGAAAAAGACCTTTCCTACGCCCCATTCGACCCCTTTGTCGACCATGGCCTGGCCACAGCCTAGCCGGTCAAGAATTTCCAGCGGACGTTTAGCGAAGCAGATTGCGCGAGAGCCGAAGCTGACCTTGTCATTGTCATCAACAATGACAACCTTCACGCCTTGTTGAGCAAGATCGATGCCCATTCCAAGCCCGATTGGACCTGCGCCGATAATGACAACGGGATGGCGCACCGGGGTAGCTGCATCCTGATCGGGGCTGCGTTCGTAGGGATAAAGCGGGACTTCGAAAATCTTGTTCATACGGGCCTCCTCCGGGTGGCAATCTATGCCTGCTCGCATTGTAGCGAATTTCGTTGCGAAAGCAACGAAGCGGGTGGGGATGCGCTGATTTGCCGTCAACGCATCCTGATTTGCTTAGCCTTGTAAGGCCTCCCACATTTCCAAATCGCGTTGGGCGGTCCAGATGCGGGGTGTGTCGATGCCGCGCGCTTCGTCATAGGCGCGGGCGACGTTGAAGGGCAGGCAGTGTTCGTAGATTGCATAGTCTGCGAATTTCGGATCACACGAAGCGCGAACGGCGTCCCAAGCTTCCTTGAGCGTGCCGCCGCGGGCAGCCACTTTGGCGGCAGGCGCGTAGGTGCTGTAGACGAAATCTCGGGTGCTTTCGAGCGCGCGTTCGACAGCGTCTTTGCCAATAAGAGCCCCGCCGCGACCGGGTGCAATCGCGTCGACATCAAATGCTGCGATATTATCCAGCGTGTCGCCCCAATCTGCGAAGTGCCCGTCACCGCAATAGCAGGCCGAGTGGTCTTCAACGATGTCACCTGTGAACATGACGTTCTGGTCGGGCACATGGATCACGATGTCGCCAGCTGTGTGGGCGCGACCAAGGTGCATCAAGTCGATACGGCGGTTGCCCAGATAAACCGTCATATCGTCCGAGAATGTGGTGGTCGGGTAAGTCAGACCGGGAATGCTCTCGTGCCCTTCAAACAAACGGGGAAATCGCTGGAATTCGCTGTCCCAGTCTTCCTGACCACGCTCCACAACCATCGCGCGGGCGGTGTCGCCCATGATAACCTGATCTGCGCCATAGGCGGATGCACCCAGCACGCGCACCGCGTGATAGTGGGTCAGCACCACGTGGCTGATCGGTTTATCGGTTACAGAACGCACGCATTCGATCACCTTATTGGCCAGACGCGGAGTGGCCTGAGCCTCGACGATCATCACGCTGTCGTCGCCAATGATCACGCCCGAATTTGGGTCGCCCTCGGCGGTGAAGGCGTAAAGACCGTCGCCGATCTCATCAAATGTGATCTTCTTTTCAGTCAAGTCGCCTTGTGATGCAAAAGCCTTTGCCATGGTCAGGTTTTCCTTTCTGGACTTGAGCGCAGGATAATGGTTGCCTGCCCCTATGTTTGATCGTCGATATTGGCCCTATTGGGGCGTTGTTATTGTCACCCTCGCCACGTTGCTCACGTTGCTGGTTATGGGTCGTAATTTCTCATGCCCCTGCGGGTATACGCTTTTGTGGTATGCCGGGGACGATAGCGGTCAGGGCTCGCAACATCTTTTGGACTGGTACACGCCCAGCCACGTGATCCATGGGTTCCTGTTTTATGGCGCGACCTTCCTTCTGATGCGGCGCTTTTCCCTTGGCTGGCGGTTGCTGGTCTCGACCATTGTCGAAGGCGCCTGGGAAATCGCCGAGAACACCGAAGCCGTGATCCAGCGGTATCGCGAATTCACCGTGTCGGGTGAGTACTGGGGCGATAGCGTTGTGAATTCGGCCGCAGACCTCGCAGCCATGTTCCTTGGCTTCTGGCTGGCACTTCGTCTGCCAATCTGGGTCAGCATCCTGATCGTTGTCGGCTTTGAAGTTCTGACCACTTTCCTGATCCGCGATGGACTGGCCTTGAACATCATCATGCTGCTGGCACCATCCGAGGCGATCCTCGAATGGCAGTCTGCCGGGGGATGATGCGCAAATCCTCACTTATTTGGGCCAGCTGATTGCAGGCAGGATTTGCCCGACGCAATCGCCGAACCCGACCTGGAAACCGTCGCCTTTGGCGGCCCCGCGCAGGGTCAGCGTGTCGCCGTCCTCGATAAAGGTGCGGGTTTCGCCGGTGTCGAGCGTGAAGGGCTCGCGGCCCGCCCAGCTCATCTCCATCAGTGACCCGTACTCGGTCTTCGTCGGACCAGAGACTGTGCCGGACCCAAGCAAGTCGCCAACATTCATCGCGCAACCGCCGATGGCGTGATGGCATAGCTGTTCAGCAGCCGAATAATACATGCGGGTGTAGTTGGTTTCGCCAACGACCGAGGCCTTGTCAGCGCCTTCGGGCTGCATCAGCACCTGAAGATCGATATTGTAAAGCCCGTCCTTTGAGCCATCGAGATAGGGCAGCAGCTCTTTCTCGCGTTTCGGCGTGGGTGCGCGGAACTCTTCTAAGGCGGCTGCGGTTACAATCCATGGAGAAATCGAGGTGCCGAAGGCTTTGCCTTGGAACGGACCAAGCGGTTGGTATTCCCAGCCTTGGATATCGCGGGCCGACCAGTCGTTCAGCAGTACATAGCCAAAGATCATGTCGTCGGCATCGTCCACGGTGATCGGCTGGCCGAATTCGGAAGGCTTACCAACGATGGCACCCATTTCCAGTTCGATATCCAGACGCATCGAGGGGCCAAAGCTGGGCATCTCGGCGTCGGGCGCTTTGCGCTGACCGTTCGGGCGGTGGATCGGGGTGCCGGAAATCACAACGGACGACGCGCGGCCATTGTAACCGATCGGGATATGCAACCAGTTGGCGGGCAGATCGGGCGAACCGCGCAAGATCGCGCCCATGTTCGCCGCGTGCTGACGACCGGCATAGAAGTCGGTGTATTCTGACACAAGGAACGGCATGTGCAGTTCGGCACCAGCTTGGGCTACCAGCAGAGGCGCAACCGCGTCCTGCTCGGTCGAGCCTTCGTCCAGCAGCTGCCTCAGACGGGCGCGCAGGGCGGCCCATGCGTCTGATCCCAGCTCCATCAGCTCGTTCCAGAAGGGAACGTCGAAAACGGGTTCGTCACCGATCTCGATCAGGCCAGCCTCTTCGGCGGCCTGCATATCAAGGATCATATCCCCGATGGCGACACCACAGCGTGGCTCGCTGTCAGCGGTCGAGAACACGCCATAGGGCAGGTTGTTCAGGGGAAAGGGGGTCTCGGCAGAGTTCGCGCTGTCCACCCACGACTTTTTCAGTTGGCTCATGATGTCCTCATTCGGCATCTGGCTGTGCCTCGGGTCGCGCATCGGCGAAGGCGGGCAGAGCCAGACAGGTTTCTTCAATTTCGATCAGACGGGCAAAAGGCGTTATGTCCACGCCCCAGCGATGCCCGTTATAAAGCTGCGAGACAAGGCAGATATCGGCAAGCGATGGCGTGTCACCAAAGGCAAAGCGTGTGCCTTGTGGCAACATGGCTTGAAACGCGGTCAGGCCTTCATTCATCCAATGAACCATCCAGTCCACGCTGTCGGCTTTGCTGTGCCCCATTCCGTCCAGATGCTGCACGACGCGCAGGTTATTCACCGGATGGATATCCAGCGCGATCACATGCGCCGCGGCCATCACCTTGGCCCGCGCTATCGGATCCTCTGGCAAAAGCGCCGGGTCGGGATAGGTACGGTCAAGATAGTCAAGGATTGCCAAAGACTGGGACAGCGTGGTGCCATCCTCAAGCTCTAACACAGGGACGCCCTTGCCAGGGTTCATCGCCTGATACTCGGCGCTGCGTTGTTCGCCTTTCACCAGGTTGACGGGGTGGCTTTCAAACGACACACCCTTCAGGTTCAGCGCGATGCGCACCCGATAGGATGTGGTCGACCGCCAATAGGTATAGAGTTTCAACGCCATCATTTCTTCCCGGGCGTTCCGTCGAATTTCTTCTCAAGGCTGTCCCAGCAATCAATATAGTCGTCCTGTAGCGGCGCTTCATTTGCGGCAAAGGCCGTCAGGTGCTGCGGGAAGCGAGTTTCGAACATGAAGGACATGGTGTTGTCCAGTTTTTCAGGGCCGAGGTTCGAGTTCGAGGCGCCTTCGAACGCATCGCGGTCCGGTCCGTGCGGCAGCATCATGTTGTGCAGCGATACACCGCCCGGAACAAAGCCCTCGGGCTTGGCGTCATACTGACCATAGATGTTGCCCATCAGCTCGGACATGATGTTTTTGTGGTACCACGGCGGGCGGAAGGTGTTCTCGGCCACCATCCAGCGTTCGCGGAATAAGACGAAGTCGATATTTGCGGTGCCGGGCTGGCCCGAGGGCGCCGTCAGAACCGTGAAGATCGAGGGGTCTGGGTGGTCAAACAGGATCGCGCCGACCGGGCAGTAAGTTGTTAGGTCGTACTTATAGGGCGCGTAGTTGCCGTGCCATGCGACGACGTCCAACGGTGACTGGCCGATCTCGGTTTTGTGGAACTGTCCACACCACTTGATAGTGATGGTCGAGGGCACTTCGCGGTCTTCAAATGCCGCCACTGGTGCCTTGAAATCTCGCGGATTGGCCATGCAGTTCGCGCCAATTGGGCCGCGCCCCGGCATCTCGAACTTCTGGCCGTAGTTTTCACAAACGAAGCCGCGCGCCGGGCCTTCCAGAAGCTCGACGCGATAGACCAGCCCACGTGGGATGATGCCGATCTCTTGCGGGCCAAGGTCGATGACACCAAGCTCCGTATAGAAGCGCAACCTGCCTTCCTGAGGCACAACCAACAGCTCGCTATCGGCAGAAAAGAAGTAATCATCCACCATGGATTCTGTGACCAGATAGATATGCGTCGCCATGCCGACTTGTGTGTTCACGTCGCCTGCCGTGGTCATGGTCCGCATGCCGGTGATCCAGTTCAAGCCCTCGGTCGTGGGAACCGGATTCCATCGATACTGACCCAGGCTGATGACGTCGGGGCCTACGCAGGGCGCAGACTTCCAGTACGGCATATCGATCTTGGTATAGCGCGCCGAATGCTTCACCGAAGGACGGATGCGATAGGTCCAGGTCCGCTCTGGTGGGTCGGCCGTGAACGCGGTGCCTGACAACTGCTCGCCGTAAAGGCCATACTCGCATTTCTGAGGGCTATTCATCCCTTGCGGCAACGCACCGGGCAGGGCTTCGGTCTCGAAATCATTGGCCCAACCGGGCATGTAATGCATCTCGGTGCCGACAGAGGACACCGCGCGTGTCATTTCGCGCGAGGGGCTGTGCTTGTTCATCACTTGTCTCGTTTCAATGCCCTAAAAAGGGCCATCCTGTTTGCAAAGCGATAATATCGTTGCATATGAAATGAAGTCAAGGAAAAGGGACACTTCACATGCGAAGTAATTAAGTGCAGACAATTTGAGAGGTTAAGCGACCTTCAACACACCTCTGCTATCCATATCTTTGGGTGAAATATGAGGTGGTGGGATGAGTGCGAAAGCAAATGCGCCAATAATTATCAAGAAAGTGAAGAAGGTCAGTGGTGGCGGGCACCACGGCGGGGCATGGAAAGTGGCCTATGCTGACTTTGTAACGGCCATGATGGCGTTCTTTCTTTTGATGTGGCTGTTGAACGCGACGACAGAGAAACAGCGCAAGGGGATCGCGGATTACTTCAGCCCAACAATCCCAATCACACGTGTCTCGGGCGGCGGTGATGGCTCATTTGGCGGCGACAGTGTTTTCATCGAAGAAACATTATCCCAAACCGGAAATGGCGGCGTTCCGCGCGATCCTACGCTGACGGAAGGGGGCATCTCGGATGGAGATGCGGGCGCGCAAGGCGCCGAGATGGAGGAGTTGCAGGACATTCTTCTGGGCCGTGGCGGAGAAAGCATGGCGAGCGATGAAATGGCCCGGCATATCGTCACAAGGGTCACCGACGAAGGGCTGTTGGTGGAGCTATTCGACCTCGAAAACGCACCTTTGTTCGAACCTGGTACGACAAATCCGACACAGACGATGGTGGATCTGGTCGATATGATCTCTCGTGTCTTTGCCTTGGTCAAAAATGGCGTTGCCATCGAAGGATATGTGGCGACGCAACCGGTGGTGATTGCCGAAAACACATCGTGGTCTCTGTCCTCAGATCGTGCGGCGATGATCCGCAAAATGCTTGAGGGAGCAGAGTTCGCTCCCGAACGTATTCGTCGCGTCACCGGGCACGCTGATCGCGATCCTGCAGTTTCAGACGTAATGGCTGAACGCAATAATCGGGTCGAGCTGGTCCTGCTGAGGAGCGATAAGTAGGCTGAACCGATACGAGGTAGTGGAAACAATTTTAGCTGTTAGCGGCCTGTTAAGGTCGGATCGCTACAGATGGAGATCGACATAGAGGTAGATGCAGCAGAAAGGCGCACCATGACGATTTCCTCCTCACTTAATGCAGGTGTTGCTGGCTTGAACGCGCACGCAACGAAGCTGGCAACCATATCGGACAACATCGCGAACTCTTCGACATTTGGATACAAGCGCGCGACAGCGGATTTTCAAAGCCTCGTGATTGGCGGTCTGGCTGGCGCAGGCACTTACTCCGCTGGCGGTGTTCGCACGACCACGCACCGGATCATCGATGAACACGGGCCGTTGATCTCGACCTCAAACCCCATGGATATTGCGGTGGGGGGTCGTGGGATGCTGCCCGTCACACAAGAGGTTTATCAAGATGCAAGCCCCGGTGCGCGTCCTATGATGATGACCACGACAGGGTCTTTTCGGACCGATTCCGAAGGTGTCCTGAAAACTGAAACTGGCTTGGTATTGTTGGGTTGGCCGGCAGATGCCGACGGAAATGTTGCAACATATCCGCGCGACACGGGCGTCGGGTTAGAGCCGGTTGTGATCAACGCAAACCAGACGGCCGGTGATCCGACAACTGCCATGAAGTTGGGGGTCAACCTGCCCGCAGTCGAAACGGAGACTGGGGCTGATGGTACAGCACTGCCGCTTTCGGTTGAATATTTTGGGAACCTCGGCACATCTGAAACGCTGGACTTCACATTTACGCCGACAGTACCTGCGACCGGGTCATCTAATGAATGGACGATGGTCATTACAGACAGCGCCTCTACCGGCGCAACGATTGGAGAATATACGCTCACATTTGACGATTCGCGTGCAGATGGTGGGTCATTGGCTTCGGTCACTGTAGTGTCTGGCGGCACCTACAATGCGACAAACGGGACATTGGATCTAACGGTTGCAGGTGGCCCACTATCGCTAACCATTGGTAAGATTGGGGACCCAAATGGTCTGACGCAATTGTCTGACAGCTTCGCCCCGGTTTCAATCACCAAGGATGGCTCTCCCGTCGGCAACTTGACTGCGGTCGAAGTGGACGAGCACGGATATATTAAAGCGACCTATGATACCGGTTTTATCAGAACCATCTATCAGGTGCCGCTTGTTGATGTCCCGAACCCCAACGGTTTGATCTCAATCTCGAACCAAGCCTACCAAGTCTCTCCCGAAAGCGGTTCGTTTTTCATGTGGGACGCAGGCGATGGGCCCACGGGTGAAGTGGTGGGCTTCGCCCGAGAGGGGTCCACCACGGATGTCGCGGGCGAGCTGACCAGCCTAATTCAGACGCAACGGGCCTATAGCTCAAATGCGAAGGTGATCCAGACTGTAGACGAGATGCTGCAGGAAACCACCAACATCAAACGTTAACCAGAAGGGCCATCTAGGATAATATCATGAGTATCTCGGCTGCATTTTCAAACGCCCTCACGGGGTTGGGCGCAACAGCGCGTGCGGCCGAATTGGTGTCCTCCAACGTGGCCAATGCGTTGACAGAGGGTTACGGAGCTCGATCGCTTGAGTTGTCAACGCGTGTGACCGGCAATGCCGGCTCGGGCGTTCGGGTGACGGGTGTTCGACGCGACGTCGACGAAGCCTTAATAGCAGATCGTCGCCTCGCCGATGCGTCCAAGGGATATCATAGCAACCGCGAGGAGTTCTTGAATGGGCTGGAGCAAACTATAGGCGCGCCGGGAAGTCCCGGATCATTGACAAATCGCGTTGCCCAGTTCGAGGTTTCTCTGATTGAAGCTGCGTCCCGACCTGAAAGTCCGGCACGACTAAATGCTGTGCTGGACTCAGCGAAGAGTCTGACATCTCATTTGAAAGCGTTGTCAGATCACGTCCAATCCGCTCGTCTTGATGCAGACCAGTCGATTGAGAGGCAGGTGGCAACGCTCAACACCGGCCTTAAAGATGTCAGGGACCTGAACATCAAGATACAAGAGGCGCATGCGCGCGGACAAGATGCGTCTGCTTTGAAAGATCTTCGACAGATGAAGATCGATCAACTCGCTCCCATTATTCCCCTTAAGCAGGTTCCGCGAGAAAATGACATGGTGGCATTGATCACTTCTGGTGGCGCCATTCTTCTTGACGGGAATGCAGCGGAGTTGGAGTTTGCGGCGGTCAATACAATTGTTCCAGAGATGACATCGGCCAGCGGCGGGTTGTCAGGGTTGTTCATCAACGGGCGCCCAGTTGAAACTGCTGGTGAAAGAAGCTTGATCGCAGGTGGTTCTTTGGCAGGGTCGTTTTCTGTCAGAGATGACCTATCGGTCACCGCGCAGGCGCGCCTCGATGGCGTGGCCCGAGATTTAGTAGAGCGTTTCCAAGATCCCAGTCTTGATGCAACGAGACTGCTTGGGGATCCTGGCCTGTTCACCGATGCGGGCGCCACTTTCGACCCTGTCAACGAAATAGCGCTTTCGGCCCGATTGTCGATTAATGCCGCCGCGGATCCAGACCAAGGTGGCGCGACCTGGCGTCTACGCGAAGGTTTGGGGGCTGCAATCCAAGGTGACGCTGGCAACGCGTCCTTATTGAACCATCTTGCGGATAGACTCAGCTTGCAACGAACACCGGCGTCAGGCGGGTTTACTGGCGGTAGCCGAACTGTATCTGGGCTGACATCCGACTTTTTGTCACTCACCAGTACGGATCGGTTGCAGTCTGAAACGCGGTTGAGCTTTGCGTCTACACAGCAACAGAGCCTTCGCCAGATGGAGCTTTCCAAAGGCGTCGATACGGATGCTGAGATGCAAAAGCTCATGCAGATCGAGCAAGCATATGCCGCCAATGCACGGGTAATTTCGACGGCGGACGAAATGCTACAGACACTTCTAGCGATGTAAGGACAATAACATGACCTTTGCGACCTTTGGAGATCTGGCCAGTGCGTTTCAATCGCGTCATATGAATGCTCAACTGAAGCGGGATATGACCCGTTTGGGGATCGAGTTGACCACCGGTCAGAAGGCTGATCTGGCGGTGGCCGTTTCGGGAGATTTCGGACCAATTGCCGGAATCGATCACACCCTTTCGTTGCTGGTCGCATACAAGCAGTCGACGAACGAAGCATCTTTGATGGTTGGGGCGGCTCAAACAGCAATGGGGAACTTCCAAGAGCAAACGCAAGATCTTTCAGCCGCATTGATTGGCGCGGTCAGCTCGCAAAATTCAGTACTCGTACAAACCACTGCAAATGATGCGCGTGAGAAGTTTTCGGCAATCGTAGCAAGTCTAAATTCAGCGGTTGGAGGACGGGCAATTTTTGCTGGTGCGGCAACGGATGGCCCGGCCGTGGTTGGTGCTAAAACCATACTTTCCGAATTGGCTGTCGCGATTGCGGGGGAAACGACGGCGGCGGGAGTTTCTTCGCGCATTGACGAATGGTTTCTGACGCCCGGTGGAGGGTTTGAGACGACAGCTTACCTGGGGGCCTCAACAGATCTGGGATCGTTTCGTTTGCGCGACGGAGAGAGAGTTACACAGTCAATCAAGGCGAGTGATGCTGAAATTCGGGAAATGTTATCGGCCTTTGCCAAGTCGGCAATCATCGCTGAAGGTGCGTTGACCGGTGATGTGCAAGGACAGAAAGAGCTTGCCAAAATGTCATCTGAAGGTTTGCTGGCGGCCAGTGATGATCTGACCTTTGCGCGCGCGCGTGTCGGTGTGTTGGAGGCTCGCATTGAAGCTGTTTCTGTTAGAAATGCTTCGGAAAAGTCCGCACTTGAACTTTCTCGAAACGAAATTGTCGCGGCAGATCCTTACGAGACCGCGACCGCCCTTAAAGCAGCGCATAGTCAGCTTCAGTCCCTCTATACCGTGACTGCAACACTTTCGAACCTTAGCTTTACGGACTATATGAGATGACACGTATCCTGTTCATGTTAATGATATTTGCTGCATCAGCTGCGGCTGGGAATGCCAGTTCGGTTAGGATCAAAGATCTGGTCGAAATCGATGGAGTCCGTGGCAATGATCTTGTCGGCTATGGGTTGGTGGTTGGGCTCGATGGAACTGGAGACGGTATTCGCAATGCACCATTCACCGAGGATATTATGTCGAATATCCTCGAACGACTTGGTGTAAATATCACTGGCGAACAATTTCGACCCAAGAATGTCGCAGCGGTATTTGTCACTGCCGAACTTCCTCCATTCGCGCGGGCAGGGACGCGGATTGATATCACTGTGTCGGCAATCGGAGATGCAAAAAGCCTGCTTGGTGGCACATTGATCATGACACCGCTAAACGCCGCGGACGGTGAAATCTACGCCGTTGGGCAAGGGTCGATTATTGCAGGGGGAGCGTCCGCTGACGGCGATGGCGCCAGTGTAACGCAGGGCGTTCCGACCAGCGGAGTTATCCCAAATGGTGCACGCGTTGAGCGCGAGATTGAGTTTGACTTTACCAAGCTGAAATCGGTTCGCCTTGCGCTGAGGACGCCAGACTTTACCACGGCAGAGCGAATTGAAAATGTGATCAATCGCAAATATGGTCGCGTTGTTTCACGTATGTTGGATGGTGGGACAGTGGTTGTCGATATTATCGCCACACGCGCTTTGTCTCCTGCACACGCAATTGGCACGATCGAAAACCTTGGGGTTGAACCAGAGCGGAAGGCGACAGTGGTGGTTGATCAGCGATCTGGTACCATCGTGATGGGGGCAGATGTTCGTATCAGCCGCGTTGCGGTGTCGCAAGGAAATCTAACCCTACGAATACAGGAAGACCCGGTTGTGGTTCAGCCAAATCCCTTCTCGGACGGCGAAACAATTGTTGTTCCGCGATCGCGTGCTGCAATAGAAGACGAACCTGGCATTGGACTTGCAGAGGTAGACGGGGGGACCTCTTTGTCCGAAGTTATTGCCGGACTAAATGCGCTGGGTGTATCGCCCCGAGATATGATTGATATCCTGAAAAGCATCAAGGCAGCAGGTGCGCTTCACGCCGATTTCATAGTGCAATAGCGCGCGGATAAAGGTTTAGTGCGACGGCCTCACAGAGTTTTTGTGACTTAAGGCGGTGAAACACCCAGCAACAATACTGTCTGTCCAACAACTTCTCGAACTAACTTTTGCTGTCTGGGTGTGGAAAGTTCTTGATATTTGACCGCATTCGGTCAAATATCCACAAAAATGTGGGAAGTTGAGGTATTTGCGGCCGAACGCGGGCGTGGCACAGAGATGGATAAAGAAAAAAAGCAATCCTATCGTGAGCTTGAGCTGCTTGACGCCATTCGCCGATGCGGCGGGTTTGCGAAAAATTCTGATCTTGCAACCAGCCTGAATGTCTCTGAAGAGACCGTTCGACGAACTGTCAAAGCATTATCGAAATCGGGCGCAATCGCCAGAGTGCGCGGTGGCGCATATCTTGTTGGGGAACAAACCGCCCCAAGTTATTCAAAACGCATCGAGCAGTTCACCCAGGAAAAACGTCTGGTGGCCCAGAAACTTGTTCTTGATATCGTGGACGGTATGACTCTTTTTCTGGATGTTGGAAGTACAACCGCGTTCATTGCGGAAGAATTGCGTGCCCGAGAAAACCTGTGCGTCGTGACGAATTCGGTTCAGGTTGGGCAAACACTGGTTGGACACAACGGAAACAGTGTTCATCTGCTTGGCGGTGAAATGCAGGCCGTTGAACTGGGAGCGTTTGGACATGTTGCAGAACAGCAGGCCCGTTCGTTCTGTTATGACTGCTCGGTGATTAGCGCTGATGCGCTTCATCCTCGGCACGGTTTTCTCTACTTCAACCGCAAAGAGGCCGAGCTGGCATCAGTCGCAATCGAAAATTCCGATATGACGATTGCCGCTATCACGCATCAGAAATACGCCGCTAAAGCGCCACATGCTGGATTTGCACCGGAGAGCGTTGATCGTCTGGTGGTGGATCGCCCCCCACCGGGCGCGCTGCTGTCGCAGCTCGACATTTGGGGAATAACACTGGCATCAGCCAAGGAAGAGGTTCGAGAATGCTAGTGGATACTCAATCTGCCGAGCAACACGCCAAACGAATTGCTCAGATCGTTGCGAAATCTGCACGAGGGTTCTTCAGGAATCTACTGGACATCGAGCTGAAGTCTGATGAGAGCCCCGTGACGCAAGCGGATAAGGCAATTGAGCAGGAGGTGAGGGCTTATCTTGAGCTCGAGTTTCCCAAGGACGGCATACTTGGTGAGGAATTTGGCCGCTCTGGTCTTGAAGAGGAGTATGTGTGGAGCATCGATCCCATCGATGGCACCCGGTCATTTCTTTCCGGGCATCCTTTGTTTGGTTTCCTTCTGGCCAGATTGCACAATGGAAGGCCAACGCTTGGCGTTATTGGAATGCCAGCGCTGGACGAAACGATCATCGCCAATGATGCAAGAACCACGTTGAATGGTGAGACGGTACGTGTGTCTTCGACAACATCGCTTGATCAAGCGGTTTTATACGTCAACGAGGGCGAAAAGATGTTTGGATCTCACCCTGAAGTGTTTGCAACCTTGATGACTTCCGGTCAAACGCGCCGTTTTGGGTATGATTGTTATCCGCATGCGCTGGTCGCAATGGGGCATGTTGATGCTGTTATCGACTTCGATCTGCAGCCCTATGACTATCTGCCTCTGGTCCCGATTATCCAGTCTGCGGGTGGCGTGATTTCGGATTGGGCCGGGCAGGCGCTGACTCTCAACACCGGACCGACACCCGTGATAACAGCCGCGACGCCAGAGCTTCATGCGCAATTGCTACAGATTGTGAGCGTCTAACATGGCCATTCTTAGCTTCATCATCAGTCTCGCTGGTGCGACTATGCTATTACTGTTCGCCGTGCGCATGGTTCGCACTGGTATTGAACGCAGCTTCGGTGCGTCTTTCCAGCGCTGGCTGACGGACAGTCATAGTTTGATCGGGGCAAGCGCAACCGGCGTTATGTTGGCCGTTGTGCTTCAAAGCTCTGCGGCTGTAGCGCTGCTGGTCGCAGGTTTCTCTGCCAGTGGTTATTTGGCATTCCCGGCGGGTCTGGCGATTGTTCTGGGTGGGGATCTTGGCTCTGCTTTGATCATTCAGATCTTGTCTTTCAAGATGGATTGGTTGGTGCCAATGCTGCTGGCTGTCGGTGGCTGGCTGTTTGTGAAGGTTGAGAACAAAAAGGGTCGCCAACTGGGGCGGATCCTTATGGGTGTGGCATTCATTCTGATCTCGCTTCAATTTCTGCGGGAGGCCGTTTCACCCATTCGAGACAGCTCATTCTTGCCTGCTGTCGCTGGCTATCTGGCACGGGATTTCATTACCGCATTCATCGTTGGTGCTGCGTTGGCCTTTGTGATGCATTCCAGTGTTGCGGCAATTTTGATGTGCGTGACATTGGTACAGATTGACGCAATTCCGTTTGCTGCAGCACTGTCCTTGTTGTTGGGTGCAAATCTGGGCAGCGCCTTTATTCCAATCTGGTTGACCCGAGGGCTGCCAGTCGGTGCGAGGCATGTGCCATTCGCCAATTTGCTGCTGCGAGGCAGCTGGGCCATAATTGTCTTGTTGGCCATCAACTTGCTTGTGCAACCAGAGCTTTTGCTGTTGGTCAGCCCGGCGCAATCTCTGATCTATGCCCATATTGGTTTTAATCTATCGCTTCTGTTGCTGACCCTCCCATTTTGCGGCCTTCTGGCGTCACCTGTTTCGGCGCTGTTTCCAGCTGTTGGCAAAAGATCGGGTGTTGAAATCGAGCCAAGCTCCAGCGCTTTGGACACTGCGGCGATTGAGGTTCCGACACAGGCAATTGCAAGCCTGAAGCGAGAATTGTTACGTATGATCGGCTTGGTTGAGCAGATGTTCAATACAGTGCCTGGGCTTTATCAGGCTGAGGACAACACGTTGTTACGTGCTACGCGTAGCCATGATGTTCGCGTCAACGAGGCACTTTCGGGAATACGTTCCTATGTCGCCAGCATGCCGCAAGAGCACTACAAAAAGACCGATTCAAAGATGGTGCGTGGGCTTATGGAATACGCGATCCGATTAGAAGCTGCGGGCGACGTGATCGCGAAGAAACTGACGGCCGTTGCCCAAGAAAAGCTCGACGGTCATTTGCAATTCTCGGACGAGGGGTGGACCGAATTGCTGCGCATGTACGAAACCATTTGCGCTAATTTCCAACTGGCCAGCAACGTGCTGATTTCCGACGATCTGGAGAGCGCCCGTTTATTGGTCGTCGAGAAAGCCGAGTTCAAACGTGCTGAACGAAAAAGCCGAAAGTATCATCTGATGAGGCTACAGAAGGGACGCGTTGAGAGTTTTGAGACCAGCGATATCCACTTGGAAACGCTGCGCGCGCTTAGAGATATCAACAACCATATCGCCGCCATCGCCTATCCAATTTTGTATCGTAATGGACAATTGCTTGAGACGCGGCTGATCGAGGATCTTGATCCAGAGGAGGTTCGTAACTGACGTAGAAACATATTTTTGGAATGACGGCATCGGAAAACCGGCCCTCAAGTTCTGCGTTATGTTGTCATAAAACGTTGATCCAGTTGTGGGAAGAGCGCGACGTTGACGTTTGTCGCTTGGCGCAAACCGCAGCTAGTCATGGGTAAGCCGATGTATAAGGTGAGCCAATCATACGGTAGGTATAATCGATTTTTCTTGTCGCTAGAACCTGCCACACTACTAAAAAGAATGGCGCTGTAGCTGATCACGCACGTCACATAAATACAGATCAACAGAGGAGAAGAATATGAAACACACAGCGAAACGACTGACGTCATTTCTAGCCGGGGTTGCTTTTGCGACCACCGCCATCGCGGAGACCGAGTTGACAGTCTACACGGCCGTCGAGGCCGAAGATCTGGCGCGTTATGCCGAGAAATTCAACGAAAGCCACCCGGATATCAAAATCAACTGGGTCCGCGACTCGACGGGCATTATCACAGCTAAGCTGCTTGCCGAGCGCGATAACCCGCAGGCAGATGTGGTCTGGGGCCTTGCCGCGACGTCGCTTTTGCTGCTGAAATCCGAGGGCATGCTTGAACCATATGCGCCCGCGGGTGTGGATAAACTTGATCCGAAGTTCGTCGATGGTGATAACCCGCCTGCTTGGGTCGGGATGGACGCTTGGGTTGCGTCGGTATGTTACAACACAGTTGAAGCTGAGAAGGCTGGCCTGACCCCGCCCACATCCTGGAAAGATCTAACTGATCCGATGTACAAAGGTCAGATCATCATGCCGAACCCGAACTCGTCGGGTACTGGCTTCCTTGATGTTTCCAGCTGGCTTCAGATGTTCGGTGAAGAAGGCGGGTGGGAGTATATGGACGGGCTGCATGAGAACATCGCGCGTTATACCCACTCTGGTTCAAAGCCATGCAAGTTGGCTGCAGCGGGCGAAATCCCGATCGGCATCTCGTTTGCGTTCCGGGGCGCGAAATCCAAAGCTGCCGGTGCGCCGCTTGAGATCATCGTACCATCCGAAGGTGTTGGCTGGGATATGGAAGCAACCGCGATTGTAGCGGGCACAGCTCATCAGGAAGCTGCCGAGACACTGGTTGATTTCACCGTCACAAAGGAAGCCAACGAGATGTACAATTCGGGTTACGCCGTTGTTGCCTACCCGGGTGTCGCCAAGCCGGTAGAGTACTTCCCAGAAGGCCTGTTGGATGCAATGATCGACAATGATTTCGAATTTGCAGCAAACAACCGGGCTGCGATCCTTAAGGAATGGCAGAGCCGCTACGACGGTAAGTCTGAACCTAAGAACTAAGCCATGCGTGCGGGAGGCATGATGTGCCTCCCGCTCCAGACTTGTGCTCTCCCAAAGACCAAGAAAACGAGCCCGGCAAAATCCGGACGGCTTTGCTGTGGGCTTAAAGCGATGATGTAAGGACCAACCCCGTGACACAAGATAGTGCTTCTGGCGAAACGTATCTGAGCATAGACAACCTCTGGAAAGCCTTCGGGACATTTCTGGCGCTGAAGGATATCTCGCTTGATATCAGAAATGGCGAGTTCGTTTGCTTCCTGGGCCCCTCCGGTTGCGGCAAGACCACGCTTCTGCGAGCAATTGCTGGGCTAGATTTGCAAACCAAGGGAACGGTGATGCAAGACGGCAAGGACGTCTCAAATCTGCCGCCATCTGAGCGCGATTTTGGTATCGTGTTTCAGTCCTATGCGCTGTTCCCAAACCTGACAATTGAGAAAAACATTGCGTTCGGGCTTGAAAACACCGGGCGCAGCAAGTCTGACATTGCGGTCCGCGTGAGTGAGTTGTTGGAACTGGTCGGCCTTCCTGATCAGGGACAAAAATACCCAGCCCAACTATCCGGCGGGCAACAGCAACGGATCGCCTTGGCACGTGCAATTGCAACCAACCCTGGCTTGCTTTTGCTGGATGAGCCACTTTCAGCGCTTGATGCGAAAGTCCGGGTACACCTGCGCCATGAGATCAAAGAACTGCAGCGTAAACTTGGCGTGACCACAGTTATGGTGACGCACGACCAGGAAGAAGCTTTGGCGATGGCCGACCGGATCGTGGTCATGAACCATGGCGTGATCGAACAGGTCGGATCGCCAACCGAGATCTACCGCGAGCCTTCAAACCTGTTCGTCGCCGACTTCATCGGTGAGATGAACCAGATTGAATCCATGGTTGCGAAAGGTGGACGTCTTTCGGTCGGTGAAAAGACCTTTGCTTGTCACGATCACAATTTTAACGATGGAGCGCCCGTCGTTGCCGCGATCCGGCCGGAAGATATTATTCCGCACGAAGACGGATACACATCAGACGAAGAAAATCGCAATTGTATCGATGTTTTGCTACACGAGATGGAATTCCTCGGGTCGTTCTGGCGATGCCGCCTGCGCAACGAACGCTTTGGATCATCTGAACTGATTGCCGACTTCTCGATCAACGCGGTGCGCCGCCTTGGTCTTGGAGAAGGCCGAAAAATGGTTATCGAACTTCCCACAGATCGCCTTATGGCCTTTGATCGACCGGAGGCGAACTGATGTCTGATATCACAGATACCTCCCAACTTCCGGCTGGCCCGGCAGTGAAAGGCAAGCTTAGCCGCGATGACATAATGATGCGCGGCAGTATGATGGTGATCGCGCTTTATCTGGTCATCACGCTTGCCCTACCACTCTACGCGATGCTGTCGAAGTCATTTTCGACCTATCGCTTTGAGCTGTCTCAGTACGAATTTCAAGTCAGTGATGAGAATGGTGTCTTCGACGGCACGATCCTTTCTGGAGCGGACCTGAATCAGCAAACAAGTGCCATTGAAGACGTTGATTTAAGTACGGGCGCAGACGGCCGCCAGGCCGTGACTGGGTTCTTCCCGGATTTCAGTTTCCGAAGCCCGGTGATGTACCAGGTTCGCAACACCAGTGATCAGGGTCGGTTCCTTGTTGGCTCGACGTTGCAAGATAGTACTGACTGGGTAACGTTGGATTCCAACTCGTTCCGACGTGTCCAGCTACGGCCCATGAAGTCGACAGGTTTTGATAACTTTATCAACTACTTCTCGACGCCAGCACTGTTTAACTCGATCAAGAACTCGCTCTGGATTTCGGTCGTCAGTACGATTGTCACTGTCACGCTGGCCTTCTGGTTTGCGTACGCGCTGAACCGCAGTTGTATGCGTTACAAAGGTGTATTCCGCTTGATCGCGATGGCGCCGATCCTTGTACCATCACTGTTGCCGGGCATTGCTCTTGTCTATCTGTTTGGCAATCAGGGGATGATGAAGGAGCTCTTGTTCGGCGCGAGTATCTATGGCCCGATAGGCATCGTCATCGGTTCGGTTTTCTTCACTTTTCCACACGCCTTCATGATCATATCCACAGCGCTGGCGATCTCGGATGCGCGACTATACGAGGCTGCGGCCAGTTTGCGGTCTACGCCATGGCGCACATTCTGGACTGTCACTATTCCGGGCGCGCGATACGGCCTGATCTCGGCGGCTTTCGTGGTGTTCAATCTAGTGATAACGGATTTTGGTTTGCCGAAGGTGATTGGTGGCCAGTTCAACGTGCTTGCTGTGGACATCTATAAACAGGTGATCGGTCAGCAAAACTTTGAAATGGGTGCAGTTGTGTCCGTCGTGCTTGTGATCCCGGCAATCTTTGCTTTCGGGATTGATCGTCTGGTTCAATCCAAGCAAGTGGCGCTTTTGTCGGCGCGTTCGGTACCATATCAACCGCAGCCCAACAGACGCACCGACAGGTTGTCGCTTATCTATTGTGCTTTCATCGGCCTGTTCATCGTCGGTATTCTTGGAATCTGCCAATACGCTGCGCTGATCAAATTCTGGCCTTACGACCTGAGCCTAAGTCTAAACAACTATCAGTTTGATAGGATGGATGGTGGCGGTTGGGCGTCATACTTCAACTCGATCAAGCTTGGCCTTTTGACCGCCGTGTTTGGCACAGCAATTGTGTTCTTCGGCGCCTACCTGGTCGAGAAGACAAACGGCTTCAAAACCGGACGCGCGTTGTTCCAGATGTTCGCGATGCTGCCGATGGCCATTCCCGGAATGGTGCTGGGCTTGGCGTATATCTTCTTCTTCAACAACCCATCAAACCCGCTTAATGCGATTTACGGAACGATGGCAATCTTGGTGATTTGTTCGGTGACACACTTTTACACCGTGTCGCACCTGACAGCGGTCACGGCGTTGAAGCAGATGGATCGCGAGTTTGAAAGCGTTTCAGCGTCCCTGAAGCAGCCGACGCTGAAGCTGTTCAGCCGCGTGACCGTACCAGTGTGCTTGCCATCTGTCCTCGATATCTCGATCTACCTGTTCGTGAATGCCATGACGACAGTTTCGGCAGTGGTTTTCCTGTATTCACCCAAAACGTCACTGGCGTCGATTGCGGTGTTGAACATGGATGATGCAGGGGATATCGCGCCGGCTGCGGCGATGGGGATGATGATTTTCTATACCAATGCCGCCGCGCGGATCATCCACTTGATCGTGTCAAAAGGGGTTCTGAAACGTACCCAAGCATGGCGGACCCGTTAATTCTGTAAACTTGATTTCGGACAGCGCTGGCTTAACCGCCTGCGCTGTCTTTTCCATTCTGGGCGGTTCTTGCAAAATCCATGAACGCGCGGATGACCTTTACATCGCGGCGCTGGCCTAGATGTACCAGCGTCTCGCTCATCTCGATATCAGCGTCGGCCAGCTGGATTTGGCTCAACCGATCATCGTGACCGTATTCCGCCTGTGAAACGAACCCGATCCCAGCACCCGAGGCGACAACTTCGCGCACGGCTTCGCGTCCCTCAGCGACAATCGCGGGCTTCAGTGTTAGGCCCTGTTTCTTTGCCTCTTCTTCGAGTTTTTGGCGCGTTTTCGAACCCTGTTCGCGGAAAATTAGCGGCAGTTCCGATAGCTCTTTCAACGTCAGCCGAGATTTCTTCGCCAACGATGACCCTCGCGCTGCGAACGCTGTGATCTTGGTGGACCCAAGGTTAAGGGCCTCCATATCGCCGCCGGGTGACAGGCTGCCGACGATGCCAATCTCGGCATTATAGGCTCGAAGTTCTTCCAAGATGTCCTCGGTGTTGCCCGTATGCAGAGTGACCGAGATGTCGGGGTATCGTTTGCGGAAGTTTCCTAGGAAAAAGGTGATGTGGTGGGCGGAGTCTGCGACGATGCGCAGTTCGCCATCAACCGCAGCACTGGTTGAAGACATGTATTCTTCGATCTGTTGCTCGATCTCAAAATATTGCTTTGTCAATAGGAAGAGCTGTTCGCCTTCTTCGGTCAGACGCACACGCTTGCGTTCGCGGTGAAACAACAGCGTGTCGTGATCTTGCTCAAGCTTTTTTACCTGCTCAGATATCGCGGGCTGGGTCAGAAAAAGCGCTTCTGCGGCCCGGGAAAACCCGCCCAGAAGGGCGACATGATGGAAGGCTTTCAACTGACTGTGGCGCATCGATTTCTCGCTATATTGCAGCATAAGTAAAACCTATGCTTTGATTGTTAATTGCAATTTCACATATAGATAAACTTCCTGCAATGGTGTTCGTAAGTTGCCTTTTTCGGAGACTGAAAATGACCGCTCCTGACACCCAGATTAAACCACCGCGCTTAGGCGAACCTTATCTTTTAACACCTGGTCCGCTGACCACATCCTACGCCGTGAAAGAGGCGATGTTGCGCGACTGGGGCAGCTGGGATGATGACTTTCGTGCGATGACCAAAGATATGCGCGAACGCTTGCTGGCGTTGCTTGGAAGTGGATCGGAAGACTTTGATTGCGTGCCAATGCAGGGCAGCGGATCATTCTCGGTCGAGGCGATGCTAGCCTCCTTCATTCCCCGCGATGGCAAAGCGCTTGTGTTGGCGAATGGTGCCTATGGAATGCGGTCTGCACAGACGCTCGAATATCTTGGACGCGATTACGTTGTTCTGGATAAGGGCGACTACCTTCCTCCACGCGGCGATGAGGTGGCTGAGATTTTGGCGAACGATCCAGCGATCACCCATGTCGTTGCCATTCATTGCGAAACCAGTTCGGGCATTCTGAACCCGGTTGAGGAGATTTCCGAGGTCACCTACGCCGCAGGGCGCAAACTTCTGGTCGATTCAATGTCAGCCTTCGGTGCGGTCGAGTTAAAGGTTGCCGACATTCGCTATGAAGCGATGGTGTCGTCTGCCAACAAGTGTATCGAAGGCGTGCCGGGATTTGGGTTCATCATTGCCCGTAAATCCGAGCTGGAAGCCGCCAAAGGCAATAGCCATTCGCTAAGCCTCGATGTTCACGCGCAGTGGGCGCATATGAACAAATCTGGTCAGTGGCGCTTTACGCCCCCCACCCATGTTGTCGCCGCCTTCCTTGAGGCACTGCGCGGGCACGAGGCCGAGGGCGGCGTTACTGGTCGCGGTGGGCGCTACACCCGTAATCGCGATGTCATGGTTGACGGGATGCGCGAGCTTGGGTTCGAAACCTTGCTGAAAGATCGTTGGCTTTCACCGATTATCGTCACGTTTTTCTGTCCGGCGGATGAAAAATTTGTCTTCGACCGCTTCTATGAACTGATGAAAGACAAAGGGTTCATCATTTATCCCGGCAAACTGACTGTTGTGGACAGTTTCCGTGTTGGATGTATCGGGCAGATGGATGAAAACACCATGCGGCTGGTTGTGGCCGCTGCGAAAGAAACACTGGACGAGATGGGCGTTGTAAGCGCGGCTCCTCCGGCAATTGCACTTGAAGAACGCGCCAAGCTGGCCGCCTGAAACAGAGGAATTACTCGATGACCATTCAATCTCCCGTCGTTGCAAACGGGCGCGCCTACGCGGTGCCGAAAACCTGCGCCATCGCGATCTGTCTTGATGGGTGCGAGCCAGAATATCTGGATAAGGCAATTGCCGATGGCTTGATGCCGACTCTGAAGCGGATGCGCGAAACCGGAACCGATCGGCTTGCTCATTCCGTGATCCCGTCCTTCACCAACCCCAACAACCTGTCGATTGCGACGGGTCGTCCGCCCGTGGTTCACGGCATCTGCGGAAACTACCTGTACGAGCCTGAAACTGGCGAAGAGGTAATGATGAACGACGTGCGTTTTTTGCGCGCGCCGACGGTGTTCCAAGCGTTCTATGACGCAGGCGCTCGCGTGGCCGTTGTGACCGCCAAGGACAAGCTGCGCGCCTTGCTGGGGGCTGGCCTGAAATTTGATGATGATCGCGCCAAGTGTTTCTCAGCCGAGAAGTCGGACACGTCCACCCAAGCTGAACACGGCCAAGATCAGGCCAGCAAATGGCTCGGTATGGCGCAGCCAGAGGTCTATTCCGCTGAGCTGAGCGAGTTCGTTTTCGCGGCTGGCGTTAAGCTTCTGCGCGAATGGAAGCCCGACGTGATGTACCTGACCACAACGGATTATGTGCAGCACAAATACGCGCCTGATCAGGCTGAAGCCAAAGCGTTCTACGAGATGTTCGACAAGTACCTGACCGAGCTTGACGCAATGGGGGCTGCGATTATTGTGACGGCTGACCACGGTATGAAGCCCAAGCACCATGCAGATGGATCCCCATCGGTGGTTTATGTTCAGGATCTTCTGGATGAATGGCTTGGCGAAGCCGCCGCGCGTCTGATCCTGCCAATCACTGACCCCTATGTGGTTCACCACGGTGCGCTGGGATCGTTCGCGACCGCTTATCTGCCCGAAGGTGCGGATCATGGTGACATCATGGCCAAGCTTCGCGAAACGGATGGCATCACGGATGTGCTGACCAAAGCCGAGGCGGTCGCTCGCTTTGAATTGCCAGCGGATCGTATCGGTGACATTGTTCTGGTGTCGGGAGAAAACATCTGCATCGGCACATCTGAACATCGCCACGATCTGGCGGCTTTGAACGAACCATTGCGCAGCCACGGCGGCCTGACCGAACAGGAGGTCCCGTTTATCGCAAACCGCGTGCTCGCCCTGCCGGAACGCCCCATCTTACGCAACTTCGACGCGTTCTTTTACGCAACTGAAGCAGCGGCATTATAATATGAAGGATAACGCAATGAACAAAGACGATATTCGTCACGAAGGTATGCGCATCGGTGGAGAGATTGTCTTCACCGATGATGTCGTTGAAGTGAAGTACCCATATACCGATGAAGTTATTGGGACCGTGCCGGCAGGTAAGGCTGAGCACGCGCGCAAAGCGTTCGAGATCGCGGCGAACTACAAATCGAAGCTCTCGCGCTATGAGCGGTCGCAAATCTTGCAGCGTGCTGGCGAGTTGATTGGTGAGCGTCGTGACGAACTTGCCAAATGGCTGACGCTGGAGCTGGGAATTTGTCATCAGCACGCGATCTACGAGACTAAGCGCGCGCAGGACGTTTATCAGTTCGCTGCAAGCCAATCGATGAATGATGACGGTGAGATTTTCTCGTGTGATCTGACGCACAACGGAAAAGAGCGCAAGATTTTCACCAAGCGCGAACCGGTGAAAGCAATTTCGGCAATCACACCGTTCAACCACCCACTGAACATGGTCAGCCACAAAATCGCGCCTTCGATTGCGACTAATAACTGCATGGTGTGTAAGCCGACCGAGTTGACGCCTTTAACCGCCATTGCCTTGGCGGACATCCTATACGAAGCTGGACTTCCACCAGAGATGTTTCAGGTCGTCACAGGTTTGCCGCAAGACATTGGCGAAGAGATGATCACCAATGAAAACATCGACATCATCACGTTCACCGGTGGTGTGCCCGTTGGCAAATTGATCGCCGAAAAAGCATCCTATAAGCGGCAGGCGCTGGAGCTGGGTGGCAACGATCCTCTGATTATCTGCAACGATCTTAATGACGCCGATCTGGACAAAGCCGCGACCATCGCCGTTGCAGGCGCCACTGGCAACTCGGGTCAGCGCTGCACTGCGATCAAGCGGATTTTGGTACAGGAAAGTGTCGCTGATAAGTTCGTTCCAATGGTGTTGGAGAAAGCCAAGAAGATCAAATTTGGCGACCCTCAAGACCCCGAAACCGAGCTGGGTTGTGTGATCCATTCGCAGGCTGCTGAGCTGTTTGAAAAACGTGTGTTCATGGCCGAGGAAGAGGGTGCAGAAATCCTTTACCATCCAGGTCGTCAGGGCGCATTGTTGCCACCGATCGTGGTCGACAAGGTGCCCCACGACAGCGAGTTGGTGATGGAAGAGACCTTTGGGCCGATCATTCCAATCGTGCGCGTACCTGACAACGACGAAGAAGTCATGGCGATTTCGAACTCCACCGATTTCGGTTTGTCGTCCGGTGTATGCACCAACGATCTGAACCGCGCGATTTCGTATATCAACGGATTGGATGTCGGCACCTGCAACATCTGGGAGCAACCCGGATACCGTATCGAAACCTCTCCCTTCGGTGGTATCAAGGACAGCGGTAACGCCGTCAAAGAAGGTGTGACCGAAGCGATGAAGTTCTTCACCAACGTGAAGACCTATTCGCTGCCCTGGCCGAACTAAAGGAACGCGAGACGAGATTACCTCCCCAACTGTGGGGCGCGGATTTCCGTGCCTCACCTTTTCCAATTGAGGGTCCCATGAATACGAAGATCGTACATACCGAAGGTGAATCAAACACGTCAGATGCGCGACGCGCTTGGTTGAAAAAATCTATCGGACCTCAATCGGACCCACTTTTGAAACGCGATGCGAAAGCGTTCATGCACCAAAGCCTGTCCAGCCCTTGCGTCAGCACGATTGCCAAGGCTGACGGCATCTGGATCGAGGATATGGACGGTCGCCGGTTCATGGATTTCCATGGCAACTCGGTCCACCATATCGGTTATGGCCACCCCAAGTTAATTGAAGCGATCAAGGCGCAACTTGACGACCTGCCTTTCGCGCCGCGCCGCTTCACCAATGATCCAGCTGTGGAGCTGGCCGAGAAACTGGCCGAAATTGCCCCCGGCGACCTGAGCAAAATTTTGTTCACTACCGGCGGGTCTGACGCCAACGAAGTCGCCCTGAAGATCGCGCGTGCCGCGACGGGGCGGTTCAAAACGATCTCGTTCTGGGATTCCTTTCATGGGGCTGGGTTAGGGGCAGCCAGTGTGGGCGGAGAGGCCACGTTCAGAAGCCACATTGCTGGCCCGTTGTTATCGGGCACGGAGCATGTCGCGCCCTTTGCGTGTTACCGCTGCCCCTATAATCACGCCAGCCCAGACACCTGCGGCTTGGCCTGTGCCAAGATGGTCGAGTTCGTTCTGGAACGCGAAGGCGATGTCGCCGCCGTTATTGCAGAACCAATGCGGGCCGTTCCCTATGTGCCGCCCCCCGGTTTCTGGAAAGCCGTACGCGAGGCTTGCAATCGCCACGGCGCTCTTTTGATCATGGACGAAATCCCAACGGGTTTGGGCAAGACTGGTAAGATGTTCGCGTTCGAACATGACGACATCATTCCGGATATCGTCACGATGGGCAAGGCGCTGGGCGGCGGTATACTTCCGATTGCGGCCTGTGTGGCGCGTCGCGAACTTGATGTTTGCGGTGACTTTGCAATCGGGCACTATACCCACGAGAAAAACCCGGTTACGTCCCGCGCCGCCTTGACCACCATTCAGATTATCGAAGAAGAAGGGTTGGTCGAACGTTCTGCCAAGTTGGGTTTGCGCGCGATGCAGATGCTTCAGGACCGACTGGATGGGGTCAAGATCGTCGGAGATATCCGCGGCCGCGGTTTGATGTTCGGCGTCGAGATTGTCGAAGACCGCGCGTTGAAGACCCCAGGCAACGCAATTGCTGAACGTATCTATTATGCCTGTCTTGAAGCGGGTCTGAGTTTCAAGATTAGTCAAGGTTGCGTTCTGACCCTGTCTCCGCCGCTCACTATATCCGAGGGCGATCTGGACCGTGCACTTGGGATCGTAGTCGAGGCGGTCAAAGACGCGGCATGACGGCGTCGGTCGCTCTGATCGTCCTCTCTGCTGCGTTCTTACATGCGCTATGGAACGCCTTGGTCAAAGGGGCGGGGGATCGGGTGATCACGCTTGGCATGATTGCGCTTGGTCATGTGGCATTCAGTTTGGTTTTCATCGGCTTTGCCCCATTCCCCGACAAGGCCGCCTGGCCATATATGATCGCGTCGATCATGATCCATTGGCTGTACTTCTACTTCTTGAATATTGCCTATCGGCTTGGGGATCTAAGCTTTATCTATCCTGTGGCGCGCGGGTTCGCCCCGGTCCTTGTTGCACTGGGCGCCTTTCTGTTTGTGGGCGAGGTATTGTCTGTCCAAGCATGGCTCGGCATCATTCTGGTATCCGTCGGAATTATGTTGCTGGCAAAGGGCTCGTTCTCGACCGACCTATCGCGTAACGCACTTTTTGCGGCCCTCGCAATCGGGGGAACTGTAGTGGCCTACACGCTAGTCGACGGTATCGGCGTACGAATGTCTGGAACGACACTAGGATATGTCGGCTGGCTTTTCATGTCGAAGATACTGATCGTGCTCTATCTTTTTCCGACCCGAATGGACCGTCTTCGGGCGCAATCCACAAAGTCGCTGATGATCGGATTCATGGGAGGCGTAGTGTCGGGGACGGCTTATGCGCTGGTGCTCTATGCCAAGACGCTTGCCCCATTGGGCATTGTATCTGCCCTACGTGAAACTTCGGTTATATTTGCGGCGATGATCGGCGTCCTATGGTTCGGCGAGGGTCCCAAAACGCGAAGGCTGTTGTCCGGCGCAATCGTCGGAGGCGGTATCGTGTGCATTGGTTTGGCGCGGTAAGCGGGTCTAATCCATGAACCTGACACCGGTTGTTTGTGCGCGCAGACGCGGGTCAGCGGATTTGACCACGACGTCGCGTCCCTCCAACACTTCCAAACACCGATCCAGCGTTTCATCTTCGAGCCGTTGCATCGCCTCTTGGGTGTAGAACGTCAGATGTGGTGACAGAATAACGTTGGGGTAGTCGAAGAGTTCGCGCAACGGATGATCATCTTTCGACAGCGGCTCTTGGCTGAATACATCCAACCCTGCCCCTGCTATCCACTTTTTCCTGATCGCTTGCAGCAGGGCCACTTCGTCGACGATTGCGCCTCGTGACACGTTGATTAAGAACGCTGAAGGTTTCATCGCACGCAACTGGTCTTTGCCGATCAGACCCTTTGTCTTGTTATTCAAGACACAATGGACCGACACGAAATCGCTTTGCGCCATCAGATCATTCAGATCGTCAATTTTCTCAACACCAATGGCGCCCATTTCCTCGGCAGAGGTGTGCGGGCTATAGGCGATGACCCGCGCCCGAAATCCAAGTCCAGCCATGCGTGCCATACTACGCCCGATCTTCCCCAGACCGATGATACCCACGGTTTTGCCAGCAATGTCATTTCCCAGCCAAGTGGGCTCAGGCCAAGCCCAGCCTTGTTGGGTCATGTGCGTGTCGAGCGCTGTAAGCTTCTTCGCCAGCGCGATCATCAGGGCAAATGCGCCTTCTGCCACGGTCTCTTCGGCATATTCGGGGACGTTAACGACGGCGACGTCATGCTCAATCGCAGCAGGAATGTCGATGGCGTCAATTCCGACGCCGTACTTCACGATGCCCTTCAAGTTTGGCGCGTTCTCGATGACTTGCCGAGTGATTGGCGTGTAGCACATCAAGATTAAGTCGGCATCGTGGGACGCCTGCATAAGTGTTGCCTCTGACGCGCCGTCAGGCAGCAACACTAGATCGTGCCCGGCCGAGATCAATGCCGCATCAAGGCGAGGTGTTTGTAACTCGCTGTCAGTTCGTACGATTTTCACGGGAGGCTCCTAGCGGCAAGTCGTGGTGTTCTGAGGGTCATTCGGCTGCAGGTTCTCGATCTCTGGAGCGAGTGATTTTAGACCCTCTATCAGCCCGCAAGCGAGGCTGGTCGGGACTTTCTCTTCGATCTCGGACAACATAAGGCCGCCATACACGCCCCACATCCGAAGCCGCATCGCTTTTCCGGCTTCTGTGATCGTCAAAATACGCCCGCGGCGATCGCTAGGTGCTTTGATCTGTTGAACCAATCCATCCTCGGACATCCGTTTAAGTGTCCGCGATAGATTCGGCTGATCGAACAGGCTCTGTTTCTCAAGTTCGAATTGGCGCAGGCCATTCGGCGATCTCTCAAGTCCCCACAGAATATCATACCAACCAGCTGGCGGAAGACCGGCGCGTCGAAGGTCGCTTTCAAAGCGTTGGGTCACTTGTTTGTGCGCTCGGTTCAGCAGCACCCAGATCGCGGTTGTCGTCTCATTTGGCTTCTTGTCCATCTCACGTTTCCGTTACTGCAATAGCAGAGGCCTTCCCTTGCCTCGCCAATTTAGATACATGCGCATGTATCTAAATGCAAATCCCCATATTTGCACAGCATGTCAAAGGAGACATCACAATGAAACAGTTTCTATCTCAATCTGCACTGGCTGTCGGCCTGATTGTCACAGCTTCGTCCAACGCATTCGCGGAAACGTATAAGTTTGACCCCACGCATACGGAAATCCGATTCTATTATAACCACGCTGGGCTGTCCGAGCAGTCGGGCCAGTGGAAAGTCATCGGTGGAGAAGTGAACTTTGATCCCGCAGACATCGCGGCAACAAGCGTCACTGTGACCGTTGATCCAGCAAGCATCGATACTGGTGTCGGGCCGTTGGACGACCACCTGAAAAGCGCTGACTTTTTTGATGTTGAAAAGTTCCCTGAGATCACCTTCACCTCAACTGGTGTGACGCAGACTTCGGATACCACGATTACGCTGGTCGGCGATCTGACGATCAAAGACAACACCAAGCCTATCACCATGGAATTCAAGCTGAACCATAACGGCCCGCATCCGTTGGGCGAGTTCTTTGATTATTACCAAGGTGAATGGCTGGGCGTCGAAGGCACCGCTGATATGCTACGTTCTGACTATGGTGTTGGTATGTTTGCCCCAGTGACATCTGACGAAGTACGTCTGGAAATCTCTGCCGAGATGCGCGCGGGCGGCTGGGAATAACATGCAGCTGACGAACACGACAAAAAGCTGGGGCATTGTGACGCGCGCGTTTCACTGGTCCATCGCCGGGATCATCCTGTTCTTGTTGGGACTGGGAACCTATGCGACCTATTTTGTGAGTGATGCTTTGGAGCAATTTCGATTGATCCAGACACACAAAAGCTGGGGCTTCGTCGTGTTCGTCCTTGCCGTCTTACGGATTGGATGGCGCTTGATGAATAAACCGTCACCCTCGCTGCCCGACCACATGTCGGGGCTTGAGAGGCTCGCCGCCAAGCTTGGGCATCTCGGACTCTATGTCCTGATGATCGTGATGCCGCTATCTGGTTGGCTCATGTCTTCAGCCTCACCGCTTCAAGATCGGTTTGGCGTGAAAAACAAAGTCTTCGGTTGGTTCGAGATGTACGACCCTTTCGTGCCCGGAGACGCGGCACTGGCCGAGACTTTTGCACAAGTTCATTACTGGTCCGCCATTGCGTTGGCCGGGCTGCTGATTGGCCACGCCGGCGCAGCGCTTTGGCATCACTTTCATCACAAGGACGATGTTCTCAAAAGAATGGTGAAGGGTGTTTAGAAAGAGCGGCGCTTAACGCAACCTCTGACTAACCAATCGACCCACGCACGCCTTCACCCATCTGTGCGCGGTGCAGCATGACGTGATCAAGGATTACACAGGCAGCCATGGCTTCGCCCACCGGTACAGCGCGGATACCGACGCAGGGGTCGTGCCGCCCTTTGGTGACGACCTCTATCGGTTCACCTGATTTGGTGATCGACTGGCGTGGGGTCAGGATTGAACTGGTGGGCTTCACCGCGAACCGGACCACAATGTCCTGACCGCTTGAGATACCACCCAGAATGCCACCGGCATGATTTGACGAAAACACCGGTTGGCCGTCATTGCCCATGAATATCTCATCGGCGTTCTCGGTGCCTCTGAGCCCGGCAGCGGCCATACCTTCACCGATCTCGACACCCTTCACGGCGTTGATCGACATCATTGCGGCGGCAAGGTCTGTATCGAGCTTGGCATAGATCGGGGCACCCAATCCAACCGGCGCGCCACGGACCACGACCTCAATCGCGGCACCAACGCTGTCGTTTTCTTTGGTGCGCAGCTTTTGTAGATAATCTTCCCATTCCTGCACGGCCGAGTTGTCCGGCAGCCAAAATGGGTTCTGGTCAATGGCGTCCCAGTCAAACTTCTCTCGATCTAGGTGGAGCGCGCCCATCTGGGTCATGTAACCCTTAATCTCAATTCCGGGCACGAGGGCCTTCAATGCCTCACGGGCAATTCCACCGGCTGCAACACGTGCGGCGGTTTCGCGGGCAGATGAGCGCCCACCACCACGCGGATCGCGGATCCCATACTTCTGCCAATAAGTGATATCGGCGTGACCGGGGCGGAACGTCTTTTCAATCTCGCCATAGTCTTTCGAGCGCTGATCGGTGTTCTCGATCATCAGCTGAATGGGCGTACCGGTGGTCTTGCCCTCGTACACACCAGACAGAATACGAACCTGATCGGGCTCGTTGCGTTGAGTCATGTTTTTGTTCTGACCGGGGCGGCGCTTGTCCAGCCACACTTGGATCATCTCGGCTTCCAACGGCACACCCGGAGGGCATCCGTCAACCGTTGCACCCAAAGCGGGCCCGTGGCTTTCACCCCATGTGGTGACGCGGAAAATATGTCCAAAGCTGTTCATCGACATGCGCGCTCTCCTTCGTTCTCAGCGTGATAGCGAAGGGACGAATGAAAGGGAAGCGCCTGCTCAGCTTTGTTCTGGCGCTGTGGACTTTCCATCCTTGCGACGACGGTGCTTTGGTTTCGGACTGGGGCCAGCATCGTAACGCGGGTTCGGGTCGCGCAGAATTGGGTTGCGGACTGAAACCGATGGGCGGCTTTCGCGCCACACGATGAAAACGCCGGACGCGATGATAATGGACGCTCCGACGCCGACCCACATATCAGGTAGCTCGTTGAAGAACAGAAGCCCAAAGATGGTGGCCCAAAGGATTTGGCTGTATTGGATTGGAGCCACGACAGCGGCTGGCGCGATGCGGTAGGCCCCAATGATGAGCACCTGCGCGCCTACGGACAGAACGCCTAGGCTCGCGAACATGCCGAGCTCTACCATCTCCATGGGCACATAGACGAACGGTAGTATGATCGCCATCGCAAGGATCGATGACAGCATCGGGTAGAGGATCATGACAGCGGTCCGTTCTTCGCCGCCGATTTTTCGCATGATGACAGAGCCAAGGCTTGAGCAAAACGCCGCGACAAGCGCACAGATGTGGCCGAGGGATATTTGCGTCACACCTGGGCGCAATACGATGAGAACACCGATCAACCCAACCACTACTGCAGCCCAGCGTTGGGCGCGCACAGGTTCGCCAAGCAAGAATGCCGACATCGCTGTGATCAGAAGCGGTGTCGCAAATAAAAGCGCATAGACCTCGGCCAAAGACAGTACGGTAAAGGCATAGAACGCTGTCGACATCGCGACCAGTGCGGTGGCCGATCGCAAAAGGATCAGCCATGGGTGATGGGGCCTGAAATTATCAACCTGCCGGTCCGCCAGCATCAGCACCGACATCGGCACGAATGCAAACAGCATCGCGAAAAAGATGATCTGAAAGACCGAGTAGTTGACGCCCAGCGCCTTAATGATCGCATCGTGTGTCGCAAACACGGCGAAGGCGGCAAAGGCAAAGCCCATCCCTGTAATCGGTGATTGGGGTGCGTCCGACATAGCGGGCTCCATCATGCTGGGTGTTAGCGGTCACATTGCCCATCGCAATCGTAACGTCAAGGGGGGCTTGCCAAGTCGGCTCAAACCCGTCAGGTATGGCGCCACCTCGGGGTGCCAGTTTTCTGGCTGAGATGCACATGTGCGACCCGTAGAACCTGAACCGGCTAGAACCGGCGGAGGGAAGGTAATTTGGATACCCCAAATGCCACTCCGTTCGGCACATTTGGAGGACGCCATGAAACAGACCCTTTCATTTGTCGCAGGACTTTCATTGATGGTTACGACCGCTGTGGCGGAAGACAAACCAGTGTTGCAAGTCTACGCGCCTGACTATTTCGCATCGGAATGGGGTCCCGGTCCCGGGATCGAGAAGGGCTTTGAAGCCCAGTGCGATTGCGATCTGCAGTTCATCACCGGCGACGTATTGCCCCGCCTGCTTCTGGAAGGCGAGCGGACCGAGGCAGACGTCGTGATCGGACTGAACACTGACGTGACGGCGCGGGCACGCGCTTCGAACCTGTTTGCGCCACACGGGCAGGATACAAGCAGCCTGACCATGCCGATTGACTGGACGGACGACGTGTTCCTGCCTTTCAACTACGGCTACACCGCGTTCATCTATGACAACACCAAGATGAGCAATCCGCCTAAGACATTTGATGAACTGTTGGCTTTGCCCGATGACGTGAAGATCGTTATCCAAGACCCGCGCAGCTCGATCTCGGGTCTTGCGCTGCTGTTGTGGGTCAAAGCTATCTATGGGGATGAGGCGCCCGAGGCGTGGGCCAAGCTTGCCCCGAAAATCCTGACGGTGACGCAAGGCTGGTCTGAAGCCTATGGCATGTTCACGGACGGTGAGGCCGACATGGTCTTGTCCTACACAACCTCGCCTGCCTATCACATCATCGCCGAGGAAGACATGACCAAGTCGGCGGCGATCTTTGACGAAGGGCACTACTTCATGGTGGAGCTTGTGGGCAAGATTGCGGGCACGGATCAGCCTGAGCTGGCTGATAAGTTCATGGACTATGTTCTAAGCGAGGAATTCCAGTCGATGATCCCAACCAGCAACTGGTCCTACCCGGCCAAGCTGGACGACAGCAAGCTGCCCGAGAAGTTCGGCCTACTTGGCGTTCCGGGCAAAGCCATCTTCTATTCCGAAACCGAAGCTGAGGACCTGCGCAAACCTGCGTTGGACGAATGGCTGAACGCGTTTTCGCAATAAAATGACACGGTCGGGCCGGATAGATCGCCCCATATGGGTGACCCACTGGCCCGGCCTGCTTGCCGCGCTTCTGCTTTTACTTCTGGTCTTCGGTACGTTGTTGGCCGTCGCGCTGAGGGCAGAGGGCGGGCGCGGTCTTGGCCCATCCGATTGGGCTGCGATCCGGTTCACACTCTGGCAAGCAGCGGCATCAGCGGCCATCAGCGTTGTTCTGGCAATTCCCGTCGCCCGCGCGCTGGCTCGGCGCAGCTTTCCAGGCAGGGGTGCCCTTGTGACCTTGTTGGGTGCACCGTTCATCCTGCCGATTATTGTCGCTGTGTTGGGGCTAATCGCGGTTTTCGGGCGCAAAGGGATCGTCAGCTCCGTCATGGGTGTTTTCGGTTTCGAACCGATCTCGATCTACGGGTATCAAGGCGTCCTGCTTGCCCATGTGTTCTTTAATTTACCACTTGCGACGCGCCTGATCCTGCAGGGTTGGCTTTCGATACCCGCCGAGCGGTTTCGACTTGCTGCGTCGCTTGGCATGAGACCATCGGACATCTCTCGGACGTTGGAACGCCCCATGCTGCGCGAGGTCGTGCCGGGCGCGTTCCTTGTGATCTTCCTGATCTGCTTGACCTCTTTCGCCGTCGCGCTTGCGCTGGGCGGTGGTCCAAGGGCAACAACGGTTGAGCTGGCCATTTACGAGGCGTTCAAGTTCGACTTTGACCTGAACCGCGCGGCCCTTCTGGCACTGATCCAGTTCGCGATGGGGGCGACAGCTGCACTAATCGCACTTCGTATATCATTCCCCGGCGACATGGGAACGGGCTTCGATCGTGCCGTGCAAAGATGGGATGACACCACGGGCCAACGCATTGTGGATGTCCTCGCGATAACCCTTGCGAGCCTTTTTCTACTGTTGCCTTTGTCGTTGGTTGTCATGAACGGCGTTCCCAACCTCTTGTCTTTGCCGGGTTCGGTATTCTCTGCGGCCACGCGCTCGCTATCGGTCGCCATCGGATCAGCTTTCCTAACGCTGGCATTTGCAATCCCCATTGCCGCGCTGGTGGTGCAACGAAGCGCGCGTTTGGTCGAGGTCTTGGGCTACCTGACCATCGCCGCATCGCCACTGGTGATCGGCACAGGACTGTTCATCATCTTGTTCCCCCTCATCAAACCCTCCGATCTCGCATTGCCGGTTACGGCCCTTGTAAATGCCGCGATGAGTCTGCCTTTCGCCTTACGTGCCCTTGTTCCCGCATTAGCGGCGATTGAGCGAGACTACGGAGCGTTGGCTGACGGGCTTGGAATGCAAGGTTTGACCCGTGTGCGCTTGTTGTGGCTTCCACGCCTACGCCGCCCAATGGGCTTTGCGTTGGGGCTGGCTGCTGCGCTGTCGATGGGGGATCTTGGAGTGATCGCGATGTTTGCCGATCCACAAGGCGTGACACTTCCACTGCAGCTTTACCGTCTGATGGGCGCGTACCGAATGGATGACGCCGCCGCCGCCGCCCTGCTGCTACTAGCTTTGTCGCTGGCCCTATTCTGGATTTTCGATAAAGGAGGTCGGGTCGATGCTGACACTTGACCGCGCCCATATTGCTTTGGGTGACTTTACACTCTCTGCAGACATACAAATCGAAAGGGGCCAACGGGTCGCGATATTAGGCCCTTCAGGTGCCGGTAAGTCCACGTTGCTCGCAGCGATTGCAGGGTTTCAGTCACTCTCATCCGGCACGGTCTCTTGGGATGGTATGGCGATGAGCCCCGATCCCGCAGTTCGGCCCATCTCGATGGTGTTTCAGGACAACAACCTGTTTCCGCACCTAACCGTTGCACAGAATGTCGGTCTGGGCGTCCGTCCAAATCTGAAACTCAGCGTTTTCGAAAACTCATTGGTCGATGCGGCTCTCTCACGTGTCGGCCTTGCGGACATGGGTGCGCGTAAACCATCCCAGCTTTCGGGTGGTCAAATCGCGCGCGTTGCCTTGGCGCGTGTGCTTTTGCGTAACCGCCCGCTGTTGTTGCTCGACGAGCCTTTCAGCGCGCTTGGTCCTGCGCTCAGGGCAGAGATGCTGACACTGGTACGTGACCTCGCAGCGGAAACCGACGCAACCTTGCTGATGGTTAGCCACAATCCCCAAGATGCTCAACTGATCGCGGATCAAGTTGTACTGGTCGCTGACAATGCGGCACATGCGCCAGTCCCCACGCAAAGCATATTCGACAACCCACCAGAAGCACTGCGTCACTATCTCGGCGACTGACGTTCGACCATATTTTTTCTTGTCTGAAATATCCCGGGGGAACGCCAATGAAATTGGCGTGGGGGCTGGCCCCCAACCGCATAGTGACAAGAAAAAAGGGCGCCACATTGGGCGCCCTTTCCTAGTCTATCCAAACGCTACACTTACGCGTCGAAATCTTTGCCCTTATGCGGCGCCCAGAGCTTTTTGTTGGTCAGATACAGAAGCGAAGTCAGCAAGACCAGCATCAGTACTGCCACAAAGCCGGTTTGCTTACGCGCCGCCATTTTGGGTTCAGCCGCCCACATCAGGAAGGCCGATACGTCTTCGGCCAGGTGGTGCGCAGAACTGCTGTGACCATTGTCGAACTCAACTGTTCCATCTTCCAACTGTGGTGCCATCGAAGCATAGCCGCCGGGGAAGGCCGAGTTGCCATAAAGGACAGTACCCGCAACCTCTTTCTCTTCACCGGTAAAGCCGGTTAGGAAGCTATAGATGTATTCGCCGCCGCCGATGCCATAGAACATCTGGTTCAAACCAGTACCTGCTGGACCATGGAAGCCAGCACGCGCCTTCGCCATCAAGCTCAGATCAGGCGCGTTTTCGACACCGCTTTTTGGAAAGTGATCCGCCGGTTTGGCTGGAACGTCTTCTTCAAGCTCAGCATCATAAACCGTGAAGTTCTCGGATGCATATACGCGCACTTCGTCTTCGCTGAACTCGGGTCCGCCGGGCTCAGCCAATGAACGGAAGGTCACGTATTGCAGACCGTGACAGGCCGCGCAAACTTCGGTGTAGACCTTCAGGCCACGACGAAGTTGTTCTTTGTCGTAGGTGCCAAAGGGGCCTTCATATGAAAAGGCAACATCTTCGATGTGACCTTCATCACCCGCTGCTATGGCCCCACCAGTGGAAAGCGCCAAAGCCGTGATTGCGGTTGCTGTGAGTTGTTTGATCATCGTTTTCGATCCTCTCACTCGGCTGCGCCGGGATAGTGGGCGTTGAAGTCTTCCTCGATCGAGGCCGGCGGCGTTGTGGGTTTTTCGAACAGACCCAATAGCGGCAGGATGATCAAGAAATAGGCGAACCAATATGCAGATGCGATTAGAGAAATCCAATCGTATGGCGGATCGGTTGGGCGTGCACCCACCCACATCAGAACGACGAAGTCGATCAAAAGCAGGCGGAACCACCACTTGAACGCAGGGCGATACTTGCCCGAACGAGCCGACGATGTGTCGAGCCATGGGACCAGTGCCATCACGAGGATCGCACCAAACATCGCCAACACGCCAAAGAACTTCGCGTCGATGATGCCGCCGGTCAGGAAGCTGACCAGCTGCACGGCCCAAACATCAGCCGTAAAGGCCCGCAGGATCGCGTAGAAGGGCAGGAAGTACCATTCCGGCACGATGTGTGCTGGTGTCGCCAGAGCGTTCGCCTCGATGTAGTTATCGGGGTGACCCAAATAGTTGGGCATGAAGCCGACAATCGCGAAAAAGCCAATCAGCACCAGACCAAGGGCAAACAGATCCTTAATCACGAAATAGGGCCAGAAGGGCAGCGTGTCTTTCGCGGCTTCCTCTTTGGAGCCAGTCCGCACATCAACACCGGTCGGGTTGTTGTTGCCCGTGGTGTGGAACGCCCAGATGTGAACGGCCACAAGCGCGGCGATCACGAAGGGCAGCAGATAGTGCAGCGAGAAGAAGCGGTTCAGCGTGGCATTATCCACCGCCGGTCCACCCAGCAAGAAGGTTTGCAGACTTTCACCAATGAACGGAATTGCACCGAACAGACCTGTGATAACCGTCGCGCCCCAGAAGGACATTTGACCCCAAGGCAGAACGTAGCCCATGAACCCTGTGGCCATCATCAGAAGATAGATGATCATGCCGATGATCCATGTGACTTCGCGCGGCGCCTTGTACGATCCGTAGAACAAACCACGGAAGATGTGGATGTAAACGGCAAGGAAGAACAAGGACGCGCCGTTTTGGTGGATATAGCGGATCATATGACCGCCATTCACGTTACGCATGATATGTTCGACCGAGGCAAAGGCCTGATCTACATGCGGCGTGTAGTGCATCACCAGAATGATACCAGTGACAATCTGCATCACCAGGCAGAACGCCAGGACGATGCCCCAGATCCACCACCAGTTCAGGTTTTTCGGGGTGGGGATCATCAGTGTGTCATATGCAAGGCCTACAATAGGAAGGCGCTGGTGCAGCCACTTTTCAAAACCCGTCTTGGGTTCGTAGTGATCGTGAGGAATTCCAGACATATAAGCCTCCCTTAACCCAGCTTGATCGTCGCGTCGTCGACGAATTCGGCAGTGGGGATATGCAGGTTCTCGGGTGCCGGTCCCTTACGGATACGTCCCGACGTGTCGTAGTGCGAGCCGTGGCAGGGGCAGAACCAGCCACCGTATTCGCCAGCGCCGTCACCGATAGGTACACAACCAAGGTGTGTACACACACCCAGCATGACCAGCCATTCGCCGTTTTCATCCATGACGCGGTTTTTGTCTTCCGCGTCAGCTTCAGGCTTGTTGGCATTCTCGGCCGATTGGTCGATCAGTTCATCAAGCTTAACGGCACGAGCAGCCTCGATTTCTTCGGCCGTGCGGCGGCGAATGAAAACGGGTTTACCCAACCATTTTACAGTCAGCTGAGTCCCTACCTCGATATCCCCGATGTCAACACGGATCGAGCTGAGCGCCCGAACATCCGCCGAGGGGTTCATCTGGTTGACCAGCGGCCAAACGGCGGCACCCGCCGTCACGGCTGCTGCACCGCCTGTTGCATAATAAAGGAAGTCCCGGCGGGTTCCTTCGTGGTCGTCGGCTTGTGACAAGAGCGCATCTCCCTAGCTAGGTCGCAGAATTGCAACCGACACGACAGTTGACCGCCTAAGAAAGCGGTCCGTTTCGCGGCTGTTTATCCAAGGAATAGCGCTCAGTCCAGCGGTCATTAGGGCGCAGGGGAGGCTTTTCAAGACATTGACGCCCTGAATCCGCACCTGACCGTCTTTGTTTACAACGTCAATTGGTTCTTTGAGGCGAATCTGACGGTTTAAGGGTGCGACGCCATGACTTTGCTCAAGTCCAGGTCGCAGCTGGTTTTTGACGTTACTCGGGTTTTGTTGCTTTGAAGCTGTCGCGTTGCGAAAATACGGCAAACCAGTCGTCCAAAGCATCCCGTCCTTTGCGCCATTCGCGGTCGGCGTGCCGAAAGTCAAGATATCCAAGCGCACAACCAACGGCGATTTGCCCCATATCGAGACGGCCAGAGAGATGGCTCATCCAGCGGGTGTTGAGCGCGTCTAGTGCACCCTCGATCTTGCCCCATTGCGCATCCAGCCAACCGGGGAACTGCATCACTTCGGGACGACAGCGTAGCTCGTAGACCATTAGAACGCCCGCATCCATGATTGCGTCAGCTGTGGCTTCGATTGTTAAAGCATCCCAGAGCCGGCTTTCAGGATAAAGGTTTGATCCCGCGCGAGCGTCAAGGAAGCGCGTGATGACCCTGCTGTCGTAGAGGGTTGGCGCATCTGGCCGAATCAACGCAGGGATTTTGGACATCGGATTCGCTGCTGTTAGCTTTGGGTCGGGGTCCAATGGCGATGATGCGAGTTCAACCAACTCCACCTCGTTCTCTTGCCCGGTTTCCAAGGCTAGCATACGTACTTTGCGCGCGAATGGAGAGGCATGGGAGAATATGAGCTGCACGGATCAGACTTTCCGAAATCGGATGCGTGTCAGGCTGACAGCATCAATTTCCAGGCCTGGCCCGTCCTTGCCTAACCGAATCACACGAACCATCCGCGCGGTAGAGTTGACCTGATCGCCATCGCGCCGCGCAGTGATCCCCTCTGGCGCATCATCCAACGCGTCCTCGGCGCGTTGATCACGCCGCCCACGCTCGATTGACCGCGCCAGCGCATAGGTTGCCACAGCCACGGTTCCATAGCGCAAAGCGACAACTGCAATCGGTGCCAATGGTAATGCCATGTGATCCTCCTTTACATTAATGTAGGAAGACCGGGGCCATATGTCCACTCACGCAGGCGGATCAGCCATCAAACGGGCGATTTCCTGAAGTTCTTGTCCGATACCCGATGGCATCTTGTTTGCCGCGCTAAGCCGCGCTGTGTCTTCCCGGTTCTGACCGAGCTTCCAGGTGCCATCAATCTGGTCGACGTCCAACCGACAGGGTAGAATCATCCGCGTCAGCTTCGCCGTCTGAGCGTCCGACAGCTTGTCCATCGTCCAAGGCAGTTTGTCACTCA
The DNA here is from genome assembly GCF_041403445.1 of Aliiroseovarius conchicola. Lineage (NCBI taxonomy): Bacteria > Pseudomonadati > Pseudomonadota > Alphaproteobacteria > Rhodobacterales > Paracoccaceae > Aliiroseovarius > Aliiroseovarius conchicola. The sequence goes on from NZ_JBGEHL010000009.1 coordinate 127,791, forward strand.
GTCGTTGTTCATAGGCGGCGGACTGACGTGTCAGAAGATCCAGAAGCGTATCGGGGTCCGCCAGTTGGAGCACGCCTCGAATGTGCACTGACACATAATTCCATGTCGGCACCATATCGTCGCTGTTGTACCAATCCGGCGATACATATCCGTCCGCTCCAGTTACGGCGATGACCGCCGCTAGGGGCGCTTGCAGCGCACGCACGATTGGGTTTGAGCGGACGAGGTGAAGTTCTGCTGTGCGGCCGTCCGCTGATAGTATGAATGGCACATGACTGATCAGCGGGCCGTCACTTGCGTTTATAGCGAGCGTGCCAAACGCGCGGTCACGGGCAAACGCTATGTTCTGATCTAGGGTTGCTTCACGGAATGTTGGGTTGGGATGCATATCGCAGGCCTGACAGTTTGTTCTAGGCTGTCAGTCTGCTCTGACAACCAGCTTATTGTCTACGATTGTGGTTGTTGTTGCCGTTACAATATCGCCTTCTCGCTGAGGCGACTGGAAGAGAACCTCGGCAAACTGCTCGGTCCGTCCCATGGTGGGGTTCTCCATCAAAATCTGATGCTCCCGACCCACCTGCGCGGTCAAATGGTGAGCCACTTGTGCATCGCCTGCGGCGCGAAGCCGTGCAGCGCGCTCCTTGATGACTGTACCGTTCACCTGAGTCGGGATTTTCGCTGCCGGAGTCCCTTCACGTTTCGAGTATGGGAAGACGTGAAGCCATGTCAGATCGCAGTCGGTCACCAGCTTTAGGTTATTCTCAAAATGTGCGTCGGTTTCGGTGGGGAACCCCGCAATGATGTCTGCCCCAAATGTCATATCGGGCCGCAAGCGGCGCGCTTCCTCGCAAAATGCAATAGCATCGTCGCGCAAGTGCCGCCGTTTCATTCGCTTCAGGATCAGATCGTCGCCGTGCTGCAGGCTGAGGTGCAAATGCGGCATCAGACGCGGTTCCGACGCAATGGCCAACATCAGGTTCTCGTCGGCCTCAATCGAATCGATTGAACTTATGCGCAAGCGCGGAAGATCAGGCACAAGACGCAGGATGCGCATCACCAGATCACCCAAGCGCGGCTCGCCTGGCAAGTCCGCCCCCCAACTTGTCAGGTCAACACCGGTCAGGACGACTTCGTTGAAACCCTTATCCACCAGTCGCTTGATCTGATCGACAACCACGCCTGCCGGAACACTGCGAGAATTTCCGCGTCCATAGGGGATGATGCAGAACGTGCAGCGGTGATCACAACCATTCTGAACCTGCACATAGGCGCGGGATCGCGTCCCGAAGCCATCAATCAGGTGGCTTGCCGTCTCGGTGACGGACATGATGTCGTTGACTTGTATACGCTCGGTTTCGCCAATCAGATCAGGCGCAAGGCCTGCCCAAGTCTCAGGAGACATCTTTTCGTGATTTCCGATGACCGCATCGACCTCTTCCATCGCGGTAAAGGTCTCGGGTTCTGTCTGGGCCGCACAGCCTGTGACGATGACTTTGGCGTCTGGGTTTTCTCGACGCAGCTTGCGGATTTCCTGACGCGCTTTGCGCACGGCTTCTGCAGTTACGGCACAGGTGTTCACGACCACCGCACCCTCAACACCAGCCTCATCAGCCAGACGTTTCATCGCCTCGGTTTCATAGGCGTTCAGTCGACAACCAAGCGTCGCAAAGACTGGAGGTTTGGCGCCCAACTTACAGCCCCTTCAAGAAGGTAGGCGTCAGTTGACCCTCGAAAACAAATGCTGTCGGCCCCGTCATCCAAACGCCATCCTCACGCCAGTCGAGCGTCAGCCACCCGCCGTCCAGCTCCATCCGAACTCGTTTATCCGTCAGACCACGTTGATGGGCGGCGACGGCCGTAGCACAAGCACCTGACCCGCAAGCCAGCGTGATCCCGGTTCCACGCTCCCAAACGCGCATCCTGATTTCATCTCGGCTGCGGACCTCGGCGAATTCCACATTGGTAGCCTCAGGAAACAGCGGGTTGTGTTCGATCGTGGGACCGATACTCGCGACCTTCACGGCTTCTGCATCGTCGACAAAAAACACGCAATGGGGGTTACCCATCCCAACAGCTGCCGGATCGCCGTCAAGCGGCAAATGGTCGGTCTCCATTTCCTCGGCCAAGGGCACATCCTGCCAATCAAGCTGAGGCCGCCCCATATTGACCGAAACCAGATCGCCATCACGCTGCGCCGAAAGCAGGCCACGCGTCGTGCGTATGGTCAGAGCATGGCTACCTTCTGCGTCCATGATGTAACGCGCCACACAGCGCGAAGCATTCCCGCAGGCACCCGCACGGCTTCCGTCAGCATTCCAGAAATCCAGATCGATATCAGCAACATCCGAGCTGCGAATCTCGGCCAACTGATCAAAACCAACGCCACGGTTGCGATTCCCCAGACGTGACGCCAATTCTTGTGTCACCACGCCGCCATTCCCCCGTGAATCAATGATTACGAAGTCATTGCCTGCTCCATGCCATTTCATGAAGCTCAAGGCGGAGTTATATGTGCTATCCGATGCCATGACGCGCGATATAAGCCTTGTGCAGAACTTTTGCCAGAGATCGCGTAGATTCATTGTGAAATGGGCTTGACCTGCCCCGCTGGCGGCTATAGTCACCGCGCTCACAGAGTGGGCCGTTAGCTCAGTTGGTAGAGCAACTGACTTTTAATCAGTGGGTCGAAGGTTCGAATCCTTCACGGCTCACCACTTTCATCTTAAATATCAAGATGTTGCGAGCCGCGTTGAAAGACGCGGCTTTCGTGTTTCTGGCTGCCGGAAGCTATGCGGAAGCAGTGTGACAAAGAATCGAGCGTGATTAACTTCAACAGACTGTAGCGACGAAAGCAGGGTTAAGGGCGGTCTTCTCACCAGGATAACCGCGAGCGTTCATCACAATCGGAATGGGCCCGTGATCGTAATGCCCGACCTATTGAGGTTGTCATGATCATGAAGACGTGCTGATGACTGACACAGCGAACGGATTTCGCGCTGGTTTGCTCGCCAACGAGGTTGCGAAACTCACAGACAAGCCAGTAGGCAAAATCGTACTATCGCATGAGCATTTTGACCACACGGGCGGTACCGAGGTGTTTGAAGGCGCCGAAATCATCGCGCAGGAAAACGCGGTCGCCGTCGCCGACCTTGACCCTCTTGGTATGTTCCCTGACACGCTCGACCAAACATATGCGACCAACATGGACATTGATATGGGGACGACGCTCGTGCGTCTCCACCACTTTGGCGCAGCTGACGGTGTCGCAAACACTATCGTTCAGCTTCCAAACGAGAAAAGCGTCGCCGTTGCGGATATGTATGTGGATGGCGGCCTGAACCCCGGCCTATTCTTGACCGATGCCAATCTGCTGGGCAACAGAAAGGTGCTCAATGAGGTGGCAAGCTGGGACATCGAACATGCCGTCAATGCTCATACAACAAACACAGACACGAGGGATACTTCACGAGGAGGTCCAGATCAGTCGACATCACCCGATCGTGGACAGCTCGCGACTAATAACAAGTAACATGCGAGCGCTCATTCTGCTGGGTCGATCGCAGGAAGGCCTTACTTCAAAAGCTCAACAACGTCATCGTAACCACGCTCGATCGCATGTTGAAGCGGCGTTACACCTTCGCGATCTCCGATGTTCTTATCCGCACCCGCTTCGACAAGAATTCGAACGGTTTCAATGTGATCCGGTCCACCGTCCCCCAATACGACCGCCTCGATCAGGGCAGTCCATGCGAGGTTGTTCACATGATCCAAGGGCGCTCCGCCAGCAACAAGCCGGGAGACGACGTCGTGGTGACCCAAATGCGCGGCGGCAATCAGGGCCGTTCCATCATAGATACTTGTGATGAGGTCTGGCTTGTTGCCCAGCTTCATCGCCAGTGACACCAATTCGGGATCGTCCGCGACGGCTGCAATCGTTAGAACGTCATAAACGCCATTCTCTAACGCATTCATATCGGCACCACGTTCAGCCAATGCAGCGACCGCATCGTCGTGTGAAGCGAATGCGGCGACATGGGCAGGAGTGCGGCCAGCCCGATCCCGTTTGTTAGGGTCGGCGCCTGATGCGATTAAGAGTTTGATCTGATCAACATCTCCTTGGTGGGCGGCAAGATGTAGGCCGCTATAGGTCGCAATGTCAGAAGACGATGGAGCGGTTTGAGCTTGAGCTCCGCTGCCAAGGGCAAAAGCGGAAACTATGATCAAGGTACGAAGCATTTTATTGACCTCTTGAATAATGAGACCCGCCCCAAACTAATGGGACGGGCCATGTGGTTATTCAGCGTTGATTGCGTCAAGGCCGGCACGGGCGCAGGCCTCGTCCAAGTGGCCGCCAGGGGCACCACCAACACCGATGCCACCGACAAGGGCTCCACCGATCTTGATCGGCAGGCCGCCGCCTTGGATTACCAGGCGATCATCCATGTCGCGCAGTCCGCCGTTTTCAGGATTGGAGCCAATGAAGCCCGCTAAGCCAGCTGTATCGCGGCCCATGCTCGCAGATGTGAAAGCCTTGCCGGTGCTTGATCCCACCGTGTGTGGCCCCGCATTGTCGGCGCTCAGGATGGCTTTGGTCACGCCGCTGCGTGCAACGATTGCGACGCTGACGTTGTAACCGTCGGCCGCGCATGTCTCGAGTGCGACTTGTGCGGCTTGTGTTGCCATGTTGAGCGGCAAGTAAGGCGCGGTTGGCAAATCCTGTGCAGACGCAGCTAGGGGAGTCAGCAGGGTGGCAGCAAGTGTAAGTGTACGGATCATCTCAGAGTTCCTTTGTTTGACTTGTGATCTTTGCCTAAGCCAAACAGGGGCCCTGTGTTATTCGTAGCCAACGCGACGATGTCCGTAGTTCTACGGATCGGCCTGCGCATCCAGCCAATATCTTGTCAGCTCAGCAGCCGATGATGTGCCTGTCTTCGTGGCAATCGCAGCCCGATGACTTTCGACAGTGCGTGGTGAAAGGCCAAGTGCATCCGCGATTAGTTTTGTTGTCAGGCCTTTTGCAATCATGCCCATGACCTCTTGTTCGCGAGCGGAGAGTAGGGCGACCAGAGCGATAGATTCCGCACGCTCCTCCACGGCCTGCTTTTGCGCCTCAAGCGCGGCGTGGCCTTTTTGGATTGCATCGATGAGATCCTGTTCATCAACGGGCTTGCTGAGGAAGTCGATCGCGCCATTGCGAAAGGCGCGTCTGCAGGCGTTGATGTCGCCATGCCCACTAATGATCACGGTCGGCCATATTATGCCCTGATCGGTCAATTTCTCTTGCAACTTAAGCCCCGATATTTGCGGCATTCGGATATCAAGGATCAAACATCCCGGTGTCAGGTCCGCAGCGTGGGAAAGAAATGTTTCTGGCGAGGCAAAACTGCGCACGGCCAAGCCCACTGTTTCCAGCAGAAGGGTAAGCGCTTTGCGAATGGCTTCGTCGTCATCGACCAGATAGACGTGTTTGCTCATCCTGAAATCATCGTAGGAGAAAGCGGCAGCGACAAGCGGAAAGTCGTTTCGGTCGCGTCAGTAATCAATTCAATATCGCCGCCCATCTCCTCGACCAGCCGCTGGCACAGCGCAAGCCCAAGCCCGGTTCCTTCGGGTTTTCCCGTTACAAATGGCTCAAACAACCGGCCCTTAATCTCGTCCGGCACACCCGGCCCACTGTCCATGACATATAGTATCGCGCTGCGCCCAATAATTTCGGTTTTGATAGTTACTTGCGCCGCTTCAGAAGCATCAAGTGCGTTGCGGACAAGGTTGAAGACAACCTGTTCCAGCTCGACAGAGTCAGCTTCAATCAAAGGCGAGTAATCACAAAGAGATAGCGTAATTTTTGCCCCTTTGGTTTTGACCTCGGATGCCAAAAGTCGTTGAACACTTTGGATCGCGTCGTGCAATGCGCACGGCGTTGAGGCTGCCCTGTTGGGTTTGCTCCATCGTCTTAGCCGATCAAGGATGTCCGCAGCCCGCTGTGCCTGTGACACAGTATCATCCAACACCGAGCCCAACCGCTTGACATCATTGCGCCGCGCCAAGTGTCGTCCAGCTTGGGCCTGGCTTAAAATCGCAGTCAAAGGCTGCGCCAGTTCATGCGCCATCCCACTTGCCATCTCGCCCATTGCATTGACTCGCGAGGCATGTGCCAGCCGTGTTTCTTGTGCACTAAGACTCGCGCGGCTTTCCGCGTCCGCTCTGCGCGAACGTTGTCTGTAGCCAAACGCGACGAGCAAAAACAGGGCCGTGGTCACGGCGACGACCACCAAGGTTTTACCCAACGGCAAGAGGTCTGCCAGATGAATTGTCAAAGCGGTTTCAAGAATAAGGGGTTGCGAGCTGCTGCCCAAAGGTTTTGTGAATCCAACGGTTTCAGGTGCATCTTGGCCAACCAGAACTTTCTTACCGTCAGGTGTCAGAAGGCGAAGCGACACAGATGGTCGTTGCCAGAAAGGGTCGTCTGATGCGACCAGCGCCTGTGCATCAATCGACAGCGCTAGCCCATGGCGGGCAGCATCTGTGTTGGGCGTTCGCTTTACGACCAAATAGTGGTCTGGTGTCGTCGGCATTTGCTGCACGCTCAGTGCTCCAGTCGAGGTGCGCGCCATCTGAACGATCAGATCGGAATCCTCAGCCTTAAGACCCGGGGCTGTTTCGATCGCAGATTCCGATGGATCGAACGGGATCACATCCACAGCAGAAATGCGGGAGTAGAAGCGCCTGATCGTTGCAGCAACGTCCAAGAACAAGTCCTGACGTTCGCGCCCTCCCGCCACAAATATCGCAGATAGTGATGTCAGATGAGCATCATGTTGATCAGCACGCTGAGACGCCAAACGGTGAAGCGTGGCGCTTTTTACGGTTAGTTCCCGAACCAGACTTTGACGCTCATAAACCGCCATACCGCCCAGCACCACTGCAACTGCGAACGCCCAGAGCTGCAAGTAACGCCAAAAGCTGGTTGGATTTGATACCGTCATGCTTACTCATCGCAGGTGAAGCGGAAAACACCAATCCGTAATTATACGGCCCGCTCATAGCACGGCAGGAACAGGTTTTCGGTATCTAGGTGTTTCTGCAGTTCTCTGCGATGGCCAGTCCACAAAAAGTGAGATCGCACTTTTGGTCTGTCGAACAGGCGTAGTTGTTCACGGGCTTAATGAGGTCAAGAGATGCGGTCACATTTCACTGTCACTATCGTCCGGTGGCCTCATCATGTGCCCGATTCGGACGCCAGGGTTTGCGATAAGAACCTTAATCATTTTGCGAATTCTACGGCTCTTGTGCCATGGAACACCGCGCCAGTTGGAGCGCCTGAGCGACGCCAGGAGCTCAGCGTCGGTAAGCTTGCCGATATTTCCAATGGCCAGTGCCTGATCGTCGACCTGTCTCGTATTAAGGAAGATAACGGTGTCGTCGGGACAATACGCAATAGGTTTAAACCACCGATGCATGCGCTGCATTTGCGCGGGTATCCATGGAAGCTTCCAATGATAGTAGTCTTGCTGAATGACCAATGACTTCCCTGGAATGAGATGGGGAAAAAACGTCTCGGCAATATTGTCGATTCTTTCATCAGATTTGGCAGCGTCCAATATCAATAGCTCAATGGGGTCGCCGTCCCAGGCCTTGTGCCGAATATCCCCGCGATGGAGTGTGATGTGATCGTCCCATGGGTGAAGCAGGTCGCGAGCCAGCCAATAGGTGTCTGCGCCGTCGAACTCGGCAATTCCGTTGCGATACAAATAGGCTTCTTTTGTCCGCTCATTTGCTAAGAATCGGTCATAGGCGTGTATCCAGCTTTTGTGACATGCGCGGGCGTGTCCCGCAGCAAGTCGTGCTGTCGAGCCGCCAACAAAACAGCCGAGGTCAACGACGGCACCAACATCGTCCGCCCAGTGCGATGTCAGCCAGTAGTAAAGCTTCTGTTCTTCGAGCGCCAACATGGTGGGCACATTGTTGGCTTCTTCGAACTCACTTGGTTCAATAGCCTGCCAAGGTGCGGTCTCAAATTCGCTGGTGTCTCGTATCATGGTGCCTCTGTGCTTAGCGCATCAGATGTGACGGAAACAGACGAAGATTCCAACACCGTCCGTTTTCTTCGTCAATTGTCACCAAAAGCGCTTGAAAACCCTCGCGTAGGTCTGTAATCCCAGCGTCGGTCCTAGGGGTATAGCTCAGTTGGTAGAGCGACGGTCTCCAAAACCGTAGGTCCCGGGTTCGAACCCTGGTGCCCCTGCCATTATCCAACAAATTTGACGGATCACGGCCGATTTGGCGGATTAGTAGGCTTTCGGACGCCAACGAGGCTTGAAAACCGGGCGCGTAGGGCGTAATTGACCGCCTGACCCATAAGAGGCTGAAGACGAACATGACGAATCCGCTGCAATTCATCCAGCAAGTACGAGCCGAAGTGTCAAAGGTGACATGGCCGACGCGTCGCGAAGTGTTCTTGACCACCGGTATGGTCTTTGTGCTTGCGGCCCTTACCGCGCTGTTCTTTTCGCTGGTGGATCTTGGCATTCGCAGCGGGCTGACGGCTGTGCTGGGAATGTTTGGCTGAGAAATCATCTGACCCCTTGAAATGAGCACGTTTCGGGGGTAGTTCGGGCGTCACTTCGGGACGGGCGTGTGGCGATTCGAGTTGCACGCCGCTTTTTTGTTCCCGGAAACAGAATTGAAATGGCCCGTTGGGCGCAAGAATGCAGAGGCTGACATGGCGAAACGGTGGTATTCGGTGAGCGTGCTCTCGAACTTCGAAAAGAAGATCGCCGAAGCGATTAAGGTTTCGGTCGAAGAAAAAGGTCTCGTGGACGAGATCGACGAAGTTCTGGTCCCCACCGAAGAGGTGATTGAGGTTCGTCGCGGCAAAAAGGTCACGACGGAACGTCGCTTTATGCCGGGCTATGTGTTGGTCCATATGGAAATGTCGGACGAAGGTTATCACCTGATTACATCGATCAATCGCGTTACAGGTTTTCTGGGCCCTCAAGGCCGCCCGATGCCCATGCGCGACGCCGAGGTAAATGCAATCCTCAACCGTGTCGAAGAAGGTATCGAGGCGCCGCGCACCTTGATCAACTTCGAAGTGGGCGAGAAGGTCGCCGTCACAGATGGTCCGTTCGAAGGTTTCGATGGAATGGTCGAAGAAGTGGACGAAGAAAACAGCCGTCTGAAAGTGACGGTATCAATTTTTGGCCGGGCCACCCCGGTCGAGCTGGAATACACGCAGGTCACGAAACAGACCTGATTGTGGAGCCGCCCATTCGGGCGGGCGTGGGAGGGGCAGGGATCGCGATCCCCAATCCAGACCACGACAATAGAAGGCTGCGGGACGCGTCCCAAGGCTGTTGTTAAAGGAGAAGCCAAATGGCTAAAAAACTAGCTGGCACGATGAAGCTGCAGGTTCCTGCAGGTCAAGCCAACCCAAGCCCGCCCGTCGGCCCAGCACTGGGTCAACGCGGTATCAATATCATGGAATTCTGCAAAGCGTTCAACGCCAAGACGCAGGAACTGGAGCCCGGCGCGCCGTGCCCAACCGTGATCACCTATTACCAGGACAAGTCGTTCACGATGGACATCAAGACGCCCCCTGCGTCTTATTTCCTGATCAAAGCGGCTGGCCTGAAGTCGGGTGCAAACACCCCCGGTCGTGAAACCGTAGGTTCGGTGACTGCCGCTCAGGTGAAAGAAATCGCCGAAGCGAAAATGAAAGATCTGAACGCGAACGATATCGAAGCCGCGATGCAGATCATCCTGGGCTCAGCCCGTTCTATGGGCATCGAGGTGAAGTAAGATGGCAAAACTGGGTAAACGTACCACAGCTGCCCGCGAAGCATTCGCCGGCAAAGAGAACCTGACAGTTGAAGAGGCTGTTGCTCTGGTTAAGGGCAACGCGAAAGCCAAGTTCGACGAGACAATCGAAATCGCAATGTCATTGGGCGTTGATACACGCCACGCAGACCAAATGGTTCGCGGTGTAATCGGCCTGCCGAACGGCACCGGTAAAACCATGCGTGTTGCCGTGTTCGCTCGTGGCCCGAAGGCTGAAGAAGCTCAAGCGGCTGGCGCGGACATCGTTGGTGCAGAGGATCTGATGGAAACCGTTCAAGGCGGCACCATCGAGTTTGATCGTTGCATTGCAACGCCAGACATGATGCCCGTCGTTGGTCGTCTGGGTAAAGTTCTGGGGCCACGCAACCTGATGCCGAACCCCAAAGTTGGCACCGTGACCATGGATGTGAAAGCCGCCGTGGAAGCCGCCAAAGGTGGCGAAGTTCAGTTCAAAGCTGAAAAGGGCGGCGTGGTTCATGCTGGCCTTGGCAAAGCGTCATTCGACGAAGCCAAGTTGGTCGAGAACGTTCGCGCATTCATCGAGGCTGTTCAGAAGGCCAAGCCTGCTGGCGCCAAGGGCACCTACATGAAGAAGATCGCGCTGAGCTCGACCATGGGTCCGGGCATCACCATCTCGGTGGACAACGCGACAGGGAACTAATCCTGCTGAACTTCATGAGTCATTCGGAAGGGCGCCTTATGGGTGCCCTTCTTGGTTTTTGAGGGTGTTTTTTGCGTGCCGTGACTATTTGTGTTAGCCTAACATGGTAGATCACGGTGATCGGTGTTGACCGAACGCTGGATTAGGGGTTGGAAAACCCCGGTAAACGTCCTACATAACCCATGCAGTTCAGCGTGCGATTCGTCGTGCGCTGTTTTGCATTTCGTCCGAGACGGTGGGTGACGCTGGTGGGCCAAGCTGAAAAGCGACCGCGCGCAAGGGTCATAATTCCTGCCTGAGATGGGAAATGAACAAAAGAATTCTCGCGGCCAACCGGCCCCGAGGCGATTTTGCGAAGGACCCGTATAACGGACCCGATTGCCGGGTTTTCTCTGAAAATCTGGTGAAATATGAGCCGGAGGGTCTGACCCTCCATACTTGGAGTAAAACTGTGGATAGAGCCCAGAAAGAGAAAGTGGTCGAGGAACTCGGCCAGATCTTTGAAAGCTCTGGCGTTGTAGTGGTTGCCCACTACGCGGGTCTCACGGTTGCCGAGATGCAGGACCTGCGTTCGCAAATGCGCGAAGCTGGCGGGTCGGTGCGTGTTGCCAAGAACAAGCTCGCCAAAATCGCCTTGGAAGATAAGCCGGCCGCTTCGATCGCCGACCTTCTGACAGGCATGACCGTTCTCGCTTATTCCGAAGACCCTGTGGCTGCGGCCAAGGTCATGGATGGCTATGCCAAGACCAACGACAAGCTCGTTATTCTTGGTGGTGCTATGGGTGAGAACGCTCTGGATACGGCCGGTGTTAAAGCTGTTGCCGCTATGCCGTCGCGTGACGAGCTTATTGCTTCGATCGTTGGCTGCATTGGCGCACCTGCTTCGAACATCGCTGGAGCCATTGGCGCACCTGCTTCGAACATCGCATCCATCTTGTCCACAATCGAGGACAAGGCTGCTTAAGCAATCTGAGACCAGCGTAGCGGAACATCACCCTTCGTTGGAACACATCTAAATACGGAAAGAAGTCAAATGGCTGATCTGAAAAAACTTGCTGAAGAGATCGTGGGTCTGACCCTTCTCGAAGCACAAGAACTGAAAACCATCCTCAAAGACGAGTATGGCATCGAGCCCGCCGCTGGCGGCGCAGTTGTAATGGCAGCAGGCGGCGACGCCGGCGGTGCAGCAGCTGAAGAAAAAACCGAGTTCGACGTCGTTCTGAAGAACGCTGGCGCCTCGAAAATCAACGTGATCAAAGAAGTTCGCGGCATCACTGGTCTTGGTCTGAAAGAAGCCAAAGAGCTGGTAGAAGCAGGCGGCAAGATCAAAGAAGGCGTGGACAAAGCCGAAGCAGAAGACGTGAAAGCCAAGCTGGAAGCAGCTGGCGCAGAAGTCGAGCTGGCCTAAGCCCCGTGCTTTTGGGCCGGTTTAGGCCCGCGAAAAATGGCTGGGTCCGGAGAAATCTGGGTCCAGCCGAACCTGTCTTGGAGAGGGCCTGTGCAGATATGCGGGTTTTTTCCTGGGAAAGGTTCAATGGATCGGGAGGAAACCCTTGGGAAGGTTTCCGGGAATTGGTCCGAACCCCCAATCTCGGACGAGGCGTCGCCGGTGACCCGACGGATGGCGTATTAGTTGAGAAATGAAAGGTAATTACCTTATGGCGCAGTCCTATCTTGGCCAGAAACGCTTGCGTAAGTACTACGGTAAAATCCGTGAAGTGCTTGAGATGCCGAACCTGATCGAGGTTCAGAAAAGCTCTTACGATTTGTTCCTGAACTCTGGTGATCAACTTGAACCGATGGATGGCGAGGGCATTAATGCCGTCTTCCAGTCGGTCTTCCCGATTAAGGATTTCAACGAAACCGCAATTCTGGAGTTCGTGAAATACGAGCTGGAAGAGCCGAAGTTTGATGTTGAGGAGTGCCAGCAGCGCGACCTAACATACTCGGCGCCTTTGAAAGTGACGCTTCGTTTGATCGTGTTCGATATCGACGAGGATACTGGCGCGAAGTCTGTCAAGGATATCAAGGAACAAGACGTGTTCATGGGCGATATGCCTTTGATGACACCGAACGGTACGTTTGTTGTGAACGGCACCGAGCGTGTGATCGTGTCGCAGATGCACCGTTCGCCGGGCGTTTTCTTTGACCATGACAAAGGTAAGACACACTCGTCCGGTAAACTTTTGTTCGCCTGCCGTATTATTCCTTACCGTGGCTCGTGGCTCGACTTCGAATTTGACGCAAAAGACATCGTCTTTGCGCGCATCGACCGTCGCCGCAAATTGCCTGTCACCACGCTGCTTTATGCACTGGGTCTGGATCAAGAAGGTATCATGGATGCCTATTATGATACTGTTCAGTTCAAACTGAAGAAGAACAAGGGTTGGGTAACCAAGTTCTTCCCCGAGCGTGTTGCAGGCACCCGCCCGGTGCAGGATCTGATCAACGCCAAGACAGGCGAAGTGATTGCCGAAGCCGGCAAGAAAATCACACCGCGTGCCGTAAAGAAACTGATGGAAGATGGCAAAGACATCGATCTGTTGGTTCCATTTGATGCCATCGTTGGTCGCTATGTGGCCAAAGACATCATCAACGAAGACACCGGCGCAATCTATGTCGAAGCCGGTGACGAGCTGACGCTTGAGCACGACAAAGATGGTGAGCTGATTGGCGGGTCGCTGAAAGAGCTGATGGATGCGGGTATCAATGACATCCCGGTTCTGGACATCGACAACGTCAATGTTGGCCCCTACATCCGCAACACGATGGCGGCAGACAAGAACATGGGTCGCGACACCGCGCTTATGGACATCTACCGCGTGATGCGCCCGGGCGAACCGCCCACGGTTGAAGCAGCTTCTAACCTGTTCGACACGCTGTTCTTTGATAGCGAGCGTTATGATCTGTCGGCCGTTGGTCGCGTGAAAATGAACATGCGTCTGGCTCTCGATGCAGAAGACACTCAGCGTACGCTGCGCCGCGAAGATATCGTGGCTTGTATCAAAGCGCTGGTGATGCTGCGTGACGGCAAAGGCGACATCGACGATATTGACCACTTGGGCAACCGTCGTGTGCGTTCGGTCGGCGAACTGATGGAAAATCAGTACCGTGTTGGCCTTCTGCGTATGGAGCGCGCGATCAAAGAGCGTATGTCGTCCGTCGAAATCGACACCGTCATGCCGCAAGACTTGATCAACGCGAAACCTGCTGCTGCGGCTGTTCGTGAATTCTTCGGCTCTTCGCAGCTGTCGCAGTTCATGGACCAAACCAACCCGCTGTCAGAAGTCACCCACAAACGCCGCCTGTCGGCGCTTGGGCCTGGCGGTCTGACCCGCGAACGTGCTGGTTTTGAGGTGCGTGACGTTCACACAACTCACTACGGTCGTATGTGTCCGATTGAAACGCCGGAAGGGCCAAACATTGGTCTGATCAACTCGCTGGCGACTTTTGCCCGTGTGAACAAGTATGGCTTCATCGAAACACCTTACCGTGTTGTGAAAGACGGTCAGGTTACGGACGAAGTACACTACATGTCCGCGACCGAAGAAATGCGTCACACAGTGGCTCAGGCCAACGCGCATCTCGACGAAAAAGGCCGCTTCGAGAACGATCTGGTGAACACACGTCAATCCGGTGACTACCTGATGTCACCGCGTGAAAACGTGGATCTGATCGATGTGTCACCCAAGCAGCTGGTATCGGTTGCCGCTTCGCTTATTCCATTCCTGGAAAATGACGACGCCAACCGCGCGCTGATGGGATCGAACATGCAACGTCAGGCGGTTCCGCTTCTGCGTGCCGAGGCTCCGTATGTTGGGACTGGTATCGAGGGCAAGGTTGCCATCGACTCCGGCGCTGCCATTCAGGCCAAGCGTGGCGGTGTGATCGACCAAGTTGACGCAACGCGTATCGTTGTACGTGCCACCGAAGACCTTGGTCTGGGTGACGCGGGTGTAGACATCTATCGTCTGCGCAAGTTCCAACGTTCGAACCAGAACACCTGCATCAACCAACGTCCGTTGGTGAAAGTAGGTCAGCGCGTATCGAAAGAAGAGGTCATCGCGGATGGTCCTTCGACAGATATGGGTGAACTGGCTCTGGGTAAAAACGTGGTCGTCGCGTTCATGCCTTGGAACGGTTACAACTACGAGGACTCGATCCTGATCTCTGAGCGTATCGCGCGTGACGACGTCTTCACTTCGGTGCACATCGAAGAATTTGAAGTTGCCGCCCGTGACACGAAGCTTGGGCCAGAAGAAATCACTCGCGACATTCCAAACGTCGGTGAAGAAGCGCTGCGCAACCTCGACGAGGCTGGCATCGTATACATCGGCGCGGACGTTGAGCCGGGCGATATTCTGGTCGGTAAGATCACACCAAAAGGCGAAAGCCCGATGACGCCGGAAGAAAAGCTTCTGCGCGCCATCTTTGGTGAGAAAGCATCGGATGTTCGTGACACCTCGCTTCGCGTAAAGCCAGGCGACTTCGGCACGGTTGTGGAAGTACGCGTCTTTAACCGCCACGGTGTGGAAAAAGACGAACGTGCGCTTCAGATCGAACGTGAAGAGGTCGAAAGCCTTGCACGTGACCGCGATGACGAGCTTCATATCCTTGAGCGCAACATCTACGGCCGCCTAAAGGGCATGATCCTTGGCAAGCAAGCGGTGAAAGGTCCGAAAGGCGTTAAGTCTGGTTCGATCATCACCGAAGATCTGCTGGAAACGCTGTCGCGCGGTCAGTGGTGGCAACTTGCCCTTGAAGACGAAGACGATGCGAAAATCGTTGAAGCACTGAACGAACAGTTCGAAGTGCAGAAACGTGCATTGGACGCTCGTTTTGAAGACAAGGTCGAAAAAGTCCGTCGTGGTGATGATCTGCCTCCGGGTGTGATGAAGATGGTAAAAGTCTTTATCGCCGTGAAGCGTAAGCTTCAGCCGGGTGATAAGATGGCCGGTCGTCACGGGAACAAAGGTGTTATTTCCAAGGTAGTACCGATGGAAGACATGCCGTTCCTTGCCGACGGTACGCCGGTTGACTTCTGTCTGAACCCACTGGGTGTGCCTTCGCGTATGAACGTTGGTCAGATCCTTGAAACCCACATGGGTTGGGCCGCACGCGGTCTGGGTCTGAACGTGGATGAAGCTCTGGGTGAATATCGCCGCTCTGGCGATCTGACCCCGGTTCGCGAAGCCATGCGTATCGCTTATGGCGATGATGTCTACGAAGAAGGCATCTCGGACATGGACGAGGACACATTGGTTGATGCAGCGTCCAACGTGACGCGCGGTGTGCCGATTGCTACGCCCGTCTTTGACGGTGCGAAAGAAGCTGACGTGAACGACGCGCTGACGCGTGCCGGGTTCGACACTTCTGGCCAATCGGTTCTGTTCGACGGCCGTACCGGCGAACAGTTCTCGCGCAAAGTGACGGTGGGTGTGAAGTATCTTCTGAAACTGCACCACCTTGTGGACGACAAAATCCACGCGCGTTCAACTGGTCCGTACTCGCTTGTTACTCAGCAGCCGCTGGGTGGTAAGGCGCAGTTCGGCGGACAGCGCTTCGGTGAGATGGAAGTCTGGGCTTTGGAAGCATATGGCGCGGCCTACACGCTGCAGGAAATGCTCACGGTCAAGTCGGATGACGTTGCCGGACGGACGAAAGTCTATGAAAGCATCGTCAAAGGCGAGGACAATTTTGAGGCCGGCGTGCCGGAATCGTTCAACGTTCTTGTCAAAGAAGTCCGCGGCCTCGGCCTTAACATGGAACTCCTGGATGCGGAGGGCGAGGATTAAGGCGCCCTGCCTTAACCCTTCCCCCCTTCCCTTAATGTAAGGAACGCAAGATGAACCAGGAACTGACAACCAACCCGTTCAACCCGCTGGCGGCCCCTAAGACCTTTGATGAAATCAAAGTGTCGCTGGCCAGCCCGGAACGGATTCTTTCATGGTCGTACGGCGAGATCAAAAAGCCCGAGACCATCAACTACCGTACGTTCAAACCTGAACGCGACGGTCTGTTCTGTGCTCGTATCTTTGGCCCCGTCAAAGATTACGAATGCCTGTGCGGTAAATATAAGCGCATGAAGTATCGCGGCGTTGTCTGCGAGAAATGTGGCGTGGAAGTTACCCTTCAGAAAGTACGCCGCGAGCGTATGGGCCATATTGAGCTGGCAGCCCCTGTCGCTCACATTTGGTTCCTGAAGTCGTTGCCATCGCGCATCGGCCTGATGCTGGACATGACCCTTCGTGATCTTGAACGTATTCTTTACTTCGAGAACTACGTGGTGATCGAACCCGGTCTGACAGACCTTTCTTACGGTCAGTTGATGACCGAAGAAGAGTACATGGATGCCCAAGACACCTTCGGCATGGATGCCTTCACCGCCAATATCGGCGCTGAAGCGATCCGCGAAATGCTGTCGGCGATCGATCTTGAAGCCGAAGCAGAACAGCTGCGTGCTGATCTGGCCGAAGCCACCGGCGAATTGAAGCCCAAGAAGATCATCAAGCGTTTGAAGATCGTTGAAAGCTTCATTGAATCGGGCAACCGTCCCGAATGGATGATCCTGACCGTGATCCCGGTTATCCCGCCAGAGCTGCGCCCGCTGGTGCCGCTGGATGGTGGCCGTTTCGCGACCTCGGATCTGAACGATCTGTATCGCCGCGTGATCAACCGGAACAACCGTCTGAAGCGCCTGATCGAGCTTCGCGCGCCCGACATCATCGTCCGCAACGAAAAGCGGATGTTGCAGGAATCTGTGGATGCGCTGTTTGACAACGGCCGTCGTGGTCGCGTCATCACGGGTGCCAACAAGCGCCCGCTGAAGTCGCTGTCCGACATGCTGAAAGGCAAGCAGGGTCGCTTCCGTCAGAACCTTTTGGGTAAACGCGTCGACTTCTCGGGTCGTTCGGTCATTGTGACCGGGCCTGAGTTGAAGCTGCACCAATGTGGTTTGCCCAAGAAGATGGCGCTCGAGCTGTTCAAGCCGTTCATCTACTCGCGTCTTGAAGCCAAAGGTCTGTCTTCCACTGTGAAGCAGGCCAAGAAATTGGTGGAAAAAGAACGTCCCGAAGTTTGGGATATCTTGGACGAAGTGATCCGCGAACATCCCGTCATGCTGAACCGTGCGCCTACGTTGCACCGTCTTGGCATTCAGGCGTTCGAACCGGTTCTGATCGAAGGTAAAGCCATCCAGTTGCACCCGCTTGTTTGTTCGGCGTTTAACGCTGACTTCGACGGCGACCAAATGGCTGTTCACGTGCCGCTTTCGCTGGAAGCCCAGCTGGAAGCACGTGTCCTGATGATGTCGACGAACAACGTTCTGTCGCCCGCAAACGGCGCACCGATCATCGTTCCGTCGCAGGATATGATCCTTGGCCTTTACTACATCTCGATGGAGCGTGACGGCATGAAGGGCGAAGGCATGGTCTTCGCTGATGTTGACGAAGTGATCCACGCTTTGGACGCTGGTGAAGTGCATCTGCACGCCAAAGTTCAGGCGCGTCTGCCACAGGTAGACGAAGAGGGTAACACGGTCATGGTGCGGTTCGACACGACACCGGGTCGGGTCCGTCTTGGCGCGCTTCTGCCAACGAACAACAAGGCTCCGTTCGAGCTGGTGAACCGCCTTCTTCGTAAGAAGGAAGTTCAGCAGGTCATCGACACTGTCTATCGTTACTGCGGTCAGAAAGAGTCCGTTATCTTCTGTGACCAGATCATGTCCATGGGCTTCAAAGAAGCGTTCAAGGCTGGCATCTCGTTCGGTAAGGATGACATGGTTATTCCTGAAACCAAATGGCCGATCGTGGATGACACGCGCAGTCAGGTGAAAGGGTTCGAACAACAGTATATGGACGGCCTGATCACTCTGGGCGAGAAGTACAACAAGGTTGTCGATGCCTGGTCGAAATGTAACGACAAGGTCACCGACGCCATGATGGACACCATCTCGTCCGCCAAGCGTGACGAAGATGGCGCCGAAGCCGAACCGAACTCGGTTTACATGATGGCCCACTCCGGTGCGCGTGGTTCTGTGACGCAGATGAAGCAGCTGGGCGGCATGCGCGGCCTGATGGCCAAGCCTTCGGGCGAGATTATCGAAACGCCGATTATCTCGAACTTTAAAGAAGGTCTGACCGTTCTTGAGTACTTCAACTCGACCCACGGTGCCCGTAAGGGTCTGTCAGATACCGCTCTGAAAACTGCGAACTCCGGTTACCTGACCCGTCGTCTTGTCGACGTCGCGCAGGACTGTATCGTCCGTATGGTCGATTGTGGAACCGAGAACTCGATCACAGCCGAAGCCGCCGTTAACGACGGTGAGGTTGTCGCCACACTGGGCGAACGTGTTCTGGGTCGCGTTGTTGCTGAAGACGTTCTGGTCCCCGGCACCGAAGAGGTGATTGTGGCCAAGAACGAACTGATCGACGAACGCAAAGCGGACGAGATCGAAGCTTCGGGTGTAGCGACTGTGCGTATGCGTAGCCCGCTGACTTGTGAGGCTGAAGAGGGCGTTTGCGCCAACTGCTACGGTCGTGACCTTGCACGCGGTACGCGTGTGAACACAGGCGAAGCTGTCGGTATCATTGCGGCACAGTCAATCGGTGAACCTGGTACTCAGCTAACGATGCGGACCTTCCACATCGGCGGTGTTGCACAAGGTGGTCAACAGTCGTTCCAGGAAGCTGGTCAAGACGGTAAGATCGAATATCGCAACGCGAATGTTCTGGAAAACCGTGATGGCGAGATCGTCGTGATGGGCCGTAATATGGTCCTTGCGATCATCGACGAGAACAACGCTGAACGTGCGACCTTCAAACTGGGTTATGGCTCTAAACTGCATGTCAAAGACGGTGCAAAAATTGCCCGCGGCGACAAGTTGTTTGAGTGGGATCCATACACGTTGCCGATGATCGCCGAGAAAGATGGAACGGTTAAGTTCGTTGATCTTGTCAGCGGTATTTCGGTCCGTGACGAAACCGATGATGCAACTGGCATGACTCAGAAGATCGTGATCGACTGGCGTTCGGCACCGAAAGGCAACGAACTGAAGCCTGAGCTGATCATGGTAGATGAAGATGGCGAACCCGTGCGCAATGACGCCGGAAACCCTGTCACATACACCATGTCGGTTGACGCTATTCTGTCGATTGAAGACGGTACGAAAGTCAAAGCCGGTGACGTGATCGCGCGTATCCCGCGTGAAGGTGCAAAGACAAAAGACATCACCGGTGGTCTGCCGCGTGTTGCCGAACTGTTCGAAGCACGTCGTCCGAAAGATCACGCGATCATCGCCGAAATCGATGGTTACGTGCGCTTTGGCCGCGACTACAAGAACAAGCGTCGCATCTCGATCGAGCCAGCTGATGA
The DNA here is from genome assembly GCF_041403445.1 of Aliiroseovarius conchicola. Taxonomy (NCBI): domain Bacteria; kingdom Pseudomonadati; phylum Pseudomonadota; class Alphaproteobacteria; order Rhodobacterales; family Paracoccaceae; genus Aliiroseovarius; species Aliiroseovarius conchicola. The sequence continues at coordinate 147,664 of NZ_JBGEHL010000009.1, forward strand.
AAGCATGGAGCCCGTCGAATACATGGTGCCCAAGGGTAAGCACATTCCGGTCGCGGAAGGTGACTTCATCCAGAAGGGCGAATACCTCATGGACGGTAACCCCGCGCCACATGACATCCTGTCCATCATGGGTGTCGAAGCGCTGGCTGACTACATGATCGACGAAGTTCAGGACGTCTATCGCCTGCAAGGTGTTAAGATCAACGACAAGCACATCGAGGTGATCGTTCGCCAGATGCTGCAAAAGTGGGAGATCTTGGATTCGGGCGAGACCACGCTTCTGAAGGGCGAACATGTCGACAAGGCCGAGTTCGATGCTGCCAACGAAAAGGCAGCAGCCGAAGGTCGTCGTCTGGCATCGGGCGAGCCGATCCTCTTGGGGATCACCAAAGCTTCGCTGCAAACACGTTCGTTCATCTCGGCGGCGTCGTTCCAGGAAACCACCCGCGTTCTGACCGAGGCTTCTGTCCAAGGTAAGCGCGACAAGCTGGTTGGTCTGAAAGAGAACGTCATCGTTGGTCGCCTGATCCCGGCAGGTACAGGTGGGGCAACGCAGCGTGTTCGCTCGATCGCTCAGGCTCGTGACATGAAGGTCATCGAAGAAGCCCGCGCTGAAGCCGAGAAGGCTGCCGCATTGGCCGCACCGGCCGATGACGTGTTCGGCGATGTCTCGGAAAATGAGAGCGGCTTGGTTGAAACGCCAGAGTTCGGCGGATCAGAACAACCCTGATCGGTACGGAAACAACACTGAAAAGCCCCACCCCAAGCGGTGGGGCTTTTTGTTTGCATGAGACCCAGTTCCATGGCTAGTTCGGTCTGTCCGGCGCCCGCCTGATTTGGCCGCTACCGGAACCTCAAACGAGCTATGGCGAAAGTTGGTATGTCACTATCAGACAACATGAAGGGCGCGATTTTGATGTCCGGCTCTATGGCTGGGTTCACGTTCAACGATGTCTGTATGAAGGCCTTGGCCGGCGATCTACCCCTGTCGCAAGCCGTTTTTTTGCGCGGAATAATAACTTGCGCCCTACTTTACGGGTTGGGAGTTGCGCTAGGTGCGATGAACTTCAAGTTGGGACGCCGAGAGTGGACGTTAGTGATCTTGCGCTCCATCGCTGAGGCGGGCGCAACCTATTGCTTCCTGACCGCGCTGTTCAACATGCCCATCGCCAATGTAACGGCTGTATTGCAGGTCTTGCCGCTGACCGTCACACTTGCGGCATGGGTCTTTATCTCTGAACCCCTCGGCTGGCGCCGATTGACGGCGATCTTGGGCGGATTTGTTGGTGTTCTATTGATCATCCAACCCGGAGGTGACGGGTTCTCTGTCTGGTCGATCTATGCGCTAATCGCCGTCGTCTTCATTACGTTTCGCGACCTCATTGTCCGTAAGATGTCGCCAACAACACCCTCGATGACGGTGGCTTTCGTTGCGGCGGCGTTTATTACATTGTCTTTCGGTGCGGCTTCTGCCGGAGTGGAATGGGCACCAATCACACCCTCAAGCGTTCTGGTGCTGTGCGCAGCCGCGGTGTTTGTCTTTATGGGATACCTATTTGCGGTCATGGTGATGCGTGTCGGCAATATCGGCTTCATCGCTCCGTTTCGATACACCGGCTTGGTCTGGGCGTTGATCCTTGGGTTGGTGGTGTTTGGAGAATGGCCGGACAGTTTGACCTTCATTGGGGCGGGGATCGTTGTTGCCATGGGAATGTTCACGCTGTTTCGCGAGCGGCAGATGGCCCGGCGCCAAGCCTGAACGAGCAAATTCGCGGTCCAGCAACCATCGGGTTCTTCCCTGCATGTGCTGCCTGTTGACAGAACCGACGACTCCCCATATACGCGCGTCATCCAGCCGGGTCAGTCCGGCTCTTCAGTATTGAGGGATCAAGTTCAGCGCTACTTTGAAGCACTGATCCTCTGTGAACCAACCGCGACGTTTGCCTCGGAATGGAAACGCTCGCGGATTTTCGCTTTGCGGACGCGTGGGGCGAGGAAATGTTAACCGCTCGGGGACACCCGCGCACACATATGTTGAGAAACGGGAAACGAACCCTATGCCAACGATTCAACAGCTGATCCGCAAACCGCGCCAGCCTAAAATCAAGCGCTCCAAGTCGATGCACCTGGAGTCATGCCCCCAAAAACGTGGCGTTTGCACGCGTGTTTATACAACCACACCGAAAAAGCCGAACTCGGCCATGCGTAAGGTTGCCAAAGTGCGCCTGACCAATGGTTTTGAGGTCATCAGCTACATCGGCGGCGAAAGCCACAACCTTCAGGAGCACTCTGTGGTTCTGATCCGTGGCGGTCGTGTAAAAGACCTTCCGGGTGTCCGTTACCACATCGTTCGCGGTGTTCTGGATACCCAGGGCGTCAAAGACCGTAAGCAACGTCGTTCGAAATACGGCGCCAAGCGTCCGAAGTAAGGAGATCTCAGAATGTCTCGTCGTCACGCTGCTGAAAAGCGCGAAATCCTGCCCGACGCCAAATTTGGCGATCGTGTGCTGAGCAAGTTCATGAACAACTTGATGATCGATGGTAAAAAATCGGTTGCTGAAAAAATCGTTTACAACGCGTTGGATCGTGTTGAAGACAAGATCAAGCGCGCCCCTGTGGAAGTGTTCCACGAAGCGCTGGACAACATCAAACCGTCGGTCGAAGTTCGCTCGCGTCGTGTTGGTGGTGCCACCTACCAGGTTCCAGTTGAAGTGCGCCCCGAGCGCCGTGAAGCTTTGGCAATCCGCTGGTTGATCACTGCTGCCCGTAACCGCAACGAAAACACCATGGAAGAGCGTCTTGCTGGCGAACTTCTGGATGCTGTGAATGCGCGCGGTACCGCCGTTAAGAAACGCGAAGACACCCACAAAATGGCCGACGCCAACAAAGCGTTCAGCCATTACCGCTGGTAAAGCCAAGGAAGGAAGAAAACCATGGCACGCGAATATCCGCTCGAGCTGTACCGTAACTTCGGCATCATGGCTCACATCGACGCAGGTAAAACCACCTGCTCCGAGCGTATCCTGTACTACACCGGCAAATCCCACAACATTGGTGAGGTGCACGATGGTGCAGCCACCATGGACTGGATGGAGCAGGAGCAGGAACGCGGGATCACCATCACGTCGGCTGCGACCACCACATTCTGGGAACGCACCGAAGATGGCGAAACTGCTGACACGCCCAAGCACCGCCTGAACATCATCGACACTCCCGGCCACGTTGACTTCACCATTGAAGTTGAGCGTTCGCTGGCTGTGCTTGATGGTGCTGTCTGTGTTCTGGACGCCAACGCCGGCGTTGAGCCCCAAACAGAAACTGTGTGGCGTCAAGCTGACCGCTACAAGGTTCCGCGTATGGTGTTCGTCAACAAGATGGACAAAATCGGCGCTGACTTCTTCAACTGTGTTGAGATGATCGAAGACCGCACCGGTGCGCGCGCTGTTCCGGTTGGTATTCCAATCGGCGCAGAGACCGAGCTGGAAGGCTTGATCGACCTCGTGAATATGGAAGAATGGCTGTGGCAGGGTGAAGACCTTGGCGCATCGTGGATCAAAGCACCGATCCGCGCAGAGCTGTCTGACATGGCCGACGAATGGCGCGGTAAGATGATCGAAGCGGCCGTCGAAATGGACGACGACGCGATGATGGAATACCTGGAAGGTAACGAGCCTGACGTTCCAACCCTGCGCAAACTTCTGCGTAAGGGTACTCTGGATCTGGCATTCGTTCCTGTTCTGGGTGGCTCAGCGTTCAAAAACAAAGGCGTTCAGCCTCTGCTTAACGCTGTGATCGACTATCTGCCCAGCCCGCTGGACGTTGTTGATTACATGGGCTTCAAACCCGGTGACGATACTGAAACCCGTGACATCGCCCGCCGTGCGGACGACAACATGGCGTTCTCGGGTCTTGCGTTCAAAATCATGAACGACCCCTTCGTTGGCTCGCTGACCTTTACCCGCATCTACTCGGGTGTCCTGAACAAAGGCGACACGCTTTTGAACTCGACCAAAGGTAAGAAAGAGCGCGTAGGTCGTATGATGATGATGCACTCAAACGACCGTGAAGAAATCACGGAAGCGTTTGCGGGCGACATTATCGCACTGGCAGGTCTGAAAGACACCACCACAGGCGACACGATCTGTGCCGTCAACGATCCGGTGGTTCTGGAAACCATGACCTTCCCTGATCCCGTGATCGAGATCGCGGTTGAGCCGAAAACCAAGGCTGACCAAGAGAAGATGAGCCAGGGTCTGGGCCGTTTGGCCGCCGAAGACCCGTCCTTCCGTGTGGAAACTGACATCGAAAGCGGTCAGACCATCATGAAAGGCATGGGCGAACTTCACTTGGACATTCTGGTTGACCGCCTGAAGCGTGAATTCAAAGTGGAAGCCAACATCGGTGCCCCGCAGGTTGCGTATCGTGAGACGATCTCGAAAGAGGTTGAGCACACCTACACCCACAAGAAACAGTCGGGTGGTTCGGGTCAGTACGCTGAGGTGAAAATGATCATCTCTCCGACCGAAGCTGGTGAAGGTTACTCGTTCGAAAGCCGCATCGTTGGTGGTGCTGTTCCGAAGGAATACATCCCTGGTGTTGAAAAAGGCATCCAGTCGGTTATGGACAGCGGGCCTTTGGCTGGCTTCCCAGTGATCGACTTCAAGGTTGCCCTGATCGACGGTAAATTCCACGATGTTGACTCGTCGGTTCTTGCCTTTGAAATTGCAGGCCGTATGGCAATGCGCGAAGGTATGCGTCTGGCTGGTGCCAAGCTGCTTGAGCCGATCATGAAAGTGGAAGTGATCACGCCCGAGGAATACACCGGCGGGATCATCGGCGACCTGACCTCACGTCGTGGTCAAGTTTCGGGTCAAGAGCCACGCGGCAACGCGATTGCAATTGATGCGAACGTACCGCTGGCGAACATGTTTGGCTACATCAACACCCTGCGCTCCATGTCTTCGGGCCGCGCGCAGTTCACGATGCAGTTCTCGCATTACGATCCGGTTCCGCAGAACATCTCGGACGAAATTCAGGCGAAATTCGCCTAATCGAACAAGCCGGGCAGGGATGGCCTTGCCCGGCGATCAGCATAATAGGAGGCCATCATGGCTAAGGAAAAGTTTGAACGCTCCAAACCGCACGTCAACATCGGCACAATCGGCCACGTTGACCACGGCAAGACGACGCTGACGGCGGCGATCACCAAGTATTTTGGTGACTTCCAGG
>NZ_JBGEHL010000010.1:0-110069 GCF_041403445.1 Aliiroseovarius conchicola
ACATTCCCGCGCTGGACTGGCAAGTAGGGCTGGATCAGCGCGTATTGATTTTCTGTTATCTCATTCATAACAGATACCTAGCATCAAATAGCACTAAGTAATAGTGTTAACAGGCCCTAATTCGGGCACTGATTCTCAAAGGTCAGACGGTATCAAGTGCCGCACCGAGATCACGGATTAATACATCCACTGGCTCGCAACCGATCGAGATTCGGACAAAGCCGTCCGCCACCGCATCACCCCAACGCGCGCGCCGCTCGGCAGAGCTGTGGACCCCACCAAACGACGTCGCCGGACGCAGGTAAGCGCTAGCCTCGATGAAGCGTTCCGCAGTGGTTTTGTCCGACAACGTCAGACCGATCAAAAACCCAAAGCGCGACATCTGAGCCTGCGCCAGACCATGCGATGGATCGGTCGGCAATCCAGGATAGCGCAGAGATTTGACCGCACTGTGCTGAGTGAGCACCTCTGCCACCTGCCCCGCCGAACGGCACATCCTGTCAAAGCGAACCTCCAACGTTTCCAGTCCACGGTGAAGCTGCCATGCCGCGTTAGGGGACGGGATCGCGCCTGACATCTTGCGCCAATCGGTGACCGCTTCAAGAAGAGCGGGTTGACGGGTCGCAACATGCCCCATCAGCAGATCAGAATGACCACCGGGCGCTTTGGTGTCTGATGCAACGACAATGTCGGCGCCAAGGTCCAAAGGTCGCTGCCCAAACGGCGTCATGGTGGTATTGTCGACAATCGTGATGCCACCGGCAGCACTCACCTGCGCGGATATGGCCGCGATGTCACACAGGTCCAACCCCGGATTCGATGGTGTTTCAACAAACACGACGTCGATCCCGTCAAACCCGTCTTGGGCGTAGCGCACCGTTTCACGTTCGATAACCGTCACGCCAAGCTGTGACAGAAAGCGTGACGACAACAGCCGGGTCACATAGTAACCATCCGAAGGGACCAACAGAGTTTGACCGGCTTTTAAGGTGGAAAACAACGCTGCTGAAATGGCTGCCATACCAGACGGGAACGCAACACATGGGGCATCCTCCAAAAGAGCAAGCGTGTGCTCCAGCGCCTCCCATGTCGGATTGTCGACGCGCCCATAGGCAGCACCGCCGTCAGGATCACCCGGTAGGTGAAACATCGAGCTTGTGACCAACGGCAATGCCACAGGATCTCCCTTGGACAACCCCTGCCCCCGAAGGTGCAAAAGTTGCGCGGCAATATCGCTGTCTTGCTTGTCAGTCATATTCGTCTCCTCATCTCCTCGACAAACTAGACCGAGAGATGGCCGGTGTACTATCGAAAAGCGGTGAAGAGCCCGACGGGAAATTGGAACTCAGGCCCGGTGAAGGTGGGGCTTCGAATATGTATCAAGGCCGCAACAAATCTTGATCTGAAAGTTCGTTGGTGCCTCTCCCCGGACTCGAACCGGGACGCCCTTGCGAGCAAGAGATTTTGAATCTCTCGTGTCTACCATTCCACCAGAGAGGCACTGCGTTGGAATTACCCAAGCCGCGAGGCGAGGTCAACGGGCAAACGCACCCCGCCCGTCGCATTTTTTTGACTAGAACATAACTCCAACAAGCCAGAGCGTGATGCCGGGAAAGGCGACCAGAACGACGACCCGGATCAGATCGGACAGTACAAATGGTGCGACCCCACGATACGTGGCTGACATCGGAATATCGCGCGCCATTGAGTTGATGATGAACAAGTTCATACCCACAGGCGGTGTGATCAAGCCGACCTCGACCACAATCAGTGCAAGGATTCCAAACCAGATGCCTGCCTGCTCCGGCGTCAGGCCAAAATCGAGAATTTCAACGATAGGATAGAAGATCGGGATGGTCAGAAGGATCATCGACAGGCTGTCCATAACGCAGCCAAAGATCAGGTAGGCCGCCAGCATGACCGCCAGCACCATGAGCGGAGCAAACCCCTGCCCGACCACCCACTCTGCCAGCATTTGTGGGGCTTGTGTGAAGGCGAGGAACGAGTTGAATATCTGCGCGCCCAAGACGATGAAGAAGATCATTGCGGTGGATTGCGCGGTGGACAGCACGCTATCAAGGAACCCTTGCCACGTGAGCCCGCCCGTCATCACACCGTAGATACCGGTCGCCACTGCACCGACGGCGGCGCCCTCGGTCGGTGTAAACAAAGCCTGCACGCCGGGTTTGACCCAATTCCAGTCACCGGCAATACCACCCATCACCAGACCGAAAATCACCACCACAGGCCAGATCGATATCAAGGTCTTGAAACGATGCGCGTAGGGAACGCGCTCGGCGGTGGTTGCGCTGTCGGGATTGATGCGCACCATGACGGCGACGGTCAGCATATAACCAAGTGCGGCGAGTATACCGGGCACCAAAGCGGCGATGAACATCTTGACGATGTTCTGCTCGGTCAGGATCGCGTAAATCACCAGAATAACGGATGGTGGGATCAAGATGCCTAATGTCCCGCCGGCAGCGAGCACCCCGGTCGACAGCGCGTCCGAGTATCCACGTTTGCGCATCTCGGGCAGAGCCACCTGCCCCATGGTTGAAGCGGTCGCCAGCGACGACCCGCAAACGGCACCAAACCCCGCACAAGCACCGACGGCAGCCATCGCAACGCCGCCTTTGCGATGGCCAAGCCAATCGCTAGCAGCTTCAAACAGGGACCCCGACATCCCGGACTTGGTCGCAAATTGCCCCATCAGCAAAAAGAGCGGTACGATGGACAGCGAGTAGCTGGAGAATGTGTCATAAGACAGCGTCTTCAACTGGCTCAGCGTCACATTCGGACGCCCCATCATGTACCAAATTCCAAAGAACCCAGTCAGTCCCATCGCAAGCCCGATAGGCAGGCGCAGGAAGATCGCCAAAAGCATCAACGCAAAGGCGATGATGGCCAGTTCAATACCGGTCATACCCGTTCCTCCTTACCATCCAGCACCCAGTTGAGGGACCGCCAGACAGTGAAAATTGCTACGATGAAGAAGAACGCGGCGCCAATCAGGCAAAGGCCAAACGGGATCCAAAGTGGAACCTCAAGTTCATACGTGCTTTCAGCAAAGAATGGTTTTGACCCCATGCTAAGCGCCGCCCGAAACGCGTCAGATCCAAAGGGAACTTTCTCGCCAAACCCAAGCCACAAGCGCCACAAGATAATATAGGCCGCCCCCGCCAAGAACACGTCGCCAATCAGTCCCAACACGGCTTGGGAACGTTCAGATAGCCGCGAGATAAAGATATCGACGGTCACATGGCCGCGCTTCAATTGGCACCATGGCATGAAAGCAAAGACGGCAATTGCGCAGCCCATCTCGACGATTTCATAGTCGCCTTTGATCGGCCCCAACCCGAAGCCAAGAAGGGCGCGTCCGATCACCGAAAACACCGTAGTCAGCGCGATGCCCGCCAAGACAACCCCACCGGAATAGGCCATCCAACGGCTCAGAACCGTTATGACACGACCCACCCGCATCTCTGCCTGCTTTGCTATTGCCACGTTCTCTGCCTCAAAATTCTGTCGTGATCTGATTGTGCCACATACGTTGTGGTTGCGGATAAAAAATCTCCGGGCAACCACCGTCGCCCGGAGAGAATCCAAGTCTACAGATCAGTTGCCGCTGTGCTTCGCGACAAGGTCTTTTGACATCGATACCATGCCGTCGCCATCCAGACCCTTGGAGTTCATGTCTGCAATCCATTCTTCGGTCTGTTTGTCGCCAATGGCTTTAAGTTCGGCCACTGTCGCGTCGTCCAAAGTATAGATTTCATTGTCCAAACCTGAAATCAGCTCTAACGAACGCGCGTCGCCCTCGTCCATGGCGCGACCGGCCCAGCCAGACGCATCAATGCCAGAGTTGGCATCAATGATCGCCTTCAGATCATCCGGCAGGCCATTGTAGGTATCGTTGTTCATCGCCCAGATAAAGAACGTATTATAAAGCGCGCGATCGCCCCCAATTACGGTGTGGCTGTCCGCCAGCTCATTCACTTTCAGGGGGACAGTGATCTCCCAAGGGATAACACCACCATCGACAACACCCTTAGACAGCGCTTCCGGGAAGGCTGGGACTGGCATGCCAACGGGCGTCGCACCCAAGGTGGACAGCAAAGCATTGGCCTGACGCGATGGCCCACGAAGTTTCAAACCCGAGAAATCGCCAGAAGATTTGATCGGGCCGCCCTTTTTGTGAATGACACCGGGGCCGTGGACGTGAACCGCCATGACATGCACGTCATTCATGCGTTCTTTCAGATACTTATCAGTAAACTCCCATGCCGCACGAGACGAGTCTTCGGCACTTTGTGACGTCATGAACGGCAGTTCAAACGCCTCAGCTTCGGGGAAACGACCAGGTGTATAGGCAGGCAACGCCCAGCCACAATCAATCACGCCATCACGGATTTGATCGTAAAGCGCCTGTGGTTTTCCACCAAGCTGCATACCGGGATAAATCTCGACCTTGATCCGACCGCCAGATTCTTTTTCGATCTTCTCGGCCCATGGGGTCATAAAACCGCTTGGCACCGCGGATTTCGGAGACACAAAGTGTTGGCACCGCAGTGTCACTTCTTGTGCAAACCCGGCCGATACAGAAAGGCCCAGTGCCGCTGCACCCAACAAGGCTGCTTTCATGGTAAATTTCATCTCGCTTCCTCCCACGCGAACATTGTCTGTCTGGACACAGTGAGGCTCCTCCACCCTGCGCACACCCAGATAAGAACAGGCTCGAAAGCGTCACGCAAGTTTTTTTGACCGCGCGGTCGGCTTTGTGATTGACCCTGTCGCTGAAATATTCGTAATCAAAATTCGTTGCAAGCGCAACAAGCTTATAATTACTACATAAATACTGTTATTTAACAGGTACAGCAAATCAGGCGGCAGGTCCTAAACCTCCCGACACGAAAGCTCTGTACAGCTATCAGATAGAATCAAATTAGCGGTGAAAGCTCCAAACAATGGCTGTATCAGCGCGCAATCATTCCAGAGAATTATAGCTGCTGTGCCGAGAACGTGTCACAACTGCGCATGTCCCCGCTTTCATATCCGCGCACAAACCAGCGCTGCCGCTGCTCGGACGTTCCGTGGGTGAAGGTGTGCGGCATCGGCACCCGACCGGCGTTGCGCTGCAACGTGTCGTCTCCGATTTGGTGTGCTGCATTCATCGCCTCAGCAATGTCGCCGCGTTCCAATGATCCAAAGCGGGATTGCGCCTCGCGGGCCCAGATGCCCGAATAACAATCCGCCTGAAGCTCAATCCGGACCGAAATCGCGTTGCTTTCTTCTTCGCTCACCTGACTGCGGATCGAATTGGCCTGCCCCAGAATGCCAAGCTCGTTTTGGACGTGGTGTGCGACCTCGTGGGCCACAACATAGGCTGCCGCGAAATCGCCTTTAGCGCCAAGCTGGCGTGACATCGTGGTGAAAAAATCCGTGTCCAGATAGACTTTGCGATCACCGGGGCAATAGAACGGCCCGGTCGCGCCCGAGGCCCCACCGCACGGGCTTTGGGTCACACCTTTGTAAAGAACCAGCGTTACGGGATTGTACGCTTCGCCGACCTGTTTGCGAAAAAGATCGGTCCAGACCTCTTCTGTATCTGCCAGCGTGACAGACACGAACTGGCCAGCTTGTTGGTCGGCCTCTGTGATCTCTCCGCCGCCGCTGCTGCCGATGGTGCCACCGCCACCTTGCAGGAACGGAGACACGTCGACCCCCAAGAACAGGCCAATGGCCAAGACGGCCAGCATACCAAGTCCGCCAATTTGCGCCTTGCCGCCCATCCGACGACGATCTTCGATATTGCGGCTTCCGCGCCGACCCTGCCATTTCATACGCTCGTTCCCTTTACTCGTCCGGCACAGATAAACATGGTCCGGATTACAACATTGGTCACGACCAGTTTACCGGCCTGACCCGTTGCTTCAAGCCATGATAGCCTGCCTGTCCCTTGACGTCATCTTCTTGGCATGGTTCCAGAGGGGAAACAGAGGGCAAAGATAATGATCAGGCGTCTTTACGATTGGACAATGGGACTTGCGGACACGCGGCATGCGCTTTGGGCGCTGGCGGTGGTGGCGTTTCTTGAAAGCTCGGTCTTTCCCATTCCGCCCGACGTTCTGATGATCCCAATGATCATCGCCCGCCCCTCGCGCGCGTTTATCATCGCTTCGGTCGCATTGGCGGCCTCTGTCCTGGGCGGTGCGTTTGGCTATTTCATCGGCTGGGGCCTATTTGAAAGCGTCGGCCAACCCGTGTTGGAGTTTTACGGCAAGACCGGAGAGTTCGCGCATTTCACCGAGACCTATAACGAATGGGGCGCGTGGGCGGTGTTGATCGCAGGCGTCACGCCATTCCCCTATAAGGTCATCACGATCCTGTCCGGGGCGACGGGCCTGAACTTCGGGGTCTTTATGATCGCCAGCGTGATTGCACGCGGGCTCAGGTTCTTTGTCGTTGCGGCCCTTCTATGGAAGTTCGGCGCCCCTATCCGCGACTTTATTGAACGTCGCCTTGGCCTGATGTTTGTCCTATTCTGCGTCCTGCTTATTGGCGGCTTTTATGTGGTGAAATTCCTATGAAGATCTTCGACCGGTTCACAGCAACCCAGCTTATCGCCTTCGCCACCGTGTCATCGGTGGCCATCTTGGGCGGGGCTTTCGTCTTTCAGGCATTGGGCTATGCACCGTGCAAAATGTGCTTGTGGCAGCGCTGGCCACACGCGGCTGCCATCGTAATCGGAGGCGTTGCGCTGACCACGGGCAAAAAGGCACTGGCGTGGCTGGGCGCGCTGTCCGCCGCCATCACCTCGGGCATTGGCTTTTATCACTCTGGCGTCGAACGCAAGCTGTGGGAGGGTCCAAGCTCATGCACCGGCGGCGGTGTAGGCGATCTGTCGGTCGAGGATCTGATGTCCCAAATCAACGCCGCCCCGCTGATCCGTTGCGATGAAATCCCGTGGGAGATGTTTGGGCTGACCATGGCCAACCTGAACGCGTTGGGCTCGCTTGTGTTGGTGTTCGTTTGGCTCGCAGCCGCGACCAAGAAAGACTAAGGCGTTCCGGCTTTTGTTGGGTCACAGCAGGACTGGAAACGCTTTAGTCGGTTTTTCCCCGCAAAAGCTGCCGCAACACGCCGTGAAAGATTTGCACGTCTGCACGGGTCATCGGCATGCGGCTCCACATATTGCGAAGGGCGATTTTCATCACCGGCGCTTTGGTTGGCGGATAAAAGAACCCCGCCTCGTCCAGGCGCGTCTCGTAGTGTTGCGCCAGTTTCTCAACCTCAATGGCCTGGGCGCGCTCTGATCCGGCCCACTCCATCACCTCGTGATCGAACTCTGACGTTTGACGTCGCCATTCATACGCCGTGAGCAACACACACTGCGCCAAGTTCAGCGATGCAAATTCCGGGTTCACCGGGACCGAGATTATCGCGTTGGCCGGCGCAACTTCGTCATTTTCGAGCCCCGTGCGTTCTGGCCCGAACAAGATCGCCACTTTCTTGCCGGCAGCCCGCATCACGCGTGCCTCGGCCATTGCTTTTTCCGGGCTCAGGATCGGTTTTGCCAATCCACGCGACCGCGCGGTGGTCGCAAAGACATAGTCGCAATCGCTAATCCCACCGGCAAGCGTGTCGTAAACACCAGCCTTGTCCAGAACCCGCCCCGCACCAGAGGCCATCGCAACGGCCGATTGGTTCGGCCAGCCGTCGCGCGGTGCGATGATCCGCATCCGCTCCAGCCCGAAATTCAGCATCGCGCGCGCGGCCCCACCGATGTTTTCACCCATCTGGGGGCGCACCAGCACGATCTCGGGCTGCGGGCCAAGGTTTTCTGTCGATTGATCCGTCACGGTTGACCCTTCCTTTATCGTGAGCGCGTGATACGCTGACTGCCCAATCAGGGCAAGCAGGAGGGTGATCTATGGCATATGACCAAGGGCTTTATCAGCTCATGAAGGATGACCTTGTGGATATCGACGGTCTTGCCGAGAAAAAGATGTTTGGCGGGATCGCCTTCATGCTGAACGGAAACATGCTGTGCGGGGTCCATAAAGACGGTGCGATGTACCGCGTTGGCAAGGATAACGAGGCATCGGCCCTTGCGGTGCCGGGCGCTGAACCAATGGCTTTTACCGGACGACGGATGGGTGGTTTCATTGACGCCGGGTCTGATGCAATGGCCGATGACGCCGCCCGCGCCGAGTTACTGCGGCTCGCGCTTGATTTCGTATCTGCCCTGCCCGCGAAATAACGCCGGCGGCGCGCAATTACTTGCATTGCCAGCTAAGCGCTTTATGAAGCTGCAAACACCGATGTGAAGGACTGCGTGCGATGGCCGAGACAGACATGGAACTTCCCCAGCTTTACCTTGTGACCCCGCCAGAAATTGAACTGTCGCAGTTCCCGAGCGAGCTGGCGCGCGTGCTGGACACCCATGAGACAGCCTGCCTTCGTCTGGCGCTTGCCACCACAGACGAGGACCGGATCATGCGGGCCGCCGATGCTTGCCGCGAGGTCGCGCATGCCCGCGATGTACCGATCGTCATTTCCGAACATGCGCTTATGGTCGAACGCCTTGGCCTTGACGGTGTGCATCTTGGCGACGGCGCGCGCCGAGTGCGCAACACGCGGGATGATCTGGGTGCGGACGCCATTGTTGGCGCATATTGCAGCGCCTCGCGCCATGACGGAATGAACGCAGGCGAAGCGGGGGCGGACTACATCAGCTTTGGTCCGGCTGGCGCGACCGCCCTTGGTGACGGAACCCGCGCCGACGCCGAGCTTTTCGACTGGTGGTCACAGATGATCGAAATCCCTGTTGTGGCCGAGGGCGCGCTGGACGAAGACACGATCCGCGCCCTGACACCCGTTACGGATTTCTTTGCTATCGGCGAAGAGATCTGGCGCACCGATGATCCATCGGCCACCCTGACCCGGTTGCTTGGGGCAATGCGCGGCTAAGCCACCTCAATGTTCAGATCGCCAAGACCTTCGCGAACCTTGGCCTCGCAATAAGCTGCCAGCTCCTTGCGGCCCGCAAAATCAGAGACCTTAACCGGCGCGTGGTACACGACCTCGACCCGACCTTGCTTGCGAGACGCCAGTGTTTGTATCAAATGTGGTGCGAACTCCATGTCGCCCCACCACCCATAAAACCGCGGATCCTGATCCTCGGGGGCGATGTAGCGAACTGTCACCGGCTGTACCCACATGAAATCACGCAGCTCTGGCGTAAAGAACGCCGCAAAGAGCGTTGATTTAAAAGGCAATACCCGCAGCGAGTCACTGGACGTCCCCTCGGGAAAGAACAGCAGTTTATGACCTACGGATAGCCGGTCTCGAAACACCTCGATCTGCTGTGCGGCCTCGCGCCGATCACGATTTATGAACACGGTGCCGGTGGCCCGCGCCAACCAGCCTATGCCGGGCCATTGGGCGACCTCGGATTTTGACACGAAATAGACCCGCTTGCGTGCATTGAGCGAGAATATGTCCAGCCACCCCGCATGGTTTGACACAATCGCCCCCTTTTCGCGCATCGGCTCGCCCATGGACGAAAACGGAATACCCAACAAAACAAAGGCCATCCGGCATACAAACTGGGTAATATGGGGCGTCATCGGGCGTTTTACACCGAATATCGGCCGTTCAATCAAACGGATCAGAAGCAGGACTATCAAACCGCCGAAGACAAGGATGGCCAACGGCAACGCCCGGCAAATGATCCGCACCCAGTCCCATCCTTTGGGATGGAATGAATTTGGTTCAGGTTCCCCTTGCCACAACGCAGTCATCGGCCACCTCGCGCGGTGTAGAACGCCTTGTGCTTTGCACTCATCTGGTTGGTATCCATGATCAAGCACACATCCGTCGTGTTGAAGGCATGATCAATATAGGCACCGTCCCCCACATATCCGCCCAAGCGAAGATACGCCTTGATCAACGCCGGTACCGCGCGCATTGCCGCTGGTCGGTCAATTTGATCTTCTTTCATCAGGTTCATGTCCTGATACACATCAGGTTGCGCGCGGGCGCGGAGCGTTAGGGGGGCCAAATGCCGATGATACAAAAGGGATAGCGGAGCCTTCAGCTGGTCAACATCCGTACCATGAAACGAGGCAACGCCGAACATCACTTCAATCTCATGTTGAACCACATAGTCGGCAAGCCCGCTCCAAAGCACCATCATCGCACTGCCACCCCGATAGTCCGGGTGCAGGCAGGATCGTCCAAGTTCCAAGAGCTTGCGCCCCGAGGATTTTAGCGGCGACAGGTCATATTCATCTTCAGAGTAAAACCTGTTCAATCCGGTCTCGCCTGCCGTCAACTGATCACCGCGTAACAGCCGGTAAA
The DNA here is from genome assembly GCF_041403445.1 of Aliiroseovarius conchicola. Taxonomy (NCBI): domain Bacteria; kingdom Pseudomonadati; phylum Pseudomonadota; class Alphaproteobacteria; order Rhodobacterales; family Paracoccaceae; genus Aliiroseovarius; species Aliiroseovarius conchicola. The sequence continues at coordinate 10,366 of NZ_JBGEHL010000010.1, forward strand.
CACCCACAGCCGGAGCACCTTCGCGGGCTTCATCAAACAAGATCAGGTGATCGAAGTAAGGATCGAAAGCATCACGTTCCAGCCGCGCGTCATGATCCACCAATGCGCCGTTGCCCCCAAGTTCATCGACGAAAACATCATAACGCAACCGCTGAGCCGCGATCAGGTCGGCCTCGTCACGGGCCAGTCGAAGGGTAAATTCGGGCTGGGTCATCGTCATTAATGTTTTGCTAACTTTGTTGGGCTTCTATGGTGGAAGATCACAATTTGCAACCAGAGGAAATGCCCGCTAAGGTTGTTTTAACAAGGGTGACACACGGTTAAACAGCTGGCGGAGGGTCAAAGACAATCATGAGATCAACGTATTCGGACAGGATCACCTGCTTGCCAGCGTGTTTGAAATTGACCGTCACTTTGCCACCCACATTTGACTGCACCTGCCCCACCCCCCAATCGGGTTGATTAGGGTGACGGACCCTCATCCCTGGCTCAAGCAAAGCTCCTAAACTCATTCCATTTCCCCTTCCAAGGCACGCCCCATGACAAAACAAGACCGCGATCTGACCGCTCTGATCGGCTCCCGTATCTGCCATGACCTTATCAGCCCTTTGGGGGCGATCGGCAACGGCGTTGAACTTTTGCAGCTTTCCGGCCTTCCCGATAGCCCGGAAATGGCGCTGATCGCCGAAAGTGTAACAAATGCCAATCTGCGCATCCGCTATTTTCGCATCGCTTTCGGTTCCGCCACAGATGGCCAGATGATCAGCGAGGCCGAGATCCGGTCAATCCTCGCCCCTGATGTTGATGGACGCAAGCTTCACATCAACTGGACCCCAGAGGGCGACCAGCCTAGAGGCGCAGTCAAACTTGCCTTCCTGGCCTTGCAGTGCTTTGAAAGCGCGATGCCATGGGGTGGTCAATTGACTGTAACACGAGATGCCAACCACTGGCGCATACACGGCGAGGCCGAGAAAATGAAAGCCGACCCGACACTCTGGCACCTGCTATCGGGCCCGCAAGACCATACCGAAGTGCCTCCGGCGCAAGTTCACTTTGCCCTGATCGCGCCCGAATTGGCGCGCCAGGGACGCAGTGCAGGTGTCACCCTGTCAGATCATTCCATTAGCGTCGAGTTTTAGGCCCGCGTGGTCCCATCCCCCTCGACCAGATATTTGAACGAGGTCAGCTGAGCCGCCCCCACCGGGCCGCGTGCGTGCATTTTGCCAGTGGCGATGCCAATCTCGGCCCCCATTCCGAACTCTCCGCCATCTGCGAACTGGGTCGACGCGTTACGCATCAGGATCGCACTGTCGAGCTGGGTGAAGAATTTTGACGCCGCTTCATCATTTTCGGTCAGGATCGCATCGGTGTGAGAGGACGAATGCTTATTGATATGTTCAATAGCACCGTCCACATCATCAACGATCTTGGCCGCGATGATGCTGTCCAGAAACTCTTTGCCCCAATCCGCGTCCGTGGCTGCGATGGTTCCGATAAGCCCTTCTCCGGCATGAACCTCAACCCCGGCGGCCATCAGATCATCAAGGATGCTTTGGCCAAGCTGGACCGCGTCCCTATGCACCAACAAACACTCCGCCGCCCCGCAAATGCCCGTGCGACGGGTCTTGGCGTTCATCACAACGCGCGCAGCTTTTTCGGGGTCCGCATCTTTATCTAGGAAGACGTGAACGATGCCCTCCAAATGCGCAAAGACCGGCACGCGTGCTTCGCGTTGAACCAATCCGACCAACCCTTTGCCACCACGCGGGACGATCACGTCGACATAATCCGTCATGGTTAGCATTTCACTGACAGCGGCACGATCACGCGTCGGCACGCGCTGGATGGCATCTTCGGGCAGACCAGCAGCACGCAGCCCGTCTTGCAGACACTCATGGATCAAGCCGGCCGAATGAAAGCTCTCCGACCCACCGCGCAGGATCACGGCATTGCCCGCCTTCAGGCACAACGCACCCGCATCGGCGGTCACATTGGGGCGGCTTTCATAGATCACACCGATCACACCCAACGGGGTGCGGACGCGTCTGATCTGCAGACCCGAGGGCTGATCCCACTCGGCCAGAACCTCTCCCACAGGGTCGTTTTGTGACGCCACAGCCCGCAGCCCATCACACATGCCCTTGATGCGATCCTCGTCCAGCATCAACCGGTCCATCATCGCAGGCGACAGCCCCTTATCGCGTCCAAACGCCATGTCCTTGACGTTGGCCGCGATGATTTCGTCCCGACGGGACCAGCAGGCGTCCGCTGCCGCAAGCAAAGCTTGCTCCTTCGCCGGAGCCGGAGCGAACGCGAGGGTCTTGGCGGCCACGCGGGCGCGGCGTCCGATCTCGGTCATCATGTCTTTGATGTCTTCGCTCATTTTGGTGTCTCCAATATTGGTGGTCTTGTGTCCCTCAAAGGGCCATGTCGTCGCGGTGGATCAGGGCTGCACGTCCCGGGTATCCCAGCACTGGTTCGATTTGATCCGAGCGTTTGCCCTTGATTGCGCGCGCCTCATCAGCGGTATAGCGACTTAGCCCGGCACCAAGATGCGTACCGTCTGCGCTTTGAATATCGACGGGATCACCGCGCATGAAACTGCCACGCACATCAGAAACACCCGCCGGCAGCAGAGATTTGCCCGACCCAAGAGCCTTCGCAGCGCCCAGATCAACGACGATCATGCCCTGCGGTTTCATCGAAGCAATCCAGTGCTTACGCGCCGCTTTGGGATCTGTGCGCGCCGTGAACAACGTTGCTGCCCCGCCATCCGCCAATGCCGACAGCGGCCCCATGCGCGATCCTTCGGTGATCGTCATATCGCACCCTGCCCCGGTGGCAGTTTTCGCGGCCATAATCTTGGTTTTCATACCGCCCTTAGACAGTCCAGTACCCGCGTCCCCGGCCATTGCCTCGATTTCGGAAGTGATCGTGTCGATAATGTCATAGCGCGTCGCGCCCGGATCATCCTTGGGATTACCGGAGTAAAAGCCGTCGACATCGGACAACAGGACCAGATGATCGGCCCCGATTGTCACGGCCACTTGGGCCGCCAGACGGTCATTATCGCCAAAGCGAATTTCGTCGGTGGCGACAGTGTCGTTTTCATTCACGATGGGCACGACATCCAAAGACAAAAGTGTCTCCAAAGTCGCACGCGTATTTAAATAGCGGCGGCGATCCGCGCTATCTTCCAACGTCACCAGCACCTGCGCGGTGGTTGCCCCCAAAGGCGTCAGCGCCTCTTCATACGCCCGCGCCAAGCGGATTTGACCGACGGCTGCGGCAGCCTGTGATTGCTCAAGCGCCAGCGTGCCTTTGGGCAATTTCAGCACCCCGCGCCCCAACGCGATCGAGCCTGACGAGACCAGCACAACATCCGCACCACGTGCTTTAAACGCGGCTACATCGGAGGCCAAAGACTGCAACCATTCGGACTTCAACGCACCGGTTTCGGCGTCAACCAACAAGGCCGAACCGATCTTAACGACGATGCGCTTGGCGTCCGTCAGGGCTGCCACGTCTCTTGCTCCTCTTCGGGTTTCTGGCGAATGCGATCTTCAGAAATCTCTTTGCGAAGCGCGCGCAGTACGTCGACCGTGCCCTGTTGCGCCACGCCGGACATCAGCATGACGGGGCCAGCCGCTGCTTCCAATGCCGTGCGTTTTTCGTCGCGCTCCTCGTCGTCCAAGGCGTCTACTTTGTTCAGCACCGTCACGCGCGGTTTGCCGCCAAGAATATCGCCGTAAGCCTCGATTTCGGTGATGATCGTTTGCCAGTCCTCAACTACGTCCTCAGAGGTGCCGTCGACCAGATGCAACAGAACCGTGCAACGCTCGACATGGCCCAAGAACAAGTCGCCAAGCCCCCGCCCCTCGGACGCGCCCTCGATCAAGCCGGGAATGTCCGCCACAACAAATTCAGTGTTATCGACGCCAACCACACCCAAGTTCGGGTGCAGCGTGGTAAACGGATAATCTGCGATTTTCGGCCGGGCGTTCGACGTGGCGGCTAGGAAGGTCGACTTCCCCGCATTGGGCAGACCCAACAAACCCACGTCTGCGATCAGTTTCAATCGCAGCCAAATGGTGCGCTCGACACCTTCAAGTCCGGGATTGGCGCGACGTGGCGCGCGATTGGTGGAGCTGGTGAAATGCAGGTTTCCAAACCCACCATTACCGCCCTTGGCCAACACGAAACGCTGCCCGACCTCGGTCATGTCAGCGATGACGGTTTCTTCGTCCTCGTCCAGAATTTCGGTGCCGACCGGAACCCGCAAAACGATGTCATCGCCATCTGCGCCAGTGCGCTGTTTGCCCATGCCCGGGCGGCCGTTTCCTGCAAAGAAGTGTTGCTGATAGCGGAAGTCGATCAGGGTGTTCAGACCCTCGACCACCTCAATAATCACATCTCCGCCACGACCGCCATCGCCACCATCTGGACCGCCGTATTCGATGTATTTCTCGCGCCGGAACGAGACACAGCCCCCGCCGCCCGAACCGGAGCGGATATAGACCTTTGCAAGATCGAGGAATTTCATGGGGCACACGCCTTTTCTGGTTTCGGTATTGGCGATAGAGGGAAATGCGCGCAAGCTCAAGTGATGAGGAGCATACGCGGCGTGTTCTTGGTCAGATTTGAGGCGGTCGTGGCAGTTTGAAACACCGCATCGGAAATTCGCCACCACGCGCTTTGCAACTGCCCATGGCCGGTTCAATTTCGGCGAACCCGAGTTTTTCCAACACCCGCGCCGAGGCTGGGTTGTCGTCATAGGCGCAGGCGCCAATTTCATCCCAGTCGTACCGTGCCCAACAATGGTCGACCAAAGCTTGCGCCATTTCGGTCGCATAGCCTTTGCCCCAGTGCTCTGGTGCAAACATGTAGCCAAGTTCGGGACCGTCTTCGTAATGGGACGCGATGCCCATCATTCCGACCATTTCACCTTCGCGAAAGACTGGCCCCACCATGCTCAGTTCTGGGTCAAACGGCTTGCTGCGTTCGGCAGTATGCGCGATGTCGGCAGGCCACGGCCAACTTGCGGTCCATTTCACGACGTCATAGATCGACACAATTCGATGGTAGTCATCCACATCTGAAGGCTGCGCGCGGCGCATCATCAAGCGGTCGGTGACAAGACGCGTCATCATTGTGACTTCTCCCAAACAGATCGATCTAAGCTGACTTTTATTAGCTTTGTATCAATACCTTGCGAGGTACAGTGAACATCCTCGATCATACTCGTTTCTCGAAAGCCGATCCTATGAAGGACGGTCTGAGAGGCCGTGTTTCCTTCGAAGTACCCAGACCCTAATTCAGTGATGTCCTGATTGCGGAACGCCCAATCAACGAGCCCGCCTGCCGCCTCGGTCATCACTCCACGATTGTGATGCGCACGCCCCAGCCAGTATCCAAGCGTCGGATCCAGCCCGACGACACCCAGCACCTGACCGTCTTCTTCGATGGCAAGACCGCCCAATACGGAGGTATCCGCGAGATGGGTCAAGAAATCGGTATAATCAGCGGCAGTATAGGGATGCGGAACGACGGTCAGCCAGCGCGCCACCTCGAAATCATCGAGCAGGCGCACCACCTGATCACGGTCTGACTCTGTCAGAGGACGGAGCGTAAATCGCTCCGTCTGAATTCGTATTTCGGATGACATGGCAAAGACTTACCCCATCTTCCTGATGTAGGTCCATGTCGGAACATTTGCGCCGCGCGCCACAGAATGGCTTTCAGCGTCGCCGATGTATTCAAACCCTGCATGGGTCAGCACACGGGCCGACGCGGCGTTGTCCTGAAAGACCTCTGCGAAGACAGACGTGTTTTCCTGAGGGTTTGCGTCCATCACAGCCTTGACCGCCTCGGATGCGATACCGGAGTTCCAGAACCCCGGCGCGACCCAATAGCCAAGCTGAGATTGCGCCCGGTCAAGGTGGCTTAGGCTGATAACGCCCAAAACCTCGCGCCCTTCCGAGCGTGCAGCATCCATCACCCAAACATCTTCATTGCGCTCTTCTTGGATAGAGCGATTGATGAATGCCTCAGTTGTACCGGGCGGCAACGGATGCGGGATCGATCGCGTGCCCTTAGCCACACGTTCATCCGCCGTATAAATGGAAAGCATCCCCACGTCCGAGCGACGGACTGGGCGAAGAACAAACCGATCCGCCTCAATAAGCGGTTGGCGTGTGATCTCTACATGCTTCATGGCTTTCCCTCCTTCGAAAGCTCTGAACGCACCGGGCATTCGCGGCCTTCATCCCCGTGTCATATCCACTGATATGGGGGGCAATAAGACCAAAATATGAAATCCCGGTGAATGGCAGATAGGAACTTGATACAAAAAGAAAAGGGGCCGGCTATCACAGCCGGCCCCTGGTTTTTCACAACCTTGTTAGGTTCGGCTTACTCAGCGGCCTCCGCCACTGGGAGAACCGAAATAAAGGTGCGGCCTTTCAGGCCCTTATGGAATTTGACTTGGCCTTCGGTGGTCGCAAAGATGGTGTGATCTTTGCCCATACCTACGTTTTCGCCCGGCCACATCTTAGTGCCGCGCTGACGCACGATTATGTTTCCAGGGATCACGGCTTCGCCGCCATATTTCTTAACACCAAGGCGACGACCGGCTGAGTCGCGGCCGTTACGGGATGAACCGCCTGCTTTTTTATGTGCCATTCTATCTCTCCTTAGCTCTCAGTTAGCCTTTAACCAGGTCTTTGGCCTGATCAACCCAACCTTCACGTTCGATACGGCCTTTGAACGACAGTTTCTCGTCGAACTCGGCAATCTCATCTGCGCCCCAAGAGGCAATCTGAGCGAAAGTCGTCACACCGGCGGCGTGCAGCTTTTTCTCAAGCGCCGGGCCAACGCCGGACAGCTTTTTCAGATCATCTGCGCCTGCGGTCGCGGCCGGAGCCTCAGCAGCTTTGGCGGCAGCTTTCTTGGGTTCGGCTTTCTTAGCCGGTGCTTTCTTGGCGGGTTTGGCAGCAGCTGCAACAGCAACGCCAGATACCGAACCTGCACCGATTGCAGCTTTTACGCCCGACTTGTCAGCACCCTTTTCCAGGATGTCGGTCACGCGGAGCAGCGTCAGTTGTTGACGATGACCCTTTGTGCGCTTCGAGCTGTGCTTACGGCGACGCTTCACGAAGTGAATGACCTTTTCGCCTTTGATCTGGTCGATGACTTCGGCCTGCACGCCAGCACCGGCAACGGTGGGTGTGCCGACGGTCGCGCCGACCATCAGAATCTCGTTAAACTGGACTGTTTCGCCAGCATCAGCGGCCAGCTTTTCGACGCGAAGAACGTCTCCAGCTTGAACCTTGTACTGCTTGCCGCCGGTTTTCATAACCGCAAACATTTGATCTTCCTTCATATTCCGCGTCCTGTGGCCCCGGTTGCACCGGTGTTTGACGAAGGGACGATCCCTTCACTTGCCTCGAACGGCGCGCCCACCTCCGATCGAGGCGAACATAGTTAAACACACCCGCACGGGAAATCCCTGCAGGAGTGGCGGCTTATCGGGTGATTTGGGGCGCAAGTCAAGATGATTTGCCAGATTTCTTGCGCGCGATATCCATGGCCAATCCCCTTGCGGGTCTGAGCCTGACATAATAGGCCAATATGGGAAATGTCCAGCATGCGATGTTGCGCATGCGCCCTGCCCTTCGGATGCCAAGGAACTGACCATGCTGCCTTTGAACACAAACCAGATACCAGCCATGTTCAAACGGGCGATGGAACTTGCGCGCTCGGGCAATACGGGCGACGCACTCAAGGTTTTGTCGCAGCTGTCTCGCATGGCGCCAAACCGCGCGGAAATTCCTTTCCATATGGCGCAGCTTCATATGCAATCCGGCCGCCCAAAAGAGGCCATAGAGCTTCTGGCCCGCGCCACGGATCTTGCCCCCTCAGAGGTCAGTGTCTGGCAGACCTACGCCGCGGCACTTGCCGCCGCGGGCACCGACACGGCCAAGGCTGCGGCGAAGACCAAGCTCAAACACAGCAATATTGGTCACAAAGACCGCAAGGCAATCTTGAACGCGATGAATGCGGTCCAATCAAGCTCTGCGCGGGTGTCGACCAAGGTCACGGGCCAAGAGGTCAATGCGCTTGTTGCAATGATCAACGCCGGAAAGATGACCGGGGCGGAAGCGCAGGCGCGCCAGCTTATCGCTCTTCGCGGCGAGAGCGAGATTCTTTATGCCATTCACGCCGCCGCACTGGCCGCTCTTGGACGCGCAAAGGACGCAGAGACCGCATATCACGCCGCGCTGAGAATTGATCCCAACTATGGAGAGGCCGTGGCGCAATACGGGCAGTTCCTGTTGGCCCACGGACGTCGCGCCGAAGCCAAACCCCACCTTCTGCGCGCCCGCCAGTTAATCCCGCGCAGCCCGGTTGTTTTGGGCAATCTGGGCAAACTCTATCACGAAATCGGCGCACCACGTGACGCGGTCGAGTGTTTTGACCTGCTTTTGGAGCAAGACCCGAACAATCAGTTGGCCCTTCTGACCCGCGCACAGGCCCATATCACGCTTGAAAACGCTGAAGAAGCGTTGACCGATTTAGAACGACTTCAGAAACTTCATCCACCAACTGGCGAAACACTGGCGTTGGGTGCGGTGGCCTTGAAACTTCGCGGCGATTTGGACGGCGCACGTGCGCGGATCGACGCCGCCTTGAAGGCAGACCCGAAAAGTCTGCGCGTCATCACCATTGCCGCCAATATCTTGCAACAAGAAGGCGCGATGGACGCCGCCGACGAAGTGCTGCGCGCAGCGCTGGCACGCGGTGTGCGCTCGGGTGCGATCTATCGAATGATTGCGCAGGGCAAGAAGCTTGCCGCAGACGATCCCGTGGTCCTTGAGATGCAAAAGCTATGGGAGCGTGACGACCTGCCTGACGAGGGGCGGATGGATCTGGGCTATGGCCTTCTAAAAGTGATGGAAGACAATGGGGACTATGATCTGGCATGGCAGTATCTGTCGCGCGCCAACCAGATTATGACATCTCTGCACCCACATGACCGTCACAAAGCGCAAGGCGACTTTGATCGCCTCACAGCCTTTCTAGAGGGCTTTGATGCCGGACGTATTGGGACGGTAGGTTATCAGGACAACCAAACAATCTTTATCACCGGCCTGCCCCGATCTGGCACCACACTTGTTGAGCAAATTCTCGCCAGCCACTCGACTGTCACCGGCGGAGACGAACTGGGCATCCTACACCCGCTGGCTTTCGACGCTGTGGCGCAAACCGACCGAACCGGTGGTAAAGTCACCGACATGACCGACGATCAGCTCAGCGCTATTGGCCGTGATTACCAAGCCGCAATTGACCGGCGTGTACCGGGCGCTGACCGGATCACCGACAAGACAATCTCGACCTATCAGATGGCCCCGCTCGCATGGCTTGCGCTGCCAAATGCGAAGATCGTCGCGTTAAGACGCGACCCGCGTGACAATCTGTGGTCTATGTTCAAGAACCGCTTCGTCTCAGGGCTTCACCTCTATACCTACTCGCAATCTGATCTGGTCGACACCTACCGGCTTTACACAGAGTATTTGGCCCTTTGGCGCCAAATGGCCCCGGACCGGATATATGAGATTGAATACGAAGCCCTGGTGTCCAACCCCGAAGAAGAAACCCGCAAACTGCTGGAGTTCTGCAATCTTGAGTGGGAGGACGCCTGCCTTGATTTCCACAAGACCGAGCGGGATGTGAAAACACTGTCACTCGCGCAGGTGCGTCAACCTTTGTACAACTCTTCGATCGGGAAGTGGCGTAGATACGCCCCGCAACTTAGCGAAATGACAGATGGGCTTCGCGGGATGGAGGGCGTCCCAGACGACGACTGACACGACAGCGCCATTCAGAGTTTTCTGTCAGCGTCTACTTGGGTCGAAAGATACCTGGACTGAATGTGTATTACAGCAGAGGTGTAACGTTCCATAACTCGGCAGGCCACGTCCCCAATGGCAAAATCAAAGCTCTTCCTGCGCCCCGATTTCGCTGACCGCCCGACCAAGCTCTGCCGATAGGCGCACGTAAATGATGTCAAAAGCATCAAACAATGCATGGTTCAGCGCATGCCCTGCTTCGGTTTCGGAAAACGCAACATATTCGTTCAGGTCGTCGACCGAAACCGGCGCATAAGCTGTAGACAAGAAAGCAAGCAGCCACTCTGATGTATCGCGACGGATTTCGACTTCCTGCGACCAAACCTCGGTCAGGATTTCATCCTCGGTCATTCGTTCCGAAACCACCGGATGCGCATCTGTCAGCGCTTGCAAAAAAGCGTAGTTTGAGTTCATCGCCCCAACCACATTGCGCTCAACCAAATCATTCACCTCGACAAAGTGAAAGATCGCGTCCTCATGAGGTGTGAGCGCACGACCGCTCAGCCATTCACTGCGCGCAAGGTCTTCAATCCCCTGATCCATAAAAGCGCGACGGGCCGAGATTTCCAGATCAACGATCGTCTGCATCTCGTCTGATTGATAAAAGCGGCACAGCACTGGCAAATGCTCTGCTGCCAAAGCGGACTCCATCGCCTTTTCAGTATCTGATTGAATGCGCGCTTCATCATAGATGGTCGCGACACGATCACGCCATGGGGCACCGCCCGGGCGCCCCAGGAACCCCATATCCGCATCCAATGCCATGGCCGTGCCCTCTTCGCGCATAATGTCGACCAAATCATCAAGCCTCAGCAAGACCCAAAGCGCGTCGTAAGCCTCTGCTTCGCTTTGCTCGACGGCAGAGCATCCAACCTGTGCAGAACCCGCCACAGGCATTGTCACCGTCAACATTCCCATGGCCACTGCGGCCAATCCTTGTCGAAGCAGAGATACGCGGCGTGTCAAAGCTCTTGCTCCGGCTGTAAGTCAGCCAAACGGCGTGCCAAATCTTCGTATCGATCCGCCATAATCTGGTACTGAATAGCGTTCAAAATCTCGTACACCTGCCCCATCTTCGGGTCCTGCAATGCGGCAAGATAGTCGATCAACTCCTCGTCTGACAGATCCCGATAGGCATAGGCGTTGGCGATCAATGTATTGACCTCGATCCCCTGGCGCATCTGGGCGGATTGCTCCATCAACATCAGGCGCAAGTCCTCTTCGCTGATATCGAAATCGCTGACACCGGCGGATACAGCGGCCATTAGATACCGCACTTGAATTTCAACAATCGAGCGGATCGCTGTATCTGTCGAACCGATGGCGTTCGACATTTCACGGAACAATTGCACGCGTAGGCTATCGTCTTCGATCAGCTTCTCGACGATCTTCTCGCCTTCTTCGTATTTCTGGGCGTCGTCGGCCATATGGCTTTCATTTTCCACCTCGACCAAACGCTGACCCAAAGGACTGCCGTAGAAGTCAGCGCCGTGTTCCAACAGATCGTCTGGCATCACGGCATCGATCATCTCGACCGCGTCTGAGACCATCGCAGATGGATCAAAGACCTCCTCGGCCAGCTTAACCCACTGGCGCCCAAACATATTCGGATCCTCGCCGGTTAAGGCGGGGCCCGCCATCGCACCCTGCTGGATCGAGGCAATGGCGACATCAAACCCCGTCACCTCAAGAAACTCTCGGATATCTTCTTCGCTTGCTGCCTGGGCCGTGCCCAAGGCACCGATCGTTAAGAAAATCGCCGCCATCAGAGGCGCAAAAATGTTGGATTTCATTGAAATAGCCATCCCTAGGATACGTCTTGTCGGTGTTAGCCTAGCCCCACCAACAACCAGTGCCAAGGTCTGGTCCATCACGAATAAGTCCGTCGGCGGTGATTTGTACAAAAAATGGCTTGCACATGCCGCGCGGGCCAATTATGCCCCCGCAAGACCCCCGCGGAGAGGTGCCGGAGTGGTCGAACGGGGCGGTCTCGAAAACCGTTGTGGGTGCAAGCCCACCCAGGGTTCGAATCCCTGTCTCTCCGCCACTATCCCAATACCAGTTTTGCTGGTTCGGGGTATAGAGCACTCCAACCAACATCAGCTTGCATACCGATCATCGCAACCGCAACCTGTTACTCCTGAGATGACTTGCAACTTGGAATGTATGAACAGGGTTTTAGGGGAAGTTGATCCTATCAATAACGCCTTAGTGTGGTCGACGGGATACGCACCAACCGTGCAAATCCCTTTCTCCGCCCCGTGCTAACTGCAGTGCGATAAGCCCGGCCGAATTCCATGCTGCAAGCTACATTGCGCCCGTCCGAACGATCTCCAACACCGCCGACAAGACTGCGTCTGCCGCCACGGAGGCGAGGATCATTCCCATGACACGACTGATGATCGCGGCTCCGGAGTTTCCGATAAGTCGAATAATCGGATCCGCAAGCAGCATGAACACACATGCGATGGCCACAACGCTTACCATAACGACTGCGGTCAATAGTTGATCACCCACGCCAAATTGGTTGTTGTCGGTCAAAAGTACGATGGCAAGCATCGCTCCGGGCGACGCCAGAGAGGGGACCGCAAGAGGGAAGATTGCTGGGGATGGTCTGTTGTCTTCGGCCAACTCGGCATCGCTCTCAACGGCACGCTGGTCCGCGTCGGGTTTGGCCTCGCCAAAGATCATCGTAAGCGCGAATAGGAATAATATGATCCCCCCGGCGACTTGGAACGACAGCAAGCTGATGTTCAGCGCATCTATGAGAAGTTGCCCAAAGATGAGGAAGAACAGCAAAACACCCACGCTAACCGCGCAGGCAAGCAATGCTGTCGCGCGGCGTGCCGCTGACGCCATTCCCGCCGTGACCGCGATAAATACAGGTATTGTTCCGATCGGGTCGATCACAACCCAAAGTGTTACGAAGCGCTCTAGAATATCCATTTTGGGATAAAATCACATTTGCTGCTCTGCGTCACTCGTTCTTTCCCGATGCAAATTCAGATGCAAAATTTCGGCGCATGATTGTCCGGTCATACGCCAGTACCTAGAATCACAAAAGCGCGTTGTCAGAACGGTGCTTCCAAATCGCTCAGGCGCACATAGACCGTTTTCAGTTCGGAATAGTGTTCGATCGCGACCTTGGAGTTTTCGCGACCAACACCCGACGATTTCGCGCCGCCAAATGGAGCCTCGACAGGGGCGTCATTATAGGTGTTGATATAGCAGGTCCCGGCCTCGAACCCGGCAACAACGCGGTGGGCGCGGGTCAGGTCGTTGGTGAAAACACCGGCCGCCAAGCCAAACTCGGTGTCATTCGCACGCGCCATGACTTCTTCTTCGGTGTCGAAATCAAGGACGGACATCACCGGGCCGAAAATCTCTTCACGCGCGATGGTCATATCGTCGGTGACGTCGGCAAACACGGTCGGCTTCAGATAGAAGCCCTGCCCCTCGATCCGCTCTCCGCCATAAACAAGCCGCGCACCTTCGGAATTACCTTTTTCGATGTAATTCATGACGATGTTCAACTGACCTTCGCTGACCATCGGACCGAAGCTGGTGGCGGGATCAAGCGGGTCTCCGATAACCGCGCCGTCCAGACGTTCAGCGAGGCGTTTGAGGAACGCTTCCTTAATGCCTTTCTGAACGAAAACCCGCGTGCCGTTCGAACACACCTGCCCGGATGAATAGAAGTTGCCAAGGATGGCACCAGACACGGCGTTTTCCACATCGGCGTCGTCGAACACGATCATCGGGGACTTGCCGCCAAGTTCCATCGTGACGTGCTTCATTTCGGCGGCCGCGGCGGCGTAGACTTTCTTGCCCGTCGGCACAGAGCCGGTCAGAGAAACCTTCGCCACACGCGGATCGGTGACAAGCGCTGCACCAACTTCTCCGTAACCCTGGACGACGTTGAATACACCCGCGGGCGCGCCGGCTTCCATCAGAATCTCGGCCACTTTCAGCGCGGAAAGCGGTGTGGTTTCCGAAGGTTTAAAGACAGATGTGTTGCCGCAGGCCAATGCCGGTGCCGCTTTCCAGCATGCGATCTGAGTTGGGTAGTTCCATGCACCGATGCCAACGCAGACACCGAGCGCCTCGCGGCGCGTGTAGACGAAATCGCCGCCGCCCAATTGGATGTGTTCGCCCGTCAGACTGCCTGCAAGACCGCCAAAATACTCCAACGCGTCCGCACCCGATGTCGCATCCGCCACGCTGGTCTCCTGATAGGGTTTACCGGTGTCGAGCGTTTCGAGCACTGACAGGTCGTGGTTGCGTTCACGCATGATGTCGGCGGCCCGGCGCAGGATGCGGCCCCGTTCGGTCCCGGTCATTGCTGCCCATGCGACTTGAGCCGCTTTTGCGGCATCAAGTGCCTGGTTGACGATCTCGGGCGTCGCCGCGTGAAGTTTCGCAATCACCTCACCGGTTGCCGGAAACACAACGTCGATGGGGGTGCCGGTGGTGTCCTCGACATACGCTCCATTGATAAAATGGCTGGCTTTGGGTTGAGCTTTCATTTCGTTGCCCTTTCAAGGATGTCTGTCCGCGGCAATGGAATCGCCGGAATGTACTTGGGTGTTTGTCTCAGATATGCGCGGTTCGGGCCATCCAAAAGGCGACCGGGTATATGTCGTGATCGACAGATGCACGCCCCCTGCCCCTGAAACATCGACCAGCGGAAAATTCAGCCTTTGAAACCGGTGGCGACCACAAATTTCTCGGAACTGTCTGACCGGCTAGAGGGCGGTTTCACATTGAGCACTTTCTCAAACTTGATTTTCAGGAGTTTTTGCAGCTCTGCCTCTGCCCCGCCTGCCAGAACCTTCGCAACGAAAGTGCCGCCCTCGTCCAGCACGTCGAAAGCAAAATAAGCCGCGGCTTCGCAAAGCGCCATGATGCGCAGGTGGTCGGTTTGTTTGTGGCCAGAGCTTGAGGCAGCCATGTCGGACATAACCACATCGGCCTTGCCACCCAAAAGCTCTCGCACGGCGATGTCTGCGTCGTCTTCCATGAAATCAAGTTGGTGGAAATTGGCACCCGCCAGCGGTTCAACTTCTTGCAGGTCAACGCCAAGGAATGTGCCGACCTTCTTGCCGCTCTTTTCGCCAAGCGCATTGATGCGCGGGACCGCAACCTGCGCCCAACCACCGGGCGCGCAGCCCAGGTCAACCACGCGCGCACCGTTCACAAGAAAGCGGAACTTGTCGTCCAACTCCATGATCTTGAAAGCCGCACGTCCACGGAACCCTTCGGCCTTGGCGCGCGCCACGTATGGGTCGTTCAACTGGCGTTGCAACCACCGGGTCGAGCTGTTGCGCCGACCACGCGCTGTTTTCACCTTCACGGTCAAATCGCGAAGCCCGCGGCCCGAGCTTTTACGCGTCCGGCCGCCTTTTTTTCCACCCGTTCCTGTCATCAGAATGGTCCGCCTTCTAAAACCCCGTCCGCCGACATCTGCGAATAAAGGATACCTTCGCGCAATCCGCGATCTGCCACGCTTAGCCGATCCGTCGGCCACACGCGCAGTAACGCCTGCAAGATCGCAGCGCCAGACATAATCAGCGATTGCCGGTCTCGTCCGATATGGGAATTCATCCGTCGCCCTTGAGGACCCATCGCCAGATAGCCTTGGATGACTCTCTCGATCTGATCAGAGGTCATGCGCAACCCATCAACCTTGGTCCGGTCGTATCGCCTAAGGCCCAAATGGGTCGCGGCAACCGTGGTCACGGTCCCCGAGGTCCCAATGATCTGAAACCCTTCGCGGGCGGGTTCGTGATAAAACGGGCTAAAGCCCGCCAATTGTTCCTCGAAATGCACAGACATCAGCGCGTAGCGACCGGAATCATCTTCCACATCATCAAACATCTCGCGCAATGTCGCGACGCCCAAGGGCACCGAAATCCAGTCGACGACGCTGGCGGCGGGGAAATCCCCTATGCCGCCATCAAATCCGCGGCCCATGCGCATGATAGAACGCGGGCGTTCAATTGGTGGCACTTTGGACAAGTCGATCCAAACAAGTTCGGTCGAACCGCCACCGATATCGACGACCAACAACTGTTCGGTCTTGGTGGACACCAAAGGTGCACAGGACACCACGGCCAAGCGGGCTTCTTCTTCCGGCTTGATAATCTCAAGATCAAGACCGGTTTCACGGCGAATATAGCTCATGAAACTTTTGCCGTTTGTGGCCCGGCGACAGGCTTCGGTGGCGACAAGACGCATCCGCTTCACATCATGTTTGATCAGCTTTTTTCGGCAAATACGCAGCGCCTGCACAGTGCGAGACATGGACGATCGGCTCAGCCGGCCTGACGCCTCTAACCCTTTACCAAGCTGCACAGATTTCGAGAAGCTGTCCACGACGTGAAACTGGCTACCCTTCGGTTGGGCAACCAGCATTCGACAACTGTTTGTTCCGAGGTCCAAAGCCGCATACAAGCTGGCTGGATCCACCGGTGACGGCGCGGGGGTTACGACCGCTTTCGGGAACGCGCCCGCACCATTGGGACGCTTGGGCGCCATGGTTCACGCCCTCCATTTTCGAGTTGCTTTCAAGATAGGGATGCGGGGCAGTTTAAGCAATCCCCTCCCTGCCCCAATTGCAGGCAAATTGACCCGACACATAATGATGTTGAGAAGATTTCAGCCTTGCCTCCATGGCCCATCGCGGCCCTTTCGCGTATTCCGCGTTTGTCAATCTTTACCCCGCGCGTCGCTTGTGGCGTGTGTGGTGTCGAAAAACGACGTGGGAAACTGCCTGCCCGCGCGTAGGAAATGGGTATCGGAGGAGGAAGAATCGCATGCCAGACGTGACCATTGTTTATTGGAGGGACATTCCCGCCCAAGTTATCGTCGGCAAAGGGCGTCGCGGGTCGAAAGCCGCATTGCCTGAGCGGTTCGAACAGGCCATTGACCGGGCCGCCATGAAAATCGGCGCTGAAGACAGCGACGCGTATCTGGCGGAGTGGCGCAAGGCTGCCCCCTATTCCGTGGACGGAGACCCGCAAGAGGTTGCAACAGCGGAAGCTGCCAAAATCGATGCGGAATATGATAAAGAGCGCCTGATCGCTCTGATTGGCAACGACGGATGGGCGTAAGCCTTTCCACGATAAAGGAGGCAGCCATGGCGCTGTTGAACTTCCGCAAGAAGCCGACCGAAGGTCAGGCCAATGCCACGTCCCCCGAACTTCAGGCTTTCCTGAAGGGCTATTCGATCGAGGTGATGCCGCGCACGGCTGCCAAGGTCGAAGATTTCCGCGATC
Source organism: Aliiroseovarius conchicola (assembly GCF_041403445.1). Lineage (NCBI taxonomy): Bacteria > Pseudomonadati > Pseudomonadota > Alphaproteobacteria > Rhodobacterales > Paracoccaceae > Aliiroseovarius > Aliiroseovarius conchicola. The sequence continues at coordinate 27,551 of NZ_JBGEHL010000010.1, forward strand.
TGCTACCAGAAGGCACGCGCGTCTATATCGCCCATATCGAAGGCACGCCCATTGAAGAAATGGTCGAGACCGCCAAACGCATCAACGGCGAAGGCTATGAGGTTATGCCTCATTTCCCAGCCCGCATCATCAAAGATGAAGCAACACTGGCCGACTGGATTGCCCGCTATCAGGGTGAAGCCAACGTGAAGCAGGCGCTTTTGCTGGCAGGTGGCGTCGCACAGCCTCACGGCGATTTCGACAGCTCGATGCAGCTTTTGGAAACTGGCCTTTTCGACAAGGCCGGGTTCACCAACCTGAACGTCGCCGGTCACCCAGAGGGCAACAAAGACATCGACCCTGACGGATCTGTGAAGAACGTCATGGAATCTGTTCTTTGGAAACAGAAATTCAACGAACGTACAGATGCGCAGATGGCTCTGGCCACTCAGTTCGCGTTTGAAGCGGGTCCGATCATCGACTGGGCAAACGGCCTGAAAGAGGCTGGTGTCGACCTTCCGATCCACATCGGCATCGCCGGTCCAGCCAAGCTCCAAACACTGATCAAATTCGCGATTGCGTGTGGTGTTGGACCTTCACTGAAGGTTCTGCAGAAGCGCGCAATGGATGTCTCCAAACTGTTGCTGCCATATGAACCGACCGACGTTCTGAACGAACTGGCCAACCACAAAGCAGCGAACCCCGACTTCAACATCACTCAGGTGCACTTCTTCCCGCTGGGCGGGATCAAGACCAACGCAAACTGGGCCATCAACAATGGCGGTGAAAACACTGCCCCAGTCAATGTGACAAAAGGATAAAGAATGACCCGTACTATCGTTGAATCTGCTTCGAAAACCGCCATTATCGGTTTTGATCAACCGTTCTGCGTGATCGGAGAGCGGATCAATCCGACCGGCCGAAAAATCCTGAACGCTGAACTGGAGGCCGGCGATTTCAGCCGGGTGGAAAGCGACGCGTTGGCGCAGGTGGCGGCGGGTGCCACCGTCCTCGACATCAACTCGGGTGCTGTATTCTCAGGCAAAATGGCCGAAGATCCGCGCTATGCCGACAACAACTTCGTTGAACCCACTTTGATGCGCGAACTGGTAGAAAGAGTACAGGCCGTCACCGATTGCCCGCTCTGCATCGATAGCTCGGTTCCCGGTGCGTTGGAGGCTGGTCTTGAAGCCGCGAACGGTCGTCCCCTTCTGAACTCGGTCACGGGCGAAGAAGAACGGCTGGAATTGGTGCTGCCGCTGGTCAAAAAGTACAACGTGCCTGTGGTTGCGATCTCAAACGACGACACCGGCATCTCGGAGGACCCAGACGTGCGGTTCGCCGTCGCCAAGAAAATCGTAGAACGGGCCGCCGATTTCGGCATCCCCGCCCATGATATCGTGGTTGATCCGCTGGTTATGCCTATCGGCGCAATGGGCACCGCTGGCCTGCAGGTTTTCACCCTTGTGCGTCGCCTGCGTGAAGAACTGGGCGTGAACACGACATGCGGCGCGTCCAACATCTCGTTCGGTCTGCCCAACCGTCACGGCATCAACAATGCGTTCCTACCGATGGCAATGGGCGCAGGCATGACATCTGCGATCATGAACCCGGTCGCCCTGCCCGTTGGCCCTAAGAAACTGGCCGAGAAGAAGGCCGAAGTTGAAGCCAAGGGCATCGTGATCCCGGCTGATATGGACGACGAAACATTCTGCCAACTCTTTGGTGTCGGATCGACCAAGGCCAAAGCAGGCAAGGAAATGGAGGCCATCCGCGCCGCGAACTTCCTGACCAACAACGACGATGGCGGGGCCGAGTGGATCAAATTCAACTCGACCAATGCCGGTGCGGCTGGTGCCGCAGGCGGTCGTCGCGGAGGTCGTCGCCGTCGCGGATGACACGTTCATAGCGTTGAATTAAAGGGCTCACCTTGTTGGTGGGCCCTTTTTTATATGGAGGCGCCTCGGTCACATCTGTCTTCTGAAATGTTTCAAAAATGTTGCCAGTGTTAATTATTCAGTCCAAGCTCAACTCTACCATGACCAGAAATGGCCAAAGGTTAACAAGAGAATAAAGGGACAGTACCATGACCTTTCTAGAGAATGTTTTTGGACTCATAGGCGATCTAACTTGGGGATGGGCATTGATCCCATTTCTGGTGATCTTCGGCCTATTCCTCACCATCGCAACGAACTTCGTCCAGTTCCGCTACTTCAAACGAATGTTTCGTGTGCTTAAAGGCGACAACCAATCTGACGACCCGAACACGATCTCGGCGCGCGAAGCTTTGTTCGTGTCCGTTGGGGGCCGTGTCGGAGGCGGCAACATCGCTGGCGTTGCAGTCGCCATCACGCTTGGCGGACCAGGCGCGGTGTTCTGGATGTGGATGATCGCACTTGTCGGTATGGCGACCAGCCTTGTCGAATGTACTCTTGCACAAGTTTTCAAACGCAAGCAGGACGACGGCTCTTATCGCGGCGGGCCCGCACGTATGATTATGCACGGGCTTGGTGATGACTATAAATGGCTCGCAATTCTCTATGCCATTTGCCTGATTGCCGCGTTTGGCATCGGTTTTCCGGCGTTCCAAGGCAACACCGTTGCTGGCGCTGCCGAAAACTCGTTTGGTCTGAGCCGTTATATCACCGGCGCTGTTCTGACAGCGGGCACTGGATTCATCGTGTTTGGTGGAATTCAGCGGATCGCCAAAGCTTCGGACATCATCGTTCCGGTGATGGCATTGGGATATATCGCGATGGCGCTCATCGTTATTGTGCTCAACATCGGTGAGATCCCCGGCATCGTCGCAATGATCGTGAAGAACGCTTTGGGGTTCGAAGAAGCAGTCAGTGGCGGCATGGGAGCTGCAATCGCGCAAGGTCTGCGCCGCGGATTGTTTTCGAACGAAGCCGGTCTGGGATCAGCCCCGAACGTCGCGGCCGCAGCGGACGTGAACCACCCGATCAGCCAAGGCATCACGCAGTCATTCTCGGTCTTCATTGACACGATCCTGATCTGTAGCTGTACCGCCTTCGTCATCTTGATGAGCGACGCCTATCAGCCCGGAGCGGATATTGACGGCGTGGTTCTGACGCAAGACGCTCTGGTATCGCATCTTGGCAATTGGACCCAGTATTTCTTGACCATCGCAGTGTTGTTGTTCGCGTTTAGCTCGATCATCTACAACTACTATCTGGGCGAGAATGCGCTGTCCTTTATGACTCCCGCGCCGTCGGCGTTGTTGATATTCAAGTTTGCGCTCATGGCGATTGTCTTCCTTGGTGCGGTTGCACCGGGTGCAACATCGGTATTCTTCTTCTCGGATCCGATGATGGGCGTTCTGGCGTTGGTCAACCTGCTGGCGCTGATGATGATGTTCCCAACCCTGCGCCGGGTACTGCGTGACTTTGATGATCAACGGAAGGCCGGCGTTGCCCGACCCACGTTCAATCCCGAGAAGTTCCCCGACTTGGATCTGGACCACTCCGCTTGGCATCACAAGGATCCCAACTAATACGTTGGTAAAAACCCAAAAGGACAAGGCCCGCGAAACCCGCGGGCCTTTTTCATTAAGCCGGATGCCCTTGCAAATTCTCCACCAAAGGTTCGAAAGGCGCGACCAGCCGCTTTGCACAGTTTAGACTTTTGCTCGGACGAAAGGTCGCTATACAACACCAACCAAGCTGCGAGACAAAAACCCGGAGAGAGACGTGTTCTTTCAACTACTGGTCGGATCCGCCCTGACCCACATATCACTGGTACTGGCCGCAGGCCTTTGGTGGATGCTCAGCTCGGCGGTAAGCCGGTTGGACAAACGGCTTAATGGGCTACATCACGGAGCAAGGGCGCTGATTGTTATCGTTCTGACAGTCTCGACGGCGATGATTATGATGACGGTCGGGGTTTGGTCCTGGGCGCTGGTTTATTATAAGCTCATGGCATTTCCGACCTTAGAGGACGCGGCCTATGTTTCACTTGTGGCCTATACCACCCTAGGTTTGGGGGATATTGAGTTGCCGCACGAACTGCGTTTTCTGGGCGGCATGACTGGCGCAAACGGCTTTCTCATGTTTGGCCTGATGACGGCCATGTTGACGGATACGCTTAGAAACATTCGGCGCGGATCATTCGATGCGGACTAGATACTCGATGCGACTTTGGCCGCGCACCGTCCAGTCGGGGCTTGTACATAATATTTCGCGGGAACCCCAAAAACGACGTTTCCGGCATCGACATGCCGCAGGCAGGCATTGCACCTGCCCGTGCCTTCCGTAAATTGATCAAAATTAAACAGGAAAGACGCGCGCATGTCTCAAGATCCTTTGGTCGTTTTCACGCCATCTGGCAAACGTGGGCGGTTCGCGGTGGGCACGCCCATCCTGACCGCTGCCCGGCAATTGGGCGTCGATCTGGATAGCGTTTGTGGCGGGCGTGGCATTTGTTCGAAATGCCAGATCACACCAAGCTATGGCGAGTTTCCGAAACACGGCGTCACAGTGTCCGAGGGTGCTTTGTCCGAATGGAACAAGGTTGAGCAGCGCTATGACGACATTCGTGGCCTACCCAAGGGCCGCCGTCTGGGCTGTCAGGCCAAGGTTGAAGGCGATGTTGTCATCGACGTGCCGCCCGAAAGCCAAGTTCACAAACAAGTTGTCCGCAAACGTGCCGAGGCGCGGGACATCACAATCGATCCGTCTGTGAAGCTTTATTATGTCGCGGTTGAAGAACCCGATATGCACGAACCCTCAGGCGATTTGGAGCGGTTGGTGCAAGCGCTGAAAGACCAGTGGGAACTGGATGACGTCAAAGCTGACCTCCACATCCTGCAAGCGATGCAACCCATTTTGCGCAAGGGCGAATGGAAGGTCACTGTGGCCGTTCATCTGGGCGACAAAGAAAACCCGCCGCGCATCATGCATCTGTGGCCGGGATATTATGAAGGCGCGATTTATGGCATGGCGATCGACCTTGGGTCGACCACCATCGCCGCGCATTTGTGCGACTTGGCAACAGGTGAAGTCGTTGCCTCTTCTGGTCTGATGAACCCGCAAATTCGCTTTGGCGAAGACCTGATGAGCCGGGTCAGCTACTCGATGATGAACCCGTCCGGCGCGCAGGAAATGACCGATGCAGTGCGTGAAGGGTTGAATGCCCTATTCACTCAGATCGCGTCAGAGGCCGAGATTGACAAAGGCCTGATCATGGATGTCGTGGTCGTCTGTAACCCGGTCATGCACCATCTGCTGCTGGGCATCGACCCGTTCGAACTGGGACAGGCCCCGTTTGCCTTGGCCACATCGGATGCGCTTCGACTTGAGGCCCGCGAGCTAGACCTTGTCATTCATCACTCTGCCCGTGTGTATCTGCTGCCCTGTATTGCAGGCCATGTGGGGGCTGATGCGGCCGCGGTGGCGTTGTCCGAAGCGCCAGACAAGTCCGATGATCTTGTGTTGGTTGTCGATGTGGGCACCAACGCAGAAATCCTGTTGGGTGATAAATCGGGCGTTCTGGCGTGCTCTTCCCCGACGGGACCCGCGTTCGAGGGCGCACAGATCAGTGCTGGTCAACGCGCCGCCCCCGGCGCGATTGAACGGGTCGAGATCGACCCCATCACCAAAGAACCGCGCTTTAAGGTGATCGGATCGGACCATTGGTCGACCGACCCGGAATTTGACATGGCGATTGCCACCACCGGCGTCACCGGCATTTGTGGTTCTGGCATCATCGAGGTGATCGCCGAGATGCGCATGGCCGGGCTGGTGGACGCCAGCGGGTTGATCGGATCCGCCGAGCAAACCGGAACCGACCGCTGCTTTGCCGACGGGCGCACCAATGCCTATCGCCTATGGGACGGGGACGAAGAAACCGGGCCGATCACGGTCACCAATGGCGACATCCGCGCCATCCAAATGGCGAAGGCAGCACTTTATTCCGGCGCACGTTTGTTGATGGACAAGCGCGATGTGGATCGGGTGGATCGGGTGGTTCTGGCTGGTGCGTTCGGCGCGCATATCTCGGCCAAACACGCCATGGTTTTGGGCATGATCCCAGATTGCGAACTGGACAAGGTCACATCCGCCGGGAACGCTGCCGGCACCGGTGCGCGCATCGCCCTTTTGAACCGGGCCGCCCGCGCCGAGATCGAAGATACGGTCCGCAAAATCCTGAAAATCGAAACGGCTGTAGAGCCACGTTTCCAAGAGCATTTCGTCAATGCCTCGGCCATGCCGAATTCCTCGGACCCGTTCCCAATCCTACGCACCGTCGTCGAGCTGCCCGAACCCAGCTTCAACACTGGTGGCGGAGACGGCGAGGATGGCGGGCGCAGGCGCAGGCGTCGCCGGGGATAAGGGCGTCAGATCACCTTGACGCCCCCCGCGTGCTGGCATACCCAAAGACGACTGCGGGTGTAGCTCAATGGTAGAGCAGCAGCTTCCCAAGCTGACGACGAGGGTTCGATTCCCTTCACCCGCTCCATTTCCCAGCCCGTCCCGGACCCACCCGCAAGGCCGAGACGTCCCGAGGTGCCCATGTCTGACCCGTTTGCCAACATCCCACTTGTCACGCCGCTCAGCCCTGAACAGATGAAAAGCGTGGGTGTGCCTGATGGATGGGCCTATGCCATGGCCGACCGCGTCCGGTTTCACGAGCTGGACGCGCTGAACCACGTGAACAACGTGGCTTATTTTCGGTGGTTTGAATCTCTGCGCATCCCGTATTTCGGACATGTTCATGTCAGCACCTATAGTGAGGGTGATCCGCAAGTCGTGGTGGCCAGCAACTACGCGCAGTATATGAAGCCACTGCATCTTGGCGACAATTACGTGGTGACCACGCGCACAAGAAGCTTTCGCGCGACTTCATTCATGTTGGAATACGCAGTATTTCTGGATGGCGAGATGATGTGCAGCTCGGAATGCCTTGTTGTCACGTTAGAGCATGACGGCGTGACCAAACGTCCCTTGCGGCCCGAAACGGTCGCCGCCTTTCTGGCCGAGGGCGCAGAAGGTCCCCCTTAGCCCCCTATCCCAACAACGCCTTCCTAAGCATGTTCAGCGCGACCAGCGTCAGGAACACCGCGAATACGCGCTTTAGTGGTTTCGGGTCCATCGCATGCGCAAGCTTCACCCCCCAGGGCGCGGTGATCAGGGTCATTGCAACCACCACTGCAAAGGCGGGTATATTAACCGCGCCGATGGTGTAAGGGGGGCGGATATCGGCGGCGATCGGCAGAAACAAGAACCCAAGAACTGACGGCACGGCGATCAGCACGCCGAACCCCGCAGCCGTGGCAACCGCGTGGTGAATTGGGCGGCCATAGAGCGTCATCAACGGCACGCCAAAACTGCCGCCGCCAATCCCCATCAGGACGGACAGAAAACCAAGGATCGGAGACATCACCGCACGCCGAACCCCATCGGGCATCCCTTCACCCAAACGCCAGCCCGACTTGCCCAAGCCCAGATAGGCCCCGATCACCAACCCAAGCCCGCCAAAGATCGCCTGCAACACGACCGAGCGCAAACCGGCAGCCACGAAAACGCCAATGATGGCCCCCAAAGCAATGCCGGGTGCCCAGGTTTTCAGAATATCCCACTCAACCGCGCCCTTACGGTTATGCGCCATAACTGACCGCAGCGATGTCACGATGATGGTCGCCAAAGAGGTCGCAAGACAGACCTGCATCAACTGATCCGACCCATAGCCCAAAACCGTGAATGCATAGAAAAACGCAGGCACCAGAACGATGCCACCACCGACCCCAAGCAACCCGGCCAGCACCCCCGCAACGCCGCCAATGACCAGCAAAAACAGAAGCATCGGCAAAAGGGTGGACATGTCGGGCATGGCGATCTCGGCTTATACGGTTTCTGTGGTCGGTTGTTGGGACACATGAGATAGCGCTTCTGCAACCAGAGCACCCCCTGCCCCGTCCCGCGTCGCGCCTTCGGATAACACGCGTCGCCATTTCCGCGCACCGGGTCGGCCGTTGAACAGCCCCAACATGTGCCGCGTGATGGAATGCAAACGCGCACCGCTTGCAATTTGCGCATCTATGTACGGATACATCGCTTCGACCACGTCATGGGCTGTTTTCGCAGGCGCGCGATCGCCGAAAATCTGTTGATCTGCCGTCAATAGAACAGAGGCCGGATCATGATAGGCGGCGCGCCCGATCATCACACCGTCCATGATCTGCAAATGCGCCTGCACCTCCTCAAGCGAGGTGATGCCGCCATTGATTGACAAATGCAGGTCTGGAAACGCGGCTTTCATCTGGTGAACCAGCGGGTAATCCAGCGGGGGGATGTCGCGGTTTTCTTTCGGAGACAGCCCTTGAAGCCACGCCTTGCGCGCATGGACTGCGAACCGGGACACACCGGCATCGGCGACGGTTTCTAGAAAATTTGGCAATACATCTTCAGGGTGTTGGTCATCAACGCCAATACGACATTTAACCGTGACTTCAATGCCTTGCGAAGCATCTTTCATCGCAGCCGCACAATCTGCCACCAACGCGGCGTCTCGCATAAGCACAGCCCCGAACGTCCCTGACTGTACCCGGTCCGAGGGACAGCCAATGTTCAAATTGACCTCATCATATCCCCGATCCACACATACTCGCGTCGCCGCTGCCAGCTCTTTCGGATCAGACCCGCCCAGCTGAACCGCCACAGGTTGCTCTTCTATGTTGTAGTCAAGCAGATGAACCGCCCCGCCGCGAACCAAAGCAGGCGCTGTAACCATTTCGGTATAAAGCAACGCATGACGGCTCATCAGCCGGTGAAAATACCTGCAATGACGGTCCGTCCAGTCCATCATGGGTGCCACACTCAAACGAGCAGCGTAAACCACCCCGGTTTGTTTGCATGTATTTGTCACCTGCTCTTGCCCACCCGCGAAGTTCTCCATCGTATCTTGTCCGGTTCGTGCCGTCTTGCGACGGGCTTTACAACACGCTTTATCGACCTTTTCCGGCCTAAGCCCGTACCTATCACCTTCAGACACCCGCCGCCACGTATCCATAGCTGCCGGCGGACCCGCCGGATCGTTTTCCGCTCTGGAAACTTTGCGATGAATATGATTGAAACGCCACCAAGGGTACCGCAGGAGCGAGATGGCATTGCGCATCGTATCGAAAGCGACAAATTTGCAAAAGGGGCTGGTCATGTCAAAAACACCAAGAATTATGCTGCACTTGACGAAGACTGCGGGCGGCACGCTTAACACGGCCCTTCGTAGTGCTCCGAATCTGAACGTAGAGATGGTCTACTCGGTAGATGAGGAACACCAGTTGAATGGCCAGGATCATGGACATATCGATCTGTTTTATGGCCACATGTTCTTCGGCGTGCACGAGCGGATCGGACTGCAACCCACGCCCAGATATCTTTGCTTTATGCGGCATCCAGTCACACGAACGATCTCGCACTACTATCATTTGCGAAATCACGACGAGAGCTTCATCGGCGATATCATGCGAAAATCGTCTGACATCAATGACTTCTTTGAAACAACCGGATACTGGGAGTTCTCGGATCTCATGTCGAAAGTGATTTCAGGAAAGCAAAAGCACGACGACAAAGAGGAATTGTTTCGAATGGCAGTACATAACCTCGACAATTATTTCGACTTCGTCGGTTTCCAGGAGTTCTTCGCGCTGTCGGTCCGCGATCTGAACAAGACCCTGGGAACGAAACTGGATATACAGTCCAACGCCAACGTTGGCGTGTACAGCTTCGATGAAGTTTCGGAGGAAACCGTCCAGCGTATTGAGAGCCTTAATGCGATTGACCTGCGATTGTACCGACATGCCTTGGATAAATTCCTGGGAGCGCAGTAAAGCGATCCGAGAGTACGTACTCTGCGGCGTTGATGGACATGTGCAGCAGCTTACCTTCCGTTTTTTAAGGCAACCCTGCGACTGTGGTCTCAGGGCTGCACCCAATCAGGGTTTTGTCCACGCATTGCTGCCTCGTGGACCGCAATGGCCTCTTTGATATCGTCGTAGACTTGCGCTTGGCCGTCGATCATCACAATCCCGGTATCGCAAAGTTGCTGCATCAGTGGCATCGAGTGTGAGACGATAATCGCGGCACTTTCGTTGATGCGCTCGCGAAGCAACGCTGTACTAAGCTCGCGGAATGCCGCATCCCCAACCGATGTGACTTCGTCAACCAGGTAAGTGTCGAATTTGATTCCCATCGACAAACCGAACGCCAAGCGAGAACGCATTCCGGATGAATAGGTTCGGAACTTACCGTGAAAATGCGCGCCCAACCCCGCGAAGTCCTGTACAAACTCGATCAACTCGTCGGTATCGACACCATACACCCGGCCCACAAACCGGACGTTTTGAGCGCCTGTCAATTCGGGGTGAAAGCTACCCGCAAAGCCCACCGGCCAAGACACTGTACCATCAGATACAATGTCGCCACTGTCGGGATCCTCTGACCCAGCGATCATACGCAAAAGCGTCGACTTACCGGCGCCATTCCGACCAAACAGGCCAACAGATCCGCGAGACGGGAATCGCAAGTTTAGCCCCCTTGCGACCGTCTTGCCTTCGCCTTTGACATAATACGTTTTCCACAAATCGCGGATTTCAATCATCAGCGGCGATCCCTAATCGCGTAGTAAATCAATGCTCCTATCGACCACGAGAAGAACAGGAAGCCACTAACCAGCAGCACCATGACAAGGCGTTTTGGGTACTCTGGCCGTTCAGCCAATGTGGGCTTGATATAGGCCGCCAAATACCGGCTCTTTCGCTGTGCCTCGGTCAATGCAGCATCGTAGGCCGCGAGCGCGGCGAGGTAGCTTCTTTCGGCAAACTCCCGGTCAACGGCAAGCCCTTCGTATTCCCCGACAAGAGATGAAAAATCACCGCCGTCCGTGTCATTGCTTGCATACTTCTTTCGCTCTTCGTCAATCCGTTGTCGAATGACATCAATGCGCAGAATAGCTTGCTCCAATCTGGGATCGTTCTCCCCGGCGCTCTCCTTTAGCAGGTCATAGGTGATCAGCGCATTTGACAAACGCGTCTGAAGCGCTGTCAGAAGGCCCGTCTGCGCCCCAATTTCGGCTGCCGGGTCGACGATCTGATTCTTCGATCTAAACTCCGTCACGGCTTGACGGGCTTCGCGCAGACGCGCGACAGCGCGTTCCAACTCTTCGCGGGCATAGCGCGTTGCATCCTCGCGCGCGATTGCGCTTAGTTCGTTGATCATGTCCGAGCTTCTGACAAAGATAAACTCGGAAATCTCCTGCGCCTTCTTGGCGTCGAAGGCATGAACACGCAGCTCAATCAAGCCCGTACCATTGTCGTAAAATATCTTGACCATGTCCTTCCAATAGCTGGACAAATCCTCAATCGTGCCATCAGCGTCGAACGAAAAAATAGGGTCAACATCATATGTGGTCGAATAGATGCTACGAAGATCCAGGGCCTCGTCAGTCGCCCGCACAAGTTCGCGACTTTGGATAAACTCATACAAAATGTCCGCGTCTTCCGAACCGCTTGAGCCAAATGCACTGAGACCACCGAACAAATCCAGCGCGGAGCCAACATCCTCGGAGCGCACGGAGAACGCGACATAGGATACGTATTGATCCTTGGCGCGCGCGTACATATACCAAGCGGTTGCCAAAAGCGGCAGCAAGACGACGACAAAGAAACTGCCAATCAAACGACGGTGGCGCGGTCTGAGACGAGCGGGCCTGGCAAGCGGCTTATGGATGATCGGATCAGGGGCAGCGGGCGGCGGCGCTGCTGCTGGAGCAGCAGATTTTGCAGCCTCCAATTTTGTTTGCTCGGGCTCTTGCTTCGACACTTTTTTATCTGATGTTCCAGATTGATCTGGTTTCGACGACTTATCTGTCAATGTCTTATCCACTATTCTGTGACATTTCGGGTTCTTACACTGAACCGTCGGTTTAGAAAAGAGCTACCGTAACCTGACGATGACACTTCTTTTTCACTTGAAGTCGGCTGGATTTTACGGCCATGAGAGGTCATGAGTTTTTCGGCAAAAGGGCTTCACGCCCGCAGTTACAAGACATCGCGGACAATCATCGCACTAGTATTGCGCGAGATGGCCACTACCTATGGCCGTTCACCGGGCGGCTATATCTGGGCAATTCTTGAGCCCATCGGCGGCCTGGCGATCATGACGGTCGCCTTTTCGATGGCATTCGCCGCTCCGGCATTGGGAAACAACTTCCCCTTGTTCTATGCAACGGGCTTTTTGCCCTTCATGTTGTATTCAGATCTATCGGTGAAGATCAGTCAATCGATCCGATTTTCACACGCATTGCTCTTTTACCCGTCGGTGACCTATCTGGACGCGATTATCGGGCGTTTTTTGTTGAATGGACTAACCCATATCATGGTTTTCTACGTGCTCATGTACGGAATAATGACATTCTTTGATACCGGAAACATCCTTGACTACCCAGCAATTGTGAACTCGCTTTGTATGGCATTGGCAATTGGTTTGGGGGTTGGCATTTTTAACTGCTTCGTTTTATCGCGTTATCCGCTTTGGGACCGGCTGTGGGCCATTATCAACCGCCCACTCTTCATTATTTCATCCATCTTCTTCCTGCTTGAAAGCCTGCCCCAGCCTTTCAGGGATTACATGTGGTATAATCCGTTGGTGCATGTCATTGGTGAAATGCGGCGCGGCTTCTATGCGACCTACGACGCGACGTGGGTCAGCCCGATGTATGTCTACGGAATCTCGATGGGATTTGGTCTGATTGGTCTGATCTTTCTAGGCCGGTATCACCGTGAAATTCTGAACGACAACTGATCCGCACTGTATTTCACCGCCCCCGTCCGCGTCATCCGAAACAATTGACCCGCGCGCGCAGGACGCGGTCAGCCCGGTTGCAAAAATCCCGTTATCAGTTCGCGAATTCCGTCATTGAGCGCGGTGGTGGGCGACCAACCCAATTGCGTCTTGGCCTTGTAAATATCCAAATAATTCCGCTTCACATCAATTGCACGTGCTGCCTGATAATCACATCTGACTTTGCGCCCCAGCACCGCTTCGATTTCTGCAATTAATGTGTTCAGTGACGTGCCCTGACCAGACCCGATGTTGATTTCGGTCCCCGAGACATCCGACTTCCCCGCAACCTCCAACGCGTCAGCAACATCCCGGACATGAATAAAGTCGCGTTCGACCTCGCCGTCCCCCCAGATCGTTATCATTTCGTCCTCAGCCGCCTTGGCACAGAAGGTCGTCAGCGCGCCCTGCGCCTTTTTTATGTTCTGGTGTTGCCCATAGGGATTGGCAATCCGCAGTGATAGAGTCGAGATCGGCCCGTCTTTGCCCTCGCGCCCATTGTAAAGCCGCAGGTACTTTTCGCACGCCAGTTTTGAAACGCCGTATGCGTTTATCGGGTGAGTAACGTGGTCTTCTTTGATGGGGACCATGTCGGTCGGGCCATATACCGTGCCCCCCGACGACGAGAAAACAATCCGCTTCACGCCAGCCGCCAGTGCTGCGTCCAAAACACCTAACGTGCCACCAACATTGTCTAAGCAATCGCGATAGGGATTTATGTCCGCTTCCCGCGGCATGGCCGTCGCGGCCAGATGAAAGACCGTGTCCACACCCGTCAACGCCTCTCGGAGCAATTCCTGTTGCAAAAAACTGCCAGACCACGTTGACAACCGATCATGAGAAATCCCGCTTGGACCGAGATCAAGCGAGCGCACTTCAGCCCCGTCATCCAGCAACTTCTGTACTAGATTTCTGCCGATAAATCCGCTGCCGCCGATGACCAAATTAGTAGATGCCGCCATGATACTCACCTGAATTGATCTTTGGGGATCGAGGATCCCACCAGATAGTCACACCATAACGCGTTTGCGCACACAACTTGTCAATACGCCTATTTTCTAAGACGGGTCAGTCGCCGAATAACCGCAGGAACCTTCAGGTAGTCCCGCATCAAATCCTCGCGCGATGCCGCCGACGTTTGATAGGCTTCAAGCAATTCCTGTGCCCGGGCTGCCAAAGTGTCGCGTTCCTCACCAAGGGCATTGTGTTTTTCAAGCAGGTCAGCAAAACCGGTGCGATAAGCCTCAAGATCGCGCTTGGCGGCAAACGTCGCCGTATCCCCAACTTCGGATCGAATAGATGTCGCAAGAACAGACATCAACTCAGCATTCTCAACTATCCCCCGCGCGCGCTCAACCATCTTGGTCGGGACAGCGTCACCGCCTGAGACAGAAGACAAGTCGTGCCACCAACGCGCCACGAGTGCATTTGAAGGCTCTCCTTCATCCACATTGTTGACCATAGAATCATCGAATGGATCATCGACATTCGACACATCAAGCCCAACGAACCCTCCCAACCGGGTCATAGCGTTGACATTGTCATCAAGCCATTCGTTGTATTGGCTCATAAACACAGGAACGTCCTGTGCGTTTACCAAGCTCGACGCCGAATACGTCAACCAGAGCGCCATGCTTATCTCTTCGCCGGTCTTATCCCGCTTCTGAAGGCTGTTCGCGACCGCCACCGGATGACGCATACAGATGATCACGCGCGGTTCGACACCCAGATCCTTGGCCGCGTCGATCCAAAGCGGCAAGAACAGCGACATGCGCGGGTCCTTAATGGCAAGCACGTCGTCGTCTGACAAAGTTGCCAATCGCTCCTCTAGCAGCGCGCGCACCTGCGACCGGGATGTCAATGCCTGGCCCGTGGCAAACCAGTCGGGAGATACTGGTATCACGTGCTCTGGCAGCCCCCAACCTCGGCCCAACTGGCTAAGTAACTCGTCATGAAAGGCAACAATATCCGAGGCTTCCCAATAGCCTTTCATGTTGTGATCATCGCCGGCGATCATCGCGCCACCAGGTTTTGCGCCAATTGCGCTAAGTGCCTGCATGGTGAGCGACGTCCCAGAGCGGTGCATACCGACGACGAATACAATTTTGCGGGTCATGAGTTACCTTTCGTGGGTCTGGCCCTTAACTGCGACAACAGCTCGACGAAACGGTCGCCTTCGGACTGCCAGGATGACGTGAGCGCTATATCACGCGCTCGTTGGGCGGTCTGTTGACGCAGCGTCTCGTCGTCAATCAGGCGCAATATCTCTTGCGCCATCGCATCCGGGTCGACGGCCGAGTAAAAGGCCGCCCCGTCGGGTAGCAACCATCGAGCGGATGCGGAGTCGTTCATGATGACCGGACAGCCGCAGGCCGCAATCTCCAACGGAAGCAGCGATAGGTTCGTGCCGGACAGAACGAGTGCGAGGTCGCTTTGTGAATACAAATCAGGCAGCGCATCGAGCTTCTGTTCGCCACTGTTGACATGCTTGAAAGGTATCTCAACACCACTGACGTCACCACCGACGAAGGTCACCGATACATCAGGGCGCGCCTCACAAACGCGCGCCAACGCGACCAGACCAATCTCGAAGTACCGGCGCGGCGTGACATGCCGCGAATAGAAGATGATGTTGAACGTGTCAGTGTCACGGCGTGGGCGTGGCTGGTAAAACTCTTTGTCTACACCGAACGACACAGCCCCACATTCCATACCATACTCATCGGAAAGCTTCCCGGACAGCCACGACCCTGCGGTGATCCCCTTGAGCCCGAGCTTGTAGGTGTTTTCACTCAGTGTGTACTCGGACGAAACCGGGAAGAAATATGGCTCGAAATCCTGGACAAAGTAGAACTTATCACGGCTGCCGCGATGTTTGGCCACCCAATAGGCCGTCTGCCATCCGGTCGCGAATGTGACCGCCGACGGCGCAAACCCATCAACGCCCAATGCAATTTCTGCATGAACCGGGAAGTACCAATCCTCAATAGCTGCGCGCGCTTTTTCTGACGTTTCCCAGTCATACGGAGGTAAAATCACCAACCGCTGGTTAAATCCCCTTTCGGACAGCATATTAATAAACCGAAAGATGTTCAGATGTCCGCCGGACCCAAAACCGAAATTGGGAATGACCCACTGAATAGTGTTATCCGCGACCCCATCAGTCGTAAACTCATCGCCATGGGGGTATCCAAGGATGTTATTGTAATAACTGATGAAGTCAATTTTTCCCGAGGCGCCCGTTGGGGCCTTTGACCCACCATGCACTAAACGTCTGTGGACGGCGACAAGCGCGCTTCGAACGCCATGTTGTTTCACAATGCGCGCGAACTTTGCTGTCGCGTTTCGAATGTCTACCACGTCACAAATTCCTTATCCAATCATCACGCGACAGCTTTCGCGTTAAGCCAGTGGGCAGTCGGTCACGGGCGCCGAGATAGTGGCCCAGTGGGCGCGCGAAGGATTCGAAGAACCTTGAAACTGTCTTGGCAGGGTGCGTTTTCCACCATCCATTTTTCACGGCCAGTCCGATATCCCGCTTAACCAGGTACAGCGAGCTCTTGAAGACGTTTCCTAGGCTTCGACTTAAGCGGTATCCGAACAGTTTTCGAAATGCCCTGGATTCGTCAAAGCTCCGCTGCAACGTTTCAAAGGGTCCAAAACTGTGAGAATGGCGAACGACGGAATCAAAAGCAAAGGCCTTCTTATACCCTGCCTCGACAATCTCTTTTGCCCATATCTGGTCCTCGGCAAACTGTACATCGGGATACGGATGATCTGTCCAGATACGGCGCGGCATTGCCGATGCATTGTCTGAATAGAAATGATAGATCTGTCGCAGCCCCTCATTCGTGTCATATTCCGCACGATCCGTGATCTCGACCACCGGGAAATCCGCCAAGCCCTTAAAATGCTGCTCTAGCTCCCAAGTGATGAACGGATCTGCATCATTGTGGGCAAGGTGTCTTGAAAACACGCCGGCCACCTTCTGGTCATCAAGCATGGGCCTGATTAGGTTTGCCAACCAGTTCGCATTATTCGGAATGGCATCATGGGTAATAAAGGCAAGATAGTCAGCCTGGCTTTGCTCGGCCCCAAAATTGCGGGTCTTGCCATGCCCAAAATCGGTTGATGCAATCCTAACAAGGCGAAACCCGTGTGCTTCAGCAATTTGGTCCGAACCGTCGGTAGAACCGCTGTCAATACAGATTACATCGAATGGAGCATGATAGTCCTGTTGTGCGAGCATTTGGCAGACCTCGGCAAAATGAGGCTGCCCATTTTTCACAGGGATAATAACTGACACGCTATCAGGACCCAAGGCGGGATCGGAAGTGACTGTCGGGGTCGATTCTTGTTCCAATTGATCGTCTCTTGTTCTTTCACGTCGTCCAGCGGAAGCCGGTAGGTAGACGCGTGCCCGGTTGAAAGATGGCAAACACCCGTCGCCGTCACTGGCTTGGATGTGAATAAACCCTCGCGTGTGACCTAACCCAACACAGCCCCCCTGACAACATCCGAGTTTGCGCCCCTGCTGAGCCCCATCCACCACGTGGGCGACCGCAGACGTCCAACCTGTACCCGAATTGTTTGCCAATGCCGCTGATGCACGTTATCTGCAAAAAAGTCCAACAGCGCGAGTTCAACCGAAAATGTCCTCATCCCCACATGTCACCATCCTTCTGGCGACATATAACGGCGCACTCAATCTGGCCGAGCAGCTTAACAGCATCGAAAACCAGACTTATCGAAACTGGTCCATATTGATCAGTGACGACGGATCGACCGATGACACGCGCGCTATTGCAAATCAATTTGCGGATAAAGGGCATAAGGTGACCGTGTTGGACGGCCCCCAGAACGGAGCCGCTGCGAATTTCATGTCCCTGATCGAGCGGCTTCCTAACCATGCCGTCGCAAACAGCTGGGCTGCATTTTGTGATCAAGATGATGTCTGGCTACCTAAGAAGCTTGAACGCGCGGTCACCATGCTCAAGGCGGCCGACCCGGGCCGCCCTGCCCTTTTCTGCAGCCGCACTCTGATCACGGATGAGGCACTGGAGGGGCGACGCCTTTCCGCCCCTCGCCCACGCCCGCTTGGGTTTCGAAATGCACTGGTCCAGAACGTCGCTGCCGGCAACACCATCGTCCTTAACCAACCCGGCGCGCATCTGTTGGCGGGCGCAGCACACGAGGCAAACGAGGTCGTAATACACGACTGGTGGGCGTATCAGATTATGTCGGGTGCCGGGGGCCAGCTTATCCATGACGATGAGCCCGCGCTTCTTTACCGTCAACATCAGGTCAATCAAATCGGTGCAAATGACAGCAAACGGGCAAAAGCCAAACGCATTGCGATGTTGCTGAGCGGCACCTACACGAAATGGAACAAGATTAACGTTGCCGCGATGCGGTGCTCGGCCCACAGGTTCTCCGACGAAAATCGGGGCGTTCTTGAGGACTTCGCCAGTTTGCATGATTTGCCCCTCCTTCAGCGTTTGCGCTGCCTCTCTCGTCTCGGGTTGTATCGTCAGACCAACGCCAGCACTGCGGCTTTGTGGTTCGCGACCTTCACGCGACGCATTTGAAGAAACGCACACCCCGCCGCTATGGCAAGGGGCATTAAGACCGCGTTCACTTGTTAATTATAAACTGTAAGTGCTTTAGCCCACCGAAGGGCGCAATTTTCAAGTCATCCTTAAGACTTCCACCTCAAATTCAACCTCGCAACATCGTTTGCATGGGTGAAAATTGGGGGTTGTGGTGACCAGTTTTGGGTTTACCGGGGTCATTTCTGGCCCGGGTCTGGAGTATACGGCAAACATAACAGATATGGCGGTCGCGAATATCGGCAGCGGCATCTATCTATATACGACCTCGGGCGCGGGTGGCGGCGCGATGGTCTTTTCTGTGACATCGGCGGCTATCCCGAGTCTGACAGCTCAGCACGGCTATACTTTCACCGAAATGTCGTCCCCCCACGCAGCGATTTCGTTTCTAAACTATTCTGGTCAGTCCAACTTCGTCGCTTATGGTCGATATGACTGGACACTCGACGGGATCGCGATCGGGGCTGACGGCTCGTTCGGTGCGACGACTGCCCTGAATTGGGGGACTGGTGGCTACGGCTTTTTGTCTGCCGTCATCGCAACTGAAATCGACGGCACTACACATGTGTACGGCGCAAACGCCCGTAGCAACGGGTTCAATCACTACACGATTGATGCAACCAACACGTTCAGCCTTGTAGAGACCTATAGCTCCGGCGGCGCGAACCCATCGGCCGACATCGTCGACATGCTCACCATTGGCCTAGACGGTCAAACCATACTCGTCGCCGCATGTCAGACCACGAATTGTATTAAAAGCTATCTGCTGGATTCGACCGGCACCCCCACAGAGGTAACGAGTTTCAGCGCAGATGCCTATCTACCGGTCGCGGCTCCCAACGCGCTCGTCGCAGGACAGGTCGCCGGACAACAATATGTTGTGCTCGCAAGCGCCGGAACCTCATCCCTTACAGTTTTGGAAGTGCATAGTGACGGCACAATGAAGCCAGTCGATCACGTAATCGACAGCTTGATGACACGATTTTCAAGTGTAACGGAGCTTGCCTCGGTGCAGGTTGGTGATCGACTATACGTCGTGGCGGGTGGCGCAGACGATGGTCTTTCCCTTTTTGTTGTCGCGCCGAACGGCCAATTGGTGCTTCTTGATACTGTATATGACACCCACAACACTTCGCTACAGAATATCTCGGCGCTGTCTGCGGCCTATGTCGACGGCGACATCCGTGTCTTTGCGAGCAGCGAGACCGAGGCCGGGATCACAAGCTTCGAGATTGACCTTGGCCCCATTGGGCAAACAGAACTGAGGGGCGGTGGCGGTGGCCCAACCACCGGCACAGGGGGTAATGATATCCTTGGTGGTGCATCCGGGCACGATGTCGTCCAGGGCCTAGGCGGGGACGACATATTGTTGGATGGCGCCGGAATCGATACGCTCACCGGCGGTAGTGGAAGGGACGTGTTTGTCTTGTCGGCGGACGACATGGTCGACACAATCACTGATTTCGACCCCGGTGTGGATCGCATTGATCTGTCGGGGTATTTCATGCTTTACGACGCCCGTCAGATCAGCGTGCAGTCAGCCTCTTGGGGCGCGACCCTGACCTATCGGAACGAGGTCCTGCATGTCCACCGGGCGGGCGGCGGATCGCTTGATGCATCTCACTTTACCACGGCTGATTTGTTGGCGCTCAATCGGCCACCAAGCGGTTTCCGCCATATCCCCGAAGTTGTAAACGGCACCGAGAACGCGGACATCCTGCAGGGCGATGAGGGCACGGAAACCTTTAACGGCATGGGCGGCGACGATCTGATGCTGTCATCGCTAGGAGCAGACATCTACAACGGAGGGGACGGTCAAGATACGGTCTCATTTGCCAACGCAACCGAAAGTGTGTTGGCAAATCTAACGTCAAACCAGTTTGGCGGTGCTGCAGCCGGAGACGTCCTGAACTCTATCGAGAACCTCGCTGGTTCAGATTACAGCGATACACTCGGTGGGACCGACGCGGCAAATGTGATCAACGGCAACAACGGCAATGACACAATATTCGGATACGGGGGCGACGACGTACTGAACGGTGGCGGTGGGAATGACATCTTCCATGGCGGCGCAGGGGCTGACCACATGGCAGGCGGAAACGGCAACGACACCGCATCCTACGCGCTGTCAGGCCAAGCTGTTCAGGTCTCCCTGACCACGGGCGAAACGTCCGGAGGCGCAGCCGGGGATACGCTCACCAGCGTCGAAAGTCTTGACGGTTCAAACTTCGGCGATGTTCTAGTGGGCAATGCCACCGGCAACACCATTCACGGCAGAGCGGGCAACGACCTGATCGAGGGACACAATGGGGCCGACAAGCTTTACGGTGGAAATGGCAATGATCTTATCGAAGGGGGAACCGGCAACGATCTCATCAAAGGCGGTGACGGGAACGATGAACTCGATGGCGGTGACGGCGCCGATATCCTGGACGGCGGAAGTGGCCAGGACAGCGCGACGTATAGAAAGGCCAGCCAAGGCGCAAATGTCCATCTTGGGACGGGGCTCACGTCGGGCGCCGCGCAGGGCGACAGCTTCACATCAATCGAAACCCTGATCGGCAGCTCGTTTGCCGACACCTTCAGCGGAAACGATGCCGCTAACCTGCTGCGCGGCTGGGAGGGCGACGACTCGCTTGACGGTGGCGGGGGGAATGACCGGTTGGAAGGCGGCGCCGGCGATGACCACATAAACGGCGGTGCCGGAAACGATGCTTTGTTCGGCGAAAGTGGTGACGATCACTTCCACCACAGTCAGGGCTTTGACCACTATTCCGGCGGTACGGGCTTGGACACGGTCGACTATTCGACGGCGACGTGGCGGGTCACTGTCAATCTTGTATCAAGGCAAGGTGGACATGCAGGCCACGGGGACAGTTATCACTCGATCGAGTCGGTGATTGGGGGTGCTGGCAACGACGATTTCACCGGGACCTACGGTGATGATCGCCTCGCCGGGAATGGTGGCAATGATCTGATCAAGGGCAATTGGGGCAACGATATACTGTATGGCGACGCCGGTCACGACTTCCTGCTGGGGGGCGTTGGCCACGACGTCCTTTACGGCGGCGCAGCGTCAGACACATTGTGGGGTCAATCTGGCAATGACACGCTTGACGGAGGTCCAGGCGGCGACGTCCTTGACGGTGGAGCGGGTCGGGATACCGTCAGCTATGCAAGCTTTACGCAGGCCGTCGGAGTCGACCTTTCCAACAATTATACATGGGGTGCGGCCAAGCACGACCGGATCAGTTCGTTTGAAAATATTACGGGCAGCAGCAGCGGCGATCAGCTTTATGGCGACGGGATCGCAAACGCTATTTTTGGCGGAGCGGGCAATGATCTACTTTACGGCCGTCGCGGCGCCGACATGCTGTTTGGTCAGGATGGCAACGATACCCTTCGCGCGGGACCAGGTGGAGAACTCTTCGCGGGAGGCACTGGCTTCGACACAGTCGTCATGACTTGGAATGCTGCGCCTGCCTATGTGTGGCTTACCGACGGGGTAGGCGCAGGGAGCATGGCGGGGGACCGGTTCCACAGCATCGAAAACCTGCTTGGATCCCGTTACAACGATCAGCTCAACGGTGACAGTCAGTCCAACCAGTTTTTTGGGTCGTGGGGCAATGACATTATGCGTGGCTACGACGGCGACGACTTCTTGTTTGGCGAAGGTGGCGGTGACTGGTTATTTGGCAACGACGGAAATGATTATCTGAATGGTGGTCCCGGTACGGACCGGTTGTTCGGCGGCTCTGGAAACGACACCTATATCGGCGGCAGCGATGCCGACCATTTTGTCTATGTCGATGGAATGGACAACATACGTGATTTCGACCCCCGCAGTGATCGAGTTCAAGTCCATGCGGCGAGCTTGGATACAGATTACATATCCGATCAAGACATCCTTAGTTTCGGCGAAGTCACATCAGAGGGCGCATACTTTGATTTTGGAAACGGTGACACGCTTCTGATAGACGGCATCGTCGACTTGGGGCAGCTCGAAGACTCGCTCCTGTGGATCTAGCCACTTAAATACGTTGCTGATCGGAATCTTGTGGGACCTCGGAGGCCATGCCAAACTATCTCGTCCGATCCTGACCGAACTTCAGGCGGCCATCCTAGGACCTCACTTGTGGCCGCCGCGCCACATTATTACTCCTGGCGACCTATTCACGTAATATTTATTCACTGCGTTGCGTTAATTTCTGTTAATGTAGTCTTACCGAAAGGTCTCTGGTGGGGAAACTGGTGCGTCAATTAGTGGCGCGAACCTCAGTATCTGGAGTGGGGAAATGATTGATAAAACAAAGAATAAACAGATTAAAACACCGAAACGTGTCGTTCGTTATCTTCGACAACAAACACCGCCGAAAACTGACAGAACGAAGACCGAGGAACCCGAGACACCCGCTGTGGTGTTCACGGACTGGGCCAGTATCTGACGGGTTTTAACCTGCGGACAACACGTTTAGCTTAGGGTCATGACTGATCCTGTTTCGTCCATACGCAATCTTGGACCGGCGTCGGATATTTCCTTCGCTCGTGCCGGTATCCGCTCGGCGGATGAGTTGCGAGAGATGGGCGCCGATGAAGCTTATCGCCGCCTTCTGGCTGCGGGCTCTCGTCCACATTTCATCGGATATTACGCCATGGTCATGGGGCTGCAGGGCCGCCCGTGGAATGACTGCAAAGGCAAAGAGAAGGACGAGTTGCGCGCGCGCTTTGATGCGATCAAGTCCGAGGCCAGCGCGAACACCCCCCTAAAAGACAAGATGGAAGCGATCTTGGATGAGATTGGGGTGCGATCAAGATAGTTTGGTGGCATCAATCAATCCGTCAGTATGTATGGACAAACATCTCACGCCCAACCCTAACCGGCTTCCCTAGCGATGCAGAAAGGCTTACCACTTTTTTGGCTCTGATGGCATCGTTCATATTTTTAAAACTACATGGGTAAATCGTGAGACCGCCTTCAACTAAAACAGGATTCCCAGGTTCAAAGGGCTCCATTCGGAATTTCTCGTTCTTTGTGAATGCGTTGTCGTAGACACCCGACCTTACAATTGTTTGATAGGAGCTTAGCCGATATGGCCCTGACGGAGGTCGCTCCTGTGACCAGAGTGGTAAATCTTCCAATTTGGTGGTGCTTCGGCGAGTATCAGGATTGGGGGGCGGTAACTCGGGGCCGTAAAATATGTGCTTCTTTGAAGACGCATCCCGAAGATTAACAAACATTGCATACTCGACCGACTGCGTGGTGCAAAACTCCGCAGCGTCTGGATTTTTCAGTTCCATCTCAAATCCAGCACCGTCTTCGTCGGTGCCAACGTAACGATGGATGATCAACTCAATGTTTCTTACGTCTTCCTTAAAAGTCAGCACTTTATTCGTGAGTGATACATCTTTGCAGGAAGCAAGCAATGACAAGGCAACTGAGCCAATGACAACCAACTTCGGAACTACTTGCTTCAATTGAAATCACCTCTAGGTATTCGCCACAATCAAGCTAACGGTAATATCGAAAAGGTAAAGAAAAAGGCCGCCCGAGTTCCCTCGAACGGCCTTCCGTCATCCTAACAGCTAAGCTTAGCCGACCAGTTCAAGACCCGAGAAGAAGAATGCGATTTCTTCTGCGGCTGTTTCTGGTGCGTCTGAACCGTGGACCGAGTTTTCGCCAATCGAAAGAGCGAACTCTTTACGGATGGTGCCTTCGGCAGCGTCAGCTGGGTTGGTTGCGCCCATAACTTCGCGGTTTTTCGCAATGGCGTCTTCGCCTTCCAGAACCTGAACAACAATTGGCTCAGAGATCATGAATTCGCACAGTTCGCCGAAGAAGGGGCGCTCGGCGTGTACGCCGTAGAACTGCTGTGCTTGTGCCAGGGTCAGCTGGATGCGCTTGGAGGCGACGATGCGCAGACCAGCTTCTTCGAACTTGGCCGCGATTTTGCCGGTCAGGTTGCGTTTGGTGGCATCGGGTTTGATGATCGAGAAAGTGCGTTGAATGGCCATGTCGGTCCCTTTTGCTTTTGAGGCAGCGGGACCCCTGCCCCGATGCACGTGTGATTTGCCGCCCCCGTAACATGGGATCGGCGTTTTGAAAAGCGGCGATTGACGCCCCCTCAATGCTCAGGCACATGGTGGCCATGCTTAGAATTTCAGACATCACATATTCCATCTCTGGTCGCACCTTGGTCGAAAACGCTTCGGTGACCATTCCGACAGGCCACAAAGTGGGTCTGGTGGGGCGCAATGGCTCTGGCAAAACCACGTTGTTCAAGATCATTCGCGGCGAGATGGTGCTGGACACCGGCTCGGTATCATTGCCCAAGGGCTGGAAAATCGGCGGGGTCAGCCAAGAGGTGCCCGGCAACGAGGTGTCACTGATCGACACGGTCTTGCGCGCGGACACGGAACGCGAAGCCTTGATGCAGGAAGCTGAGACCGCCACCGATCCGACCCGCATCGCCGAGGTTCAGACCCGCCTGTCTGACATTGACGCTTGGTCGGCCGAGGCGCGCGCAGCCTCGATCCTGAAGGGGTTGGGCTTTACTCATGACGAACAGCAAATGCCCTGCTCGGCGTTTTCGGGCGGGTGGCGGATGCGGGTGGCTTTGGCGGCGGTGCTGTTTTCCGAGCCTGACCTTCTGTTGCTGGACGAGCCGACCAACTATCTGGACCTTGAAGGTGCGTTGTGGCTTGAGGCCTATCTGGTCAAATACCCCCACACGGTCCTGATCGTTTCGCACGACCGCGAACTGTTGAACCGCTCGGTTGGTGGTATTCTACACCTCGAAGACAAGGGGCTGATTTACTACACCGGCACCTATGACATGTTTGCCAAGCAGCGCGCACAGAAACGGGCTCTGATGGCGTCAGCAGCGAAGAAGCAAGACGCGAAACGCGAGCATTTACAAGCATTTGTGAACCGTTTTAAAGCCAAAGCCTCCAAGGCCAAGCAAGCCCAGTCACGTGTGAAGGCGCTAGAGAAAATGGAAACCATTCGCGCGCCAGAAGATGCCGCGCGTACCGTGTTCACCTTCCCAAAGCCCGAGGAATTGTCGCCGCCCATTATCGCCACAGAAAAGGCGGCTGTGGGCTATGGCGAGACCGTCGTTTTGCGCAATCTGAACCTTCGTATTGATCAAGACGACCGGATCGCACTGTTGGGGCGCAATGGTGAAGGAAAATCCACGCTATCGAAGCTTTTGTCGGGCCGACTGGACCTGATGGAGGGCAACATGGTGTCCTCGAACAAGCTGCGCATCGGGTTCTTTGCCCAGCATCAGGTGGACGAGCTTTATGTCGACGAAACGCCCCTGCAACACCTGATGCGCGAACGTGCGGCCGAGGGCCAGGCGAAGCTGCGCGCGCGACTGGCAAGTTTTGGTCTTGGGCCAGATCAGGCGGACACTGAGGTCGGGCGGCTGTCTGGCGGTCAGAAGGCGCGCCTGTCGCTGCTGCTCGCCACACTGCCCGCCCCGCACTTGCTGATCCTCGATGAGCCGACCAACCACTTGGACATTGAAAGCCGCGAGGCTTTGGTCGAAGCGCTGACCACCTATAGCGGTGCCGTAATTTTGGTCAGCCACGACATGCATTTGCTGTCCATGGTGGCGGATCGTTTGTGGCTGGTGAAAAACGGGCATGTCGACCCGTACGAGGAAGACCTGCAAACCTATCGCAAGATGCTTTTGTCCTCGGACGAGGATAAGAAGCCCGCCAAGGTTAAGGCACCGAAGCCCAAGCCAAAACGCGCGGATCGCGATACGATCCTTGCCCTGCGCGCAGAGCTGCGCAAAGCCGAGGCGCGGGTCCAGAAACTGGAAGAAATGCGCGACAAGTTGGACAAGAAACTAGGCGATCCAGAGCTTTATGAGCCTGAACGCAAAGACGAGGTTATCGTCTGGCAGCGCAAGCATGCCGAGGTGCATCAAGGCTTGGAACGCGCCGAGGAAATGTGGCTGCGCGCACAGGAAAAACTTGAAAGAGCAGAGGGTTAAGAATGGAACTTGATCTGTTCATTCCAGCCTTCGTCACGTTATTTGTCGTCATGGACCCTATCGGATTGTCACCGATGTTCATGGCCCTGACCCAGGGCATGGCCGAAAACAAGCGCCGGGCGATCGCCATACGCGCCTGCGCCATTGCCGGTGTCATTCTTACCCTGTTTGCGTTCTTAGGCGAAAGCGTTCTGGGTTTCCTTGGTATCTCAATGGCGGCGTTTCGGATTTCCGGAGGTATCCTGCTGCTTCTGACCGCGCTTGATATGTTGTTTGAGCGGCGCACCAAACGGCGCAAAGATCAGACCGAGGAAGGTGTGGACAGCGACGATGACCCGTCGGTCTTTCCGCTTGCGATGCCGTTGATCGCCGGGCCTGGGTCAATCACAGCCGTCATCTTGTTGTCGGGTCAGGGCGAAGGCTTCTCGGGTGTCGGGCTGGCGATGACGGTGATGGTATTGGTCTTGCTGATCGCACTTATTCTGTTCATCGCGTCCTCGTTTCTAGAACGCCTATTGCGCGAAACGGGGATCAAAGTCGTCACACGTATTCTTGGCATGCTTCTGTCCGCACTGGCCGTGCAATTCGTGCTGGAAGGACTGCGCGACTTCGGCCTGATGGGATAACGTGCGTGCATGGCGGGTGACAAAAACCCACACCGTTCCTATATCAGATCGATGAACAGTAATCGGAGACCGCAATGACCGGCGACGACTATGGCCGCATTTTGTATCTGGCGCTGCTTTTGGTGGCGGTGGGCGGATATTTCGTTGCCGAAAGCCGTCAGAACCTAGGACAGACCGTGCGTCATGCGCTGATCTGGGTGCTGATTTTCGTGGGCGCGCTGGCAGGTATCGGGCTTTGGCAGGACATTCGCGATGACATCGTCCCACGCCAAAGCATTGTGCAAGAAACGGGCCAGATCACCCTACCGCGTGCCGAGGACGGCCATTTCTACGCGACCATCACGATGAACGGGGAGCCTGTCGAATTTGTGGTTGATACCGGCGCCAGCCAGATCGTGCTGACCAAAGAAGACGCAGCACGGATCGGGGTCGACATGGATCGATTGCAATATTTTGGCCGCGCCATGAGCGCCAATGGTGTCGTGCGCACCGCCCCCGCGATCATTGATGAGGTTGACCTATTGGGCGTCGGTGATCGTCAGGTCGAGGTTTGGGTGAATGGCGGTGACATGCCGGGGTCCCTGCTTGGCAACGACTATCTACAGCGCTTCCACAAGATCGAGATTGGCCGCGACGAACTGGTTTTGACACGGTAAGCAGCGCTGGCGTGCCGGGGCTTACTGTCAGGCAGAGCTTGCCTTCATCGCCCATGGGCCGTCTTCCTGGCTCCAGTATTTGGCGACGCATCCTGCCGCCACGACCGACTTCCATTGCGCACGCGCATGCGCCACAGCATCTGCATCATTTCCATCAAACAGCACCGACACGCGGGTTAGGCCCGTCATGTCGGCTTCGTTCACCTCGGCTCCGTCAACTGAAATTAGGGCGTTTGGAATGTTAAGCGCCTCGGTGGATGTGGTCAGCAATATGGGTTGATCCGCGTCATGGGCACCACCAGCAAGCCCATGCGGTAGAAACCCTTCTTCCGCACCGGTCCATAGAATTTCGTCAAGGCGCTGAAGACGTTCGATATTTTGCCCTCGGACGCAGACCCTCCAGCCCGCGTCCAGAGATTTTTGCAACAAGATCGGCAACGTACCCTCAAGCGGGGTGCGGGTCATATGGTAGAAAAAGACCTCTGCGCCTTTTTCCGACACATCCCGCCCGCTTTCGGGTTCGCTTGCCGCCTCGGACATAGGTTTAGACCTCGTACATATCCTGAACCAGACGGTTCAACGTCAGCACACCCCAACCGGTTGCGCCCTTTGGTGCCAGCGGACCATCCTGCGCCACTTGTGCGGTGCCGGCGATATCAAGGTGAATCCAAGGCTGATCTTCCTTGACGAAACGGCCAAGGAACTGGGCGGCCGTCACAGAGCCAGCCGCGCGGCCACCGACGTTTTTCATGTCGGCCTTGTGGGACTTGATCAGTTGATCATAGCCCGGACCCATGGGCATACGCCATGCGCCCTCACCCTCTTCCTTGGCGGCATCCAGAAGACCATCACACAGCGCATCATTGTTAGAGAAGACGCCCGTATTTTCATGGCCCAGGCCAATAATGATCGCACCGGTCAGCGTGGCCAGGTCGATCATACCGGCTGGTTTGTATTCCTCTTGCGCGTACCACATGACATCACACAGGACGAGCCGCCCTTCGGCGTCAGTATTGATCACCTCGATCGTATCACCTTTCATCGAGGTCACGATGTCGCCAGGGCGCTGCGCCTTGCCATCGGGCATGTTTTCCACCAGACCGACAAGCCCAATCACATTGGCCTTTGCCTTACGCATGGCGAGAGTTTTCATCACCCCAGCGACGGTCCCGGCACCGCCCATATCCATGGTCATGTCTTCCATGCCAGCCGCGGGTTTGATGCTGATGCCGCCGGTATCAAAGACAACGCCTTTGCCCACAAGCGCCAGCGGGGCCACGTCTTTCTCGCCGCCCATCCATTCCATAACGACAACTTTCGAGGGGGCCTCGGACCCCTGCCCAACCGCCAGCAGCGCGCGCATACCCAGCTTTTCAAGCGCGGCCTCGTCAAGCACTTTGACCTTCAGGCCAAGGCTTTTCAGGGCAACCAAGCGGTCTGCGAACTCGGTCGTTGTCAGAACATTCGCAGGCTCGTTCACAAGGTCGCGGGTGAAGAACACGCCTTCACTTTGCGCCGCGATACGATCCGCCGCGCCGTCAAACTGGTCGACACGTGACACCATCAACCGCAGCTTGCCCGGCGCTGCGTCTTCCTTGGAGCTTTTGTGGTCATCAAACGCATAGGCCCGCAAGACCGCGCCCAAAGCCAGTTCATCGGCATATTTGACCGGACCCGCCAGCACCAGAACATCCGTATCTGTCAGCGACTTCCCGATCGCGCCCCCAGCCTTGCGTGCGACTGTGACATCCGCACGCGGAGCCAACCGAACAACCTGAACTGCCTTGGCGTTCATGCCCGTTGGGTATGCCAGATCATGTGCATCGCCATCTTTCATTGCATCGAACGCGTCGCTTTCCGCGAAACGCAACAGCGCGCCCCGCATCAGCTTGTTCACCCGCCGGGCGGCGGGGTGAAGCTTGCCGGGCTCGGACAAAACGACGGCCACGCGGCCCTCATGTTCACCGATATCATCCAGAGTTACTTCGCTAAATTCAGGCATGGTCGGGGTCGTCATCGGACATTCCTTTCAGGCAATCTTTTGCCATTCCTAGCCAGACCTGCCACGAAAGGCCAGATAGCAGTTTTCCCCGGCGTTGGGATCGGCTAGAAATTGACCCACAATATGTGGGGTTCACCGAGGGAATAATGGCCAGATTCGACCGCTATATGCTGTCACAGCTTATTTTGCTATTTGGCTTTTACGGGCTGGTGCTTGTTTTGCTGTTCTGGGTGAACCGCGCCGTGCGGCTGTTTGATCAGCTGATCGCCAACGGGCAAACCGCATTGGTGTTTTTGGAATTCTCGGCGATGATCGTTCCCGGCGTCATCGTGTTCATCATACCGATTGCATCGTTTGCAGCATCAGTTTCCGTGACCAACCGGCTAAATTCGGAAAGCGAGCTTGTCGTCGCGCAGGCCGCTGGGTTCGGTCCTTTCCGTCTGGCCCGCCCCGTGCTTGTCTTTGGCATTTTCGCCGCGGTCTTCATGTTGATACAAACTCATGTTTTGGTTCCCATGAGCCAGCTGCGTTTCGCCGAACGGCAAGCAGAAGTGGCCGAGAACATCACGGCGCGCTTTTTGACCGAAGGAAGCTTCGTACACCCTGTGGATGGAATCACGCTCTATATTCGGGAAATCAGCCCAGCGGGTGAGCTGCAGGACGTCTTTCTTTCAGACGAACGCGCCCCGGACCAGCAATTTACCTATACCGCCCGCAAAGCGCTGATCCTGCGCACCGATGCGGGGCCACGGTTGATCATGTTCGATGGATTGGCGCAGGTGCTGGATACGGATAGCCAACGTCTGTCGACCACCGGGTTCAAGAACTTCACATATGACATCTCGGCCCTGCTGTCGGGGCCGGTGATTGGCAAACGCACCGTGTCACAGATTTACACGCCCGAGCTTTTGGATCCGCCCGATGCCACCTTGGCCGAAACAGGCGAAACCCGCTCTGCATTGCGCGCTGAAGGGCATTTCCGGAATGCGCAGGCGCTCTACGCTGTGGTGACGGCGATGGCCGGATTTTCGATGCTGATCGTTGCGGGCTTCAGCCGCTTCGGGCTGTGGCGTCAGATCGTATTTGCATTGGGTGCCGTGGCCCTGTTGCAGACCTTGGACAACACGATGCTAGATCTCGCGCGCCGATCCGAAAGCAATCTATGGCTTGTGTACGTTGCCACCCTCGTTGGGGCAGTCTTCAATATTGTGGTCCTGGTGATGGCCAGTCGCCCCTCGCCGCGTGATATGCGCCGGCGCAGACGAACCTTGCGCGAGATGCGTCAATTGCCGGTCGGAGGCGCCACATGAAGCTTCATTTCTACATCGCGCGCCGGTTCCTATTCGCGTTTCTGACGATGCTCTTTGTGCTTGGCATGATTTTTGTGCTGCTTGATATGGTCGAGAGCATGCGCAAATTCGATACTGCGGCGGTCGGGTTTCAGAATATCCTCGGATTGACTTTGTTGAATGCCCCAGTCTGGATGTATCGCATTCTTCCGCTGATCGTCATCCTCTCAACGCTTTGGATGTTCCTCAGCCTATCGCGCAGCTCCGAGATGGTGGTCACGCGCGCCGCAGGTCGGTCGGCGCTATCAACATTGGTATCCCCCGCGCTTACTGTTTTCATCTTTGGTATCATCGCTGTTGCAGTCGGAAATCCAATCGCCGCGGCGACATCCAAGAAATACGAACGCATTGCCGCGCAATATGAAGGAACCGGTGGGTCGGTTTTGTCGATCTCGACCAACGGGGTGTGGCTGCGTCAGGGCAACGAGGACGGCCAGACCGTGATCCGCGCCACACGCTCGGATCTTGAGGGTACCGAGTTGACCGGTGTTACCTTTTATTCCTTCGCGCCTGATGGTCCTCCGACCGAACGTATTGATGCGACCAGCGCCCGTCTGGTGCCCGGTCAGTGGGAATTAACGAACGCCAAAGTCTGGGACCTTGATAACAGCGACAACCCAGAGACCGAGGCTCAGGCTTTTCCCATCTATGTCGTGCCGTCTAATCTGACACAGGATCAGATCCGCGACAGCTTTGGTAAACCAAGCTCGATCTCGATCTGGGATATGCCTAGTTTTATCAGACAATTGGAAGCCGCAGGGTTTTCCGCACGCTCTCACCGCGTCTGGTTCCAGATGGAGCTGGCCATGCCGGTCTTTCTGGTCGCCATGGTGCTGATCGGCGCTGGGTTCACCATGCGGCACACCCGATTTGGCCGCACTGGCGTCATGGTCTTGATGGCGTTGATGATGGGGTTTGGCGCCTATTTCATTCGGAATTTTGCACAGATTCTGGGCGAGAATGGCCAGATCCCCATTATTCTGGCAGCTTGGGTGCCCCCCCTTGCGGCGATCATGATGCCCATGGGCATACTTTTACATCTTGAGGACGGTTAATGAGTTTTTCGCGCCATCTGCGATCCGGTGTCTCGGCCCTTTGGCTGGCTCTTGCTGTTGGGTCCGGGGTCACTATTGTGGGCAGCGCTCCGGCAATGGCCCAGCAGGCCAGCTTAATTGCAGATTCCGTTCGCGTAGAAGGTGGCGGCACGCTCGTTGCGCAAGGCAATGTCGTCGTGTTCTATCAGGGCACCCGCCTGACCGCCTCGCAGGTGCGGTTTGACAGATCAAGCGATCAACTCTTCATTGAGGGGCCGATTACCATCACCCAACCGGATGGCACTGTGCTGGTCGCTCAGGCTGCCGAGTTATCCGCAGACCTGCGCAACGGTATCCTGAAAAGCGCGCGCGTGGTTCTGGACGATCAGTTGCAGATCGCAGCAGCGCAAATCAATCGCATCGACGATCGCTATACACAGATGACCCGCGTGGCGGCCTCTTCCTGCCA
This sequence comes from Aliiroseovarius conchicola, assembly GCF_041403445.1. NCBI lineage: Bacteria > Pseudomonadati > Pseudomonadota > Alphaproteobacteria > Rhodobacterales > Paracoccaceae > Aliiroseovarius > Aliiroseovarius conchicola. The sequence goes on from NZ_JBGEHL010000010.1 coordinate 60,132, forward strand.
TGTATGTAAAACCAACCCAGTGCCCCTTTGGCAAATCCGGGCAAGCCGCGTCGTGCATGATGAAAAGGCACGCCAGCTATATTTCCACGATGCCCAGTTCCGGGTCGCGGACGTGCCCGTATTTTATTTGCCGAGGTTGCGCCTGCCCGACCCAACGCTCAAACGTGCCACCGGCTTTTTGACACCCAAGATCCGTACCAGCACGACGCTTGGCTTCGGCATATCGGCCCCGTTCTTCCTGCGTCTGGGTGATCACGCTGACCTTACCCTTGCACCGTTTATCGCTTCGCAAACCACAACATTGGAACTGCGTTATCGCCAGGCCTTCAAAAGCGGAGATATCGCGTTTGAAGGCGCGATCAGCCGCGACAGTATCGAACCCGGCAAAACCCGGTTCTATGTGTTCGGCGAAGGCCAATTCGCCCTGCCCCGCGACTATACGCTCAGCTTCGAACTGCAAGAGACTTCTGACGCCACCTATCTATTGGACTACGTCTATTCCGATCAGGACAGATTGCGAAACGCGGTGAACGTCATGCGCGCACGCCGGGACGAATTCGTGTTCGGCGGAATCACCCGTTATGATACGCTGCGCGAAAGCGAGCTTCCGATTTCGGACACGCTGCCGTTCGCCCAAATCGACACGTTCTACGAACGCAGATTTTTTCCAAGCTGGACCGATGGTGAGATTCGAACCCAACTTTCATGGCAAGCGTATTTTCGTGAAAGCGACGACAGCACATTAGGCCGCGGACGCGATGTGGCGCGGCTTGGAGCTGGGGCCAGCTGGCAGCAGGACTGGGTGGGGCCCTACGGTCTGATTTTGGAGGCCGAAGCCGGCGTCGAAGCTAACATTTATTGGATTCAGCAAGACGACCAATATGACGCGCTCCAGACCTTTTCCAGCCCATCAGCCAGCGTAACGCTGCGCTGGCCCCTCTCGCGTGTCAGCGGCGCAGGCACGGTCGACATATTGGAGCCCGTGGTACAATTGGCGTGGTCCCGGCAAGTTGGCGCAGACATTCCAAATGAAGACAGTTTTTTTGTCGAATTCGATGAAGCTAACCTTTTTGACCTTTCGCGGTTTCCCGGCAATGACCGACGCGAAGATGGGTTTCGGGCAGCCGCGGGTCTAAGTTGGACCCGCTATTCACCCGCAGGCTGGGCTTTTACCCTCGGCGCTGGCCGGGTATTTCGCGAGGACGGTTTTGACCAATTCACCAATGCATCCGGTCTTTCTGGCACCTCGTCTGACTGGCTCTTGGGCGCGCATGTAAACTTCGGCGGGCGCTTTGCCTTACAAGGGCGCGCACTGGTTGATGACGGGCTTGGGGTCACAAAATCCGAAACCCGCGCTGCGTATATGACCGAAGATTTCCAAATCAGCGCCGCCCATATTTGGGTGATCGAGGACGCGGCCGAAGACCGTCCGACCCCCACCCACGAACTGCGCCTGGACGGGGCCTATTCGTTCAGCGACTATTGGCGGCTTGAACTTGACGGTAGCTTCGATCTGGAAGCCGAACAGGCCACCCGCGCCGGATTGGGGCTTCGCTATCAAAATGAATGCGTTTTTGTCGATCTTTCCCTCTCGCGTCGTTTCACTTCCTCGACTAATGTGACGCCAACGACGGATTTCGGCTTTAAGGTCGAACTGACCGGGTTCGGTGGCGCACGCAGCAGAACCTCGCACCAATGCAACGGTTAGAAACAGTTGAACGACGGGGCTTGCTAGTCCCAATTGGCCAAAATTGAGTTTGAGATGACGAAGAGCAGAACGGACAATAAAATGGTGACACCCATGGCGGATATTCAAACCGGCACCGGCCCCAGATCGCACGGGTCTTTTCGGACATTGATGGCGGTCGTTGGCGCGCTCTTGATCACATTGTCTATGCTTGGATCACCAGCCACCGCGCAAAACCTTTTTGCTCCTGTGAAGAAGATCAATGACCGGGTGATTACAGCCTATGAACTGTCGCAGCGGATCGCATTTCTGACCATCCTGAAAGCCCCCGGCAACATTCAAGAGTTGGCTCTGGAGCAGCTGACAAACGAGGCGCTGCAGCGTCAGGCCGCCGAAATCGCCGAGATTGAATTGACCGCCGAAGACGTTCAAACGGGGATGGAAGAGTTTGCGGGGCGTTTTAATCTGGATGTGGCGCGGTTCAACCAGATCATCGCTCAAGCGGGTGTCGCGCCCGAAACTTTCCGGGATTTCGTCTCTGGCGGCTTGGCGTGGCGTCAGGTCGTGCGGACCCGCTGGGCGGGCCGCGTCAATGTGACAGAAGATGAAGTTCAACGCCAATTGTCACTAACGCGCCCAGGCGCAGGCGTGCGTGTTCTTCTGTCCGAGATCATCTTACCGGCCCGCAATCCGGCAGAGGCTCAAACAGCGAATGTCCGCGCCTCGGAGTTTAGCCAGATCAATACGATCGGGGCGTTTGCCAACGCCGCGCGTCAGTATTCCGTTGCGCCATCGCGTGGCCGTTCTGGTCGGATGAACTGGATCGACCTGTCCGACCTGCCACCAGCGGTCGCAGCGAATGTTCTGCCGCTAGAGCCCGGCAGCGTGACGCAACCAATACCGGTGCGGAACGGCGTTGCTGTCTTCCAGCTGCGCGCAATCGAAGAGGTCGACACACCCCAGGCCAAAGACGTCACCATTGACTATGCGACCCTGCTATTGCCAGGTGGTCGCAGCGGTGCTGCTTTGGCCGAGGCCGCAAAAATCCGCGCCAAGGCTGACACATGTGACGACCTTTACGGCATCTTGCCCGGCCTGCCGGAAGATCAACTGAAGCGCGTGTCTCAGCCGATATCGGACGTGCCAGCCGCCTATGCCGTCGAACTGGCCAAACTGGATGTGGGCGAGGTTTCGACCGCACTCACCACGCCGCAAGGCGGCAATCTGGTATTTTTGATGCTGTGCTCGCGCAATCGCGACCTGCCCGAAGAAGTCAGTCTCGAGGATCTCAAATTGCGGATGCAAAACCAACGTCTGCAAAGCTTCGCAAATGCCTATCTGGAAGAACTTCGCGCCGCTGCTTACATCGAGGATTACACCAACCAATGACCGGCCCGGATACGCGCAAAGCGGCCATTCCGCCCATTGCGCTGACCATCGGGGAACCAGCAGGTATCGGCCCCGACCTTGTCGGGCTTGCCTATGATGCCCTGCGTGGTGACGTACCATTCTTTGTGATTGGCGATCCTTCGCACATTCCAGCGAATGTCGCGTTCACCGAGATTTCCGCGCCGTCGCAGGCACATTCTGTCCCTGCGCTCCCGATCCTGCCTCATGATTTCGGGGCCGCCCGCCTACCCGGCAATGCGGTCTCGTCCCATGCCGCCCATGTGGTGGATGTGATCGAACGCGCCGTGTCGCTGACCCGGTCTGGCGATGCGCTGGCGGTTTGCACCAACCCGATCCATAAGAAAGCCCTAAAAGACGGTGCGGGCTTTGCCTTTCCGGGCCACACGGAGTTTCTGGCCCATCTCGCGGGAGGCGCCGATGTTGTTATGATGCTTGCTTGCGACGGGCTTCGTGTGGTCCCGGCAACCATCCATATTCCGCTCTCCGCCGTCGCAGGCGCCCTGACGCCTGAGTTGCTTGAACAAGTCATTCGGACAACACACACCGCCTTGATCAACGATTTCGCCATCCCCGCGCCACGCATCGCCGTCGCGGGTCTCAACCCACATGCAGGCGAAGGCGGCGCGATGGGAATGGACGAGATTGATATGATCTCTCCGCTGCTGGACAAGCTGCGCGCGGACAGCATCGACCTGTCCGGGCCACTCTCAGCCGATACGATGTTTCACGCCAAGGCCCGTACAAGCTACGATGCGGCCGTTTGCATGTATCACGATCAGGCGCTCATCCCGATCAAGACCATCGACTTCTCGGGTGGGGTCAACATCACGCTTGGCCTTCCCTTCATCCGCACCTCGCCCGATCATGGCACCGCGTTCGACATTGCAGGCACTGGACAGGCAGACCCCAGCTCGCTGATCGCCGCTCTTAGGGCCGCCCACCAAATGGGTCTGAGCAGATGGGAGAAAACCAAATGAGCCAAATCGACGGCCTGCCCCCCCTGCGTGACGTCATCACGACCCATGGCCTGACCGCCAAGAAATCTCTTGGCCAGAACTTCCTGCTCGACCTAAACCTGACCGCCAAAATCGCCCGTCAGGCCGGTGACCTTACCCAATGCGACGTGCTGGAAATCGGTCCCGGTCCGGGTGGACTGACCCGCGGATTGCTGGTCGAAGGCGCGCGCAAAGTGCTGGCGGTCGAAAAAGACAGCCGCGCCATGGCCCCGCTGGCCGATATCCAGAAGGCCTACCCGGATCGCCTGCAGGTGATCAATGCGGACGCGCTTGAGCTTGACCCGCTCGATCACCTTACACAGCCCATCCGGATTGTCGCCAACCTACCCTACAACGTGGGCACCGAACTTTTGGTGCGCTGGCTCACCCCGCCGACATGGCCACCGGTCTGGGAGAGCCTGACATTGATGTTCCAAAAGGAAGTCGTCGAGCGCATCGTGGCCAAGCCCGGCTCAAAGAAATATGGCCGCCTTGCGGTGCTGGCACAATGGCGCAGCACCCCGCGCGTTGTGATGGAATTGCCGCCAGAGGCGTTCACGCCACCGCCCAAAATTCACTCGGCTGTGGTTCATCTGGATGCGCTGCCGACCCCACGTTACGACGCGGACCCTGCCAAACTGCAGGCGCTCGTCGCCAAAGCTTTCGGCCAGCGCCGGAAGATGTTGCGCGCTTCGCTAAAAGGTCTGCATCCGAACATCGAAGACGTCCTGACCTCGGTCGGCATCAAGCCAACAGAACGCGCCGAACAGGTCGAGATCGAGGCTTTCTGCGCCCTCTCTCGCGCACTCTCTTCGTGACCCCAACCCTCATTTTCTTTCCATAAATATCCTGGGGTGAATGCGCGACAGCGCAGAAGGGCAACGCCCCTAAAAAGCTATCTCGGACCTAGCTATGCTCTTCCGCAGCGGTTTCGGCCAACGCCCGATTAAACGCCTTCAATGCATCCACCTGAAACGCAGCGCCCCAAAGCTCCGGCGGATCACCCTCGCCGCCCAAGGTCACCACCGGAATAAACCGCGCGCCGGATGTTTCAAACATCGGCATCAAGGCCTCCAAAGTGGCGTTGCCATCCACGTAAAGCCCCTGCTCGATCAGCTCCCAACACGCTTCCTCGGTGGCCGCACGCGGGTGGTCATCATCCCTCATGATCGAGGCAACACGCACCGTCGATAGCAGATAGGCCTGTGGGCCGGCGGCCAAATGAATGTTGCGACGCTCCAACTGCGTCAGGAAGAAACTGCGATCAACCCAGCGGCTCGCCAAGGCGGTCGACATGGATACCGCAGCCATCACGGCGATCCCGGTCTGCCAGTCACCGGTCAATTCAAACACGATCAACGTGGTGGATATGGGCGCGCCCAATACGGCCGCCGCCACGGCCCCCATACCCGCAAAGGCATAAAGCGTCTCGGATCCAGACACGTTCGGAAAAATCGCCGTGGCAATGATGCCAAAGGCCAAGCCGGTCAGGGCCCCAACCATCAACGACGGCGAGAACACGCCACCGCCCATGCGTCCAGCCATGGTGATCGCCACAGCAGCCACCTTTACGCCCACATAGACCATGGCCAGTTGCAACCCAAGCTGACCGGTCAGCGCCGCCGAGGTCGTCTCGTACCCCACCCCGATGATATGCGGATACCAGATTGCAATCGCGCCCAGCATAAGCCCCGCCAAAGCCGGGCGTAATATCCTTGGCAAGCGCAGCTTCGATTGCACGGAGTTGCCGAAGTCGTCCGCCCAGAAAATCGAACGCATCAGCACCACGGCGACAATCCCGCAGACCACCCCAAGGATCAGAAATGCGGGAAGCTCTACGTAGAACGCTAATGTGCCCTCGGCGGGCAGAACGAATTCGGTCACGCCGCCATATTCCAAACGGTTGATCACCGTTCCAGCAACCGACGCAATGGCAATCGGCGCAAAAGCATGGACCGCAAAATGGCGCAGCACCACCTCAAGCGCAAAAAGCGCCCCTGCGATGGGCGCATTGAAGCTTGCCGATACCGCAGCCGCCACCGCGCATCCCAACAGATCGCGCCCGGTCACGCCATTGGCGTTGATCCGCACCGATACCCAGCTTGAGATCACCGCCGCCATGTGAACCACCGGCCCTTCACGCCCCGACGATCCGCCGGTCGACAAGGTGATCAAAGACGCGAGCGCCGAACCAACCCCCGCGCGTTTCTCGACGCGGCCCTCCCACAAGGCGGCCCCCTCGATCACGTCAGCAACTGACCGCACCCGACCATCCGGGGTGAACCAGTTCAGGATAATCCCAACCACAAGCCCACCAAAGGCCGGCAACAGCAAAATCCAGTACCACGGCAGCATGCTGGCAAAGCTTTGCAAATGCGCAAGATCGTCGGTGCCGTAAAAACTGGCCTGCAACCCCTCAATCGCCTTACGAAACCCCAGTGCCGCAGTACCGGACGCCGTTCCGATCAACAGAGCAAGGATCCAGAACTGCAATTGACTGGGGCCATTGCGAACCAAAATTTCCCAACCGGATGAGCACCGGGCGCCAAAATCCCGCCAAGCGCGATCTATTAACAATTTTAGCCGATTAGGCATCTAACCCCGCCCGCGCAGCCCTTCCCAAGATCACGCATTTACCATAAGTTGTTCCGGCTTTGCTGGGGAGGATGGGATGACCATCAACACCGTTTTCACCGAGCTTTCGTCTTTTCTAGGCGATCGCATCAGTTGCTCCAAGTCCGATTTGCGACAGCATGGCGCATCTGAAAGCCATTTTGCGCCCGCGCCACCGGATGCCGTCGCATGGCCCGAAACCACGGACGAGGTCAGCCGCATCATGCAAATCTGCCACCGGGACCGTATTCCCGTGGTGCCCTTTGGCGCGGGTACGTCGCTTGAGGGTCATACCAGCGCGGTATCGGGCGGGCTGTCGCTGGACATGTCACGGATGAATGCCGTTGTGTCCGCCGACCCCGGCGACATGATCGCTGTGGTGGAATCGGGCCTTAGGCGCGAGGAACTTAACCATGAATTGCGTACATTAGGCGTGTTCTTTCCCGTTGATCCGGGGGCCAATGCCTCGATTGGTGGGATGGCGGCGACACGCGCGTCCGGCACCACCACGGTGCGGTATGGATCGATGCGGCAGAACGTCTTGGGACTGACGGTGGTTTTGGCCGACGGGCGGGTCATCAAGACCGGGTCGAAAGCTGCAAAATCCGCATCAGGCTATGACATGACGGCACTGTTTTTGGGATCCGAGGGGACGTTGGGTATCATCACCGAACTCACGCTTCGACTGCATGGCATCCCCGAAAACATCAGCGCTGGCATTTGTGCCTTTCCCGACATGCAGTCTGCTGTCGGGGCTGTGCAACAAGTGATCCAGATGGGCGTTCCGATGGCCCGAATCGAGTTCGTAGATGCCGCATCGGCGCGCGCGTTCAATGGGTATGCGGGGACGGATATGCCTGACTGCCCACATCTGTTGGTCGAATTCCACGGCAGCCCGACCGCCGTGACCGAAGCCAGCCAAAGCTTTGGCGAGATTGCCGAGGAGTTTGGCGCAACAGGATACGAGCACGCCACCCGCACCGAAGACCGGAACGCGTTGTGGAAGCTCCGTCACCACGCCTATTATGCCGTTCTGGCCTTGCGCCCGGGCGCACGCGCCGTGGTGACAGATATCTGCGTACCGATCTCAAAGCTTGCTCAAGCGGTCGAAGAGACACGCGCTGACATCGCGGCTTCGGGCCTGTTGGGACCAATCCTTGGCCATGTCGGGGACGGAAATTTCCACGCCACCTTGTTGATCGAACAGGGCAACGCATCGGAATTGGCCACGGCAAAAGAGTTGGCGCGACGCATGAGCGACCGGGCGCTGTCCATGGGCGGCACCATCACCGGAGAGCACGGGGTCGGCATGGGCAAGTTGAACTTGATGGAAGCCGAACATGGGGCCGCGTGGCAACTGATGGGGGATATCAAATCTGTGCTTGATCCGACTGGCATCCTGAACCCCGGCAAACTGGTGCCGCAGGACTGATCAGCAGGATAAGTCTAGCTGACCAACAGCTCTTTCGCCGCAGCCCGCCCGGCATCTGTGATCGTATCGCCCGATATCATACGCGCCACTTCGTCGACCCGGGCGTCTGGCCCCAATGGCACCACGGTCGATAAAGTCACGCCGTCTGCGACGTCTTTCTGAACGCGCCAGTGGTGATCGCCAAGGGCTGCGACCTGCGGGCTGTGGGTGACAACCAACACCTGCCCGCCAGACGACAAAGCGGCCAGCCTGCGCCCCACCGCATCCGCTGTTGCGCCGCCAACGCCCCGGTCGATCTCGTCAAAGATCATGGTCAGGCCCTCGGCCTCGCGTGTCAGGCAGACTTTCAGGGCCAAAAGGAACCGGCTCAGTTCGCCGCCCGAGGCGATTTTGTTCAACGGCCCCGATGGTGCACCGGGGTTTGTGGCCACTGTGAATGTCACCAGATCGCCGCCCTCAGGTCCAGCCTCGGTGGACGCAATAGCGGTTGTGAATACCGCACGTTCCATCTTTAGCGGGGCAAGCTCGTCCGACATGGCCGCGTCCAAAGCTTTTGCCGCTGCCTGTCGTGCTTGGCTCAACTTCTTTGCGGCATTGTCATAGGCCGATTGCGCGGCGGCGACATCCTGTTCCAAGCCTGCAATCGCTCCGACACCGGCATCAAGCGCTTCAAGGCGCCCGCGTAAATCCTTCGCGAAGCCGCCCAAATCGTCCGGGGCCACCTGATGCTTCCGCGCCAAGGCCCGAATCGCAAAAAGCCGCTCTTCAACAACCTCAAGGTCGTGTGGGTTGAAAGTCAGGCTGTCCAAAGCGGCCTCGACCCCCTGCACCGCATCGCCAAGTTCCGCCAAAGCGCGCCCAAGGGCTGCGATCGGAGGGTCCAACGTATCGCCCGCCTGATCAGCCACATCCTCCAGCCACCGCAGCGCATCACCGGTTCGGGCTTCCGCCCCCTCACCCGCGCTGAGCGCTTGATGCGCTTTGGTGATGTCCTCTCCGATCCGCTCGGCCGCCTGCATGAGCCGGCGCTGGCTGTCGAGCGTCGCATCCTCGCCTGTCTCGGGGGACAGATCATCAAGCTCGGCGACCGCGTGGCGCAGGAATTCTTCCTCTGCCTGAGCCGCTTCCAACGCCGAACGCGCATCGGCGAGCGCCGCACGGGCGCGGGCCAGATTACGCCACGCCGTGCGGGTTGATTTCACGCGGTCTTCCAACCCACCGAATTCATCCAACAATTGCCGATGCACGCGCGGGTTCAAAAGGCCCCGGTCATCCTGTTGACCGTGAAGTTCGACCAAGCTGTCCGACAGCGCCCGCAACACCTCGCCCGAGGTGCGGCGGTCATTAACCCACGCGGTCTTGCGCCCGTCCGCACGATTCACCCGCCGCAGCACCAGTTCATCTTCGGCTGGGATCCCGGCCTCTTCCAACACGGCACGAGCAGGGTGCGTTTTGGGCAGATCAAATACAGCGGTTACTTCGCCCTGTTCAGCCCCCGCACGCACCAAATCAGCACGCCCGCGCCATCCCAGCACAAAGCCCAAACTGTCCAGAAGGATCGACTTTCCAGCCCCGGTTTCACCGGTCAGCACGTTCAAACCAGGCTGGAACTCAAGTTCCAGCCTGTCGATGATCAAAAGGTCGCGTATATCAAGACCACGCAGCATGACGCCCCCGGTCGTGCGATGCTCTGCCCCACATCAGGGTCAGAGCCATTCGCCCTTCACCAACTGACGATACACACGGTTCAGCCAGTTATTGCCCTTAGCCTCGGGCTTCAACCCGGACTTGGTCAGCAACGCATAGCTTGAGGCGTACCACTCTGTCGACCGGAAGTTATAGCCCAGAATTGCACCGGCGGTCTGAGCTTCATCTGTCAGACCAAGCGATAGGTAGCTTTCCACAAGGCGGTGCAATGCCTCGGCCACATGGGTCGTTGTCTGGAACTGTTCGACCACCACACGGAAACGATTGATCGCAGCCGTATAGTGTTTGCGTTTCAGGTAATACCGCCCGATCTCCATTTCCTTGGCCGCAAGGTGATCAAAGGCGAGGTCAAATTTCAGGATCGCGGATTTCGCGTATTCGGTGTCCGGATAGCGTTCAATCACAGTGCGCAGGGATTGCAACGCCTGGAACGTCAGGCCCTGATCGCGCCCGATCTCGTCAATCTGGTCGTAGTAGCTGAGCGCCAGAAGATATTGCGCATAAGCGGCATCCTCATCTGCTGGGAAAAACTCGACATAGCGTTGCGCGGTGGCGCGCGACTGTTCGTAGTCGCGGTCCTGATGGAACGCAAACGCCTGCATGATCAGGCCGCGCTTGGCCCATTCGGAATAGGGATACAGGCGTTCAACCTCACCAAACCACTTGGCCGCTTCCGAGGGATCGCCCCGTTCAAGCTCATACTCGCCACGTTTGAAGATTTCCTCGGCGGTCCATTGATCAATCGGCTTCTTCTCGACCGACGAAGCCAGTGGCCCAAATATACCGCGCCCATTGCCGCCGCCAAGGCTTCCGATACCGCCGCTGCACGATGTCAGGACCATGCCCGAAACCAGCGTTATGCCAATTGCTTTGCCCAAATTCACGCGGATCATCACCGGTGCCACCCCAAAATATGTTATCCGACTAAAAGTCCGAACTGTTCACGCCTGTCCTAGCACAGAATTTTTCGAGGCAAAATGGTTTGCACAGCAATTTTCGCAGCTTCGGTCCACTTGCGGTGCGTTCCTGCCCAATAACAGCGCTAAGAATAAGAAAATGCCGCGAAATTCAAGCGCGGCATTTGCAAGGTTATTATCAGTTTCAAACGCTCTTAGGCCGTCATCGGCAGGTCAGAGCGACGCACGCCAACACCTGGCAAACGACGAGCAGTTTCCTTGTCGCATTCCACCAAACGCCAGCTGTCAGGCGCATCAAACAAAGCGCGCAAAAGCTTGTTGGTCATCGCATGCCCGGCGCGGTGTCCCACATAACGTGCCTTAAGCGGCGCCCCCGCCAATGCCAGATCACCAACGGCGTCGAGCATTTTGTGGCGCACAGCCTCGTTATCGCGACGCAAACCGCCCGGGGACAGAACGTCATCGCCATCCACCACGACAGCATTGTCGTAGGTGCCGCCAAGCGCCAGCCCTGCATCATGCATCGCGTCGACATCCGCGCGACGGCAGAATGTACGACAATCACTCAGTTCGCGCACAAAATTGCCGTTCGACATGTCCATATGCAGGTTCTGAGTGCCGATCGCAGCATCTGGGAACGAGATATGGAAGTCGATCTCAAACCCGTCTGACGGCTCAAGGCGCGCCCAGACGGCGTGCTCACCATCGTCTTCGCGGTACTCGACCGGCTCCAACACCTCGATCACACGTACGGGCGCGGACAATTCACGGATGCCGGTTTTTACCAAACCGTCGACAAAGCGCGACGCACTGCCATCCATGATCGGCACTTCGGGACCATCAAGTTCCACCAAAGCGTTGTGAATACCACAGCCAGCAAGGGCAGCCATGATGTGTTCGATGGTTTTAACCTCGACGCCTGCATCGTTCCGGATAAGCGTGCAAAGCGGCGATGGAACACCCGACGCCCAATGCGCAGGAACCAGATTGTCACGGTCCGACACATCCATGCGTTTGAACCAAATACCGTATTCCGCGGAAGCGGGGCGGACATACATGCGCGCCGGCCGACCGGAATGAAGTCCGGTGCCGGTAAATGTCACGGTGCTTGCAACAGTCGTTTGCACGTATCGCCTCTTAACTACTAACCAGCTTGGTCTGTCATAACCGTTTGTCACGGGACGTTGTCTGGTGTCATTCGATGAGCAAGAGGTAAATCCAGCACCGGTGAATAACAATTCAAACATCTGTAACGCTCTGTAACATCAACACACGCACAAGCGGCGTCCCGCCGACTCGTCGAGCTTTGCCCCGTAAGACATTCAAATAAATGGAAATATCCGAATTCACTGAACCGCAGAAACGACGCGCGCAGCATGCCATTTCGTCAAACAGGTGGTAAGAAATGTCACAGTGTGACAGGCCTGAAACAAAAAGGGCTGCGCGGGGTCACCGCACAGCCCGATTTCTTATGATTTGAACCGCTTTAGTTTGCCTGGCGACGCAGGAAAGCAGGGATTTCTACTTTGTCCTGTTCGGGATCTGCTGCCGGTGTTTGCGGTTGGGCAGGTTCTGCCGAATGTACCGGAGGTTGGCTGCGCGCATGCTCTTCCGCACCTGCGACACCCGATCCTGTCATCCGGTTGATCAAGGAATTGATCCCAAAGCGAGGCTTGTCATGACCAGCTTCGGTGGTCGGAGCACCATGATCGACAGGCGCTTGTTGCGCACGCGGCTGGTTGTGAACGGCTGCCTGCAAACGGGCCATCGCCTCGGGCGATGGTGTGCCTGGCGCGGGTGCTTTCGGTGCAACAAAGGTTGCCACTTCGGGCTCGGCCTGAACGGCTTCGCGCGGCTGATAGGCTGGGGGTGGAACATCACCACCAGCGGTGTCTGCCGGGAACACATTCTCGGCGACCTCTGGTGCGCGTTCTTCTGCGACGGCAGGCGTCTCCATCTCTTCAAACAGCGATGGCTCAGTCGGCGTATCTGCGACAGGTGCCTGAGGTGCCGTGCCAGCATCAATCGCAGCTGCTGCGGCAACAGCTTCTGGTGCTTCAGCTTCCATCTTGTGTTCAACATCAAGCGGCGCTTGCAAAGGCGTGGCCAGACTGCGACGCGGTACAGGGATATCGGTGTTCACATCCACAGCGTCGATACCAGTGGCGACAACGGAGACGCGCATTGCGCCTTCCATATCGGTGTCCAAGGTCGAACCAACAATGATGTTTGCGTCCTGATCGACTTCCTCGCGAATGCGGTTGGCTGCCTCGTCCAGTTCGAACAGTGTCAGGTCGTAGCCGCCAGTGATGTTGATCAACACACCTTTTGCGCCACGCAGGCTGATTTCGTCCAGAAGCGGGTTGGCAATCGCCTTCTCGGCGGCCTGAACTGCGCGATCTTCACCATCGCTTTCGCCGGTGCCCATCATCGCTTTGCCCATCTCGTCCATCACGGCGCGAACATCAGCAAAGTCGAGGTTGATAAGACCTGGGCGAACCATCAGGTCCGTCACACCCTTAACACCTTGATAAAGAACGTCATCTGCCATCGAGAACGCCTCGGTGAAGGTCGTTTTTTCGTTGGCAAGGCGGAACAGGTTTTGGTTCGGGATGATGATCAGCGTATCGACCATCTTTTGCAGTGCTTCAACGCCGTCTTCGGCCTGACGCATCCGCTTGGCGCCCTCGAACTGGAACGGTTTTGTAACAACACCGACGGTCAGAACACCAAGCTCGCGCGCGGCTTGTGCGATGATCGGCGCGGCTCCGGTTCCGGTGCCCCCGCCCATACCCGCTGTGATGAAGCACATGTGTGCGCCAGCAAGGTGATCAACGATCTGTTCGATCGATTCCTCAGCCGCTGCAGCCCCGACCGAGGCCCGCGCACCAGCGCCCAGCCCTTCGGTGACTTTCACGCCCATCTGGATGCGGTCTTTCGCGTTAGAATGCTGCAAAGCCTGCGCATCCGTGTTCGCCACTACAAATTCAACGCCCTCGAGCTCTTTCTCGATCATGTTGTTGACCGCGTTGCCACCGGCACCGCCCACGCCAAATACCGTGATACGAGGTTTCAACTCTTCCTGACCGGGCATGGTAAGGTTCAATGTCATGATATGTCCGCCTGTCTATATCCGCGCCGCACCGATGTCCCCCGGTTGCGACAAATACCGTCTATTAATTCCGACTGAATCGCCGGTTACTGCCTCGATTTTGACCATATTAACCCAATATACGGCCTTTCGTCACGCCCTAATGGTGTGAAAAGCCGCAAAATATTGAGGAATCTTGCCGGTGGTCAGCAGGATTTCGCCGAAGGCACCGTATCTTGGGGCAAATGCCGCGAATTCACCAATTGTCTTTGAACCACTTCATAGCACGGCGAAGGCTGCGCGCAGGATAGCTTGCGGCGGGGATGTCGAAATCCCACCACTCGTCCTGCGGATGGGCCGCGAACAGGCACAGCCCCACGGACGAGGCAAACCCTGCCCCGGTAGCCGCTTGCGGCAGCCCTTGCACCCGCAGCGGACGGCCGATCCGAACCTGTTGGCCGAGAATTTTCGGGGCCAGCCCGTCCAAACCGGGAATTTGGCTCCCCCCACCCGTCAGCACGATTTGCTGACTTGGCAGATGTTCAAAGCCAGAGGCATCGAGACAAGCACGAACCTCTTCCAGTATTTCCTCGACCCGCGGGCGCATAATGCCGATCAACTCGGCGCGGCTGACCGTGCGGCGATCATGTTCCCAGTCACCGGTGTCGCCGCCGATCTCGATCATCTCGCGGTCGTCCATGCCCGTGGCGACCACGCCGCCATAGAATGTCTTGATCCGCTCAGCGGTCGACAAAGGCACCTGCAGACCTTTTGAGATGTCTGACGTCACATGATCCCCGCCCAGCCGAACACTGTCCGAGTAAATCATGTGCTTTTTCATGAAGATAGACAGCCCAGTTGAACCACCACCTAAATCTATACAGGCCGCACCAAGTTCTTGCTCATCCTCGACCAATGCCGAAATGCCCGACACATAGGCCGAGCTTGCAAGCCCCGCGAGCTCCAGATCGCAGCGTTTGATGCAGTAGAGCAGGTTCTGGATTACCGCACTGTCGACGGTCATCACATGCATATCCACCGCCAATCGATTGCCGATCTGCCCGCGCGGGTCATTCAGACCCGACCGATGATCCAGTGCGAAATTGACAGGTTGCGCGTGCAAAACCTCGCGGCCCTCGCCGATCTCGGGCATATCGCAAGACGCAAGCACGCGGGCGACATCCTCTTCTGATACTGCATTTCCTGCCACATCTACCGCGCCGTCCAGACCATAGGACCGCGGATTGGCGCCCGAGAAACAGGCGATGACGTGATCTACCCGGATGTTGGCCATTTTCTGAGCGGCCTGGATGGCGGTGCGAATGGCGCGTTCAGTTTCCTGCATCGCGTCAATTTCGCCAAAGCGGACCCCGCGCGACCGGGTGGTGGCTGCGCCAATAACACGAAACGCACTCTGCCCGGCCATCGTGCCAACGCCGTCGCTGGCGCGAAATTCTTCAGGCCCGTCAAAGCGCAAGATCAGGCAGGCGATCTTTGAGCTGCCGATGTCCAGAATGGCAATAACACCCCTCTGCATCGCGGCTTCGCGCATCGACCGCATGGCGCGCTGCTGGCTATAGAGGTCAGTCATTCTCGGATACTCCAACTTCAATCCCCTGCATGCGACGCAGCTCATCAACGGCGTTTTCGGCCAGTCGAAGCGTCGGGCGCTGGGGGTTTCTCATGTCTACGACGATCAGGTCACGGGCCATGACCTCTTGCGCCTGATCAAGGGCAATCACTTGTTCCAGTGCGTCAACCGGGTTGTCGGTGGGCAGTAAAATGCGCTGTTTCGAAGCAAGGACGACATCCCAACGACGCTCGCCCACGCGGACCAGGCCACGGAATTCTTCGCCAAAAGGACGGGCCGTATCGATCAGATCGAGCGCCTCGCGCACCGCCTTGTCGGCCCCCGGACCTGCAATAAGTGGCAGGTCGGCGCGCCCGCTGCGTCCAAGCAGGCTGGCCACGCGGTGTCCTGTGCGGTCCAACAGGTCAAGAATGCCATCGTGACGCCAAATGATCGCCGGTTGACGTTCGGTGATCGCAACTTCCAGTACGCCACCGGGACGGATGCGTAGCGCGGCCTTTTCGACAACATCCAGCTTTGCAATCTCTTCGCGCATCGCTTCCAGATCTAGATCGAAGCTTGAGATCGGGAAATCGATCGGAAGCATCTGACGCACAGCTTCGTCGACAACTGGTGATGCACCCTCGACGGCCATCAGCTTCACCATGAATTCAGGCCGCTCCTGAACCGAGCGCTGTATCTGCGTGATCTTTTCGCCAATGGCGTTGCGGTTCGCTGGGTTGGAGAAGTACCACCCCACCAGCAACAGAACCAAAAACACTGGCAGGCCCACCCGCAGGAACCCACGAAACGAGGGCGTCAACCAAAGGCGATGAACTTTGTAAGCCAACCGCGATGGCGCGGGATCTCGACGTGGTTCGCCCTGCCCTTTGCCACCACTGGCACCCCCGCGGCGCGGTGCGGCGACCGAATGATACGGGCCGTTTGAAGGTGGCTTCACCGATCGCATGACGCGTCCTCCACCATCCAAGCACAGAACTGACCAAACTTGATCCCGTGATGCGCGGCTTGTTCGGGTGCAAGCGAGGTTGGGGTCATGCCGGGCTGTGTGTTGGTTTCCAGCAGGATCAATCCATCCAAGCCGCGCGCCTCGTCCCAACGGAAATCCGTGCGGCTGACACCGCGACAACCCAGCACTTTGTGGGCGCGCATAGCGTAATCCAGACAGGCGGCTTCAATGTCGGCCGAAATGTCGGCGGGCATCTCGTGGCGCGATCCACCTTCGGCGTATTTCGCGTCGTAATCGTACCACCCCTCGGTGATGATATCGGTGACGCCAAGCACGCGGTCGCCCATCACGGTGGTGGTCAGCTCGCGCCCCGGCGCATAGGTTTCGACCATCACGGTCTTGGGCATGGTTGCCGCGAGTTTGGGCGGAGAGTTCGCGCCCTCTTGCACGATATAAATCCCGACCGAGCTGCCTTCGTTATAGGGTTTCACCACGTAAGGCGGTTCCATCATATGGCGCGTGCGAACCTCGTCGGCGGACGCCAGAACACTGTCCACCACTGGAAGACCTGCGGATCGGAACACATCCTTCGTGCGCTCTTTGTCCATCGCCAAAGACGAGGCCAGAACGCCGGAGTGAGTATAGGGAATTTGCAGCCATTCAAGCAGGCCTTGCACGCAGCCATCTTCGCCCCAGCGACCGTGAAGCGCATTGAACACAACATCCGGGGCTTCAGCGCGCAAGCGCTCGGACAGATCGGCACCGGCGTCAATTTCGACCACGTCATAGCCTTCGCCGCGCAATGCCTGAGAGCATTCGCGTCCAGAACTGAGTGACACTTCCCGTTCTGCCGACGGACCACCCAGTAAAACCACAACTTTCGAGACTGCCTTGCCCGACATGCCTGCTTTGCCTTGTACCAGACCGCGTAAGCGATCAACTGCCCTGCCGTTTCCGGCCTTTTCCGCGCTGCCGCGGTTGTTTTTGAAGGCTGTACCGCCCCCGAAGCCGAATTTATTGCGCCTTTTGGCGTCTTGTTTCGGCTCTCTTAGGGCCTGCCCGACCCCTCAAATCTCCGGCCTATTTGGCCGATTACATCCGCGTTTTCGCCGGCTTATTTATCTGCCGGTTCGCCTACGCGCATGATTTCCCACTGTAGCTCTATGCCACTGTGTTCGTAAACCTTTTTTCTGACCTCTTCGCCAAGTCCTTCAAGGTCTTCGGCACTCGCTCCGCCGGTGTTGGTCAGGAAATTCGCGTGCATCGGGTTCATCTGCGCGCCACCGCGTGTTGCCCCGCGCATGCCCGCGTCTTCTATGACCTTCCACGCTTTCAGCTCGTGGCTGTCATCTGCCTTGCCTGTCGAGCTGAACCCCGCTGGGTTGCGGAATGTCGAACCAGCGGTGCGGTCCTTGGTCGGTTGAGTCTCGTCACGTTTGGCCAGTTGGGCGTCCATGCGGGCCGTTAAGTCCGCCGGATCACCAGTCGGACCTTCAAGAGTCGCGTTGATGATGATCCACCCGTCGGGCAGATCGGTTTGGCGATATTGGAAGTTCAATTCATCCGCTGTGAGGGTCACGCGCTCGCCCTCTCGCGTGATCGCTTCGGCCTCCACGAACACGTCCGCCACATATAATCCGTAGCAGCCAGCATTCATGCGAACAGCGCCCCCGATGGCTCCGGGAATAGTGCGCAGGAAGGTCAAATCCACACCCGCATCCGCCGCTTTACGTGCCACATGGGCGTCAAGGGCGGCGACGCCTGCGGTCACCTTCTGGTCTTCAATTTCAATACCATTAAACCCGCGACCCAGACGGATCACGACACCGCGAATGCCACCGTCACGCACGATCAGGTTGGAGCCGACACCCATCGGAAACACCGGAACATCTGGGTCAAGCGCGGCCAGAAACTGTGCCAGATCATCCGCATCGGCGGGCATAAAGAACCAGTCCGCGGGGCCGCCGACACGCAGCCAAGTGAAGCCCGCAAGCTCTTTTTGAGGAACCAGTGTTCCACGCACTTCGATCTGATCTGGTTGTGCCACGTTAACCCCTTGCCTGATTAAGCCAGCGAACCAGATAGATCACAGGCCAGCGCAGGATCGACATGCCCGCGAACATCACCAGCATCCCGATCAGCGGCCCGTTCTGCAACACGACATACCCCAACAAGGGAATTCCGATGGCAATCAAGCAATAAGCCACGCGCCAGTGATGGTCACGCGATGGAAACAGCGCGATCACCTGCGCAATCACGGCCCAAAAGCATGCGAGGATCAGAGAAAGCGTCATACTTTGCCCATTGCCTTTCGTGCGAAATACCAAAGCGGCCTGCGAAACATCGACAGAAACCCAGCCAACCCAAGGATGGCCCAAAGCCACCCATGCGTGGCACCGATCCAGATGATGATCACCGGGGCCGCAATCAACAGCGCCAGCCCCGGTGGGAACTGGCGGCGCATGGGCAGAAGTGCCACGATGGTCGCAGCAACGACCCAAAGGGCGGCGGTGATCAGGGCTGGGCTCATGTAACGTGCGCTCCTTAACCCAGTTTCGCCGGCAGGTTATTTGCCCAGGCCGAAATCGTACCCGCACCAAGACAGACAACCATATCACCGGGTTCTGCGTGTGTGCGAACCAGCTCTGTCAGGGCCTGCTCGTCGTCAACCGCCATTGCGTGGCGGTGCCCGTGGCGCACAAGACCCGCGACCAGATCGTCGCGGCTGGCGCCTTCGATCGGGTCTTCGCCCGCAGAATAAACATCCGCGATACCCACCACATCGGCTTCGTTAAAACAGGCGCAGAACTCTTCGAACAGATCATGCAGACGCGTAAATCGGTGCGGCTGGTGAACGGCGATAACCTTACCTTCGGTCGCTTGGCGCGCGGCTTTCAGAACCGCTGCAATCTCAACCGGGTGGTGGCCGTAGTCGTCGATGATGGTGACACCATTCACCTCGCCCACTTTCGTAAAGCGACGGTTCACGCCGCCGAAACTGGCAAGGGCGTCGCGGATTTCATCGCGTTTCATCCCAAGGTGACGCGACACTGCCACCGCCGACAACGCGTTTGAGACATTGTGGTCGCCCGGCATCGGCAGCGTGCAGCCTTCGATCCGAGTGTCTTCGCCATGAAGCTCGATATCGAAATGTGCGACGCCACCTTTGTAGGTCAGGTTCACAGCCCGCACATCCGCTTGCGCGTTGAAGCCATAAGTGACAACGCGACGGTCGGTGATTTTACCCACAAGCGCCTGCACTTCTGGATGATCGGTACAGCACACGGCAAGCCCGTAAAACGGGATGTTGGACACGAAATCAAGGAAGCCCTGACGCAGGGTGTCAAAGTCGCCCCAATGCTCCATATGCTCGGGGTCGATATTGGTCACGATGGCGATGGTCGCGGGCAAACGGTTGAAGGTGCCGTCGCTTTCGTCCGCCTCGACCACCATCCATTCGCCCTGCCCCATACGCGCGTTGGAGCCGTAGGCATGGATGATGCCGCCGTTGATCACAGTCGGGTCGATGCCGCCATGGACCAGAAGTTCCGCCACCATCGTGGTGGTTGTGGTTTTGCCGTGGGTGCCCGCCACCGCAATGTTGGACTTAAGGCGCATCAGCTCGGCCAACATCTCGGCCCGGCGCACCACGGGAAGACCTTGCGCACGGGCAGCGTCCAGCTCCGGATTACCCGGTTTGATGGCAGAGGAGATCACAACGACTTCAGCGTTTTCCAGATTCTCAGCGCGTTGGCCCACAAAAATCTCGACCCCAAGCTTGTTTAGCCGGTCGGTAATTTTTGAAGCCTTTAGGTCAGACCCCTGAACGCGGTAGCCATGGTTCAGCAGCACTTCGGCAATGCCGGACATCCCAATACCGCCGATGCCGACGAAATGGATCATCCCCATTTCAATGGGAAGCTTGGTGGCTGCTGCGTTCATACTTTAACCTTTCACTCGTCGTGACAACGGATCGCCCTAGGCGGTGTCGTCATTTAATCCTGTCAACCGCTCGACCATCTCGACCAAATTGTTGGTCGCATCCGGTTTTGCCTGTGCCAGCGCCGCATGCGCCATTTTCATCGCCCCCGCCGGGCTGTCCAATACGGTGCGGATTTGGTCGGACAATGTGTCCACATCCAGCAGGCTTTCTGGGATCAAGATCGACGCGCCTACGTCAACAAGACCGCGTGCATTTGCGGTTTGGTGATCATCTGTGGCGTAAGGGTACGGCACCAAGATCGAGGGGCGGCCAATGACCGAGATATCGGCAACGGACGACGCCCCGGCCCGGCTGATCACCAGCTGCGCCTCGGAAATGCGGCGCGGAATATCATTGAAGAACGGCTGCACATCGGCGCGAATGCCGTGTTCCGCGTAGTATGCGCTGACGCGCTCCATATCTTCGTCGCGCGCCTGATGGCTGACCGAGATATGATCCAGCAGTGGTTTGGGAAGTTTGGCAATGGCGGCCGGTACATTGTCGGACAAAGCGCGCGCGCCTTGGCTACCGCCCATCACAAGGATCGACATGGGGTAGTCACCGGGCTCAATATAACCCGCAGCTTCACGGGCCATCACTTCGCCACGCACCGGATTGCCGGTGTAGACGCCGTTGGCGCCCTCGGGCAAAGCTGTCGGCCATGTCCCACAAGCCACCATGTTGACGCGGGTGGCGAAAATCTTGTTCACGCGACCAAGCACGCCATTTTGTTCGTGGATCATGCGGGGCAGCGTTAGGACGCGAGCAGCGGACAGAGCCGGAATGGTTGGGTAGCCACCGAAACCGACGACGACCGCCGGGCGGTCGCGGTACATCTTCCAGATGGCACCTATTACGCCCAAACCCACACGAAACGGAACGAGGGCTTTAGACAGCAACCCACCACGCGCGAACGTGGCCGACGAGACCTCTTCGATTTCCACCGCATGTGAAAACCCGCTGGTGTATCTTGCTCCGCGCGCATCGGTGGACAGCTTGACGCGCCAGCCTTTGCGCAACATCGCCTCGGACAAAGCTTGGGCGGGGAACATATGACCGCCGGTGCCCCCGGCTGCGATAACAAGTAGAGGTGGTTTTGGGTTCATCGACCTTGCCTGTTTGCGAATACGTCTTGCATGCGGCCCTGCGGCCGGGTGCGGGTAAATGCCAAAAGCATACCGAGTGCAATACCCCCCGCGATCAAAGACGACCCACCATAGCTGACAAAGGGCAATGTCATCCCTTTTGCCGGCAAAAGACGCACGGCAACCCCCATATTGATCAGCGCTTGTATGCCGAACATGGCCGCCAGACCTGATCCGGCCAGACGAATGAACGTGTCACGTTCGCGGATCAAGCGCAGGAAACTGCGAACAACAATCGTCGCATAAAGCGCGATGATCACAAGGACTAAAACCAGCCCGTATTCTTCGGCGGCAACGGCGATGATGAAATCCGTATGTGCGTCTGGTAGCGACCACTTCACTTGGCCTTCGCCCACGCCCACACCAAAGAACCCGCCCTCGCGGATCGCGTTGGTCGCGTAGCCCATCTGAGTTGTTGGATCGACATCAGGATTTAGGAACCCATCGATCCGGCGCGCAAAGTGTTCCGAGTTGTTATAAGCAAACATGCCACCCAGCACGACGACACCTGCGGCTGCCGCAAGCAACAATATGGGTGCGCCTGCCAGAAAATACATGACACCCCAACCAAACAGGATCAGTGCTGCTTGGCCAAAGTCAGGCTGCATCGCCAGAAAGCCAACGATTACAAGCACCAGCGCCAATGACATCGAGCGTCCGGGCGGGCCGTTAATTTCTTGACTGGCGGCCAAAAGCCAGGCCGAGACAACCACGAAACCGGGTTTCAGAAATTCAGATGGCTGGATCGAGGCAAAGCCAAGCGAATACCAGCGCGTCGCCCCTTTGCCGAAATCCGTGCCCAGAACGGGTAGAAGGAATACGGCCACAAGCGCCACAAGGAAGCCCAGCACGCCAAGGCGGCGCACCATTTTCGGGCTCATCATGGTCATGGTGAAAAGCGTGATCAATGCGGTTACACCAAAGATCAACTGACGCTCGACATAATGGAAATGCCCAAGCCCGTTGCGCTCTGCCAAAGGGGGTGAGGCTGCGAGCCCAAGCAAAATGCCGACCCCAAACAGAATCAGGATGCAAGAGACCGACCACTTGTCGATCGTACGCCACCATCTGGGAAGAATAGGATCGCCATCGCGTGCGGGATGAACGCCGTATACCATCTCGGTCATGGGAAAATGCCTGCCACTTATCTGTACCGCTCGTATCATCGAGTGACAGGTCCCGTTTTCGGGTTATGGCTGCCGCTCGTCCTCATTCGCCCGTCTGATGCGGGTCGTTGGCGACAGGATAGCCATGTTTTCATCGCTTTTCCAGAGAATTCGCGCGTGAAATCAACGAGTGTGTTCTATCCGGTGGTCGGACCGGCGGCGCGTGATTTCGAATGATCTTTGCCCAAGCGCGCCTCGCGCCAGATGATGATCAATCCGGCGATCACGACAATCGAGGCACCAACCACAGTTTGGATGGTCGGAAGCTCGGAGAAAAAGAAGTATCCGAACGCCAGTGCGAAGATCATCGAGGAGTAATCGAAGGGCGCAATTGTTGAGGCTTCGGCGTGGGTATAGGCGGTTGTGAGCATGAGCTGCCCGACGCCCCCTGCCAGCCCTGCCCCCAATAAAAGCGCGAACTCCCATCCGGTGGGCCAAACCCAGCCGAACGGCGCGGACATCAGAGAAAGGCAAATCGCGGTGAGGGACGCATAGATCACCACGGTCGAGGGTGGGTCGATCCCAACCAGCTTTCGGACAAGGATCTTGGCCACCGCGATGCAGCATGCCGCGATGAAAGCGAGCATCGCCCCGAAGGCGCGCAAATCATTGGCGGCGCTTTCATGCTGCCCATCCAGCAGTTGCAGTTGGGGCCACATGATGATGAGCACGCCCACCAACCCTGACAGAACCGCGCCGATGCGGATCAGACGCACTTGTTCGCCCAAAAAGATCGCCGCAAGGGCGACAGTGATGATCGGGGCGGCATAGAAGATGGCGGTGACTTCCGGCAGCGGAAGATAACCGACGGCGGTGAAGCTGAGCCCCATAGCCGTGACACCTACGACGCCTCGGCTGATATGCGCAAAAGGCTGTGTGGTGCGCAGCGCAGAATGCAAACGGCCTTCATAGGCGAGCCAACCAAGGATGACAGGCAATGCGAAAAAGGATCGGAAGAAGACGATTTCGCCGGGCGGTACGTGGCCCGACGCGGCCTTCACCATGGCTTGCAAAGACATGAAGAAGGCGACCGAGCCGAGTTTGAGTAGGATACCGCGCGATGGGTTCATAGCTTCGTGTAGTCGCAATCGCACGCAAGGTGAACTGATTATCTAGACAAGCGGGGGCCAGCCCGCAGGATATAACCGGGCCCCCCGGGATATTTGTAGAAAGAAAATGCAGGCGGTCAGAAGTGGAGGAACCATCCGCGGAGAGTGTAGAGCTCCATGAAGAGCAGAATCGCGAAAGTGATGCGCCAGCCCCAATTGCGCAGACAGCGCCACAGGATGACGGTCAGGACAACGCAGAAGCCAGCGATCACAGGTCCGATCCAACCTGCGTGGTGGCTGCTGTCCCAGTAGCTGAAGGGACTTTCGAAAACCCAATCGGTGATGGGCCAGAAGTGGCGGCGACCATCGTCGTGGTGAAGCAGGAAATCAGCAGCGATGTGTAGAAGCCCCGAGCCGAAGAAGGCCGTCCAAACACGCGCTTTGAGCCAAAGCGCAATGCCAAGCCCTGCCCCCCAAAGAAGAAGTGAATTGTCGATGGCAAAGATGTTTTGCCAGAGGTCCGAGTAATAGAGCTCTCCGAACACCACTCGCTCTGGGATTTGCGCGATGAACAGTGCGTAGCTGGCCATCAGATACAGCGACAGGTCGGGTAGAAGCGCGCCAATCAAAGCGGCCCATGTGGTTTTGCGGTCGCGGCCGAAAACGGCGGCGCCGACGATAAGGTGGGCGGGTGTGTTCATGGGTCCCTCATTCGCGTGTCAGGCCAGCATGACAGAGACCAGCACCTTTCAAAAGCAAAACGCCCCCCGGCCGGGAGGCGTTTCACGAGATTTTGAGCGGGTCGACTTAGCTGATCATCGTCAGCAGAGTGTCCAGCGACTGTTTGGCGTCGCCATAGAACATGCGTGTGTTCTCTTTGAAGAACAGCGGGTTCTCGATGCCCGAGTAACCAGTGCCCTGACCACGTTTCGACACGAAGACCTGCTTGGCTTTCCAGCATTCCAGTACCGGCATACCGGCGATGGGGCTGTTGGGATCTTCTTGTGCGGCCGGGTTCACGATGTCGTTCGAGCCGATAACGATGGCGACATCCGTGTCTGGGAAGTCGTCATTGATCTCGTCCATCTCAAGCACGATGTCGTATGGCACTTTGGCCTCGGCCAGTAGCACGTTCATGTGACCGGGCAGACGCCCTGCGACCGGGTGGATCGCGAAGCGCACGTTTTTGCCTTTGGCCCGCAGACGGCGTGTCAGCTCGGCCACGTTTTGCTGGGCTTGCGCCACAGCCATGCCGTAACCGGGGATGATGACAACGCTGTCGGCATCTTCCAAAGCGGCAGCTACACCATCGGCGTCGATGGCGACCTGTTCGCCTTCGATTTCCATGGCAGGGCCGGTGGTGCCGCCAAAGCCACCCAGAATAACGCTGATGAACGAGCGGTTCATCGCCTTACACATAATGTAGCTAAGGATCGCACCGGACGAGCCAACCAGCGCACCAACAACGATCAAAAGGTCATTGCCAAGCGAGAAGCCGATGGCCGCCGCAGCCCAGCCTGAATAGCTGTTCAGCATCGACACAACGACGGGCATATCCGCCCCGCCAATGCCCATGATCAGGTGATAGCCAATGAAGAAAGCCGCCAGCGTCATCAGGAACAGCGGGAAGAACCCACCGGAATTGAAGTACCAGATCAGGCAGATCACTGACAGGATCGCAGCACCGGCATTCAGCATATGACCGCCCGGCAGCTTTTCAGCCGAAGACGTCACTTTGCCCGCCAGTTTGCCATAGGCCACAACCGAACCGGTAAAGGTCACCGCACCGATGAAGACACCCAAGAACAGCTCGACGCGCAGGATGTTCTGCTCGACCGGTGTTTTATGCGCCAGAAGGGCGGCAAATCCATCAAGGTGATGACGTGCTTCTTCGCCCATCGAAAGGACATTGTTCAGCTCGATATGGGCGTTGTAGCCCACGAACACAGCAGCCAGACCAACAAGCGAGTGCATGGCAGCGACAAGCTGCGGCATCTCGGTCATTTGAACTTTCTGCGCAACGTATGTGCCGATCAAACCGCCACCAGCGATCAAAAGCAGCGACAAAAGCCACAAGCCCGAACCGGGACCGACCAGTGTTGCAAACACCGCCAGCGCCATGCCAACAATGCCGTACCACACCGCACGTTTCGCGCTTTCCTGCCCAGACAGACCGCCAAGGGAGAGGATGAAAAGAACTGCCGCAACAACATATGCGGCTGTGGTGAAACCAAATTCCATGATCCCTACCCCCTTAAGATTTCTGGAACATGGCGAGCATGCGCCGTGTCACGAGGAAGCCACCGAAGATGTTGATCCCCGCCATGAAGATCGACAGAGCTGCCAGCAAGATCACGAGGAAAGACCCCGACCCGATCTGCATCAGCGCGCCCAGAATGATGATCGACGAAATGGCGTTGGTCACAGCCATCAAAGGCGTGTGCAGCGAATGCGATACGTTCCAGATCACCTGGAAGCCAACAAACACGGCCAGAACAAACACGATGAAGTGCTGCATGAAGCTGGCAGGCGCATAAAGCCCCAACAGCAACATCAGCGCACCACCGACACCCAGCATGGTAAACTGCTGTTTGGTTTGCGCTTTGAACGCGGCCGCCTCGGCGGCGCGTTTTTCTTCCGGGGTCAATTCCGGCACCACTTCTTTGGGTTTGGCGGCAATCGCCTGAACCTTTGGGGGCGGCGGCGGGAAGGTGATCTCGCCCTGATGGGTCACGGTCGCGCCGCGGATTACATCATCTTCCATGTCGTGGTTGACCTTGCCGTCCTTCTCGGGCGTCAGGTCTGACATCATGTGACGGATGTTATTGGCGTAAAGCGACGACGCCTGCGAGGCCATGCGCGACGGGAAATCGGTGTAGCCGATGATGGTCACACCATTGTCGGTCACGATCTTCTCATCCGCGACGGTGCCTTCGGCGTTGCCGCCACGCTCGGCGGCCAAGTCAACGATGACCGAGCCCGGCTTCATCGCCTTGATCATATCCTCAAGCCACAGCTTAGGGGCTGGGCGGTTGGGGATCAGGGCCGTTGTGATGACGATGTCAACCTCTGGTGCCAGTTCGCGGAACTTGGCCAGTTGGGCTTCGCGAAACTCTGGGCTGGACACGGAAGCGTAGCCACCTGTCGCCGCCCCGTCTTGCTGCTCTTCCTCAAAGTCGAGGTAAACGAACTCGGCGCCCATCGATTCAACTTGCTCTGCCACTTCAGGGCGTACGTCGAACGCATAGGTCACCGCGCCCAAGGATGTTGACGTCCCGATGGCGGCCAGACCAGCCACACCAGCACCAACGACCAGAACTTTCGCCGGGGGCACTTTGCCCGCTGCGGTGATCTGACCGGTGAAGAAACGACCGAAGTTGTTACCAGCCTCGATCACGGCGCGATAGCCCGCGATGTTCGCCATCGACGACAAAGCGTCCATCTTCTGCGCGCGCGAAATACGCGGCACCATTTCCATGGCGATGACATTCGCGCCAGAGGCTTTCGCCTTCTCCAGCCCGTCTTCGTTGCCGCCCGGATTAAAGAAGCTGATCAGCGTTTTGTCTGCCGACAACCGTTTCAGCTCTGTTGCATTGGGCTCGCGCACTTTGGCGATGATGTCAGCTGCCTTCCAAAGCGCGGCGGCGGTCTTTACGACCTCAACACCTGCGTCTTTGTATGATGCGTCCGAAAAACCCGCAGCCGCACCGGCCTTGGTTTCGATCACGCAATCATAGCCCAGCTTTTGCAGCATCTTGGCGCTTTCCGGGGTCATTGCGACCCGGTTCTCGCCCTCAAAACTTTCCTTGGGTACACCGATCTTCACAGTCTCTTCCTTCTCCCGTCGTGTGCCGAACGAGGGGGTACCCCTCAGCCCCGGCGGTTTCATGAGCAGCTATACGCGGGCCTCGCGCAAGATGCTATCGTTACGGAGCGTATTGCGACAATTTTATTTCAATACGCGAGTCCAAGTTGAAGGGCAATGCCGCCATGCAGCATACCCGCTAAATCCAACGCCTCACCTTCCCTGACCAATCGTCAAATGCTTGGCCAAACTGCGCGCGCAACCCTGCCTCCTCGGGCAGAATAAATCGGCTGGTGATGATCCAGACAAATACCGGGACCAGCACCAGTGCGGGCAACACGTCCCATCGCAGGACAAATCCAGTCAGCACCATAGCGTCCCCCAGATAAATCGGGTTGCGAGACAGCCGGTAGATACCCCGCGACAGAAACGCTGTGGGAACTTGGCGGGGAATGACCGAAGTGCGGGCCTTGGTAAACTCCCAGACGGCCAAACCCATAGCGCCAAGCCCGACGACAATAAGGACGTTACCCAGCCAGCGGGACCAACCCCACCCAAACCCAAGTCCGGGAAAAATGTGATCCAGCCCATAGGCGCCCACAATCATTCCAGCAAGCCAAACCGGAGGCAGATCAAGCCAACGTGTAAGCTGTGACATTGGGGCTCCGATTGAGGTTTTAGATAAGTCAGGCGATTTGTACCAATTCCGCAAGGATGCGCAATCGGTTTGCGCCAACATCCCACTTGCGACATGGATTGAAATCCCTAGTCTTTCGATTGACTGCGGCAGGAGGAACAATTGACCAATTTCAGCGCAACAAAGAAGCTTTTTTCCCTGCCTGACGGGATGACCTATTTGGACGGCAACTCGCTTGGTCCCCTGCCCATCGCGGCGCAAGACCGTATTGCAGCCTGTGTTCGCGACGAATGGGGCGAAATGCTGATCACCGGGTGGAACAAGGCAGGCTGGATGGTACAGCCGCGTGCCCTTGGTGATCGCATCGGGCGATTGATCGGGGCCGAACCGGGCCACGTGGTGATCGGCGACACGCTCTCGATCAAGGTCTATCAGGCGCTGGCGTCAGCGTTGGAATTGCGGCCCGGGCGCAAAGTTATCCTGTCTGATAACGGCAACTTTCCGACCGACCTTTATATGGCGGACGGACTGGCCCGGTCGCTTGGGCAAGACCACCGCGTCGTCACTCCCGCCCCCGAAGACGTCGCCGACCAAATTGCGGCCATAGGCGAGGATCTTGCGGTTCTGATGCTGACCGAAGTGGATTACCGCACCGGTCGTCGCCACGACATGCCCGCCCTGATCCGCGCAGCGCACGATGTTGGAGCATTGGTTGTCTGGGACTTGGCGCACTCGGCCGGGGCTTTGCCAGTTGACCTGTCCGGTGCAAACGCAGATTTCGCAGTCGGGTGCACCTATAAATACCTGAACGCAGGCCCCGGCGCGCCCGCCTTTATCTATGTCGCCCCCCGCCATTCCGCGGCCGTCCGCCCCGCCCTATCAGGTTGGCTGGGTCACGACGCGCCCTTTGCTTTCGATCTTGACTACCGTCCCGGCGATGGGATCGACCGCATGAGGGTTGGCACGCCGCCTGTGTTGCAAATGGCTGCCTTGGACGCAGCTTTGGACATCTGGGATCAGATCGACATGAAGGACATCCGCACCCGGTCCATCGAGTTGTGTGAACGCTTCATCGCTGGGGTCGAGGCCGCCTGCCCTGACCTGCGCTTGGCCTCCCCGCGCAATCCAGAGACGCGCGGCAGTCAGGTCAGTTTTCATTTTGAAAACGGCTATCCCGCCATGCAGGCTCTGATCGCGCGCGGCGTGATCGGAGATTTTCGCGCGCCCGATATCATGCGCTTTGGGTTCACCCCGCTTTACATTGACGAGGGCGATGTCAACAGGGCCATCGAGACCGTGACCGACATTATGACGAACCGCCTGTGGGACCGGCCCGAGTATCATACCCGGGCCGCCGTGACGTGATCGGATTTAGTGTGCGGGCTGGATGAAGGTCCCGTTGCGCAGGTCGGCCATCGCCTGACGCAACTCGTCCTTGGTGTTCATCACAATTGGCCCGTGCCACGCAACGGGTTCGCGGATCGGTGCGCCTGCCACCAACAGAAAGCGCACGCCCTCAGTCCCGGCCTGCACCCGGACATCATCGCCTGCCCCGAACCGAACAACCGTGCGATTGCCGGACAGGTCGCGGATGTTGACCTCCTGCCCCATCACCTCTTTTTCAAGCAGGATACCTTCGGGCGCGGCGGCGTCGGTGAAGGCGCCTGCCCCTTCGAAAACATAGGCAAAGGCCTGACGACGAGTGTCCACTGGAAACGTCTTTGTGACACCAGCAGGCACGCTGATATCCAGATACAGCGGATCAGCGGCGATCCCATCGACTGGGCCGGACTGCCCCCAGAAGTCACCGACAACGACGCGCACCTTGGTTCCATCGTCTTCCTCGATCACCGGGATTTCGACCGATGGCACGTCCTGATAATTCGGCGCGGTCATCTTCAGATCACGCGGTAGGTTGGCCCAAAGTTGGAACCCGTGCATCTGTCCGCGCGCATTCGCGTGCGGCATTTCTTGGTGCATGATACCTGATCCGGCGGTCATCCACTGGATGTCACCCGTCCCGAGCCGGCCCTGATTGCCAAGACTGTCCTCATGCTCGACCTCTCCGGCCAGCACATAGGTGATCGTCTCGATCCCGCGATGCGGATGCCAAGGGAAGCCTTTCTCGGACAAGCGCGGATCGTCGTTGCGAAAATCGTCAAACAACAGAAACGGGTCATAGGCCTCGGGTTCGTGGAACCCGAAGGCCCGATGCAGATGGACGCCTGCGCCCTCCATTGTGGGTTTGGCTTGCGAGGCAGATAAAACAGGGCGAATGGACATGTGATACCCCTTTCCAAAGGTAAGTTCGCGTTGCCTTCAAGTTAGGGAACCCATCAACCTTCTGCAATTGCGCACAACCCAACAGCTCGCCTGCAAATTCGCACACTATCTTGATGTTCCCGCAATCTCTTCGATTTCGTGCTATGTTTGCATAATAGATTTACCAATTTGAGGCATAAATGGCCCAGCAATTTACCGAAACAGAATGGCGCCAGATCGAGGCGCATCTGGACGCGGCCTTGGCGCAAGACCCCGAGGCCTATGGCCTTCCCGCGCGGCGCGACGGATCGGTTGTCTTGATGTCCTGGAACATCCGTAAATTCGGAGCTTTGATCGACGCAGATGGCCCAAAGAAAAGTCCGGGTGCAACGCGGATGATTGAACGGATCGCGGCGCAAGCTGATCTTCTGTCCATTCAAGAACAGCAAGACGACACTGGCGCGCTTGATGCTTTGGTTGCATCCCTGCGCGGAGCGGGGCAACCCGTTGACGTGATCTTTAGCGACGTAACGGGTCGCAGCCCCGGCCACAAAGGCATGTCGGAGCGGTTCGTATTTATTTATCGTTCTGACCGTGTGCGGCTCGGCCGCTTGGCATCGGACCTGTCCTATGATCGCACCGCGATTGCCGCGAACATGAACGCGGCGCTGCAGGCCTCTTTTGACACGTCAGTTCCGGGTCAAGACGACCCCGGCTTTATGGATCGCCTGATAAGCTGGGCGCAGGACAGCATGCGCATGGTTGGTGCGCAGTTCACAAGTTTTGTGCAATTCATTCGCAGCCCATATTTGGTTGAATTCATCATCGACGGACCAGACGGACGATACGAGATCTATGCCGTCAACGCGCATCTGGTCTCGGGCAAGAAAAACGAGCGGGAGCGGGAGTTCTTTGCCCTTCTGGAATGGCTTTTGCTCGACAGTCGCAAGACTGTGAGCGAACGCGGAAAGATCATCATGATCATGGGCGATCTCAACCTTGATTTTGAAAGCAGCAACGACCGGCGGCGCATCGGGATCGAGAATTATGTCACAGGCATCAACGCGCAGCGCCGTGTGAAGGCGAAGGTTAACTTTCCGTTCTTGGACAGCGACCTGCGCACCAATGCGCGTCGTACCCAGACCTATGACCACATCGCTTGGCTGGCGGAAGATACCCGCCTGCCACGTGGACGCCATAACGGGCTAGCCGGAACGCTCGGACCAGATCAGTTTGATTTTGGTATGTTCGACTTTACGCAACTTTTCGTCGACGCAGGCCCCGGCCGTCTTCCCGATGGCACCCCGGACTACGCCCGGTTCGCACATGACTTTTCAGATCACATGCCGATTTGGGTAAGGCTGCCGGTGCCGTCGGATGGACAGGAGAGGTTTGAAATCTAGCGACGTATCACACACCGGCTGGTGCAGGGCAATCACCAGTGCTTTCCTCATAACAGAGGTCGTCGTATTCACGCGTTCCTGTTACAACAATGTGCTCAAAATCACGCGAATATATCCCGGTCCAACGCCCGGGGAACAAAGGTTTGTACTTCGCGACTGATTCAACAATAAACAACTTTTCCCCGACATACATCTTTGGAATGTGCGGTCCAAGAAATTCGCGCATTGTTGTTACAGAGTGTTCAACAATTCCTGTGGCGGTCCCTGATGTTTGGTTGCCCCATAACTCCAGTTGACGCGGCTCTGCATCATTACATTGCGCCAATGTTTTGTCAGTAGGACATTCGACGATTGTCACCCTCACCCAGCTCGAGTCACCTGTCTTGGACATATACTGAAAAAGATCATCCAAGCCCGCCAGCGTGGTCGGCGTAAACTTATAGTTACGCGACAAAAAATCGGCGACGGCGTAGTTGGCTTTTAATGCCAGGCTTTGTTTTCTGTAGGCATCAAAATAACCAAACGTGGCCATCACCCCAAAAAACAAAAGTGGAAGTATCATCACGCTTTCGACCGTTACAGTCCCGGTTTCCGCGCCCGAAAACATCCGAATCCGTTGCTTCAGCTTCTCGCCAAAGCGTGAGACCATTGAAGCCCGTGTGATCGAGTAGTTTGACATTTTCACACCCTCCTCAAGGCTCATTTACATATGTTGAGACGGCGACAACAGCCACACCACCAGACTCATCACGCGGAAGCCCCATGACCAATGGAGTTGTCGCGAAGAAGGGGTCGGTCACCATACAAGCACGGATAATCAACAAGTCTCCTCCGCCACCCGGCCCGTAAACCACGTCATCTGGTTCTTTGTAGTCGTCGCCTCGATCAACACATGGAAGCGGACCAGTTGGAAGATTCCAAGAAACCGTATCGACCAATCGGACATCGACAGTCAGTTCTTTCATGCAATCTTTGAATAGCAATGTATCGTTGCAGATATTCTCTTTTAGCTCTGTGATGTTGTCTGGCCGCTTGGTCCCCAGCCTCATGCCGCGCACATTCATTTCAACGGCGCGTTCAAGCAACACGGACCGCATTCCGTAGAAAGTTAGCTCGAACGATGTAAAGAACAACGTCATGAACAAGGGGAACCAAATCACAAACTCAATGGTAGAGCTGCCGTCATTGGACCGCCAGAGGCGCAGACAGCGTTGCCAAAGGCCGCTGCCCTGTCGACCACCTGTCAAATTTCGCTTTACACACATGTCACCGCTCATCTCAACTGTATCCTATCCTAGTGAGTGAGCCGGAGCTTGTTGATGTCAGCTGCGATCTTTGAAAACACCGAAGATATGTCCACACTCGAGACCTTATGGTGGAGCCGTTTCCCATCTTTCACCGAAGCACAGGATTGCATCGCATCAGACGTATTAGACGGCGCATCCATCTCAATAGTATAGATGGTGATCCCCGCATTCTTGGCCGCATCACACTGTTCAAGAAGGCGTTTGTCAATCTGGCCAACGCTATGGGACACATTGTTGTTGTCGATGTACTGAACACTGTTAGCATTCGCCAGCAAGCGGCCGGGCGCAGAGTCTAGTTCGGGGTCGGTTGGTAGCAACCAGTCAAACCGCTCCACGAAGCCCCAAGTGTATTTCAACCGCCAGAAAGTTTCATAGTCTAGGTGTGTTGTGTAGCTATTTTGTTTAGGTACGTCTGGAGTACACCTGCTGCCATAATAGGAACTAAAGCAATCGCGGTTTCCTTCATATCCATAAGGCTCTTCGTTCCAATTTTTCGGATTTGAGTTTATTGACGGCTGATACTCTCCGGTTGAAGGATAAAACCAAAGATATCTAGGTTCGATCACTTCTTCACCATCCTTGATGACGACAACATTTCTCCGAATGGAGACAATATTTCGGCCGTTGTAGGTGTTAAGCCAAAATGGTGACGGTCCGGTGCGGTAGCCATCATATAAATGGTGGTGATTGGTATTCTGACCATCTGTCATCAGAACCAAAAACTTAGACGACGCAGTCCGGCCCGGATCATAGGGACGACCGAGGAAATCACCACTAACCTTTCCCTCACCAATAAGAGACCTAACCACTGGTTCGGTTTCATGGTGCAGGAATGCCGCCCCCCACTTCATGCCGATATCGATCGCCGTATCGCCACTTGCCTGCAGGGCATTGATCTTAGTTTCCATTTGAGTGGGGGAGTCTTCAAACACCACCATTTCACGCCAGTTATCGGTGTGGCACGATAAATATGCATCGCTGTTGTTTGAGCGATAGTTGCCCCCATAGCGATAAAACCTTGCCGCTTGACGGATGATTTTGTCTTTTTCAGTGATCGGATCTGGCTTCGGCTTCACACGAACCGTCTTGAAATCCTCGTCACGGAAAGTCGCACAATAGGCATCCGTTTGTGCATCTTGTCGATCAAACCTGCTCAGAATTGTCTGCCCAACATTCACTTGCGTTGAATAAGGGACCAAGCTCAGCGATGTCTTTCGCTTGGTAATCGTGCAATCAGTCGACTTCGAGGCGTCGTTGGGGTTGCAAAGAAGCAGATTAGAGAACTCCAGCGCAGCTCGACGCAAGGCCTCTATCCTTGTCAGCTTAGCACCAGAATCCGGATCGCGGGCGTTCGACGTCGAGTTCATCGACCCCGAAACATCCACGACTAAAGAAATCTCTGTCAGTTGGTTGATTTTTGCGGCACCGCCAGACGCAGGCGCGCCAAGGTAGTCGACACCTGACCAACTCAGAAAAGGTGTGCCAACATTCATGGTGGCCGAGGCTTCCACGATTGTCCCGTCGGGCCCAACGATCACCTTTACATTTTCTTCCTTAACAATACTTTCCAAGCCTGCGCGCTCAAAGTAATCAAGCACAACACCCTTGCGATCATTTTCCTGATCCGGGTGTGCTGCTGCCAGAAGTGCTCGGTCCAGGGTCGATTGCAGGCGGGTCCGTTGCAATTCGTACCGCATCAAATCAATCGATAGACCAGAGAAGATGAGCAACGTCGCGAACAAAAACAATGCCAGTATGAACATGGCACCACCTTCGTCACGTGCGAACGTGCGAAAACTACCGATACGACCCCCTTCGGTCCTATCAATCAACAACTTCCCCAAACGGCTTTTTCCCAGAGCCATGTCGAACTCCCTTCCCGCGCCTTCAACGCGGCAAAATTCAGCACCACCAACACACTATTAATCTTTGCTTAATTTATAGATGGCTGTGGCGAAACTAAGGCAACAACGGATCAATTGCGAGTTTAGGGTGCAGAAACGGGCCCATTGTCATTCATCCGAGAACAAATCGCACTTTGGCAGCGCTTTGATATCAGGCGGTTATCAATACGAAACCGAAATCATGGTGGATTTGACAGGAATTCGTCCTAACCTGTGTGCGGTATTGTCGCAGATTTTGATTCTGCCGCACCGCAGAAATAGTACACAGAGGTACAATATGGCGAATATAAACGAGCCGAGTTTCCGTGAATCCGTTGATTTGATGTTTAACAGGGCCGTCGCTCTGATGGATCTCCCCTCAGGGCTGGAAGAGAAAATTCGCGTATGTAACGCGACCTATACCGTACGTTTCGGTGTACGATTACGTGGGGAAATTAAAACCTTTACCGGCTACAGGTCCGTCCATTCGGAACATATGGAGCCCGTTAAAGGCGGCATTCGATACGCCTTGGGTGTGAACCAAGACGAGGTTGAAGCACTTGCCGCATTGATGACCTTCAAGTGCGCATTGGTGGAAACACCGTTCGGTGGCTCAAAGGGTGGTCTTTGCATTGACCCGCGCGAATATGAGGAACACGAACTTGAGCTGATCACGCGCCGGTTCGCCTATGAGCTGGCGAAGCGCGACCTGATCAACCCGTCACAAAACGTCCCTGCCCCCGATATGGGTACCGGCGAGCGTGAAATGTCATGGATTGCTGATCAGTATGCGCGCATGAATACGACGGACATCAACGCCAAAGCATGTGTGACCGGCAAACCACCCCATGCGGGCGGGATCGCGGGCCGCGTCGAGGCGACGGGCCGAGGCGTACAATACGCCTTGCGCGAATTTTTCCGTCACCCCGAGGACATAGCAAAGGCTGGACTGTCCGGCACACTGGACGGCAAGCGGATCATCGTTCAAGGGCTGGGCAATGTCGGCTACCACGCAGCGAAGTTCCTGTCCGAACAAGATGGCTCTAAAGTCACTGGGATTATTGAACGTGACGGCGCGCTCACCGACCCCAATGGCATCGACGTGGAGGCCGTGCACAAATGGATCGGCCAGCACGGCGGCGTTAAGGGCTATGCCGATGCGACCTACCACGAGGACGGCTCGAAAGTGCTGGAAGAAGAGTGCGACATTCTGATCCCGGCAGCCCTTGAAGGTGTGATCAATCTGACCAACGCGGACCAGATCAAAGCACCGTTGATTATCGAAGCTGCAAACGGCCCGATCACGTCGGGAGCCGACAAAGTCCTGCGCGAGAAAGGCACAGTGGTCATCCCAGACCTCTATGCCAACGCTGGCGGTGTGACCGTTAGCTATTTCGAATGGGTCAAAAACCTGAGCCATATCCGTTTTGGCCGCATGCAGCGCCGTCAGGAAGAAGCGCGCCACCAACTGGTGGTCGACGAACTTGAGCGGCTTGATCGATACCTTGGCGACGCGTGGTCGATGACCCCGCAGTTCAAGGATCAGTATCTGCGCGGTGCCGACGAGTTGGAGCTGGTACGCTCGGGCTTGGATGACACGATGCGCACGGCTTATCAGGCGATGCGCGAGATTTGGCACAGCCGCGATGAGGTCGAGGATTTACGGATGGCCGGCTATATCGTGGCGATCACCCGCGTGTCTGCAAGTTACCGCGCCAAAGGACTATAGTACGACACCGCGCCCCTCCTGATTACATGAGGGGCGCGGCTCAAGCCATTGTTTAAATTTCGATAAATTAATTTATGATCCAACTATGACAATCGCGCTCCGTGCTTTTCTAAGGCTCGCCCCACGCACGATTTTCGCCGTCACCAACAGCCACCAATCAAGCCCAAGCTTCGCGGAGTGTGAACCGTTAACTCGCAGGCGCGCGCGCC
Source organism: Aliiroseovarius conchicola (assembly GCF_041403445.1). Taxonomy (NCBI): domain Bacteria; kingdom Pseudomonadati; phylum Pseudomonadota; class Alphaproteobacteria; order Rhodobacterales; family Paracoccaceae; genus Aliiroseovarius; species Aliiroseovarius conchicola. Next base: position 97,101 of record NZ_JBGEHL010000010.1, read on the forward strand.
TATTGCCTCAGTCGTTCAACCTTCGCCGCGTCCTGAAGAGACCAGTATTGAAGCGCATCCCGAACGCCTTCGGCCGCCCGCAATCGCCATGCTTTGTCTTGCAAAAGTTTTCGATCTCGAGGGGATGACAGGAACCCAAGTTCGATCAAAGCCGACGGGATGTCGGGGGCTTTCAGCACTGAAAATCCAGCTTGCATACGTGGCGTCTTATAGGTCGATCCGGTCGCGGAATAGATGCCTTCCACCAGAATTTCTGCCAACGCCTCGGATCGCGGGGTTGTTTCGGTCCTCGCAAGATCCATCAAGACCAAGGCTACTTCGTCAGAATGACGGGTCAGGTCGACACCGGCCAGCAAGTCCTCGCGGTCATGACGCTCGGCCAGCGATTTTGAGGCCGCATCAGTCGCCTCGTCAGATAGGGTATAGACCGTTGCCCCCGTCGCGCGCCCCTGCGCCAAAGCATCCGCGTGCAACGACAAGAACACATCCGCACCGGCGCGGCGGGCAATGGTTACACGCTCCTCCAGCGGGACAAAAACATCGCGATCACGGGTCATCACCACCTCGAACCCGCCAGACCGCAACAACACCTCTTTCAGTTCACGCGCGAAGGTCAGCATCAGATCTGCTTCGACCACCCCTTCCCGCTCGGCCCCCGGATCAATACCACCATGGCCGGGATCAAGTACCACCACGACGTCGCCGACACCGTTCTGCCGGGTTTTTGGTGATGGCATCGGGCGTGCTTGCGCACCCGTAAATACCGCGCTGTCGGGCGCGCCAGACGCCGCCGAAAACGCAGCGGTCGACGCCTGCGACAGCTCAAGCCGCATGACAGCAGTATCGCCGCCGCCGCCCTCGCCTGCATTCATCCAGGCCTTGTCGACAATCATCGGCGTGCTTAGCGTTAGTACAAGACGCGTCCAACCGGGGCGAAACAACCCGGCCCGGATATCCAAGAACTGATCTGAACCCGCCAAAAGTTCAGCGACATCAATGCCTTCCCAGTCGAGTTCCGAGAAATCCACAACAACGCGCTGCGGATCATTCAACGTGAACACCCGCCACGGAACCGTTCGGGTCATGGCAATATCAATGGACACGCCCCGCCAGCGATCTTTGATCGTCACACCGTCCGCGGCAAGCCGTGCCAACCCGTTAAGGGCGTGTGGACTGGCGAACGGGCGCGTCGCTGGGCTGGCCGCCACCGAGGCAGCCGTGGTGGACGTTTCCGACGGGTTTAACCCCGCGTTGGCAGCCTGAGGTTCACGAGGGTTGGGCTTGGGCACGGGCGACGTCTCTGGCGCCGCCGTTTGGGCCGCGGCCGCCACTGCCAGAAACCCCGACAGGGTCGTCGCCAATATGGACGCCCCCACCCTGCGCAAATCTAGAGATATCATATGCCCGAACCTGCCTGTGCCTGCATTTGGCCAAAGCTTAACAAGCCCCGCCCCGAACGTCAGCCGTTAATACAGCTGATTGCGCGCTGATCGTTAGCTCTCGTTCCGTTTGGCCGCGATGATCTGCTCCATCTGCTCAAGCGGCATGTAGCCGCGCGCCATGTCGTCATGCATGACGAAAGCTGGTGTGCCCGAAATTTGCAACCGCTGCCCAAGTGTGCGGTTGTCGGCCAAAATGGCATCAACAACGGTGGCATCCATGCCGTCCGCGATGGCTTGACCATCCAGTCCCAGCTCGTTGCCCATCTCGATCAGGCTGTCGACGGTGACGGCACCTCGTTTGGTGATCAACGCGTCGTGCAAGGTTGCATATGCCTCTTCTCCGAACAGCTGCTGGCCCGAGATGGCAAACCGCGCCGACAACATGCTCGCATCGCTCAGGATCGGAAATTCCTTCAATATCAATTTGATATTGCCATCTTTTTCGAGCAGTTCTTGAACCACATCATAGGATTTTCGGCAGTAGCCGCACTGATAGTCAACGAATTCGACAATCGTGATATCCCCATCTGGATTTCCGGCAACATGAGAGTACCCGTCTTCGAACAACGCTTTCGCGTTGACCTTCACAAGGTCTTGATCCAACGCAACCTGTTGCTGCGCCTGACGTTCTTCAAGCACGCCGATAGCTTCCATCAACACCTCGGGATTATCCAAAAGATAGGCGCGGATTTCATCGCGGAACGCGTTGCGCTCATCCTCGGTCAAGTTGGACAGGTCCAGCGCCTGTCCGGCGCCAGCTGCGCCAAATGTCAGTGCAGTGCTGAGCATCAGAGCCAAGGTCAGTGTCTTTTTCATGTCGTTCGTCCGTTCCCTGTCATAACGCCCATAATACGGGCACAACGATAATAGCAGCCCTGTTTGTTTAGGGACTGCACATTTTTGCGATCTCACCTGCATTTACGGCATGTCAGACGCGCTGCCAAGCACAGTGGCTGCGACGTAAGCGGCAATCCACTGCATTGACTTCGTGCAAGCTCGGGTGCACCCAAGCCAAAGAGTATCACAATGAGGTTCCAATGAAACATTCCAACCGCGGTATAGTCGACCCGTTCATCGTCATGGATGTTATGGAAGCCGCTCGCGCCGCCGAAGCCTCGGGTCGCCATATCATTCATATGGAGGTGGGCCAGCCATCGACGGCGGCACCCATTGCTGCCCAAGCTGCTTTGGCACGCGCGATGGAGACGGACGCCTTGGGATACACTGTCTCGCTTGGTATTCCCGCTCTGCGCGAGGGGATCGCGGCACTGTACAAAGATTGGTACGGGTTGGTGATTGATCCGGGTCGTGTTGTGGTCACATCGGGCAGTTCCGGGGCTTTCATTTTGGCTTTCACCGCCTTGTTCGACGCTGGCGATAAGGTCGGATTGGGTGAGCCCGGATATCCTTCTTACCGGCAGATCTTAAAGGCACTGAACCTGACACCCGTTGGCATTCCCACCCGCCAATCCAACCGCCTGCAACCTGTCCCTTCAGAGCTGCCCAGCGATCTGGATGGGTTGATCACGGCCTCTCCTGCCAACCCGTCGGGCACGATGCTGGACCATGCGGCACTGGAAGCACTGATCGGCACATGTCACGACCAAGACACCAGTTTTATCGCAGATGAAATCTATCACGGGCTTCAGTATGAAAGCCGCGCAGTGTCGGCGCTTGAAGTGTCGGACGACATTTACGTCATCAACAGCTTCTCCAAGTACTTCTCGATGACCGGTTGGCGCGTGGGGTGGATGATCGTCCCCGAGGATCATGTCCGTTTGATCGAGCGTCTGGCACAAAACATGTTCATCTGCGCACCACATGCCAGCCAAGTCGCCGCACTGGCCGCCCTTGGAGCGCGCGACGCGCTGGATGCCAATCTTGCGACCTACGCCACCAATCGAGCGTTGATGTTAGATGAGCTTCCCAAAGCTGGGTTCACCAAAATCGCACCACCGGATGGCGCGTTCTACATCTATGCCGATGTCAGCGATCTAACCGATGACAGCCGCGCTTTCGCCGCCGACCTGCTGGAGCACGCAGGCGTTGCCGTGACGCCGGGACTGGATTTTGACCCCATTCGTGGTCATCAGACGTTGCGCTTCTCCTATGCGCGCTCGACCGATGATATACGCGAGGGCCTGTCGCGCATTTCAGCTTTTATGGCAGCGCGCTAGAATCACGTTCCGCGCAGGCGATCATTTTTCCATAGAATGGAGAGTGCGGATTTTGACATTCTCCACATAGTTTTAATCCCCGGATGGAAACGATGAGTTTCCGTTTAAACCCCCATATTTTCACATCAATTTGATGTTCCAGCCTTGATTCAAACACATTCGACGCGCAATTAAATCAGAGCCGCAGCAGGGTGTAGTGGAGTTTGCGGCTATTTAACGATTGTAGGGGTAAAACGGCAGACGACCTTTCCTGACACGACCAAGATTTGGTGAAGCACGCGCGGGCTTCGCAGGATGACGTTTGCTGTGGACCACTGATTGAGGGGAAATACGATGGCGGTATTAGACAATGCCATTTGGTTGACTGGTTCGGGTGGCGAAGCAGTCAGCGGTAGTACAGTGGTTACGGATGGTGCCAATAGCACAACTGTAACGGCAAGCTTCATCGGCGATTGGGATGCAACGCAAGGCGGCCAAAATGTGGCCGATTTCGGTGCGTTTGGCATTTCAGCCCCAATCGTGGCCGACTATGAATTTTCGAACCCTGTTGAAAACTTGTCCTTCGACTTCCAGCATGTGAATGACGATGGCGGATCGACATTTGACGACGCCTGGACGATTTACGCCTATGACGCCAGCGGTGGGCTGATCGACAGCGCGGATGTTATCGCCGGTCTTAGCGGGTTGGTGGATGAAACCGTCACTGTAAACGCCGATGGATCCGTAACGGTCGAGGCCAACGGCACCAACAGCAACGATGTCTCAATGAACCTTCCAGGCCCGCTGTCAGAACTGAAATTGCAGTTCGAGCCCGGCTCGGGCGGAACTGTAACTGGTGGGTCTGGCATCAGCGATCTGTCATTTGATGTGCCCGCGCCCATTGACACAGACGGCGACGGCATCGACGACATTGAAGATCTGGATATCGACAATGATGGTATTCTGAACGACGACGAATACGACACAGTTACACCCACAACGATCACGATCACGTTCGATGGTGACAATTTCGCTGGCGGCGAAACGACCTGGCAATTGATCGGGCCCGACGGAACGGTTGTTGCAGATAGTAATGGGTTTGTGTCGACCGGAGAAACCTCGGTCGATTATACGATCCCGGCTGGCGCGCTGGGTGACTATCAGTTTGTGGTCAACGATACATTTGGAGACGGTATCAGCGAGACTGGGCCCGCAGGGTATTCGGTCTCGGTTGACGGAGATGTGGTTGTCACCTCTCCTAGTGATTTGAATTTCGGCACGTCGATCAGTCATGACTTTTCGGTCGAAGAAACATTAGTCCCCCGTGATACCGATGGGGACGGGATCTACGACCACCTTGATCTGGACAGCGACAATGACGGGATCACTGATAACGTCGAGGCACAGACGTCGGATGGTTATATCGCACCTTCCGGAGTGGACGACAACGACGACGGTGTGGACGATGCATATGCAGGCGGATTGACCCCGGCTGACACCGACAATGACGGAACCGCCGACTACATCGACACCGACAGCGACAATGACGGCGTCGCCGATGTGACCGAGGCCGGGCATGGCGTGGACCAGGCCACGATTGACGCTTCTGGTGATGCTGATGGCGACGGGATTGCTGATGCCGTCGACAATGTTTCGGGCTGGGACGTTAACGATGATGATGTCGATGCGTCGGGCGACTTTAATCTGGCTGACACCGATGGGGACGCTGCTGCAGATGGTACGGGCAACACGCCCGAAACCGCCGATTTCGACTATAGAGATTCCACAGGGAACAACTTTGTCGTCGAAGGCACCGCGAGCGATGATATCATCGACGCAAGCTATTCGGACGACCCTGATGGTGACTTCATCGACAATAACGATGCGGCCGACGGCTCGAATGACGACATCATTGTCGCTGGCGATGGGAACGACACTGTCTACGCTGGTGACGGGACTGACAATGCTGATGGCGGCGACGGAAACGATACCATCTATGGTCAGGACGGTGACGACACTCTGACAGGTGGGTCAGGTGCCGACACGTTGGACGGCGGCGAAGGCGCTGATACGATCAATGCTGGTGCTGGTGATGTCATCACCGGTGGTTTTGGCTCTGACAGCATCATTTTGGACACCACGGATGCGTTGGACGGGTCTGGTGCCACGATCACCATTGATGCGGGCGAAGACGCAGACGATGGCGACACGGACACACTTGATCTAAGTGGCCTGGTCGATAGCTATGCTGACGTCGTCTTCGACAGTGGCAACGCTGAAAACGGCACCGCCACCCTGACTGATGGTACCATCGTCACTTTCACAAATGTCGAAAATGTCATCATCTGCTTCACGCGGGACACGATGATCCTGACGGATCGCGGCGAACGTCGCATTCAGGACTTGAAGATCGGCGACCTTGTGGTCACCCGAGACAATGGCCTGCAACCGATCCGCTGGTTGGGCCACAAGACCGTGGACGGACGCGGCAAGCTTGCCCCTGTTCGGATCAACGCCGGAGCCTTTGGCAATGACCGTCCCCTGCTCGTCTCGCCACAACACCGGATGGTGTATGAAGGCCATGATGCAACGCTTCTGTTCACACAAAGTGAAGTAATGGTGCCCGCCAAGCACCTGATTGGCGGCGCAGGTGCATGCATTCAGAAAATGGAGCAGGTGACCTATTACCACATGCTGTTTGACCAGCACGAGGTTGTATATTCAAACGGGGCTGCGAGCGAAAGCTTCCATCCCGACCATGAAGGTTTGGGGGCAATAGATGCCAAAGCCCGCGACGAGTTGTTCAACATCTTCCCGGAGCTACGCGCCGATCCGCGTCATTACGGGGACACAGCCCGGATCGTTTTGCGCAAGTTTGAAGCCAATGCGCTTCACATCGCGGCGTAAAACAGCAAGCAGACAAACATGGAAAAGGCCCGGTAAATTGCCGGGCCTTTTTCGTTAAGGACGCGTTCAGAATATCCCGTTTTCGCGCTGCACGAGCCGCAGATAGGCAATGATGCTCGCGATCTCTGCACGCGTGATACCTTCCACCGGGGGCATGTCTCCAAACCGCCAATGATGCGCACGCACCCCCTGCTCTGCCGCACGGTAGAAGGCAAAATCAGCATGGTGGGACGGCTCATAGATCTTATGGATCAAAGGCGGCCCGACCCCGTCCAGCCCCCCTGCATTTGGCCCATGGCACGCCGCGCATTTGGCTTCAAAGGCACGTGCACCAACCACGGCGTCGTCCCCAAGCGCTGGCATTTTCACAGCAACCATTTCAAGAGTTTCGGGTTGCGCTTGCTCAGAGCTGTCCACCGCGACGCCCTCTGGTTGACCCGTCATTGCAAACCAAACAAAAAGCCCGAGGCCCAACGCCCCAGCACATCCTACAATCACACCTTTGTTCATCGCACAAACCTTCCGAGTCGTTGTCTTAGCGACAGGTTTGCGTGTTCCAGCAGGGGGAAGGTCAAGTCAGAATGCTTGACGGGAGGGGATTAACGTCGACGGCTAGGATCTGTCGCGTGCAACCCAAGCACGCGCTGCATCACCAAAGGCCGAGAACAAGACCCGAGACACCGGATCTTCCGCTGCATTGTATTCCGGGTGCCACTGGACCGACAGGGTAAAGCCGGGCGCATCTTTGATCACAATCGCTTCGGGCGTGCCGTCATCTGCGTGGCCTTCAATCACAATCCGGTCGCCCGCCGTCTTGATCCCCTGCCCGTGCAGAGTGTTCGTGCGCACACATGTGGCCCCCAGCAGGTCGTGAAACGCGCCGCCTTCGTCCAGATGGACATCGTGCCGAATGGCAAACTTCTCTTCCAACGTCCCGTCAGGTGGCATCCGGTGATTCATCCGGCCAGGTAGATCGCGAATTTCAGGATATAGTGTACCACCCATGGCGACATTCACCTCTTGAAACCCGCGGCAGATGCCAAAGAAAGGTTGCCCGCGGTCGACACAGGCACGGATCAAGGGCAGCGCGATCGCGTCCCGGCAGCGATCAAACTCGCCATGTGCCTCGGTCTCGTCTTCACCATATTCGATCGGGTGAACATTTGGCCGCGCGCCGGTAAACAAGAAACCGTCGCAGGTCTCTAACAACTCATCCACGGTTACAAAACGTGGGTCGGACGGCACGATCAGTGGCAGACAGCCCGCCACAACCGAGATCGCCTCGGAGTTCATCGTCCCGCCCGCATGGGTCGGGTACTGGTCGTTGACCAGATAGGAATTGCCTATGATGCCGATGATCGGTCGTCGCATGAGTGTACCGGAATTGTGGTTCTGTTGCAGCGTGATAGCAGAGGGCGCAGAGGATGAAAATCCCATGCGCCCCTTGAAGCTTTATCCTGTCCGTGCGGTTTCTGCTTTATCCAGCAGCCTCAGCCTTTTTGGCTAAGCGGCGTGCGTGAAGAACCGGTTCTGTATAGCCAGAAGGCTGGACACGGCCCTTGAACACAAGATCGCAGGCCGCTTGGAAAGCCTGACCAGCGTAACCCGGTGCCATCGGTTCATAACTGGGGTCATCCGCGTTCTGCGCATCAACCTTAACAGCCATCTTGCGCATGGCGGCCATAACCTCGGCCTCGGATACGACACCATGGTGCAGCCAGTTCGCCAGTGCTTGGGATGAAATGCGGCAGGTTGCACGATCTTCCATAAGGCCAACGTCGTGAATATCCGGCACCTTCGAGCAGCCCACGCCGACATCGACCCAGCGCACCACATAGCCAAGGATACCTTGCGCATTGTTTTCAACTTCGTCGCGGATGTCATCCTCGGACCAGTTTACGCCCTGCGCGACTGGATAAGTCAGAAGGTCTTTCAACGTGCCGCGCGGCCCGCCCGCGGTCAATTCGTCCTGACGGGCCATCACGTCAACGCTGTGATAATGGGTCGCGTGCAATGTCGCGGCCGTTGGGCTTGGCACCCAAGCGCAGTTTGCCCCCGATTTCGGGTGCCCGATCTTTTGATCCAGCATATCCGCCATCCGATCAGGCATGGCCCACATACCTTTACCGATCTGCGCGCGCCCATGCAGGCCGCAGGCCAGACCGATATCAACATTGCGATCCTCGTAGGAACTGATCCAAGCCGAGTTCTTCATCTCTCCTTTACGGATCATCGGCCCGGCTTCCATCGCCGAGTGGATTTCGTCACCCGTCCGGTCAAGGAACCCTGTGTTGATGAAGGCCACGCGATGTTTTGCGGCGCGGATGCATTCCTTCAGGTTCACGGATGTGCGACGTTCTTCGTCCATGATGCCCAGCTTCACGGTGTATTGCGGCAAACCCAGCAACGCCTCGACACGGGTGAAAAGCTCGTCCGAGAAGGCGACCTCTTCGGGCCCGTGCATCTTGGGTTTCACAACATAGACCGAGCCAGTGACAGAGTTTCCGCTTTCCCGGCGAAGATCATGCATACCACACAAGGTGGTCATCAAAGCGTCCATCAGCCCCTCGAACACCTCGTTCCCATCGCTGTCGCGAATGGCCGGATTGGTCATCAGATGGCCCACATTACGGACCAGCATCAGCGCGCGCCCCTTATGGGTAATAGGCGTGCCGTCGGGGGCGGTGAAATGCAGATCGTCGGCCAGTTTGCGGGTGACGGTCTTGCCGCCTTTCGTAAGATCTTCGGTCAAGGTGCCGTCCATTAAGCCCAACCAATTGGAATAGGCCAAAAGCTTATCTTCGCCATCCACGGCCGCCACGCTATCCTCGCAATCCATAATCGCAGACATGGCACTTTCCAGACGGATATCCGAGATACCGGCCCGATCTTGCCCACCCACGGGGGTTGATGGGTCAATATTAACTTCGATCAACAACCCATTGTTAGAAAAGTACACTTTCCCAACTGAATGACCGCTGAACTGGGAGGGATCGGCCAGCGCAGGCGTAACCACCCCATCTTCGACCGAGAGCGCATCGATATCGGCCCATGCGCCATGTGCCAAAGGCACGGCCCCGTCCAAAAACGCGCGTCCCCACGCGATCACGCGCGCGCCGCGTTCCGCGTCATATTCCTTGCCCGTGGGCAGATCACCCAGTGCGTCCGTTCCATAAAGCGCGTCATACAAGCTGCCCCACCGGGCGTTGGCTGCGTTAAGGGCGTAGCGCGCGTTCATAATAGGAACCACCAGTTGGGGCCCTGGAACATGCGCGATCTCGGGGTCGACATTTGTGGTTTCGATGGAGAAATCCGGGCCTTCGGGCACCAGATATCCAATCTCTTCCAGAAATGCGCGATGGGCGTCGACGTCTTGTGGTTTGCCCGCATGCGCCTTGTGCCACGCATCCAATTGCCCCTGAATTTCCGTGCGCTTTTCAAGAAGGGCGCGGTTTTTCGGGGTCAGGTCAGAAAGGATCGCCGCAAAGCCTTGCCAGAAGTCATCGGGCGCAATGCCCGTGCCTGCCAGCGCGCGCGTGTCTACAAAGTCTGCTAGTCCGGGATATACGTTCAGCCCTGCCCGTTCGACAAAGTCGCTCATGTCTTCATTCCAGTATACGATTGCACATTTTGGCATAGAGTTTCCGATGCGAAACAAATACGCAAGCAAGTTTTCTTTCGCCACCAGACAAGTAGAGCTTGCCCGGCCTGGTCATCCGTCTCTCGGCTTGCAGCCGGTTTGCAGCAGGTCTACCCTGCCAGTCTGCATCTGCGCAAAAGGACCAAAGATGACCGAGACAGCCCCCCAACCGATCTTTCTTGCCGACTACACGCCGCCCAACTGGCTGATCGAGGACGTGTCGTTGACATTTTACCTGAACCCGACCGCGACGCGCGTCCGTTCGGCAATTCGGTTTGTGCCCAATCCCAAGGCAACCTCGCGGGACTTCTTTTTGCACGGGGATGGATTGACCCTGATCCGTGCGGCCATCGACGGAACGGACATCACACCCGAGTTTGTCGACGGTGGTTTGATTGCGGATGTGCCCGATCGCGCCTTCACATGGGAGGCCGAGGTCGAGATCAATCCCGAGGCCAACACCGCACTGGAAGGGCTTTATATGTCGAACGGCATGTATTGCACCCAGTGCGAAGCTGAAGGCTTTCGCCGCATCACCTATTATCCCGACCGCCCCGATGTGATGGCCCCGTTCAAAGTGCGCATCGAAGGCGACATGCCGGTGATGTTGTCCAACGGCAACCCAACGGATGCGGGCGAAGGTTGGGCTGAATGGAATGATCCGTGGCCCAAGCCCGCCTATCTGTTTGCGCTGGTGGCTGGCGAGTTGGTGGCGCGCGACGACAGCTTCACCACGATGTCGGGCAAGGACGTGGATCTGAAACTGTGGGTGCGACCCGGTGACGAAGGCAAGACAGCCTTTGGAATGGAGGCGCTGAAAGCCTCGATGAAGTGGGACGAAGAGGTTTACGGCCGCGAGTATGACCTAGATATTTTCCAGATCGTTGCGGTGTCCGACTTCAACATGGGCGCGATGGAAAACAAGGGGCTGAACATCTTCAACACGTCCGCTGTCTTGGCCTCGCCCGAAACATCAACCGACGCAAATTTTGAACGCATCGAAGCGATCATCGCGCATGAGTATTTCCACAACTGGACCGGCAACCGGATCACCTGCCGCGACTGGTTCCAGCTGTCGCTGAAAGAGGGGCTGACGGTCTTCCGCGATCAGCAATTTTCGGGCGATATGCGATCAAAAGCCGTGTGCCGGATCAATGACGTGTCCGCCCTGCGCGGACGTCAGTTCCGCGAAGACAACGGCCCGCTGGCGCACCAGGTTCAACCCGACAGCTTTGTCGAGATCAACAATTTCTACACCGCGACCATCTATGAAAAAGGTGCTGAACTGATCGGCATGATGAAAACGCTGGTGGGGCACGACGCGTATTACAAGGCGCTTGATCTGTATTTCACTCGCCATGACGGGGAAGCCGCGACAATCGAAGATTGGGTCACGGTCTTTGAAGACAGCACCGGTCGCGATCTGAGCCAGTTCCGCCGCTGGTACAAACAGGCGGGAACGCCGCGTCTGAAGGTATCGGATGACTTTAGCGATGGCACCTACACCCTTCATTTCGAACAGGAAACGCCAGCCACGCCCGGTCAAGACAAGAAGCTGCCCCAACATATCCCAATTGCCGTGGGGTTGATTGGACCAAATCGTGACGAGGTGCTGAGCACGCAAGTGCTTGAAATGACCGAGGCCAAACAGAGCTTCACCTTCGGCGGGTTGGGCGCAAAACCAACGCCGTCGATCCTGCGTAACTTCTCGGCCCCAGTGATCTTGCAGCGTGACAGCACCCCGACCGAGCGTGCTTTCTTGCTGGCCCATGACACCGACCCGTTCAACAAGTGGGAATCCGGTCGGACTTTGGCGAAAGAGGTGCTTGTCGCCTTGGCCACAGGCGAAGATGGGCCAATGGAAGCCTATCTTGATGCCATCGCGATTATGTTGCGTGACGAAAACCTTGATCCCGCCTTCCGCGCACTGACGTTGGGCCTGCCCAGTCAGGATGATCTGGCGCAAACGATCTTCGATGCAGGCGTCACACCGGACCCGCAGAAAATCTACCACGCCCAGCAAACGCTTTGGCAAGCAATGGCCGAGCACTTGCAAGATCACCTGCCTCGCATGATGGCCGAGATGGAGGTCACTGAGCCGTATAACCCTGGCGCAGAGCAAGCCGGAAAACGCGCGCTTGGCCTTGGATTGTTGAACCTTCTGAACCGGTTGGACGGCGGCGCTGCGGCGCAGTCGCTCTATGATCGGGCCGACAATATGACCTTAAAGTTGGGTGCGTTGGGGTATCTGTTGCAGGTCCAAAAAGGCGACGCGGCACTTGCTGATTTCCGTGAGCAGTTTGAAGAAGACGAACTGGTTATGGACAAGTGGTTCTCGCTTCAAGTCGTTCACGCGACGCCCGACATGGCCGCAGACGTGACCGAGAAGCTGACCAAAGATCCGGCGTTCAATTGGAAGAACCCCAACCGTTTCCGTGCCCTATTCGGCGCGCTGGCAATGAACCCCGCCGGGTTCCACCATGCCTCGGGTAAGGCTTATGAACTGAGTGCGGACTGGTTGATTAAACTTGACCCGGTGAACCACCAGATCGCCGCGCGCATGACCACGGCGTTTGAGACATGGCGCCGCTATGATGCAGACCGTCAGGACATGATGAAATCCGCGCTGCAACGTATCCTTGCTACCGACGGTCTGAGCCGCGACAGCCAAGAGATGGTTGGTCGCATGTTGGGTGACCAGTGAACTAGGGCCTGTTAACACTATTACTTAGTGCTATTTGATGCTAGGTATCTGTTATGAATGAGATAACAGAAAATCAATACGCGCTGATCCAGCCCTACTTGCCAGTCCAGCGCGGGAATG
>NZ_JBGEHL010000011.1:0-88270 GCF_041403445.1 Aliiroseovarius conchicola
ACAGACAATCCGGCAACGACGCTTGCATCACGAAAAACAAGCCGCATAATCAATCACACAAACGAGCCAGAGCCTCCAATGCTCAAGCCGCTATGATGTCCAACTTTATATGACGACGGACATTCATTTACTCGAAGGATGGCGCAGCACTGGAACTGGGCCGATTGCTACCTTCCAGACGCAAGAAGCGGTTACCGAGATGTGCGCGCAAAGCGCGCGGCAACACCTTTCCTGATGCTATTTCAATCAAGCATCGGCCGGGTCACATCAATGAACGAGAGGAGTTCGGACATTGGGAAGGAGATCTAATGATCTTCGAACGCGCCCAGGGCAACGCCAATATCGCGACCATCATCGAGCGCAAGAGTCGTTACACTGTCCTGTTCAAAAACAATGATAGACGATCCCGACCGATCATGGACAAACTGATTGGTCAGCTAAGCCCCCTGCCCTCGACCGCGCGTCGGAGTATCACATTTGACCGCGGCTTTGAGTTTGTGTCCTGGCGCGAACTCGACAAGGGAATGGGTATGAAGTCCTGGTTCTGCGATCCCCAAGCGCCTTGGCAGAAAGGCAGTGTCGAGAACATGAACAAACGCATACGAAGACGGCTCCCAAGGAACGCAGCCATTCTTTCAATGACGGAACCTGATCTTCGCGAGATCAATGACACGTTGAATGCCACGCCTCGAAAATGCCTAGGATATCGCACACCAGCTGAGGTGTTCAGGGAGAACCTACTAAAGTTGGCCGGTTAGAGTGCATCTTATAGAATTTCAACAATTTGTTGTGTGTTATGAAGCTCCTTCGCTCCAGAATGTTTGCTAATTGAATGAGGCAGGAGAACAAATATAGGTTGAATTCGTTAGAGTAAAGGATTCAGTAATGAATATGCCATTTTGGCGAAGTTGGCTTGTTTTATGGGCGATGATGCCGGTATTCTCAGCGTTTTTCAGTATGGCGCTGCACCGAGTTCTTTCAGATTCGGTGGAAGTTCAGGCCCATCATTCTTTGGGCATCAACCTTGTCCTTTTGACGTCAGCCGCTCTGTTCCTCGCGGCGCCATTCTTCGTTTTGAAGCGCCATATCCCAGAGTTTGGTGCCGGAGCACACTTCGTCGTTGTCCTCAGTGTCTTCGCCGGATGGTTTGGTGTCACAGCCATGAACGGTCCTGTAGCAGAGTTCCTCTGGGATGAGCGCGACTTTTCTCGCGCAATGCTCAATGCAAAAATAGATTCCCCTGTTCTGTTAGAGGACATCGTTGGTCTGCCTTGGGGAACACTGGTGATTCAAAAAATGGCGGCGGCCTGCGTCGTGTTTGCAGGGCCGGTTCTTACGATCTGTGTCGTTGCAAAGCGGGCAGGAAGTTTTCTTGGTATATTGCTGACCGTGGCGCTTGCAGCCGCGACCGTCGCAGTATCCAATGCCTTCTTCGATTTAACCAGTTCAAGTTATTCCCGTCCGAATATTTTAAACGGGCGAGCATGGAGTGTACGCATTGCGCACATAGCGTCTTGGTCTGTTTCAAGCGTCATCGGAGCTAGCATTAGCGCGATTGGAATTGGTAGCTTGTTGAAGCAATCGAATGCCAAAGACGTTGAATGGCAAAGCCCCAACACCTATTCGGTCGCCACTGGTCTGCAGTTGGCTGTTGGCACGGCGGTCGGTCTTTGGGTAACAAGTTTCAGCATACAATACGCACTTGGCCCTAACGGGTTTTCTTCCAGCTTTGCAGCACTGAGAAAGTCACTCAGCGCCCCTCCAGCAGAGGAGGTTTCGACGGGTGATAGCATTTTATCCTTCTCTCATGTGTTAGACGCCCAAACCTACAAGTTTCCCAATCCCTTCTACGTAAGTTTGGAGATCTCGCCTGACCACAGATCAGCCGTACTACTTGAGGCACATGGAAAGAACGGCAGTCAACTGTCTGCGTTCGACTTAGCAACGGGCGGCAGAATTGCCAATTTGAGCCCTCCATTGAAAAAACATGAACGCATCTCCTTTAGTTGGACAAAAGATCGACAGTACCTGATTGTAAGAAGTCGTGGCGAACCGATCGAAACTGGGCGATACAGACGTCACCAGACAAAGCTCACACTGTTTTCTCTTCCGAACTACCAGCAGGTTTCTAAGTGGGAATCGACCGATTCCAACTGTCAAAACCCCGAGGTGAGCATGAACAGTTTGGCTGAAGACGAGCAAGGAAACTTGGTGGTTCTTTGTCTCAACCCGATTACGGAGGGAGATGAGCGCAGGCTTGCATTTCTCCTTTCACTGCCGCTTCTTGATGAAAAGGCCGCCCTTTCGTACGAACCCCACTTTGCCGGCAGCGGCCCAAGAGGCTTAATCGCTCGTGGCGGATCGGTTTATGTACCACTGATGAAGCGGCGAGGTGCGAAGGAAGTTAGATTGGCAAATCTAACCAATCCAGATCTATCAGTGACGCTTGAAGACCCGTATTCGAAAGATCGTGGGGGAGACCTTACATTTCAGGGCTTTGTAGACAACGATGAGTCCGCTGGCGGTATTGGAATGAGATTCTGCGGCGAAACTGGTAAGGTAGATAACCCGCCGTTGGTCAGCACCCAAACAGCCTGGGGTCCATCATTTTGCCGCACAGTTCTATTTGAAGTGAGCGACGGCTCCTTTGTGAGGTTCAACGATGGTATAGAAACGCGGGTTAATCACGGCAAAGGGCAAATCAAGGAGTTTTCGATGCCCTATAAGGCATGGCAATTCACAGGAGAAGATGATCCCGCGAGCCAAAAAGGTCTTTTTAGAGTCAGTGATACGGAGAATGGCACGGTTCTCCAAACCCTAGAAAGCAGTACACAAACCCCTGTTGTGGCTTCTGAAGAACAGAAATCGTTACTTACTCACCGAATAAACGCGCGGCAAATCGCAGTATACACGATCAGAGAGTAGGTATCCCCCATCCCACAAGGCTTAACACCCCTCCGATTTGGGAGGTCTACGGGGTGCTAAGCCTTGTTCACCGTTGTCTTCGATGAACCGTCGCAACTGATCTTGAAACTTCACTGACATCAGTGCGATAATCCGCGACGACTGATACAGCCTTCTCTCCTATTCGCTTGCTGAGACGTCGCTCAATTGCTCCGCAAGGCAACGCCACATCCGATCACCGTGCTCAGCGTGTTTCTCGGACAGCCGGATCATTCGAACATTAAGGGCTTGTGATGGAAGTTCCGCGTCCGCCCGGACAAGTCTGCCCTGTGCCAAGTGCTCGACGACAAGCGATTGGGGCAACCAGGCTACTCCTATCTCGCTCAACACAAGTTGCAGCATGGCGAGTGTCAGGGCGGTTTCCGCGACTGGCTGAACTGAAATCGCGTCCGACAGGCGTGGGATGATCGTACGATCGACAACCTGCCCCAGAAAAACATCGGATGGATAACTGATCATGGGAAGAGCGCCCCGTGCAAGGCATGGACGAACGACCGGGGCACATACGGGTATCAACACGTCCTCCCCTACGGTGACGGCTTCGAACCCGTTGCCGGGCTCTGGAGGCGCGGTGTCTGGTATTGCGTACATGATGGCAAAGTCGACTTCTTTGGAAAGCAACTGCATCAGGCACTCATCTTGATTGCCGGATCTTACACGCACCGAAGTTTCACTGTCAGCCGTCAGGACGCGGACGATCTGGGGGGATATTGTTGCGGTTAATGCGTGCTGGCAGATGAATGCCAAAGATTTCCCAACCTGATCGCTTGACGTTTTCAATGTCTGTCGAATTTTATGCAACCGATTGCTGAGATCGCGCAACTCTGGCTCAAGAGCTTGAACACCCGGCATCAGTGTCACAGGTTTACGACGGCGATCGAATAACGTCGTTCCGATATTATCCTCGATCAACCTTACGCGCCGCGTGAACGCTGATTGCGTGAGAAGTCGCTTTTCGGCAGCGCGCGCCAGCGAACCGTTATCCAACACCGCCAGTATGTCATCAATCCATTCGAGCTTCATACCACCTGATATCGCATCACGGTATAACTTGCAATTTTTGCAATATAAAAGATCAATTACGCATTAGAAACGCCAATGAAAGCACAGTAACTTGCGGGAAATGCACTTAGGAGTCACGCCATGCATCTTGCACGTTTTCCCCGCCTTCACCTTGCCCACCTCCCCACTCCGCTGGAGCCAATGAACCGGCTGTCCAAAGAACTCGGTGTTGAGATTTGGATCAAGCGTGATGATTGTACCGGCATGTCAACCGGTGGCAACAAGACTAGAAAGCTTGAGTTTCTGATGGCCGAAGCCGAAGCGCAAGGCGCGGACATGGTGATGACACAAGGGGCGACCCAAACCAACCATGGCCGCCAGACTGCAGCTTTCGCTGCCAAGTTAGGGCTTGATTGTCATATCCTGTTAGAAGATCGCACCGGCTATAACAACGCCAACTACAACAACAATGGCAACGTTCTGCTGGACCATTTGCATGGCGCCACAACCGAGAAATTCCCGGGTGGGCATGACATGGTCGCTGAGATGGAAAAGGAAGCGGAAAAGAAACGCGCCGAGGGGCGCAATGTCTATGTGATCCCCGGTGGCGGCTCGAACCCGACAGGCGCGCTGGGATATGTTAACGCCGCATTTGAGCTTCTGTCCCAAGCCAACAATAGCGGCTTGAAGATCGACCGACTGGTACACGCGACCGGATCATCGGGCACTCAGGCTGGTCTGGTGACGGGTATGTGCGCGATGAACGCGCAGGTGCCCGTGCTCGGTATCGGCACACGAGCCCCCCAACCCAAGCAGGAGCAGATGGTGTTCGATTTGGCGACACGAACTGCGGAGAAGTTGGGATGTGCCGGTGTGGTGAAGCGCGAAGACGTCATGGCCAATACGGACTACGTGGGCGAAGGTTACGGCCTGCCGACGCAAAGTGGGATCGAAGCGATCCAGATGTTTGCAGAGCTGGAAGGCATTCTGCTGGACCCCTGCTATTCTGCCAAAGGTGCTGCTGGTCTGATCGATCTGGCGCGTAAAGGTGCGTTCAAAGACGAACGGATTGTGTTCCTGCATACTGGTGGCGCTGCTGCTCTTGGTGGATATGATTTTGCATTCGATCACAGCGGCCGCTGGATTGCGGAATAAGCCTTGCCGATCATGAACACCATCGGTGTACTTGGTGGCATGGGCCCCGAAGCGACTATCCTCCTCCAACGTAAGTTGGTGGAGGCGGTGCCAGCGGAAGATGATGGCGACCACATCCCGCTATTGATCGACATGAACCCACAAGTCCCGTCCCGGATTGCCCATCTGATCGAGCGTAAGGGCAAGGATCCAGGCCCAGTATTGGCCGCAATGGCACGCCGGTTGCAAAACGCGGGCGCCACGGCTTTGGCCATGCCTTGCAACACGGCGCACCATTATGCCGGGGCAATCACAGACGCTGTCGATATCCCGCTTCTAAATATGATCGAGCTTGCGGCCGAACGCGCCACTAAGGAGCTTGGTGAACGCGGCTGTGTTGGGATACTCGCCTCGCCCGCAGTGCGCCACATACGGCTTTTTGAAACGGCTTTGGAAAAGCGTGGTTTTACCGTCATTTGGCCTGAGCAAAACGATCAAATGTTGGCCGCGATCAAGGCCATCAAGGTCGGTGGGTCCTGTGAAAACGCACGTACAACGTTGCGGGATGCCTCGGCCGATTTGCTAACCCGTGGCGCCGATCTACAAATTGTTGCCTGCTCAGAATTTTCAATCATAGCAGACAGCATTGCGTCCAATGTACGGGCCATCGATACGGTCGATTTGTTGGTAAGCGCCATGATCGAGTTCTCAAAGACACTGAAATCTCGTGCTCGATGATGACCATCGTGGGGCTGTTAGAGAAGTTCCCATAGCTCGCCGGCGATTTGATCGAACGCGGCAGGATTCGCTAAGGCTGATATTGTCAGCGTTGTGCGCCAAGTTTCGTCGCCAATCGGGATTAACGACCCCTCGCCCAGCTCTGTGGCGATTGCAGTTTCAGGCATCCACGCAAAGCCACTTCCTTGCATGAGACGTCGTTTGATTGTCTCGACCAGCCCATCGACATGAACAGTTTCCGCGTGAAACGGTTTTCGATCCACGGTGTTTTCGACCACCATTCCCAAAAACGACGATCGGTCATATGCCAAGTAAGGTATCGGTGGCCCGTCACGTTTACCTAAATCCCACCCCTGCGCGCGGGCCGGTTCGCTTGCAGCGACTGGGATAAGACGATCTGTCAGAAGATCCTTTCGCGCAAATGCAGCCTCGTCGATCATCGGCGAGACCGTGTAGTGATAGTAGCACAGCATGAAGTCCACTGCCCCTTCGACCAGCAGCTCGCAACATGTGCTCAGAGAATCAGATACGACGCGTGTTCGTAAGTCCGGCAGCTGGAGCTGAAGATCATCTATCCGTGCCGCCAGAAAATTCACCGAGATCGTATGAAGCACCGAGAAACGAATGAACCGGCTGTCGCCACGGTCCGCGTCCCGGATGGATTGACGACTTTCCGAAAGCTGGGAAATCGCCGCCACTGCGACTGGAAGAAACTGGTGTCCTGCCTCCGTGAGCTGAACCGGATAAGTTGCGCGGTTGACTAAGGGCAATCCAACCCAGCTCTCTAACGCTTTGATTCTTCGACTGAAAGCGGACTGAGTGATGTTTCTTTCATCTGAAGCGCGAGTAAAATTTAGCGTCCGGGCAAGACATACAAAGTCACGAAGCCAGTTTAGATCCATGGGTGTTCCAGTGCTAGATTCAGAGCGTTTTTCAAGCATATACCAAACTATGCACAACAGGAATAGTTTGATGAAATGTTTGAATTGGCGTGCACAATCCAGTTTCAACTAGGCTTTCAATCAGGATCAAGAGGACCAGATCCTCTCTCGCAGCGCGATGGAAAGTCGGGCGGAAGAAAATGATCTGCCGGAAGTCCGGCATCGTTCCAATGGAGGAGGAACCCATGAAAACTACATTCAAGTCATTCACAGTGGCTGCAGCCGTCAGCCTGTGTGCAATGCCTGCACTGGCCAGCGAAAAGGTCGCGATTGGCGTGCCGTCATGGACAGGCGCGCAAGCTATCGCACATCTGTTGGGCGCCGTTGTCGAAATGCGTATCGGTGGTGAGGTCGAATACGTGCCAGGCAACAACGCCACTATTTTCCAGGGCATGGATCAGGGCAAGGGCGACATCGATGTGCACCCGGACGTCTGGCTGCCAAATCAGGAAAGCTTCACGAAGAAATATGTCGACGAGGCCGGAACAGTCACGCTGTCCACCCACCCCTACGAGGGCAATCAGGGTTTCTGCGTGTCGCAAGATTTCGGTGAGGCAAACAACATCACGGACATCGCTGATCTGGGTCGTCCAGACGTCGCCGCGCTGATGGACAGCGATGGCAATGGCAAAGGCGAGATGTGGATCGGCGCGCCTGGTTGGGCTTCGGCAAACGTCAACGAAGTTAAGACGCGCGACTACGGTCTGCTTGATTTCATCGATCCGATCCGCGCCGAGGAAAGCGTTAAAACGGCGCGCATCAAAGACAGTATCGCAAAGGGTGAAGGTTATGCGTTCTACTGCTATAAGCCGCATGCCGTTTGGTACATGTTCGATGTTCAGATGCTATCTGAGCCGACCTATGATCCGGCAAAATACAAGATGGTCCAACCATCAGACGACCCCGATTGGTATGATAATTCCATGGTTGCGTCCAAGGACGCGCTGAAGAATGTACAGATCGCTTGGTCAAACTCACTGGACGGTCGTTCGCCAGCGATTGCGGAGTTCTTCGCAAACTTTGCGCTGACAGCAGATGACGTTTCAGGCTTTGCCTACGAGATCAGCGGCAAAGGGCGCGAGCCTGCCGAAGTTGCCCGTGAATGGGTTGAAGCCAATCCCGACCGTGTTGACGGTTGGCTGGGCCTCTAAGCACAGGTATTGTGCAATAACTCTGCCAACACCGAAACATCTCGGTGTTGGCACAAAGAACCCTCTCCTATCATCGAGCCTAGGGGCATCCCTTATGAGCACTGATACTGTCGTTGAAATCTCGAATGTCTGGAAGATATTCGGTGGAAATCCGCAGGCCGCGTTGCAAGCCATCCGTGAACGCGGCTTAAACAAAGCCGAAGTCCTTGCAGAAATGGGCGCTGTGGTTGGCGTCGCCGATGTCAGTCTTTCGGTGAACCGTGGGGAAATCTTCTGCATCATGGGGCTGTCGGGAAGCGGCAAGTCCACACTCGTCCGTCACTTCAATCGGCTGTTGGAACCGACAGCAGGAAAGATCGAAATTGAAGGCACAGACGTGATGGCGCTTGGCCCGAAGGAGCTGCAGAAGTTCCGTAATCAGAAGATTGGCATGGTGTTTCAGAATTTCGCGCTGATGCCGCATCGTTCGGTACTGGATAATGTCGCGATGCCGCTAGAAATTCGCCAGGTCGCCAAGAACGAGCGCATGCGCCAAGCCGCAGCCATCCTGGATATCGTCGAGCTGGGTGCTTGGGGGTCTAAGTTTGCACATGAGCTGTCGGGCGGGATGCAACAACGTGTCGGCCTTGCCAGAGCGCTTGCAGCCAATCCCGATGTCCTGTTGATGGACGAGCCCTTTTCGGCGCTTGATCCTCTGATCCGCAGGCAACTTCAAGACGAGTTTATCCGTCTGTCGAAAATTCTGAAAAAGACCACGATATTCATCACTCACGACCTAGACGAGGCTGTTCGTATTGGGGATCGCATCGCGATCATGCGCGACGGAAAACTCGTCCAGATGGGCACGGCAGAGGACATCGTGATGCACCCAGCAGATGACTATGTGGCAGATTTTGTCGCCGGCATCTCGCGCCTGAAAGTGGTGCATGCACATGCGGTTATGCAGCCACTCAACGAGCATGTCGCCACGCACGGACCCCTTGCGGCTGATGCCCCCCGGGTCGAGGAAAGTGAAACACTGAGCAATCTTATCAACATGGCCATCGACGATGAGAAACCCATTGTCGTTCAACAAGGTGGTCAGGACACAGGAATAATCACGCGCGCGGATTTGCTGCGCACTGTGATTGAAGGGACGGAAGTATCATGAGCGATCTTGGCGTGAACCCACTGGAAGACACCGAAAGCGATGCGGCGCTTGCCTACGCAAAAGAACGTCGGGACAATATCCACACATTCGTTCGCACCAACCCAGACTATTACATCCGTAACTTCGACAAAATCGGCGCTTCGGCCCGCTTTACCGCAACCTTCAACGCAATGGCAGGTTTGTTCGGTCCAATTTGGTTCGGTGCGCGGGGTCTTTGGTCGTGGGCCCTGCCCTTCTTGATTTTGGAAACTTTGGGCTTCGTTCAAATTGCCCGCGGTCTTTTCGGTGATCTGGGTGCCGACGCAATGGCACGGATTGCATCGATCGAAGGCACGTTAGAGCTGCGACGCCAGCAATTGGCAGCCGCTATTGAATCTGGATCCGACAAGATCGACGTTTACCGGCGAACGGTAGATTCTCTTGAAGCCAACATCGGTAGCATCCGGGCCGAGGCAGATGCCCTTGCGGCGGAAGGTCCGATGATTGTCCTGACCGGTGTCATAATTTTGTTGTTGGTCAAGATCGCGCAATCCGTGGTGGGCAATTGGGCGCTGGAAGACAGATTTTCTGACTGGCTGTCGGATCGGTCAATTCGCTCTGGCATGCCTGTAAACCAAATTGTCTTCAGCGCCGTCTTCATGATCTTAATCGTGACCGCCGCAATGATGCACTATAGCTTCCCCAACCGGTTCGCCCTACTAAACGCATTTCCGACGGACCCAGATATTCGCTTGGTCAGCATCGACGGGGTCGAGGCGTTCTTCAACTGGGCCGTGATCAAAGGCGAGGCCCTGTTCGACGGCATCACTTACCTTATCCGTCTGGTGTTGGATGCGCTTGAGCTTGTATTCGTTAGCACGCCATGGATCGTTGTCGCGGCGTTGATCATCCTGCTGACCTGGCTTACGGCCGGCGTGCGCATGGCGATCTACTCGGGCGCCTTCCTTGCGTATATGGGCCTGTTGGGGTTCTGGGAAAAAGCAATGACAACACTAGCTTTGCTGGGCACAGCCGCTTGTTTGTCAATCTTGATCGGCATTCCACTGGGGATGTTTGCTGCCCGCAGACCGCGGTTTTACTCCTTCATTCAGCCGATCATGGATTTTATGCAGACCATGCCAGCGTTTGTTTTCATGATCCCAGTGATCGCATTTTTTGGAACTGGCAAACCTGCGGCTGTTGTTACAACAATGATCTTCGGAGGAACGCCTGTTGTCCGCCTGACCGTTCTTGGGCTACGCGGCGTCCCTGAAAGTGTGCGTGAGGCTGCGATCAGTTTCGGTGCCAACAAGTGGTATCTGCTGACCAAAGTTGACCTTCCGTTGGCAAGCCCGTCGATCCGTGCCGGGATCAATCAGACCATCATGCTGTCGCTGGCGATGGTTGTTGTCGCGTCCCTGATCGGAGCCAAAGGACTGGGCGAAGACGTGCTCGAGGCGCTTCAATACGCCAATGTGGGACAAGGTATTCTTGCCGGTTTCTCGATCCTGTTCTGTGCCATGATCCTTGACCGCATCGTGCAGGGCGGACGCAAATGACCCCGGTTGTATTCGTCCATGGTTTTCTGGGTGGCAGTCGCCAGTGGCAAGGGCAAGTCGAAGCGCTTGCCCAACAGTTCGACGTCATAACCGTTGATCTGCCCGGATTTGGCGAGAATGCCCAGCTTGAAGCCTTAGACAGTATTGCAGACTTCGCAACTTGGGTTCTGGACGACCTGACAGCCCGAGGTATTGGGCGTTTTCACCTGATCGGTCACTCGATGGGCGGGATGGTCGCACAAGACATGGTTGCCCAGGCACCTGACCGCATCGAGCAACTTGTTCTCTACGGGACCGGTGCTACCGGGGTCCTGCCCGGTCGGTTTGAGACGATTGGAACTTCAAGACGTCGCGCACGAGCAGATGGATCACAAGCGACAGCAAGGCGAATAGCGGCGACTTGGTTTCTAGATCGTGAAAATGCTGCGGCCTATGAAGATTGCGCTGCAATTGCCGAACAAGGCAGCCTGCAAGCGATCCTATCGGGGTTAGACGCGATGCAGAACTGGGGCGGCACCGAGCGCTTGAGTGAAATGGATGTCAAAACACTGGTGATATGGGGCGATCACGATCGCACCTATCCCTGGAGCCAGACCGAGCAATTGTGGCGCTCCATCCCCGGTGCGAGCCTTGCGGTAATACCAGACAGCGCCCACGCGACCCATCTTGAGAAACCGGGCCTGTTCAATCGGATACTTGGGGACTTTCTCCAAGTATCAGGCTAGCCATCAGTTGATAAGATCGCCCCAATCGGTGCGATGTGCCATTTCGGCCAATACGGTTTCCGGCAGGAATTCTTGATTTTGTCGGATCTTCCACCCGCCGCCTAAGCCTTTGTAGATGGCGACCAGGTTCGCTGAGACCTGCGACCGTGCTTCGACCAAGTTTGCCTCGGATCGCAGCAACGCGGATTGGGCGTTCAGAACACGCGAGTAATCCGCTGTGCCATCTTCGTACTGCGACAACGCAATCTTCGCCGCGCGTCGCGACGCGTCAACAGACTTCCGGTAGTTCGCCACCTGCCGCCGCGCGTTTGTATATGCAACCATTGCATTTTCGACCTCGGCATATGCCGCAATCACCGTGTTCTGGTAATTGGCAACCAGCGCCTGATACTGCGCATCTTGCGCGCGGACATTGTTGCGTATCCGGCCATAGTTGAATATCGGCCAAGCAACTGCAGCGCTGGCAAGATTGGTGGCGCTGTTGCCGCTTAGCAATGGCCGTCCACCAGAGGCTTGCAACCCGATGGCCCCAGACAAGATGAACTGCGGATAAAGATCCGCCAGCGCGATACCAACCTGTGCCGACTGAGCGGCTGCCTCCATCTCGGCGGCGCGAACATCTGGACGTCTGCGCAGCAACGCAGCCGGTATGCCCACCGCGACTTTCCCGCTGGCTGTCGGAATACGGCGGTACTTGCCTATCAAACTGTCAATCGCCCCGGGTGGTTGACCCAGCAATACCGACAGCGCGTTCTTGGCCTGTTGGAGATCGGTTTCCAATCCCGGCACAAGTGCTTTGGTGTTGTTCAGAAGCGTCGTGGCCTCCTGAACATCAAGCTCGGTTGTAATACCATTGTCAAACCGCAACTGAGTTAGGTTTGCCGATTGCTGTTGCAGCTTGATATTGGCACGGGCGATGTCCAAAGCCTCTTGCAGCGTGCGGATATTGATGTAAACGGCGGCAACATCACCCGTCAACGTCACCAAAGCATCGTCATAGTTCGCAATCTGAGCGGCAAGATTGGCATTCGCCGACTGGGTTAGGCGCCGCTGCGAGCCCCAGACGTCCAGTTCCCACTGCGCATCGAACCCGATCTTGTTAGAGCTGAAGGTGGTGTCGATCGGCAATACACGCTCGATATCGCTGATTGGCCCCAAATTGCTGCTGATCTGTTGAGTTGAGGCAGCCCCACCCAAGGTCTGCGATTGTGGATAAAGCTCTCCGAAGGCGATGCCCAGTTGCGCACGTGCCTGCAAAACCCGAGCACCAGCGATCTGCAGGGACAGATTCTGCGCATAGGCTCGGGCAACCAGATCATTCAGGATCGGATCGTTGAAGGTCTGCCACCAGTTCACCACCGGCGCACTACGTGCGGTCAGCCCGCTCTGGCTGGAGGGGGCAAAGCTATTGGCTGCCACCCATTTCTTAACGACAGGTGTGCGAGGTGTGGTAAAATTCGGGCCAACCGGCGCGCAGCCCGCGACGAAGGCGATCAGGGCCACGGTCGCCATGAAACCGCGTATGGGCTTGGGGCTGCCTCTGGACGCCTGTCGTATCACTGATGATTTGGTCATCTTTAGTTCCCCCCAGAACCTCTTTGGCGTCAGATGTCGAGCGGCCGGATAAAGTTGGCGAATGCATATAGCCGGATGCTGATACGACGCAGAAATTCGAAGCTCTTGCCCTGCCCCGTGTAGATCGCGACGGCCGCGTGGCCACCCGCAGGCAAATGACGGTCTTTCGGGACATCGACCTTGATCTGTACTGCAAAATGGCCCGGTGGCTTTGGCAGCACAAAACTCGGCAACCGGCCAGACGGCAGGTATTGGCCCTGCCCTGTCGCCCACCAAACGGTCTCGACCTCACCGGTAAGGATTTCACCGGGATACAGGTCCAAAGCGATTTCAACTGGCTGACCCGGCTCGACGAACTTCAGGTTCTGTTGACGAAAACTGGCAAGAATGTAGGGATCATCGTCGGTGACGAAACTAGCAATGGCCCCCAATCGCAGATCACCAACCACCAAACCCGGTCGCGCCTGCTGGGATACGATCATGCCGTCTTCGGGTGCGTAGATTGTGGTGTTTTTCAAAAAGTACTCGGCCTCTGCCAATTGTGCGGTTGCCTGCGCCACGCCCGGATTGACGTCGTCGATATTTGCCTCCAACGCCAGCTGTGCCTTTTTCTGGTTGGCTTCGGCTTGTTTCTTACCGGCTTCATCCTCGGCAACCTGTTCGATCCAGCGCTCCAAATCATCCTGCCGCGCGCCACCTTGCGGCACCAGCTTCTCGTATCGCGCCTGTTGCGACTTGGCATAAGCCAGCTTTGCGTTGGCGCGTTCAACGGTTTCAGTGGCGGCAATCAGATCCTGTTCCATGATCTTGACGTTCTGCTTGGCCACCACAAGTTGCGCCGCCGCTGCATCCCGTTCCAGTTGGAAAACTGTATCGTCAAACTGATAAAGTGGATCGCCTTCTTTGACGGGTTGGTTTGGGGTCACAAAAACATCCGTCAGGATCGTAGGTTGTGTAAGCTTGGGTACGATCTGAATGGTTGAACGGATGACGTGGCTATCAATTGACATTGGTTGGAAGAACCGAAGTGCGACCAGAAAGATCAAAAGCAAATGCCCGCCCACCCAGACCGACGCGACACCCCAATATATATTGAACTTCATCAGTTTCGCTTTGAAGAACACGAACCAGATGACGACGATGTAGATAAGCGTGATGGCGAGTGCGATGAACATCCTTAAAAGCCCCTTCTAAATCAGCTGGACTTTGTTGGCATGGGGTCGGCGTCCGCGGTCTCTTCCGCCTGATATTCAGGAAGAACTTTCCCACCCAAACGCTCGATTTCCTTGCGGACAGCATCGCGTTCCTCTTTTGGGAACCGCCGTAGATCCACGGTCATTGAATCGTGGAACGCCCACATGAAGGCATGTAACCAAGGGACCACCGCAAGAAACCCCATCCAGCCCATCATCCGAACGGACTCAGCATGTGGATGGTTGCGCTTGATAGCGATTTTACCCGGTAACCCCATCAGAAATAGGATCACACCCATAACGGCCAGTAGTATCAACAGAAGTGCGCCAAAGGTCAGATAGTCATAATAATCCAATGGCCGCCCGAGCAATCCCATGGCTTGTAACCTCCTGATTTCTATCGCTGCGATTTCATCCAACAACAGTAGGATGGCTAAGGGTGATCACAAATAACTACGCCACTCATCCTATTCCGAACTGGCATCAATAGCCCCGGCCCGGCGGGTTGATCACTTCGCTTAAATTTTCGCGCGTCGATTCCCAAACGTATTGCCATTCATACGAGCATGGTTGACGTTACGTTGGCAACCCCCGGTAACATGTTGGAAAAAAACCTAAACTGCCCGTCGGCGCGCTAGAACCGTCACCGCATTGCTTTATTACCATCACGATGTCAGCGGACGTATGACGAGATCATCTATAACCCGAGCTTGGCAATATCATTCCTAATCGTACAGTGGCTCTCGCGACGGTTTGCACGTGTCCTGCCCTGGCCAGCCAGCGACGACAGTTGAGCCTGCGCTATATTGCTCGGATAGCGATCTCCAGAACAGAGAATATCGTCTTAATCTCATCATCATTGATCACAAGTGGCGGAGACAGAACGATCTTATCTCCGACCGGCCGCACAATTAGGTTTTCGTCCACACATGATTTGAAAACGCGCGCGCCCGCTTGTTTTGAGGTGGAAAACGCTCTTTTACTCGCCTTGTCTTCCACAAGGTCGATTGCCAACATCAGCCCAAGCCCACGTACATCTCCGACATGATCCAGTGCCTTAAGTCGCTGGGCAGCGGACTGAAATTTCTGGCCCATCTTGCGCGCATGATTAAGAAGCCCCTCGCGTTCGATTATGTCGACGTTCGTCAAAGCTGCACGGCACGCCAATGGATGACCGAAATAGGTCAGCCCCATCGAGAAAACGCCACCTTCGCATTGCGGGCGGCTGATTACCTCGTAGATTTCGTCCGAGATCATCGTCGCACCTAACGGCACATAGCCTGACGTAATGCCTTTAGCACAAACCAAAATGTCAGGCTGGTAGTCGAACACCTCGTCGGATGCGAACCAGTGCCCTAGGCGGCCAAATGCCGTCACGACCTCGTCCGCGATGTAGAGCATATCATTGCGCTTGCAGACCTCCCACATACGCCGGTGATAACCTGCGGGCGCGATCAGGACGCCCCCTGCCCCCATGACCGGTTCAGCGATGAAGGCGGCGACATTATCGGGGCCGAGTTGCTCGATCCGATCTTCGAACTCCTTCACTAGGAACTCGCAATAGGCCTCCTCGCTCATATCATCGGGTTTGACATACATGTTTGCTGCCGAGACGTGATGGATGAAATGCTCGCCCACTTTGTCGAAGCTCATCTTGGTTGCGTGGATGCCGGTTAGCTCTGCGGCCACATAAGTCGCCCCATGATAGGCGTCATTGCGCGAGATGATTTTCTTTTTCCGGGGTTGGCCCTTCATCGTGAAATAGTAGTGCACCAACCGTATGGCTGCGTCGTTCGCTGTGGACCCCCCTGTCGTGTAGTAGACATGATTCAGATCACCTGGGGCATGTGCTGCCAACCACGCCCCCAGTTCCGCCGCCGGTTCGTTAGTCGAATGACCAAACGGGTTATAATACTGCATCTTCATAACTTGATCAGAGATCGCATCTGCCATCTCGCGCCGACCATGTCCGATATTCACGCACCAAAGCCCAGCAATGGCATCCAGAAGTCGCTTGCCGTCACTGTCAGTGACATACATGCCTTTGGCGCCGGTGATGACCTGACTGCCCTCGTCTTTGAAGCTCGAGAAATCCGTGTACGGATGAAGCACATGAGCCTTGTCTTTGGCCCAAGCTGAATTGGCATCACGTTTGATCATAGAAAGGATCCCTTTGCCCGAAACGGTTCCTTTCAATCTAAGCCAATCAGCGGTTGCGCATCAGTCACCCGTAGGGGGTACCGCCCCGGCTGTCAGTGAGATGAGATATCAAGATATTCCAAGGGATCACCCGTCGCTGTCGTAGGCATTCGGCGCAGTGCCGTCAGAAACAGCGACAAAAGCTCGCCCTGGCTTGCGACACCCAGCTTGGTATAGATGCGTCTGCGGTGAACCTTGATGGTTTCAGGGCTGTTGTCGAAATTGATCGCGATAGATTTGGAGGAATGGCCCTGCAATATCATCCGAGCAATTTCGCCTTCTCGCGGAGACAGAACCTTGCTGCCGAATGCCTCAAAGGCGCGATCCAGATGCGCGGCAAGACGTCCGCTTCCGTCGAAGTGATCGGGGGTCAAAACGGTCCAGTGCCGTCGCGCCAATGCGCCAATTGCCGGCAAAAATGCACGAAGCCGCGCCACATGCAGGCGTGACGTGTCACGAATACCAAGCGACAGGAACAGCGCTGCTTCGTCCGTTAAATGCAACATCACCCCGCATTCGTCGTTTATCTTAAGCGCACGAAAGAACATGGCGTAGTATTCTGAACGGCGGAAATCATCGGGTGCAATGTCGCGCAGACCATCGACACGGTCCCCTGTTTTGGCCTGAAAGAGCTTGTAAAATGGGTCAAGCACGAAGGCCACATCAAGATAGAGAGCCAGTGCATCAAGTGTCTCAGCGCCGGTCCGTGTTGAATAGATCTCAGCCGGACGGTCCGCATCAAAAAACGCATTGAGATACACGGCATCTGCACCTGCAATGCTCGCACAGAAAGTACAAAAACTTTCGGGAAACTCTACCGTGCCGACATGCTCGATCGCAGCTGTCAGTCGGCTGATGTCGTCCGGGGTCAGTTTTACGTCCTGTGTCACAGGCGACAGCTTGCCGGATTAATCTTGGGTTTCAAAGCCCTGAAGTACATTGACTGCGTTCAGTCCGATCTCGGCTATGTCATATCCCCCTTCCATCACGAACAGTGTTGGAAGTCCGAGTGCGGCAATGTCAGCACCGTAGGTCGTGAAATCGTCCGACGTTAGCTTAAAAAAACTGATCGGATCAGTTTCAAAAGTGTCGACCCCGAGTGAGATGATCAACACATCGGGTGCGTAGTCGTTCACCCGGTCGAGCGCTTCGGCGAGATTTGCGCGCCAAGTTGTAAAATCAGTACCAGGAGGAAGTGGATAGTTCACCGTGAAGCCTTTGCCCTGACCGCTGCCAACCTCGTCCGCGTGACCGAGAAAGTGTGGGAAAGCATCCATCGGATCGCCATGAATTGACAGGAATAAAACGTCGTCGCGCGCGTCAAAGATGTCCTGCGTTCCGTTGCCGTGATGGAAATCCACATCAAGGATCGCGATGCGTTTGGCGCCTTTGTCCAGCAGATGTTGCGCGGCAATGGCGGCGTTGTTCAGAAAACAATACCCACCGAACATATCAATTGCAGCATGGTGACCCGGCGGTCGGCACAGCGCGAAAGCTGATGTCGCGCCTTGGCGGATGCGTTCGGCGCCGGTTAGCGCAACCTGTGCCGAAGCATAGGCGGCTTCCCACGTCCCTTCCGAGATTGAGGTCTCGCAGGCCAAGGCATAGTAACCCATCTTGCCTTCAATATGCGTCGGGATACGTGTGGACATGCGGCGGGCCGGCCAGACAGTTGTCATGGCTTCACCCTTGAAGCCTTCGGCTTGCCATTCAGGCCATGCCGACCGCAGGAAATCAACAAAACCAGCATCATGAACCGCCAGGATTGGGTCCATGCCGAAATCGTCAGGCTTCGAAATCGGGCCAAGTTCAACCTCTCGCACACGCTCGATTATATATTCGGCCCGTGACGGTCGTTCGAACGGTTCCACAAGCTGTCCGCCAAACAGCTCGGTCTTTGAGTTCCTGAGGCGGTGTTTTTCGGTGAAAATCGTTTCCATATCTTCTCCTGCAGACAAAAAAGGGGCGGTCCGCAGACCGCCCGCTTCTTGCTGTTAAGGCCTATTTTTTCACGTTGGTCCAGATCTGATCATAAATGGCTTGCGTGGCTTCGTCGCAGACCTCGATAAAGACACCCGCGCCTGCTTCTGCGGGCGGATTGGCCTCTGGCAATGTGGCCAGTTCCGGATCAAGGAAGTCACCAACACCGCTGACACCTGCACCATATCGGGCATAGTTTGATACCGCCGCGATATTTTCAGGCTGCAGCAAGAAGTCCATGAATTTCAACGCATTGTCACGGTTGGGCGCGTCGTTAAGTAGGACGACGTTATCCATCCAGACAACGTAGCCTTGGCTCGGAAACGCGTATTTAAGAGATTCTTTCTCTGAACGTGCCTTGGCGCCAAACCCGTCGTAAATCATGCCCACAGCCACATCGCCTGACACCATCACTTCTTTCGCAGTGTCCGAGTTGAACGAAGCCCAGTTCTCTTTCGCACCCATCAGCATGTCGTTCAGCGCTTTTAGTTGCTCGCGATCGTTTGAACATTGCGGAATGCCCATGTGAAGTGAGGCGAGCGCCATGACTTCACCCTGGCTGTCCAACATGTTGATTTTGCCTGCCAGCTCGGCCGGTGGATTGAACAAAATGTCGGTTGTGTTGATGTCGCCGCCATAGGCCTCTGTGTCGACCGAAAACGCGGTAGAGCCCCACTGATAGGGGATCGAATGTGTACGGCCGGGGTCGAAGCTGGGATCCGCCCATTCCGGGGCGATGTTGGCTTTGTTGGCCAGCTCTCCGTCTGCGATCGTGTCCAGAAGACCCTCGCCCGCCATAATCGCAACCATATAGTCGCCGGGGACCGCAACGTCGTAGGTGCCCATGCCTCCCGCCTTGAGCGAGGCCAACATCGCCTCGTTGCTGTCATAGGTATCCATGGTGACGTTGATGCCAGTTTCCGCAGTGAACTTATCCAATAGTTCCTGGGGCATATACTCAAACCAGTGATAAATAACCAAATCGCCTTCTGCTGCGGCGGTATTGGCCATCAGCGCGAGCGCCATGGCCGATTGTGTTAGAAGTTTCATAGTGTTAGCTCCCTGCTAGTTTATTTTGTGTTGTCCGATTTCGAGACGAAATAGGAAATAGTCACCATTATTATTGAGACGCTCAAAAGCATGGTGGAAATCGCCATGATATTGGGTTTGAGCCCTTGCTTCACCGATCCGAAGATCGCGGTGGGCAGGGTTTCGATGCCTGCGCCTTTGACGAAATTGGTGATGATGAAGTCGTCCAGGCTGACGATAAACGCCAGAAGAAAGCCCGAAATAATACCGGGCATCATCAAAGGCAGCAGGACCCGGCGAAACGCCTGTTTTTTTGAGGCGTAAAGATCCATAGCCGCCTGTTCATACGTGTCAGGTATCCCCTGCATCCGTGCCTGAATGGGCAGGTAGGCAAAGGGAATACAGAACGCGATATGCGCCACGAGAATGGTCAGATAGCCACGAGTGAATCCGACCGAGTTATAGAAGATCAACAAGGCGACCGCGGTCACGATCTCGGGCACCATAAGTGGCAAGCTGATCAAACCCAACGAGGCTGTGCGCAATCGGAATTTTCCGCCCCGCACTATGGCTGTGGCAGCAGATGTTGCTATTGCGGTCGAGATGGTTGCCGCAACGATTGCGATGCTGAACGAATTGATGGCAGCCTGTTTGAACTTGCCGCTTTCCGGTCCGACAAAAACATCCGCATACCAGCGCAGCGACAGACCTTCCCAAACCGTGATCGATTTCGACGCGTTGAAGGAATAGACCGTCACAACAACCAACGGCGCATAGAGGATCACCAAGCAAAGCAAGGTCATAAACTTGAAGCCGCGGTAGGTTTTTACATCTGTCTTGGCGCTCATGATACGGTCTCTGCCTTGCGTTGCTGGCGGGCAAAGATCAGAAGTATGATCAACACCATCGTCAACAAAATCATCGACGCGGCAGCCCCAAAGGGCCAATTGCCTGCATTCCCTTTGAACTGCTCCTCAATCAACGAACCGATCATGAAGTTCTTGGCCCCACCCAACAGGTCCGGGGCAAGGAAAGCGCCCAAAGAGGGCACGAAGACCAAAATGCAGCCCGCGATCACACCAGGTTTTACTGCGGGTAGAAGAACGCGTCGCAAGGTGACCCATTTGGAGGCGTACAGGTCGGCGGCGGCCTCACTTAATGCGAAATCATAGCGCTCAACCGAGGCATAGATCGGCAACACCATGAACGGTAGATAGCTATAGAAAAGCCCAAGCTGAACCGCGAGATTTGTGTTGATGATATGCAGTGGGCTGTCGATGAGACCAGTACTGATCAGAAAATCATTCAGCGGCCCTTGATCACGCAATAGGAACTTCATCGACACGGTGCGGATCAGAAGGTTCACCCAATAGGGAATGGTGATCAGAAACACCCACATCGCCCGCGACTTTTCGGGTCGGGTTGCGATGAAATATGCGGTTGGAAAGCCAATGATCAGCGACAGGATTGTTGCCGCCCCCGCCTGCCAGATCGAGCGCCAGAAGATCGCGATATATGTCCATTCAAGCTTCGGAGTGTCATCCCCAAAGAGACCGCGGTCAAAGAAAAACTGATCATAAGCTGACAGTGAAAATTCCCAGATCACGCCGCCCCTGAATTCCTTTGTCAGGAACGAGTAAACCAGCATCATAAGGACTGGGGCCAACACGAAAATGCCAACGACGATCCAGCTGGGCAGCAAAAGCCAATTCCGTGCTTCGGCGTAAGTATCCGATGCGGAAGATCCGCCCGAGGCGGCACCGGCGGCCATTAGTCGACCAACAGGCGTGCCGAGCCTGCCTCCATGTTGACATAGGCCTCGGTGCCCGATTCAAAAATACGCTTTGTCCCACGATCCGAATTGGATGTGCGAACAGTGAAATTTGGTCCCTCATGCAGGTCGATGATTGTCGTTATGTCCGTACCGATGAAGATGTTTTCGACAACCGTGCCTTTCAAACTTTCCGCTTCGGTCGGGGCATCAGACAGGAACAGGCGTTCAGGGCGTACTGACATATGCACCTTTGAACCCACACTTACTTCGTCCACAGCGTTGCAGGTAAGTTCGTGCCCCCCGCCCAAATGACAAACAGCACGTCCGTCCTTGATCGCGTCCACCGACACCTCAAGCAGGTTTGTTTCGCCAATAAAGTCGGCTACGAACATGTTGCGCGGACTTTCATAAATGTCCTTGGGTTCACCCAATTGCTGCATTCGACCGGCCGACATCACCGCAATGCGATCCGACATTGTCAGCGCTTCCTCTTGGTCATGGGTGACGAAAATGAAGGTGATGCCGGTTTCGCGTTGAATGTGCTTCAGCTCAATCTGCATGGATTTGCGCAGTTTCAGATCTAGTGCGGATAGTGGCTCGTCCAAAAGCAGCACTTTGGGCGACGGCGCAAGGGCGCGGGCCAGCGCTACGCGTTGCTGTTGGCCGCCAGATAGCTGCGAAGGTTTGCGCGATGCAAATTGTGACAACTGCACAAGGTCAAGCATCTCGCTTGCCCGCTTGCGGGCTTCGGTTTTCGACGCGCCCCGCATCTCTAGCCCGAACCCGACATTGTCGAGCACCGTCATATGCGGAAACAGCGCATAGTTTTGAAAGACAGTGTTTACAGGTCGCTGGTGTGGTGGCAGGGATACGATCTCGTCCCCATACAGGAAAATTGCGCCTTCGGTCACATCCTCGAACCCGGCGATCATCCGCAGAAGCGTGGTTTTACCACAGCCCGACGGACCAAGAAGAGTAAAAAACTCGTTGTCACGGATCCCAAGCGAGATTTTTTGCAGTGCTGTGAATTCGCCATAGCGCTTAACAGCGTCGCGCACATCGACTGCAATTTGGGCTTCATCATTCATTGTGAGCTCCCCGCGGTTCGGGAAAACTCTAGCGTTCGCAATGGTGTCGTGTCGTGTCCCCCGAATGGGTGACGGTATTGTTCGCGCATGGTGACCTCCGAGTCAGTGCGACTAGGCTAGGGGCACAGGTTCAGATCAAAAATTCGTATCTTGCGAAGTTTGGCTTAGGCACAGCCTTTCCAGCCACACACATGATTAGTCACTGCCTAATCAAAGCTGACGGAGATCGTTCTTTTCCGCTCGGCACCTCATGTCAAAGTAGAGCCAATCCTGAACATGGCGCGATGCGGTCCATGACAGCGCGCCCAATACGTTGAACAACACGAGAGGAAAAACCATGCCCGTTGAGAAGATAGACACGCTTGTGGTTGGCGGCGGTCAGGCGGGTATCGCCCTAAGCGAACACCTTGGAAACAGCGATGTCCCTCATTTAGTGCTCGAGAAAAACCGTATAGCTGAAGCTTGGAGGTCGGGGCGCTGGGATGCATTGGTCGCCAATGGGCCGGCCTGGCATGATCGGTTTCCTAGTCTAGAGTTCAAAGGTAATGACCCAGATGAATTTGTGACAAAAGATCGGGTTGCCGATTATCTTGAAGAATACGCAAAGATGATCGATGCCCCGATCAGAACTGGTGTCGAAGTCTCGAAGGCGGAACGGTTGCCAAATCAAGCCGGGTTCCGGGTAGAAACCTCAGACGGTGTGATCGAAGCTAAGCGAATAGTGGCCGCCACCGGCGCATTCCAACATCCGGTGATCCCGCCGATTGTCCCCAAACAGGGCGCGATCGAACAGATCCATTCGTTCTATTACAAAAAACCGTCGCAGCTCTCAGACGGGGCAGTAATGGTCGTAGGTGCGGGATCATCGGGTGCCCAGATTGCAGACGAGTTGAACCGCGCAGGTCGCAAGGTTTTTCTTTCTGTTGGTCCACATGACCGCCCTCCCCGCCGCTATCGTGGCCGCGATTTCGTTTGGTGGCTGGGTGTTCTCGGTTTGTGGGATATGTCGGCACAGAAGCCGGGCACAGAGCATGTGACAATCTCGGTCAGCGGCGCGTATGGCGGTCTGACAATGGATTTCCGTCGGTTGGCCCGCGAGGGCGTCACCCTTCTGGGCTTGACCGATAAGTTTGCAAACGGCGTGTTAAGCTTCCGCGATGATCTTCAAACCAATATCGCGGCTGGAGATGCCAACTACAAAGAAATGCTAGACGCAGCCGACGCCTATGTCGCACGCACAGGGCTTGAGCTTCCTGAAGAACCCGATGCGCATGAGGTATGGCCGGACCCAGATTGCTTGAGTAACCCGATTGGCTCTGTTGATTTGGCAAAAGAAGGGATCACAACCATCATCTGGGCCACAGGTTTCCGTCAGGATTTCAGCTGGATGAAACTTGATGCGTTTGACGACAAAGGTGCCCCGATCCATCAACGCGGCGTCTCGGTGGAGCAGGATGTCTATTTTCTTGGTCTACCTTGGCAGTCACGTCGAGGGTCGACCTTCTTGTGGGGGGTTTGGCATGACGCAAAACACATCGCCGACCAAATCGCGACCCAACGGGCTTATCTGGACTATGATGGTCAAGCGGCAGTCGTTGCATCGGCCGCGCAATGAATTTCGGGTGTAAGGACAATTGATGGCAAGAGATCAAATAGCTCTGGCAACGGAGAATGGGAAAAAGGATGTACCGTGAGGGCCCTCCCCACCCCCAACTACTTAAGGCGCGCCATGCCTAATCCCGACGCATGGCAACCTGATTAACGATGGTCACCGAGACAGCCGTAAACCAACCCCAACTGGAGCGCCCATGGCCCATATCCGCATTCGAAAATTTAACACATCCGACACCTACCCCGAGCAAAACTTAGACAATGATCTTTGTCAGGCCGTTGTCACCCAAGGTGGTAAGACGGTCTGGCTGCGCGGTCAGTGCCCACAAAACCTTGACGACGCGGTGAATATCGACAGCCACGATCCCGTGGAGCAGACCCACAAGGTGATGCAAAATATCAAACAACTAATTGAAGAAGCCGGCGGATCGATGGAGCATCTGGTGAAGGTGGTCGTCTACATTACGGATGTTCGCCACCGCGAGGATGTCTATCGCACGATGGGTGAATACATCAAAGGTGTGCATCCTGTCTCGACCGGGTTGGTCGTTCAGGCCTTAGCTCGGCCCGACTGGCTTGTGGAAATTGACGGCACCGCCGTGATCCCGGAGTGATCGCATGACATTCTCTCTTGTCGCACGTTGTGCAGAAACTGGCATGTTTGGCGTGGCAATCGCGTCATCCTCTCCTGCCGTCGCTGCACGGTGTGCCTATGCACGCGCTGGGGTCGGCGCTGTGGCTTCACAGAACGTGACCGACCCAACTCTCGGCCCCCTGACGCTCGATTTGATGCAAGGTGGTATGAGCGCTGGAGAGGCAATTTCCGGTGTGAAAGACCTTGGCAGGTATATCGAGTACCGGCAGGTCTTGGCGGTAGACAAAAACGGCACAACAGCCATCCATTCAGGCCCGAACAGCCTTGGCATCTGGACGCAGGCGCAAGGTATGGATGTCGCCTCGGGGGGCAACCTTCTTGCCAATGACCGCGTGCCGCAGGCCATCGTTGACGCGTTTCAGTCTGCTACAGGTCATCTGGGTGATCGCTTGATTGCAGCCATGCGGGCTGGGCTCGTTGCCGGTGGCGAAGCAGGGCCGGTGCATTCCGCCGGCATGATGTTGGTCGACAAGGTCACCTGGCCAGTAGCCGATTTGCGTTGCGACTGGACCGAAGATTGCCCGATCGACGCGATATCGGTCGCTTGGGACATCTATAAACCGCAGTTGGACGCCTATGTCCAACGTGCACTCGACCCGCGTGAGGCACCATCTTACGGCGTGCCGGGCGACGAATAATCAGGGAGAGACATGATGTTGGACTATAGCTTTGAGGATTGGAAATCCCGCGCTGCCGCGCTGAGCTTTCGTAGCAAGGCCTTCATTGACGGCAAGTTCGTCGATGCGGTGTCGGGCAAGACATTTGACAGCATCAACCCGGCCACGGGTGCGATCTTAACCTCGGTGGCCGAATGTGATGCAGCAGACGTCGATCTGGCGGTCGCAGCTGCGCGAAAGTCGTTCGAAGCCGGTACGTGGTCCCGCATGCCCCCTGCTGATCGAAAAGCGGTGCTGCTGAAACTAGCGGATTTGATCCGGGCAAATCTTGAAGAGATGGCTCTTCTGGATAGCCTGGACATGGGCAAACTTGTCACCGACGCGGTGACGATTGATGCACCGGGATCTGCACATTTTTTCCAGTGGTATGCCGAAGCAATTGACAAGATTTATGACGAGGTCGCCCCGACTGGCCCCGGCGATCTGGCATTGGTGTCGCGAGTTCCCTTGGGTGTGGTTGGTGCGGTCACGCCTTGGAATTTCCCGCTGGACATGGCCACTTGGAAGTCTGCTGCGGCACTCGCTGCTGGTAACTCTGTGGTGCTGAAACCTGCCGAACAATCTCCGCTTTCTGCGCTTCGGCTTGCTGAACTTGCCTCTGAAGCTGGGCTGCCCGACGGAGTACTGAATGTCGTGCCCGGCTTTGGTCATACGGCGGGGCAAGCGCTTGGTCTTCATATGGATGTCGACTGTTTGGCCTTCACCGGTTCGACCGCCATCGGCAAGAAATTCATGGAGTATTCCGGCCAATCGAACCTGAAACAGGTTTGGCCTGAAACCGGGGGCAAAAGCCCCAACCTGATCTTTGCAGACTGCGAAAACTTGGACGCGGCAGCGGACATGGCGGCCTTTGGCATTTTCTTCAATCAAGGCGAAGTGTGTTCGGCCAATTCGCGACTTTATGTGGAGCGTTCTATCAAGGACGCCTTGGTCGAGAAATTGATCACGCGCGCCAAGGCGATGCAGCCTGGCGACCCGCTGGACCCGACCGCAAAAATGGGTGCCATCGTGGATGAGAAACAGACCGAGGGTATCATGCGATTTGTCGAAGCGGGAAAATCCACCGCAAATCTGGTGACAGGCGGCGAACGCGCATATGTCGATGGAAAGGGTTGTTTCATACCGCCCACAATCTTTGACGACGTGCGCCATGATGACCCTCTGGCACGTGATGAGATCTTTGGCCCGGTCTTGTCGGTCATTCCATTCGACAGCGAAGAAGAGGCCGTCACCATGGCCAATGATAGCGTCTATGGGTTGGCCGCCTCGGTCTGGACCGACAACCTAAGCCGTGCGTTGCGTGTGTCGGACAAGTTGTTTGCAGGAACCGTATCGGTCAATACAGTTGACGCCCTGTCAGCGCAGACGCCCTTCGGTGGAATGAAGCAATCAGGTTTTGGTCGTGATTTATCGCTGCACAGCTTTGACAAGTACACTGCCCTTAAAACCACCTGGATCAAGTATAAAGCTTGAACCCAATGCGACTTAGGGCATAATCACGCGATGGCTTTGCGCTTCACTCTTCGTCAGTTGGAATACTTCGTTGCCGTCGGAGAGGCGGGCTCGATCTCGCAGGCCAGCGAACATGTAAACGTGTCGTCGCCTTCGATCTCGGCCGCCATTTCTCAGTTGGAAGACGAGTTTGGTCTTCCGCTCTTTGTGCGCAAGCATGCTCATGGCCTAAGCCTGACACAAGCGGGTCGGCAGTTCATGACACAAGCCAAAAAGGTGCTGGTCGAGGCTGAGGCGTTAAACCGGCTGGCGGGTGACATTTCCGGCAATGTTCAGGGTCCATTGAACATCGGGTGTCTCGTGACGTTCGCGCAGGTGCTTTTGCCAGCTATTCGTCGGCAGTTTGAATTGAAATACCCCGACGCACGGGTCAGCCAGATTGAAACGGACCAACCCAGCATCATCGAACAGCTCAGGCGTGCCCAGATCGATGTTGCTCTATCTTACGACCTCGAAATTCCGACCGATCTTGAATTTGTCCCGCTGCGCGCGTTGCCCCCTTATGCGATGGTACCCGAAGGTCATCCCCTTGCGCGACAGAACGAGGTCGATATCGAAGAGCTTCTGGACTATCCAATGGTGCTTTTGGATCTACCGCTCAGCAGCGACTATTTTCTAAGTTTCTTCGATCAAACTGGCCGCAAGCCCCGCATTGTCGAACGCACACGCGACATGGCCGTGATGCGGTCTATGGTCGCCAATGGGTTTGGCTATGCCATTGCCAACATTCGCCCCTATTCAGACCTGTCCCCGGATGGGCGACGGCTGGTTTTCATACCGCTGAAGGGAAACCAAAGGCCTATGCGGCTGGGCCTGATCATCCCAGAAGGCGCGCGCAATGTATTGACGGTCAACGCTTTCATTTCACACGCGGCCGAGGTCGTCCGTGGATGGGATTACCCCGGGCTGGCACTTTAATCCAAGACTTAACCCCAGCCTAATCCACGCTTTCGCATCCTCGACTTTTGCCTAACCAATTGATCTGTCACGTTGACCGGACAACGTGATCCCGACAGGAGAATTGACGTGCGCGACAAACGCTACGATGTCCTTTTCGAACCCATGCAAATCGGCCCAGTGACGGCCAAAAACCGGTTCTACCAAGTACCCCATTGCAATGGCGGCGGGTATCGCGATCCGTCTGCGGCGGCTGAAATGCGCCGTTCAAAGGCGGAAGGTGGCTGGGGCGTGATCTTCACTGAACAGACGGAAATGCACCACACGTCGGAAATTACGCCGTTCATTGAACTTCGCCTTTGGGAAGACAAAGATGTTCCGATGCTGCGCAAAATGTCCGAACGGATGAAAGAACATGGCGCGCTTGCCGGAATTCAGTTGGCCTATTCCGGTGTTAACGGACCGAACCTTTATTCCAAAGAAGTCCCCTTGGCAGTATCGGCCCAGCCGATCCGCACTTTCACAAACGATCCCGTCCAGGCCCGCGCACTGGACAAAAGTGACATCCGCGATCTGCGACGCTGGTTTGTAAACGCCGCGAAACGGTCAAAAGATGCTGGCTTTGACTTGATCTGCCTTTACGGGGCACATGGGTTCGGAATTTTCCAACATTTCTTGAGCCGCGCCACCAACCACCGTACCGACGAATATGGTGGCAGCCTTGAAAACCGTTCTCGCTTCGTGAACGAGGTGATTTCGGATATCAAAGACGCGGTTGGGGATACGATGGGTATCACGTTGCGCGTCTCGCTGGACGAAACCATTGGCGAACTTGGCTTTTCAAACGCCGAAGTGCGCGAGTTTGTCGAGATGAACCGCAACTTGCCCGACCTATGGGATTTGGCTCAAGGAACGTGGGAGGATTGCTCGGGCCCATCGCGGTTCAAAGAAGAGGCCGCGCAAGAACAGTTGGTCAGGGGCATTCACGAGCTTACAGACAAGCCGATTGTTGGCGTCGGGCGTTTCACCAGCCCTGACGTCATGGCCAAAATGGTGCGCACGGGTACGCTGGACTTCATTGGCTGTGCGCGCCCCTCGATCGCGGATCCCTTCCTTCCCAAGAAAATTGAAGAAGGACGTGTAGAGGATATCCGCGAATGTATCGGTTGCAACATCTGCATCACTGGCGACATGACCATGTCGATCAGCCGTTGTACACAAAACCCCACATTCATGGAGGAATGGCGCAAGGGTTGGCACCCAGAGCGGATGAACGCCAAGGGCGATAGTACAAACGTGCTTGTCGTCGGCGCAGGCCCTGCCGGACTGGAAGCAACGCGCGCATTGGCCGAACGAGGTTATGATGTGGCGCTGGCCGAGGCGGGCACAGCAATCGGTGGTCGCGTGTCCCGCGAGCGATTGTTGCCCGGTCTATCGGCGTGGGGCCGCGTGGTCGATTATCGCGAATACCAGATCAGCCAGAAGCCCAATGTTGAAACCTATTTCGATAGCGAACTGGACGCAGAAAGCATCCTTGAATTCGGCTTCGAAAACATCTGTATTGCCACCGGAGCAAAGTGGCGGCGCGACGGTGTTGCGCGTCAACACGTGACCCCCTTCCCGATCGACACGACGATGCCGATATACTCGCCTGACGACATGATGGACGGTGCAAACCCGATGGGTCATGTCGTGATCTATGACGATGACCACTACTACATGGGCGGTGTCATGGCCGAGCTTCTGGTCCAGAAAGGCTGCACAGTCACGCTGGTTACCCCTGCGGCCTATGTGAGCGAATGGACGTTGAACACGCTGGAACAACACGAGATTCACCGCCGTCTGGCCGAATTGGGCGTCACAATCGAGCTGAACTGCGGCGTCATATCGATTGGAAAGGATCATATCGAAACCAATTGCATGTTCACCAACAAACGCCGAGCAATTGAGTGTGACGGCGTATTGCTCGTGTCGTCAAAGGTGGAAAACAACAGCGTTTATAACGACTTAAAAACACGCGAAGCTGAGTGGGCGGATGCTGGCATCAAATCGATCAAACTGATCGGCGATGCCAATGCGCCCGGACCGATTGCCTGGGCGA
Source organism: Aliiroseovarius conchicola (assembly GCF_041403445.1). Taxonomy (NCBI): domain Bacteria; kingdom Pseudomonadati; phylum Pseudomonadota; class Alphaproteobacteria; order Rhodobacterales; family Paracoccaceae; genus Aliiroseovarius; species Aliiroseovarius conchicola. The sequence continues at coordinate 29,635 of NZ_JBGEHL010000011.1, forward strand.
CCTATGCCGGGCACCGATATGCGCGCGAGTTGGACGGCGACGACATTGGCGATGCGCTGCCCTTCCGGCGCGAAATCACCGAGCTGGCCGTGGACTGATCGCGCCTGTCCCTCTCCACAAAATTCGGGCAGGATGCATCTGACTAAGAAGGAGGCGCAATGAGCCGTACACTCGAAATCCTTGAGCGGTTGATTGCGTTTCCAACAGTCAGCGCCGACAGCAACCTGGACCTGATCGAGTACGTTCAGAATTTATTGCAGACGGCTGGTTTCACAGTGACGCGTATTCCTTCACCATGTGGCACGAAAGCTGGTTTGTTTGCTCGAACTGGGCCAGGCGACGGGGGCGTTTGCCTGTCAGCCCACACTGATGTTGTCCCGGTCGAAGGGCAGAACTGGTCTTGTCCACCGTTTGCGTTGACACGAAGGGCGGATCGGCTGCTTGGACGCGGGACGACGGATATGAAAGGTTTTCTCGCGTCCGCCCTTGCGCTGGCAGAACGGGCGCAACATGCATCTCTGACCTCGCCATTGTCGCTATCCATTTCCTATGATGAAGAGATCGGCTGCATTGGGATCCGCGATATGATGCCCAAACTTGCGCCGCTACTTGGAAAGCCGCGTATGGTGATTGTTGGCGAACCGACTTCGATGCAGGTCGCGATAGGCCACAAGGGAAAGGTCGCGCTGCGTATCGATTGTCATGGTCAATCGGGCCACAGCGCGCTAGCGCCAAACTTTGTGAACGCGATTCACGTCGCTGCAGAGTTTGTAGACGAGATGCGCAGCTTACAAGCCTTGCTGGCAGATGGGTCAATCGATGCTGCCTATGATATTCCTTACTCTACAGTGCACGTAGGCCGGATCATCGGTGGAAAAGCACTGAACATCGTGCCGGACCTCACGCAGATCGAGATGGAATTCCGTCATCTAACCGACCTACCTGCGCATAGAATTCATGCTCAAATCCAACGGTCGGCCGAAAAGGTGAGTGAGGCGTTTGGTGGCCTTGCAGAGGTTCAGGTCACCGAAACCAATGCTTATTACGGGCTGAGTACTGCACCTGACAGCCCTGCCGTTGGCCAGGCTCTGTCCCTCGCCGCCTCTGACCAAGTGACCAAAGTAGCTTTTGGAACAGAGGCTGGTTTTTTCGCTGAACTGGGTCTGGATACTGTTGTTGTTGGCCCAGGTGATATGGCCGCAGATGGACATAAACCGGATGAAGGGCTCGCGTTTGCGGAACTTCAAGCCTGTAATGCCATGATGAACCGCGTGTTATCGGATCTCAGCTGAACAGAAAACGATATGCGGACGTCGCTTAGACCACCAAATTTTGCCGGCCTGATCGGCAGGTGTGAGACCGATTATTAACACGGAAAAGACGGCAAGGCATCCAATCAGAGGCAATGTGGCGTCGCGGACGATCGAGAAAGCACTTGCCCAAATGTGCATACCTAATTAATTTCATCGTGAAATAAATTAGTCTGGGAGGATTCACCTTGAAACTTGGGACCATCGCCATTGCTGCCCTGACGGCCTCTGCCCTGTCAGCGGAAGCCGATACAACACTCACCTATTTCTCTTGGGATCCGACCCAGCTTGAGGTCGAGAAAGCCGCAATCGCAGAATTTGAAGCCTCCCATCCCGGCGTTAAAGTCGAAGCTCAGGCTTTGCCGCCAAAAGACTATTGGCCACGCCTGTCTGCGCAGGCAGCATCCGGCGATCTGCCGGACGTGTTCATGATGTCATCTGGCTTTGTGAAGGAATGGGCCGCCGCCGGAAACCTTCTGGATATCTCTGACTTGGTGTCAGACGAGCAACTAAGCAACTTCTATGCCGGAGCTGCGTCGGTTGGAGAGATTGACGGAAAGCGGGTCGCCTTCCCGCAAAACTGGGTCGCCCCGGTTTTGTACTACAACGAAACGGCATTCGAAGAAGCAGGCATCGAACCCCCGTCCGCTGATTGGACTTGGGATGATTTCCTTGCTGCGGCAAAGGCACTGACAGTTGACAAGGATGGCAACGGTTCCATCGACCAGTACGGATATTGGGTCTATGGACGTTACGCACATCTTGAGCCTTGGGTGTTTCGCAATGGCGGTCGCTATGTCAACGATGATGAAACAGCCATCGAGCTGAATGATGAAGCCAAAAGTGCTTTACAGTTCGTAACCGGTTTAACGACCGAGCATAAAGTTGCGCCCCAACCACAGGAATTAGAAGGTGTTCGCCAACAGGACGTGTTCGGTCTTGGAATGGCCGCGATGTGGGTTGATGGGTCGTGGAACATCGCTAACAACCGCGAGATTGTGGGCGATGCATTCAAATGGAACATCGCCCAGGTGCCGATGGGCCCGGACGCGACACCGGAAACCGCCAAAGCCTATGCATGGGCGGACATGCTCAGCATTGGCGAGGGTTCCGAAAACGCGGAACTGGCGTGGGAATTCATACAACACATGTCTGGCGGAGGGCGCAGTGCGTCTGATTTCCTAGGTGGTAAAGTGCCCGCCTATAAGGAAATCGCAACCAGCGAAGCCTGGCTCGAAAAAGACCAGATGCCCGCAAATAAAGGCATCTTGCTCGAGATTGGCGCACAGCCAACCTATACCGGCTTCACCAAGAGCTGAAGCAGCTGGCGCGGTTACGATTCCACCGGCAAAAGTGGCATGAACGGCGAAATCGACGAGGTGTTGAACGGACGTAAGTCGCTGGATGAAGCGATCGGCGCCTTCACCGCTTATGGAAACGACGTCTTGTCTCGTTAATCGGCAAGATCAACGTGTCGCCCATGTTTCTTCCTGCGTGGGCGGCACAACTTTCTTTCTTGGACATATGCACCAATGCGCAACAACCGTCAGATCCGTTTAACGGCACTTTTGTTTCTTGCGCCGACCATCATCGGGTTGATTGCATTTCGCCTGATCCCAATTGGTTGGTCGTTCGCTCTCTCCTTCTATGACTGGAAGATATTTGACACCGCGACATTCGCGGGGCTGGATAACTATGCCCATATCCTAAGCTCGCCGACCGCCGCAAAGATCTTTGGCAACACGGCTTATTTCGCTCTGATATACGTGCCGGGGTCCATATCTCTGGCTTTGGTGTTGGCCGTTCTGCTGAACAACGGCCTCAAATCCTCGACGTTCTTCCGAGGGGCATTCTTCTTGCCCTACATCACTTCGACGGTTGCTGTGACATTGGCTTGGCGGTGGATATTTTCGACAAAATTTGGCCTGCTAAATAACTTTCTGATGTGGCTGGGCGTCGACAGCCCGCCCGCTTGGTTAGCTGATCCGCTCTGGGCGTTGCCGGCTGTGGCGCTTGTGTCTATCTGGAAGGACGTGGGGTTTTATATGATCTTGCTGCTGGCCGGGCTGCAAACCATCGATCCAACCCTTTATGAAGCGGCGCGCGTTGATGGTGCCAAACCCGTCCGTCAGTTCTTCAAGATCACCATTCCGCTTCTGTCGCGCAGCCTGTTTTTTGTGCTGATCCTTGCCATGGTCCGGTCCACTCAAACGTTCGAGATCACCTATGCCCTGACAGGTGGCGGTCCCAACCAAGCTTCGACAACTTTGGCCTTCTGGATTTACCAAAACGCCTTTGTTGAATACGAGCTCGGATATGCGGCGGCCCTGTCCTACATCTTATGTTTCATCTTGGGCCTATTGACGCTCTTGAACTTTTATTTCCGAAAAAGGTGGGTCCATGAGTAACGCCCGTTCTGCATCAAAAACGACGTTGATCGCGCTTTACGCTGTCCTCGCGGGATATGCGATACTGACGTTGATGCCATTTTTTTGGATGTTGATTACCAGTTTCAAAACGCCGACCGACGTTTTCAAACTGCCGCCAAGCTTCAAACCGTCGCTTCTGTTTACTGACGAGCCAATGAAAAACTACACCGAGGTCTGGGTGCAGCGCGATTTTGTCGTTTTCTTTCGCAATTCGGCCTTTGTGTCCTTCACGGCGGCGTTGGGTCAGGTATTCACATGCTCACTCGGAGGATACGCATTCGCGCGGCTCGAATTGCCGGGCAAAAACATCTTGTTTGCGGTTGTGTTGGTGACGGCTTTCGTTCCGGTCGAGGTAACAATCATCCCTGAGTTCCTGATTATGCGAGGCTTAGGTTGGATCGATACTTTCCTGCCTCTAATCGTACCCTCATTCCTTGTTGGTGCATTTGGAACGTTCATGCTGCGAGAATACTTCTCGTCCCTACCCGATGAATACGCCGACGCGGCATATGTTGACGGGGCAAGCCCCTTTCAGGTGTTCTGGCGGGTCTATTTGCCTTTAGCGCAACCCGCCCTCGTATCAATCTTCGTCATTGCCTTCATCAACAACTGGGACGAACTATTGCGCCCATTGCTGTTTCTTAACTCGCCCGAACTTAAGACGGTGCCACTGGGATTGATGTCATTATTCAGCCAGTATGAGGCAAGCTGGACATTGTTGATGGCCGGATCGGTGATCTCCACGCTGCCGCTCATCTTGATCTACATGCTAACTCAAAGATACGTCCTTCAGGGCTTCTCTGGAGGAGGTGTCAAAGGATGACAATTGCTCTCGACCTACGGCGGCTTCCATTTCATCTGACCAGAAACCAACGCATCTTGTTGAAAGAAGCGCTGAAAGCGCCAGAGACTCCTCGCAATGCCCTGGCTGATATTGTCGGGATTTCTGCGCCGTCAGCGATGCGTGCCGTTCGTCCGCTCGTCGAGGCTGGAATATTGCAAGAGCGTCGCGGTGACCCCGACGGCCGAGGCAAACCCCCTGGTTTGGTTCAAGTGATGCCAAACAAGTTGGTGTTGCTTGGGATATCGATCTCGTCCAGTCGGGTCAGGGTGCTTTTGTCGGACATTGCGGGCGCCGATTTGACAATGCTTGAAGATGTACAGGAATGGACAGACGCAGCAAAACAGTTGGCGACAGTAGATGCGCTTGTCGCTCAAGCGCTTGATGCCAACAAGGACGCCATTCTTGTTGGTGCCGGAATTGTTGTGCAGGGCTTCTTCATTTCGCGCGGCAAACGGTTTGCGGCGCGCTGGGACATGGAGGGATGGGCGGCCATAGACCTTCATGCCCACATGGAAACCCGCTTGGGCGTTCCAGCTACGATCCGAAATGATGGTAAAGCTCTGGCAGTTCATGTCGCTCAGGAACAGCCCTATCGACATTTCTTCTGTATCGGAATCGGAACCGGCATTGGCGGCGGTTTGGTGAGCGAGGGGCGATTGATCGAAGGTCGATTTGGCAATGCTGGCGAGATTGGTCAGATATTCACGGACACGGCCGCCCGACCTATCGAAGCGCGTTTTCTAGAGGCCAGCGGATGCAGCGACTGGAGCGAATGGGATGGGTTTGAAGCCTTGTCTAATTCACAATCGCAAGTGCTCAAAGCGTGGCTGGATACGGCTGCGCACAGCATTGGGCAGGCCGCCGGAATAGCATTGGCCTTGCTTGATTTCGAGGCCGTTTACCTGTGTGCTCGTATTCCCGAAGACATTCTCGAGGCCCTCGCGCGGCGCATATACATCGCCCCTCTGGGCCAGAACATTGCTGGCGAGGACGGCCCAACCAACCCGCCACCTAAGGTCATCGCCTATCCCCTCGCTCATTTGGCCAAACTGGCAAGTCAAATGGCAAAACGAGAGTTTTTGAACGGTGTCGCCCCCCCTCAACACCAAGATCATCCGGCGCCAGTATCGCAAACTGGAGAGTTTTGGAGCGCATGAAAGATTTCCGCATCGCAGTCTCTGGTTTTGGAAAACGCAGCCATAAAGTTCTGAGTTATCTGCGTGAAGCCATGCCAGAAATGCGCATCGTCGCACTAGCAGATCCCGATCCGTCTAGATTGGCCGACTTTTGCGACCCGTCGGAGGTGGCGATATACGACGATACAGACAAGATGCTTGCAAATTCATCGGCTGATCTTTTGTTCGTGGGTTCGCCCAATCACCTTCATATAAGTCAAATTAGGTCAGGTTTAGAAGCTGGACTGCAAGTCTTCTCAGAAAAACCTGTCGTGACAACATTGGATGATACTTGGAAACTGGCCAAGCTATTGGCCGAACACGGAGCGCACCGGGTCATGGTAGGCTTAGTCCTGCGCTATTCCGAGCAGATGGGCGACCTCCGACACGCCATAGCGACCGGACATCTGGGCCGTATTGTATCGCTGGAGGCCAATGAACATATCGAACCACAGCATGGCGGGTTCTTCATGCGTGACTGGCGACGGAAATCCGAATGGTCGGGCGGATATATGCTGGAGAAATGCTGCCATGACCTCGACATATACTCTTGGCTTCTCAAATCACGCCCACTCCGCGTTGCCAGTTTCGGTGGGCGCGGCACGTTTCTTTCTGAGAACCGGCCAATAGAAGCGGACCACCGCTCACTGTACCACCAAACCCAAAGCCACTGGCAATCGGCCGACGACCCATTCGAAACAGATGCAGATATCATAGACCATCAAACTGCGATCCTTACGTATGAAAACGGTGTCTCGATGTCTTTTCACACGAACCTGAATGCACCAGATGAATCGCGTCACTTTTGCCTGATCGGCACCGAAGGTATGGCGGAAGGGGACTTCCAGCGTGGGTATCTACATGTGACAGACGCGCGGTCGAAGCAACGACTGGTGGATCGGGATTATACGGGTGATCCAAACGCTCTGGTCGACCATTATGGCGCTGATCGCAAGATGGCGGACGAGTTGGCACGTTTTTTCCGTGGGCAACTTTCAGTGCTGCCTGTCTCTATCGTAGATGCGCTTGAAGCAGGGGTTGCCGCGATGGCGATTGAAGAGGCGCGCCGTCGTGGAACAGTGGTCGATCTACAGCCATATTGGGATCAGCTAGATAAGTTCGACCTTCGTGCAGTCTCTTCTGGACGTATGTCGGTCTCATGAAGATTGAGCACTTTACGCACCCTAAGGATCGAAACGGATCGATACCGGGTGATGATGCCATGGTGATTGAGCCCAGTTTACTCTTCGGCATTTTCGACGGAGCGTCGGATGCTACCGGGCTTTTGATTGACGGCAGATCTCCGGGATTGTTTGCGGCTGAAACGGTGGCTTCAGCGGCTTTGTCCTTGGCAAGGGCGGGGCAACTGCAACTGTTGCCGACGGATGATATCATCACACAACTAAATCGGGCGCTATCAGATGCGCTGATGACGAACGCCTGCAACACCACTCGTCGTCCCTGCACGACGGCGGCGCTGGCTTTGCCAACTGGTGACGGGTTTCGGTTGATCGTTCTTGGTGATAGCGGAATTCGCATCAACGGAGACGAAGTATTAGAGACGCCCGTGACGCCTGACATACCGTCGACCGCCGCGCGGATTTCATTGTTCAATCAATTACTTGCCCGCGGAAGAAGCCATCAAGACAGCAATCAGATATGTGAAAATGTCCTGTGGAAGGGTATGGCGCTTGCGCAATCTAATGGCATCATTTCAAGTGTTCTGGCATCACAAATGACAGCAGACGCTGTCGATGCAATGTACAAGTATGCTGTTGAGATTGCGGGATATCCGGCGTCAAACCTGACCCTCGATCAGGTGCGACTTGAGGTCGAGATGTTTTTACAGGACGGGATTGTTTGCCAACCGAGATACGCAAATGCGTCATCTGCGTCGATACTGCGGTATCCAATTTTAAACGGCATAACTGTTCCATCGGGCGCTGCAATTGACCGGACAGTGAAACTATCTGAACTGACATCATTAGAGCTATTTTCGGATGGGTATGGCCCTGCCCCGGACGACATTGGGATCTCTGCGTGGGAAGCGAACTATCACAAGATGATTGAGCGCGACCCTTACTGTCTGGACGGGTTAGCGTCCACCAAGGGAAGCTCTGAAACGAGTTTTTTTGATGATAGAAGTTTGATTTGCCTGAGCGAATTCCCGAATTCCGCGACCGCCTAGGCGCGGTAAAACAACCAAACATACAAGCCTGTTCCGTCGTGGACGCCCTTTGCCGGCTCATCTCCGGTCATACTGGTATCTGATGGTCGCCACGAAAACCGTGGCAACGTCACCTTCACCCATCGTCCGGCCAATCTTGGCAGTAATAGCCCCAATTACGTTCCGTCCATTAGGTCACACGTTTTGAGCCCAAACTTCCAGTAAACAGAGATCGCGCGGTTGTTTTCTAAGCACGGATCCTTTGCAACCACGGGCGCGTCCGCATGAGAGAGCCTGCTTTCTTGCAGAAACCTAACGCAACAACGAATAAGACAATTCAATCAGATATTGAGTTTTGTTTCGATTTCATGTTCTTTCTCGACAATTGATTGAATAGCAGCGCAAAATGTTGCTGAGAGAAGGGATTGTGAAATGGTATCGTTGCTGGTTCTGAACGGGCCGAACCTGAATATGTTGGGTCAGCGTCAGCCGGAGGTTTACGGTCGCACCACCCTTTCAGAGATTGACGCGCTTTGTGTTGAACACGCGGTGTTGCACGGTGCGAAATGTAATTGCTACCAAAGCAACCATGAGGGCGCGTTGATTGACCGTATTCACGCCGCGCGCGGTACTTATGACGGTATCATTTTAAACGCGGGCGCCTATACGCACACGTCGATTGCCATCATGGACGCGGTCGCTTCGGCGGCGGTTCCAACGATCGAGCTTCATCTGTCCAACATTCATGCGCGCGAAACCTTCCGTCACACCAGCTATCTGGCAAAAGTCGCCGTTGGTCAGATTTGCGGTTTCGGCCCTCATGGATATGTTCTGGCAATCGATGCCATGCTGGCCCATCTCGCAGAAAATGAGACGTCCTGAATGGATCGCTTACTGGATTACGTCGACCAGATTTGCCAATGTCGGTCGGTCTCGACTTTGTGGGACATTCACTGTCAGGCCATGTCTGAGTTTGGCTTCGATCGGCTGGTCTATGGCTTCACCCATTTTATGACCGAAAATTCACTTGGGCCCCGCGAAGATTCACTCATCCTCTATTCGCACGCGTCCGAGTACATTCGTAGGCTCTATTTAGACGAAGAGATCTATCGTCATTCACCGATGATCCGATGGGCCTTTGGAAATGTTGGATCGTGCAGTTGGAGTTGGATCAAAGACAACATGGACAGTATTGATGAGCAGGGTCAGAAGGTGCTGCAAATCAATCGAGAGATGGACATTGTCGCGGGGTACACTATCTCGTTTGCGGAAACCTCTAAACGGTCGAAAGGGTTGATTGCCCTGACGGCCGAGCGCGGGTTGTCTCAACCCGACGTAGACGGAATTTGGGCCGAGCATGGTAAGCGGATCGAAGCGATGAACCATGTTGCGCATTTGAAGATATTGTCCCTGCCCCAGCAGACAGATCGCGCAAAACTGTCAACACGCCAACGCGAGGTGTTGGAGTGGATCGGAGACGGAAAAACAAATCAGGATATCGCGACCATCCTTGGAGTTTCCACCGCTACGGTTGAAAAACACCTGCGAATCGCACGTGCAAAACTAGGGGCAGATACGACGGCTCAGGCGATTCTGAAGATTTCTTACCTTAACCAGATTTATTCACCGGATAGTTGATTTAGTCGCGATTTAGCTCCGTATTGGAAAGATTTGAGTGCTATTGTCGACCGTCCGAGAACAGATCATCACCATTTTTTTACATTACGGTACGGAAACCATGACTTCCATTTGCCACAATTTTGGTACAGTATAGAGGTGTTCCGTGAGTGGTGGCTTTATAGCCGTTGGAACTTGAAGGGGTGGACGTACTGCGATTTCAGACAGCGTCTCATTCTTCCGGGAAACCGGGTTGCTGGTGTCAATGGAGTATTCTTCCCAGAGACACCAGCGCTTACTTTCCTGGACATATTCAGAGATACGCACTGTCCCGTGTGTTTCTTGGCGGCGTCAACCTCCCCGTTGGCGCCGCTTTGTGTTCTGGCGCCGCCTTCACAACATTCTTCCAGTGAGCGTGTGCGCGCATGGTCGTCACAAAGCCAGAACATAAAAAGGGCCGCCGAAGCGACCCTTTCAAAATCATGATGAAACAGATTAGCCTTGAACGGCTGCTGCAACTTCCGCTGCGAAATCTGCTTCTTCTTTCTCAATGCCTTCACCGACTTCCATGCGAACATAACCGGTGATCTCAGCGCCTGCGTCTTTCGCAGCGGCTTCGACCGTCAGATCAGGATTGATCACGAAGTCCTGACCCAGCAGGGTCACTTCGGCCAGGAATTTCTTCATGCGGCCTTTGATCATGTTCTCGATGATGTTCTCAGGCTTGCCGCTTTCACGGGCTTGCTCGGTCAGGATCGTACGCTCTTTTTCAACGATAGCAGCATCCAGTTCCGCCTCGTTCAGCGCTTGCGGATTGGCCGCAGCAATGTGCATGGCAACCTGACGGCCGAACTCTTCCGAGCCACCCGTCATTGCAACCAGAACACCGATCTTGCCCATGCCGTCAGCCGCAGCGTTGTGAACGTAAGTCACAACGGTTTCACCTGCGACCGACGCCATGCGGCGCAGGGACATGTTCTCACCGATTGTGGCGATCTTGTTGGTGAGCGTGTCGGCAACTGACTTACCGCCCAGATCAGCCGCGCTCAGTGCATCCAAATCGCCCGCGCTCAGCGCTGCGTTTGCGATGCCCGCAACCATTTCCTGGAATTCCGCGTTTTTCGCAACGAAGTCGGTTTCCGAGTTCACTTCAACGGCGACACCTTTGCCGCCAGCTACAGCAACAGCGACAAGACCTTCAGCAGCCGTGCGGCCAGCTTTCTTGGCGGCCTTTGCCAGACCTTTGGTGCGCAGCCAGTCGACAGCGGCTTCCATGTCACCTTCAGTTTCGACCAGTGCCTTTTTCGCGTCCATCATGCCAACGCCTGTGGATTCGCGCAGTTCTTTGACGAGTGCAGCAGTGATTGCCATATCTCAGCTCCTTAGGTTTCGGGATCACGGGCGCAGATGTGCGCTGATCCCGTATCAATTCTGTGACGAAAGACGAGGCAGGTCGCCCTGCCCCGCATTAGCGCGGCGATTACTCGGCCGGTGCAGCTTCTTCAGCGACTTCAGCAACAGCTTCTTCAACCGGTGCGTCGTCCATCGCGCCCAGATCAACGCCAGCAGCGCCAAGTTGAGCCGACATGCCGTCCAGAGCCGAGCGGGCAGCCAAGTCGCAGTAAAGTGCGATCGCACGTGCCGCGTCGTCATTGCCTGGGATGATGTAGTCAACGCCTTCTGGCGGGCAGTTCGTGTCGACAACAGCCACAACCGGGATGCCCAGCTTGTTGGCTTCAGCAATGGCCAGAGCTTCTTTTTTAACGTCGATGACGAACAGAAGATCAGGAACACCGCCCATTTCGCGAATACCGCCCAGCGACGCTTGCAGTTTTGCCTGCTCACGTTCCATGCCCAGACGCTCTTTCTTGGTCAGGCCTTCTGCGCCGTTTGCGAGTTTCTCGTCGAACTCTTTCAGACGGTTGATCGATTTAGACACGGTCTGCCAGTTGGTCAGCGTGCCACCCAGCCAACGGTGGTTCATGTAGTACTGGGCCGACTTCTCAGCCGCTTCAGCGATTGCACCAGCAGCTTGACGCTTGGTGCCAACGAACAACACACGTCCGCCTTTGGCGACGGTTTCACGCACAGCGTTCAGGCCCGCGTCCAGCATCGGCAGGGTTTGCGTCAGGTCGAAAATGTGAATTCCGTTGCGCTCACCATAGATGAACGGACCCATACGAGGGTTCCAACGTTGGGTCTGGTGACCAAAGTGTACGCCAGCTTCTAGCAATTGACGCAGCGAAAAATCAGGCAGTGCCATGTTCTTTTCCTTTCCGGTTTCTACCTTGGCGGAGCCATACGAGCGGTTCATGTCCTTGAAAACAAACTGAATTCACAGCGTATTTCCTTGGTCAATTCCCGGCTCAACCGGCGGACTTTCAAGGATGTCTCCCTTGTCAGCCCAACCCCGCCTGTGGATTGATTTGGCGCATATAGCCCCCTCACCACACAGTGACAACCCCAAAAACTGCTGAAATAGCCGTATTTTCCGGGGCCAACGTGATTGTCTGACCAACAATACGGATCAACGTACTTCCTATCTTGTGTCACCCGCCAATCCTCGGCAAATAGGACAGATGAATACGACACATGACATTCTATGCATCGGCTCAGTGCTATGGGACGTGATCGGGCGCACCGAACATTCCATGCGGATCGGATCTGACGAACCAGGGCGGATCAAGCGGCTGCCGGGTGGCGTGGCCATGAACATCGCGATGACCGTACAACGGTTCGGGCTGCGTCCTGCACTGCTCACCGCGATCGGGCGTGACGCCGAGGGCGAAGAACTGATGGCGGAATGCAGCGCACGCGGTATGGTCACAGATTTCGTTCACCGCGCCTCGGGCCTGCCCACCGACGTCTATATGGCCATCGAGGGTCCGCAGGGTCTGGTCGCGGCTTTGGCTGATGCTCATTCGCTTGAGGCAGTGGGCGAAGCGATCCTATCACCATTGGAAGACGGCACGTTGGGGTCCACCGCCTCGCCCTATTCCGGTGTTGTCGCACTGGACGGCAACCTGACATTGGCCTTGCTCAATGATCTGGCAGAGCGAACCAGTTTCTCTGCCGCTGACTTGCGGGTTGCCCCAGCCAGCCCGGGCAAAGCCCGGCGTCTTCTGCCGTTGATGTCGCATCCCGGCGCCACATTATACGTCAATCGGGAAGAGGCCGGTTACCTCGCGCAAGCCTCGTTCGACAACGCGTTGGAGGCTGCAGAAGGATTGCTCGACGCTGGCGCGAACCGGGTTCTTGTCACCGATGGCGGAAGCTTTGCCGCAGACGGCAGCAAGACGCATGGCGTGATCCAAACGCCCTGCCCCGCGGTTCGCGTTCGTCGGATCACCGGCGCCGGAGACACATTCATGGCCGCTCATATCGCGGCCGAGATATCGGGAAAACGGCCCATGGACGCCCTTGCCCACGCCCAAGAAACAGCCGCGCGCTATGTCTCAGGAGAAGACACATGACCCTGCCCTTGCATTTTTCGCCAGAAGTCGCTGCTGCGCGCGATAAGGGGCAGCCGATCGTTGCGTTGGAAAGCACGATTATCACCCACGGCATGCCTTGGCCCCAAAACGTCGAAACCGCCCGTGAAGTCGAGGATGTCATTCGGGAAAACGGCGCCGTTCCTGCGACCATTGCTGTGTTGGATGGCCGACTTCATATCGGCCTTACCAACGATGAACTGGAGGCTCTTGGACAGGCCCAGAACGTTGCCAAGCTATCGCGCGCAGATATGGCGGTTTGCATCGCGACCGGGGGAACCGGTGCGACGACCGTAGCAGCCACAATGATCGCAGCGCATCTGGCTGGTATTCGTGTCTTCGCAACCGGCGGCATTGGCGGTGTACATCGCGGAGCTGAACAAAGCTTCGATATTTCGGCTGATCTTCGCGAATTGGCGAAAACTCCAATCACTGTGGTCGCTGCTGGCGCAAAAGCTATTTTGGACCTCCCCAAAACCCTAGAAGTGCTCGAAACATTGGGTGTACCTGTGATCGCCTATGGACAGAAGAACTTCCCCGCGTTCTGGTCGCGCGATTCCGGCCTTCCCGCGCCACTATCCTTAGGCGACCCGGAAGCGATTGCGAAGGCGTCCGATGTTCGCGCAACGTTGGGCCTAGAAGGTGGTCAATTGGTTGCCAACCCGATCCCGGTGGAAGCAGAGATTTCCGCAGATGTGATCAACCCGGTGATTGAGGAAGCTCTTGCTGCGGCTGCAGCAGAAAGCGTCGCAGCAAAATCCGTGACGCCATACCTGCTGGACAGAATTTTTCACGCAACAGATGGTGCGTCTTTGACGGCCAACATCGCGTTGGTCAAAAACAATGCGCGCCTCGCGGCGCGCATTGCGGGGGAGATGTCCGCATAAGGCTGGAGTAAACCCTTCGCGGTCTTAGGCTCCCATTGCGATCTGTGCGTCAAGTTCAACTGGTTCCGGATCGCGCAACACGTATCCGCGCCCCCAAACCGTTTCAATGTGATTGTCGCCACCAGTAGCTGTCGACAATTTTTTGCGCAGCTTGCAGATGAACACGTCGATGATCTTCAATTCCGGTTCGTCCATGCCACCGTATAGATGGTTCAGAAACATCTCTTTCGTAAGGGTTGTACCCTTCCTGAGCGAAAGGAGTTCCAGCATCTGGTATTCCTTCCCGGTCAGGTGCACAGTTCGCCCTTCCACATCCACCGTCTTCGCGTCAAGGTTGACCGCAATGGGGCCGGTTTTGATAATGGATTGCGAATGACCTTTCGACCGTCTGATGATCGCATGAATGCGCGCAATCAGCTCCTCGCGATGGAAGGGCTTGGTCATGTAGTCATCGGCACCAAAGCCAAATCCCTTAATCTTGTTCTCGGTATCATCCGCGCCAGACAGGATAAGGATGGGCGTTTCAACGCGCGACATGCGCAGTTGCCGTAAAACCTCATGCCCATTCATGTCAGGTAAATTAAGGTCTAAAAGGATCAGATCATAATCATATAGCTTTGCCAGATCGATCCCTTCTTCCCCCAAATCCGTGGCATACACGTTCAGGTTTGCATGGGTCAGCATCAATTCGATGCTACGGGATGTGGTCGGGTCGTCTTCCACCAGAAGGATACGCATTGTCGGGTTCTCCGCTATAAGTTCTTAACGATTGCAAGCAGCATCTCGTCAAATGGTTAATCACCGGTTACCCCTACAGAACTTTTAGCGAAAACAATCTAAGGTTGTCTATACCTTTGTAGTGCTGTTGCCTTCAAAGCGGCCTCTCCGTGGTCAGAAACGGCTCGGATCCACTCTTCCAACTCTTCCTCTGACAACGCATACAAGTCCTGCGCATCCTTATCCGTAATCAAACCAGACAGCACCGCGCGCACAACCGAGGCTTTGCGGCTGGCAACCCAGCGCCTTGTGGTCTTGGGCGGCAGGTCTGCACGTGTCATAATTGATCCATCCGGAAGGGTCACCGCCCGCGGCCCTTCTACTTTCTTGAGATACATTTTCAGCCCTCACTATTGTCCGTGCCGATACTTTGGCGCGTTACGCTTAAAGAGAAGTGAAGCTAGCCCTTGTTGTTCATTAGAATTTTCATATATTCTGTGTCTCTTTTGAAAAGGATTTGTCATGTCCGTCACCACAACCCTCAAGGACACCGCAACCCGGTCGTCCACGCTGAACTCGCTGGGGTTTTCGAAACCACCGGCTGAGACCCGTGTGGTTGTGGCCATGTCGGGCGGTGTCGATAGCTCGGTCGTGGCGGCGATGCTGGCGGATGAAGGCTATGACGTCATCGGGGTCACATTGCAGCTTTATGACCATGGGGCGGCACTGGCCAAGAAAGGCGCATGTTGCGCTGGTATCGACATTCACGACGCGCGGCATGTTGCTGAATCTATGGGGTTTCCCCACTATGTTCTGGACTATGAAAACATCTTTCAGGACGCCGTGATTGAGGAATTCGCCGACAGCTATCTTGGCGGCGCTACACCTGTTCCCTGCATCCGGTGCAACGAGCGGGTGAAGTTCAAGGACCTATTGGAAACCGCCCGTGATCTGGGCGCAGATTGCATGGCCACGGGGCACTATATCCAGCGCGCGACGGGCGCGCATGGGCCCGAGCTTCACGCCGCAGCCGACCCTGCCCGCGATCAGAGCTATTTCCTGTTCTCAACCACGCCAGAGCAATTGGATTACCTTAGGTTCCCATTGGGGCACTTAAAGACCAAGGATGAAACCCGTGCGCTTGCCCGCAAATATGGGCTTGAGGTCGCCGACAAGCCCGACAGTCAGGACATTTGTTTCGTGCCAGACGGCAACTATGCCGGTGTGATCGAAAAACTGCGCCCCGGCGCCGCTGAGCCTGGCGAGATCGTCCACGCCGACGGGCGCGTTCTGGCCACTCACAACGGTGTCATCCATTACACGATCGGACAACGCCGGGGTCTGGGCATTGGTGGCCTGTCAGAACCGCTTTATGTGGTGAAACTCGACGTCGACGCCAAGCAGGTTGTGGTCGGCCCGAAAGAGCTGCTCGCAACCCGAACCGTTCCGGTGCGCGAAATCAATTGGCTGGGTGATGAACCGTTCACGTCCCGCAAGGAATGGCATCTGGGGGTAAAGATTCGTTCGACCCGCCCTGCACGCGAGGCAATCGTTCGTCCGATCTCGGAAACAGAAGCCGAGGTCGAGTTGCTGACACCCGAAGAAGGCGTAAGCCCGGGGCAGGCCTGTGTCTTTTACGATATGGATGGGCCACGTATCTTTGGCGGTGGTTGGATCTGGCGCGGCAACTAAACGGGTTGCTTAGCTTTCAAGCGCCGACAAAACGGCACGGGCCGCTCTCAGGCCCGGTGCTTCTCCACCGCGGCCCAAACGCTCCATGGTCAAGGCCATCGCCTCGTTCTGGGCGGTTGGATCGGCAAGCGTCGCCAACAGCGCTGGCGTGATCTTCTCGGGCGTGCAGTCCGCTCCAAGAAACTCTGGCACCACGCGGGTATCAGAGACCAGATTGACAAGTGTCACGGTGTCGATTTTCAAAAGCCGCCCGATCAGAATTCGGCTGAGCCAGTTCATATCATAGGCGATGACCATAGGCGTCGATGATGCCGCTAGTTCCAGTGATACTGTCCCTGATGCCGCCAGCGCCACATCAGCGGCGCGGAAGGCTGCCCGCTTTTGCTCTGCGTCATCTGCGGGGATAAGGATTGGTTGTATGCGCCAGCGCGTTGTCAGTTCACGCACCAACGAGTCGACGCCCTGCGCGACCGGCAAGACAACCGTCATATTGGGATGCTGCTGTTGCAGCCGATGCAAGCTTTCCTCAAACCTTTCGGCAAGTCGCGTCACCTCTCCGCGTCGTGACCCGGGCAATGCCAGCACCAACGGTCCCTGTCCGATGGCATGCTGGATACGAAATGCCGTGGCCTCTTGTTCTGAGGCCACGGGTTCGGCAACAACCGGATGGCCGACAAAGTCGCAGCCCATTCCTGCAGCTTCCATATAGGGTGGCTCGAACGGCAGAAGGGCCAGCACATTGTCGATCCATTGGGCCATCTTTGTTGCCCGTTTGGGCCGCCACGCCCAGACCGAAGGTGCAACATAATGCACGGTTGGGATGTCATGCCCAAATGTGCGGCCTTCGAGTTCTTCCGATTTGACGATCTTTGCCACGCGCAGACAGAAATCCGGACTGTCGATGGTGATCAGAACGTCGGGATTGGCGGCAATCACGGCCTCGGCGGTCTCGCGGATGCGGCGTTTGAGGTGGAAGTATTTTGGGGCGACTTCTGCGATTCCCATGATCGACAGCTCGGACATCGGGAATTGCGATGACAGCCCCTCTGCCGTCATCGCCACGCCACCTATGCCCAGAAATTCGACATCGCCTGCAAGTTCTTTCAAACCCGCCATCAAGGCCGCGCCCAGCTTGTCGCCCGAGGGTTCGCCTGCGATCAAAAACACCTTCATGGTTTTGATCCGCGGATATCCAGAAACAGATCGTGTTGACGGACCAGTTCCTCGACCCGCGCCTGATCCAACACGATGACGCCGTCAGCGGGGATTACGATGCCACCAATCCCGGCTTTGGCCACTGCCTCGATTGTCTCAGGGCCGACGGTTGGCAGGTCCATACGCTGATCTTGCCCGGGCTTTGGCCGCTTGACGAAAACCCCGCGCGCGCCTTGTTTCAGGTGTTCGGGCGTTTCACCGACAAACCGCAAGAGCGCGTTGGTCCCTTGTATGGTCTCGATCCCCAGACATTGCCCGGCGGCCACCACGGCCCCTTGCGCGATGTCCTCGTGGGCCAATGTATCAAGAATGGACCACGCCCGGTCCGCGTCTTTCATATCCTGGGGACTTGGTGCCCGGCCGATCAACGCCGCCGAGGCTTGTAAGCCAGACGCAATGTCTGTGGCGGATACGACCTGAAACCCCTGTTCTTCAAACACCTCTGCCACAAGTCGCAAAAGCGCGTCATCGCCCTTGCCCAGCACCGCTCTCACACGGGGAAACAGCCCCAACGTCACGCGGTCCATACGCAGGGGGTTTAGTTTGGGACGGTCAACTTTACCGGCAAAGACAACACGGCCAACCCCTGCCCCGCGCATGGTTTTGAAAAGTGCGCCCAGTTTTTCATAGCTGGCATCCGCGTGTTCGTGATCCGCAGGTGGTGACACGTCCACCCCTTTGATTGTTACGAACAGCGCGTCGGGATTGCTGGCCGCAATGCGCTGCGGCAGCTCTCCGGTTCCGGCGACGATGGCAAGGCGGTCGGTCATTAGGTTACCCTATTTCGGGGTCAGAAAGCCGCGATCGCTGTCGCCGGTCACAAAGGCCACCATTTCGCGGACATAAGCACTGTCGGAGCTGTCTTCTAGGGCCGCGGCGCGTTCCTTGAAGGAGCCTTCGCCGTCTTTCAGCGTCTTGAACGCCGCGCGCAGGGCCGAGATTTCGGCCCGCGACACACCACGACGCTTGAGACCTACAAGGTTCAGCCCATCAAGCTCTCCGCGCGGACCTTGCACAAGACCGTGTGGCACCACATCCGCTGTGACCATCGACAGCGCGCCAATGATGGCACCACGACCGATACGTATCCATTGGTGCAGGCCGGACAGACCGCCGACGATGACGTCATCCTCGATCACCACATGGCCGGCGACGGCGACATTGTTGACCAGGATCACGTTGTTGCCGATTTGGGCGTCATGTGCCACATGGCACCCCGCCATGAACAGACCATCATCACCGATCCGCGTGACCAGACCGCCACCCGCTGTGCCGGTGTTCATCGTCACATGTTCGCGAATACGATTGCGTTTGCCGATCACAAGCTTGGTATCTTCACCCGCGAATTTCAGATCTTGCGGGATTTCTCCGATGACAGAAAAGGAAAACACGACCGTCTCGTCACCAATCTCGGTATCACCGGTGACGACAACATGAGATTTCAGTTCCACCCCTGCCCCAAGGCGAACCTGAGCGCCCACAGTACAAAACGGCCCGACACGGCAATTAGGCCCTAACACCGCTCCGTCTTCAACGATGGCACTTGCGTGAACCTGAGCCGTGGGGTCGACGCCCGGATTGGCAGCCATTGGTCAGCCTTTCCCGCCAGTCACATCAATCATCGCCATGAAGGTCGCCTCGCAGGCCAGTTCATCACCTACCATCGCGCGGCCGTCAAATTTCCAGACCTTCGCCCCGCCCCGGATGGTCGTGACGTGAAGCTCCAACACATCACCCGGTACAACCTTGCGACGGAATTTCGCGCTGTCGATGCCCATGAAATAGACTACAGCGCCCGAACCAACGAGCCCAAGCGACAGCGACACCATTACAGCAGAGGTCTGCGCCATAGCCTCGATGATGGTCACGCCTGGCATGATCGGCAGGCCCGGAAAGTGCCCCTGAAAATGAGGCTCGTTCATCGTGACCATCTTGACGCCCTTGGCAAATTCCTTGGCGCGAATATCCTCGACCCGGTCGACCAGCAAAAACGGGTAACGGTGCGGGATACACTCCTGAATTAGCTGAATATCTGCGGTACTGGGCACATCTGACATGGGCTATCGTCCTTTTTCCTCACGCCCTCTCTGGGGCATTGCCACACCTGCCTATCAGTCTGGCCCAATCGAAACAATTGTTATCAGTTGTCAGCAGGCAGCGGCGCATTTGGGGGTGTTGGGGCAACATCATCGGCGGGTGCGGGTAATGTGTTCGTACCACTTACGCCGGCTCCATCATCGGTTGCAGGCGCTTGATTGATAGGGGCGCTGCCATCCCCTAAGACGCTATCAATACGCTGCAGGGCCAATTCCGTAATGTCGATATTCTGGGTTGTCAGCAAAATGGCCCGTTGATCTAGGATGACAACGGCCCCAAGTTCGCGCACCAGTTGACCAAGAACCGGTCCGATCCGTTCGAAAAACTCGGCCTGATCCTGTTCTAACTTGCTCGCAAACTCTTGCTCCCGCGCTGTCGCTTTGACGCGCAATGCCTCAACCTTGGCGTCGAACTCATCAGCGAGTTTGCGAAACGCTTCCGGTGAAAGCTCGGTTTTCTGCTCCGTCAAACGACGTTCTTCGTCACGCAGTTCGGTTTCGACGATTTGATTCTCGGCTCGAATTTGCTGCCGAGCCGTTTCAACGGCTTCCACCACTCGCCGACCATAAATCGTGTCGGAAAACAATCGCTGCCGATCAATCGTCACGATCTGAGAGATCGCCGTGCCAAGATCTTGCGCCGCCGCTCGCGACGGCGCGGTCGCGGTCCCAAACCCCACAATCGACACCATTAGACACGAACTGGCAAAAACAGTGCGTCGCACCGCACCTAGGGCACGGAACGACATTTTACGCTCAATCACGTTAGAACTGCGTCGAGATAGTAAGCTCAAAGTTGTTCTCAACATCGTAATCTTCCTTGGCCAGCACACGCGAGAAGTTGAACCGCAACGGGCCAATCGGCGTTGTCCAGAAGATCGACGCACCGACCGACGACCTTAGATAGGCTTTGTCGTCAATTTTCCCGCCCAGCGTGTTGTCGAGGCCCCACAATGTGCCTGCATCCAAGAACAGACCACCTGAAATGCCGTACTCTTCCGGTAAACCAAGCGGAAACTGTGCCTCAAGCCGGGCGACAGCATACTTATTGCCTCCCAGAGCATCCCGGTTCACGACCGTCAGATCGCGAGGCCCAACTCCGTTGGTCGCAAACCCGCGCAACTGGGAGGGTCCAAGGCGGAACCGGTCAGTGATCAGCGAGGATGCGCCATTCAGGCTGTGCAATACGCCGCCCTCAACCGTAGCGGTGAGGGTGACCTGATCATTCCAGACTTTGGTCTGCGCCTGCGCGAGCGCCGTGGCTTTGGCATACTGATAGTCAGAACCAAAACCGCCAACGTCACCGTCGAACTGCAAGCGTACACCCCGGTTCGGGTCAAGCCCCGTACTACGAGTGTCATAAGTGACGGTAAAGCCAACCCCAGCCCCAATTTGGCGGCCGCGCGCTTCTTCCTCTTTCAAGACAAGCGAACTGTCCGTTGAGACATCAGTGATCTCCCCACCATCCGCAAACACCCGCAAACCGAGACGGGAATATTCACTGATCGGAAACGACAGCGACGGGCGAACAGCGAAGGATCGACTGTTGAAGAAGGCGGATGAATAGGCCGTTTCCTTATAGAAAGCCTCAAATCCCAACTCTAGATCACGATCTAAGAAGGCTGGTTCCGCGAATTTAAACGAGAAATTCGACGTATCCTGGCCACTTTGATAGCTGAAACTGATGAATTGACCACGACCCAGGAAGTTGCGTTCCTTAAAAGCGATGTTCAGGCCAAAACCGTTCTCCAGGCTATAAACACCGCCGAAGCTCAGCGATCCGGTGGGAGCTTCTTCGACATCAACATCAATCACGACTTTGTCCGGAGACGACCCTTCGCGTGCCTCGACATTGGCGTTTGAAAAGAAGCCAAGTGCACGAACACGTTCGGAGGCTTCGCGAATTTCACGCGGATTAAACGGGTCACCCTCGACGGTGGTAAACTGATCGCGAACGACGCGATCCAGCGTTGTTGCGTTACCTTCGATGTCAATCCGTTCGACAATGATCCGGGGGCCACGCACCAGAGCGAGTTCGAAATCAAGCGTGCGATTGCGTTCGTTGCGTGTCACGCGCGGCTCAACCCGGACGAAATCAAGACCGTTACGGATCGCGAGACGTTCCATCCGCGCAATCGCGTTTTCCAATAGTGCCGGGCTATAGACAACACCCGAACGCAATTTGTTGGCGGCCTGATAGTCCGCAGGATTCACATCCGGCAAATCAGTGGTCGTGGTGATGTTACCAAATCTGTATTGCTGGCCTTCCTGCACACTAAACGTAATGAAGAATGCATCACGTGCACGCGAGAACTCGCTGGTAACGCCTGTAATTTTGAAATCAACGTAGCCCCGCGACTGATAAAAATCTGTCAGCACACGTTTGTCGAACTCGATCCGTTCGGGCACATAGCTGTCGGCTTGAATAAGCGCTCGTAAGATCCCGGCCTGCTTGGTTTGAAGAACACGACGAAGCCTGCGATCCGAAAATGCACGGTTGCCGACGAACGAAAGACGCTCCACCTCAACATTTTTGCCCTCGACAACCTCATAGACCAGATCGACGCGATTGTTTGAACGCCGGATGATTTTGGGCGTGACCTCCGCTGCCAGCCTGCCCTGCGCTTGATAAAGCTCGGTGATTGTCTGGACATCAAGCTCGGCGTTTGTGGGGCTGTAAACCTGACGAGGCTTGGATTTTAAAAGCGGCGTAAAGACGTTGTCTTTCACCTTTCGATTGCCTTCGACCGAGACGACATTGATCGTGGGATACTCGCGCACTTTCACCACGAGGGTATTGCCGCGTGGCAGAATTTCGACATTCTCGAAAAGACCAGAGCCGACAAGACGTTGATAGCCGTCATTCAGTTGGGCGGCCGACACGACCTCACCTTGTCCGATTCCCAGATAGGACATGATGGTCGCGGCCTCGATCCGCTGCGTGCCTTCGATTTCAATCCGCTGAAACGAATAAGCCTGCGCCGTCGCCAGTTGCGGCACTGTGACCGTAACCCCGGAAATCGCTAGGAAAATTGCCAGTCCACTGCTGGCCATCAATTGTTTTGCGCTGAAAATCGCCCCTTGGAAACGGTTGCTGCTCAACCCCGTATCAAATGCCATTGTGTATACTTTCTTAAGACATCCCAGTGTCAATCTGGATAAGGGGTTGTCGCGGTCTTGTCAAAGCGCGAAGCCAGAGTTTTCCCACCACGCAAAACGCTGCCATTTGCGCGTACAGACATTAATGCAAACACCGTAGGGATCACGTCTGCGGATGCCCATCAGAAACCCAACAAAAAAACCCGCACGCGAAAGTCTGCGGCGGGTAGGTCACTCGATGCGTTTCATGTCAATTCGGGGTGATTGGGGCCGGCACGACTGGACGGCCGGGCCGCATAATACGTGCAATCAGAAAAGCGTGCTTAGCGCGACGCTTGCTCCAAGTGCGGCCATGATGCCGCCAGCAAAAAGAACCCGGTCAAGATTAAGGTCGATCAATACCGCCAGTCCGGTTGATCCTCGTTGCACAGTAGACATGCGTTCACTCCATCGTTGACCGAAACGGCCCTAACTTTTTGCTACTAATCAATTGCGGCACCAGAACTTCAGAAATAAGGCGAAATTGTGGCGCGCCGTGCAATCGGCGCCTCCAAGGTTCTTATTGAGAGATCAAGGGCAGAAAAGATCGTTGGTCACACCAAACAGCATCAACGACAACACCAGCGCAAGACCAATGGCCAGCAGCACGTTCAGAACACGGTCAGAAGGCTTTTTACCCGTTACGGCCTCCCAACCAAAGAACACCAGATGGCCGCCGTCCAGAACCGGGATTGGGAAGAGGTTAATCAGTCCAATGGCTGTGGACAGCATGGCAATGAAGCTGATGAAGCTGGTCGTGCCCAAAGACGCCGCCTGCCCCGAGACTTGCGCGATACCAATCGGTCCCGACAGATTGCAGCTGGAAATGGCGCCAGTGATCATGTGCCAAAGCCCCGACAGACTGGACTGGATAATATAGACCACACGGTCGGCCCCTGCGCTCACACTTTCCCAAAGGCCGGGTGTGCGGGTGGCAGGCTCAAACACCATGCCTGAGGTAATGCCAATCAGCCATCGAGTTTCGAACCCGCCATCGGCGCTGGGGATGTCTTGTCGGCGCGGTGTCAACGTGACATCCAGCGGCGATCCATCGCGCACAATGCCAAGTGTCATAGGCGCACCGTCGCCAGACACCACGATTTCGCGCAGCGCATTAAAGGTCGGTACGGATGTACCGTCGACCGTGGCGATGAAGTCGCCTTCTTGCAGACCCGCATCGATTGCGGCGGACTTTGGACTAACTGATCCGACCAAAGGCGGGAACGGATGGGTGCCTGTCAGGCCTACAACTTCGTCGCCCCGGCGCACTTGATACTCGACCAAAGCGGTGTCGGGCAGGTCTTCAATCAGGGTGCTGAACGCGGCCAGTGGTGGTGTCTCGATCCCGGCAATGGACAAGATCTCATCTCCGGATTGAAGCCCCTCCTCCATTCCGGGTACGTTCAACGGCGTCGCCACCGACAATGGGTCGCGCGCCACGCCGGTCGACAGCGCAAGACCTGCAAAAATGATCACCGACAGGATGAAGTTAAAGATCGGCCCCGCGGCGACCGTTGCCGCCCGCGCCCAAAGCGGTGCACCGTGCATGGTGTGGCGTTGCTCTTCTTGGGTCATTGCCGACATCGCGTCGTCATCGGCCCCGCCCGATGCCGCATTGGCATCACCGCGAAATTTCACATAGCCGCCAATAGGTAAGGCGGCGATCTGCCACTTGGTGCCGTGCTTGTCCATACGCGACACCAATGTCGGTCCCATCCCGATCGAAAAGACATCCGCCTTGATCCCAGACCAGCGCCCAACAATGTAATGGCCGTATTCGTGGACCGCGACAATCACCGTCAGAGACGCAAGGAAGGCCAATATCGTGAAAACGATATTGCCGAAATCGGGAAGCAACCCGGTCAATTCCATGGGATGTCTCTCCTGCTTTTCTCGTTGGTCCGCTTATGGGCGGGCATTGATGATATTTTGTGCGGCCTCACGTGCCATTTGGTCTGCGGCGCGCACATTATCAAGGGTCATCGCGGCGTGAACCAAGCTCACGTCCGCGTCAAGCTTATTCAGAACTTTTTCCACGACGACCGCCATGTCCATGAAACCCAAACGACCATCTATGAACGCATCTAGCGCGGCCTCTTTCGCGGCATTGAAGACAGCACCCGTTAACCCACCAGCCGCCATGACCTCGCGCGCAAGTCGCAAGGCTGGATAGCGTGCGTCGTCAGGCGTTTTAAACTGAAGCGTGGCGATCTTGGCCAAATCGAGTCGTTCGACCGGAAGCTCGCGCCGTTCCGGCCAATGCAGCGCATAGCCGATCGCGTGGCGCATATCAGCAGGGCCTAAATGCGCCATCAGCGCGCCGTCATTGAAACCGACCAGCGCGTGAACAAGGCTTTGGGGGTGGACCAAAACCTCGATCTGGTCAGGGGATACGTCAAAAAACTCTTTTGTTTCTATCACTTCAAGGGCTTTGTTGAACATGGATGCGCTGTCGATTGTGATCCGTTGCCCCATATCCCAATTTGGATGTGCGCTGGCTTCGGCCAGTGTAGCACTGGCCAGTTTGTCCATGGGCCAGTCGCGAAACGCGCCGCCAGAAGCCGTAATAATCACACGCTCAACGGCTTGGATATCCTCGCCCACCAACCCTTGAAATACGGCCGAATGCTCACTGTCGACAGGAAGAATTCGCGCGTGGTGCGCGTCAGCCGTAGCCTTGATCAACGGCCCGGCGGTTACAAGGCTCTCCTTGTTTGCCAAGGCGAGCGTCGCTCGGGCCTCTAACGCGCGCAGACCGGGCAGCAAACCAGCAGCACCGACAATAGCGGACATGACCCAATCGACGGGACGTGTGGCGGCCTCCTCAATCGCGGCCGCACCGGCGGCGGCTGCTATCCCGGAACCTGATAGCGCAGCCCGCAAGGCAGGCAGATTCGCGTCATGGGCAGTGACGGCGATGTCAGCCCCCAAACGGATTGCATCTTTTGCCAGCAATTCAACATTATGCCCGCCTGTTAAGGCGACAACGTCGTAGGCATCGGGATCGCGCGCAATCAGGTCTATCGTGGACTGTCCAATCGAACCGGTTACCCCAAAAACGGACACACGTCGCGGAGTGTTCGCCGTCATCGACTCTGCCCCTACCCGGCCACGAAAAATAAGGCAGAGATACCTGATAAGATCATCAATGCCCCAGCCGCGCCAATCATGGCATCGAACCGATCCAACACACCACCGTGGCCCGGGATCAGGTGAGAGCTGTCCTTGACCCCAATCTTACGTTTGATCGCGCTTTCAATGATATCACCCATTTGTCCGGCAAACGCGATCAGGGGGGCAAACAGCGCCTCTGTCGGGGTAAACACGCCCTGATACGCAGCCACCAAACCAACCAGCAAGGCGCCGACCCATCCGGCCACAGTCCCTGACCATGTTTTCTTGGGGCTGACGCGCGGCCAGAACTTAGGCCCACCCACGATGCGGCCGACGAAGTAGCCAGCAACATCCGAAACGATGATGATCAAGATGAACCAGATTAAAAGGACGCTTGGACCAAGTGCCATGAAGCCATAACCCGCAAGCATGATCAGCAAGCAATACCCAAAGAACAACGCTTTGTGTTGCTTGATTAATATCGTGCCGATGATCGGTGGAATAAACAGTTCTAATGTCCGGTACGAGATAAAGTCGCGCAGAAAATCGCCCCCATCGAATCCATATGTTCCGAACACCACCGATGCAGCAGCAAGCACGCCCAAAGCCACATAGGTAGATTGGTCGTCTGGTTGCAGCAAGCGTGCGAACTCGCCCACACACAGGCCGATGACCACTGCGATCATGATCAGGTAATAGGGATTGCCCATCGCAATATCCACGACCGCAATCGCAGCCATCACGATCGCAGACAGAACGCGTGGCAGCAGGTCAGACCATTTGGCGGAAAGCTTGTTTTGTATCATATGGCGGTTATGGCATTCACGCGACCCGCCCTCAAGCCGTTGCGTGCACTCGACGCCCACGTATCGACGCCGTGGCGAAAAAGCCGCGCTGATTAGAGGGTGTCATATTACTCGGCAGCTGTCTCAACCGCGCCAAAACGGCGTTCACGTCCAGCGAAACGGTCGACGACCTCTCCGAACACCTCGGCGGTGAAATCCGGCCAGAGCGTGTCGATAAATTCGTATTCTGCATAGGCTGACTGCCACAGAAGAAAGTTCGAAATTCGCGCCTCTCCCGAGGTGCGGATGACCAAATCAGGATCCGGTAAAACGCAAGTATCTAAATAGCTTGTAAGCGTTTGCTCATCTACGCTATCGGGATCCAGACTGCCGGCAGCAACATCAAGTGCCATAAGACGCGTGGCGCGTGCCACTTCATCGCGCCCACCATAGTTCAGTGCGATGGTCAAATGTACCCGGTCATTGCCACTGGTCATTGTCTCGAGTTCGTTCATCAACGAAATCAGCTTTTTATCGAGCCGCATGCGGTCACCGATAAATCGCACGCGCACGCCTTCGGCCAGCAATGCACGTGCTTCTTTCTGAATATAGCGGCGAAACAAGCTCATCAAACCGGTGACTTCGGTTTGGGTGCGCTTCCAGTTCTCCGTTGAGAACGCAAAAATCGTGACGTATTTCACGCCGAGATCTGGACAGGCTTCGACAATTTCGCGCACGCGTTTCGCGCCCGCATGGTGCCCAAAAAGACGAGGTTTTCCACGGCTTTGCGCCCAGCGACCGTTGCCATCCATGATGATGGCAACGTGATTGGGGGACTTGCCCACCATCGCGCTGTCATTTGCCGTTTTTCTGCCCATTCTTATGCCCAATTCCAAATACAGTGTAACAAATTGCCCGTTTTCGGGTCAAACCTGCATGATCTCTTCTTGTTTTGTCTCAAGCGCCTTGTCGACATTTCCGACGAATTTGTCAGTCAGGCTTTGAACTTCATCATGCCAGAACTTGTGATCATCTTCACTCATTCCGTCATTTTTCGCCTTTTTAAGCTGTTCCATGCCATCGCGACGCACATTTCGCACAGAAACACGCGCGTTTTCAGCATATTGCGCAGCAACGCGGGTCAATTCGCGACGACGTTCTTCGTTCAGTTCGGGGATCGGCAGCATAATGATGGTGCCGTTAAGCTGTGGATTGATACCAAGACCACTTTCGCGGATCGCCTTCTCAACCGCACCAACCATGCTTTTGTCCCAAACATTGATGGTCACCATGCGTGGCTCTGGCACATTCACGGTGCCGACCTGATTGATGGGAGTGCGTTGGCCATAGGCCTCTACCTGGATCGGATCAAGCATCGAAGCCGAGGCTCGCCCGGTACGCAGTGATGCAAATTCTGTCTTCAACGATCCGATGGCCCCGTCCATCCGGCGTTCCAGATCATCCATATCCAGTTCAAATTCTTCGTTGGCCATCCTGTGGCATCCCCTTGTCTTTGCGCCGGTTCAACCAGGCGTCGTAAGTCCGGTATAACGCCACCACCTATCTATTGTATAGGTCCGGTATTTCCGACGGTGACGCGTGTTTCAACACTGGGCGGAAATTCGCCCCAGATACATACGGCACAGGTGGTGTCAGTTACCAACCCGTGTGTATGTGCCTTCGCCTGCTAATATCCCTCTGAAACCGCCGGGTTCGTCCAGCGAGAAAACGATAATGGGTAAGTTGTTGTCGCGCGCAAGTGCGATGGCCGACGCATCCATGACCCCCAACCGTTTGGCAAGCACGTCGTCATAGGACACCGTGTCATATCGTACAGCATCGTCATTCTTGACCGGGTCTTTATCATAGACCCCATCGACCTTAGTGCCCTTGAAGATCGCCTCGCAAGTCATTTCGTTTGCTCGCAAAGTTGCCGCTGTATCGGTGGTGAAATACGGATTTCCCGTGCCTGCAGCGAAGATGCAAACACGGTTCTTTTCAAGGTGGCGCACGGCCCGCCTGCGGATATAGGGCTCACAAACCTGATCCATCGGAATGGCCGAGATGACGCGCGTGAACACCCCCAACCCCTCAAGTGCGGATTGCATCGCCAAAGCGTTCATGACTGTGGCCAACATTCCCATATAGTCTGCGGTGGTCCGTTCCATCCCTTGAGCCGAACCTTGCAGCCCGCGGAAGATGTTTCCGCCGCCGATCACCATGCAGATCTCGACGCCCATATCATGGACGGATTTGACCTCTTGCGCGATGCGTTCAACGGTGGGTGGGTTCAGTCCGAACCCTTGATCCCCCATCAGCGCTTCGCCTGAAATTTTCAACATGACACGTTTGTAGGTCGGTTGCGGGATGTCGGAAGCGCCTGTCTCTGCGCCCTCGCCCGTAACCACTGAGGCCTGATCACTCATCGGTTGCCACTCTCTGGTTGTCGTGATTGTGTTGGCGCGCAAGATGACCGATTGACGATGAATATTCAATGCGCGATCCGCCTTGGCGCAGAAAAAAGACAACGACGCAGGCCTTACGCCGAGATATTTAGGGACCCAATGCCAAACTCTGCCCATGACATTTCCGAAACCGCCCGTTCGGTCGCCGCAGATCAGCCCGTTTTGATCGCGGGGGCAACGGCCTCGGGCAAATCGGATCTGGCGCTTGCAATTGCCAAGATGTCGGGCGGTGTGATCGTGAATGCCGATGCGCTGCAGGTGTTTTCCAACTGGCGCGTTCTGACCGCGCGCCCGTCTCCTGAGGACGAAGCGCAGGCGCCCCACAGGCTTTACGGACATATTCCGGGCACACAGAGCTATTCGGTTGGCCATTGGTTGCGCGAGGTTGCGGAAATTCTTCAAGGCAATCAACGCCCTATCATTGTGGGTGGGTCGGGTTTGAATTTGACCGCCCTAACAAATGGGCTGGCCGACATCCCCCCGACCCCCAAAAGCGTCCGCGTGAAAGGTGAAGTTTTGCTGGCTGCCGAAGGGATGCCGGCCCTGATCTCGGACCTTGATGCAGATACATGTGCACGCATTGACCTAAACAACCCCGCGCGCGTCGCCCGGGCCTGGGAAGTGCAGAAAACCACCGGGCGAGGCCTAGCAAGCTGGCAGGATGAAACGCCTCCACCACTGTTAGACCTGACCGACGCGCGTGCTTTTCACCTTCATGCAGACCGAGATTGGCTGCGCGACCGGATCGCCCTGCGGTTTGATCATATGCTTGAGCAAGGTGCGTTAGACGAGGCCCGTGCCAACCTGGCCTCCTGGAACCCTAAAGATCCCAGCGCCAAGGCCATAGGCGCGCCAGAACTGATCGCGCATCTTCAAGGCCTGTTATCGATCGACGAGGCACGCACGCGCGCGATCATTGCCTCACAGCAATATGCCAAGCGACAACGCACTTGGTTCCGAAAGCAGATGCGAGACTGGGAAGTGATTCCCCTGCCCTGATGCCTTACGCGCCACATCCCGCAATCCTGCATCAAACGAATTACCCGCCGCCACTGCACCCTAAGCGTGTAATATTGATCAATCTGCGAATATCCGCCCTATTGTCCACGCCAATCTGTGCACAAACTGTGGATAACCCGGCCCATAAAAAAAGCGTGAGACAGGATCACGATTTTAGTTTACCCCTATTGCATTCACAGTTTTCTGCTCGTTTCTGCCATCCGATAGACCCTATGACCCAAACCGCTGATTTTTCGTCGCCCTTTCGTGTTATGCCACTTGCTCGCTTGGGCAACGGGGGGCGATGGCGCACAGAAGCCATGCGTTCATATGGTGCGCCAGTGCTGCTATGGTTCACGCGTGGTCAGGGCCGGATCACTGTTAACGGCGTAACCGCCGGCTATGGCCCCCATAATTGTATTTTTCTGCCCGCTGGCACCATGCATGGGTTTGAGATGTCGACCCAAGTCACCGGCACAATCGTTGTATTTCCACAAGGCTGCGAGACCGAGCTTGCCCTGCCCGAAGACGCCATACACCTGCGTTTGCGTGAAGCAGACAAACAGATGGAATTGAACGGGCTTGTCGATGACCTACAACGCGAGATGGAGAAATCAACACCTCGCGCCCAACGCGCCATGATGTGCCATGCAGGGCTTTTGTCGGTTTGGTTGGAACGCCAACTGGTCGGCACAAAAATTGACCCGGCCGATGCATCCACCAGCGGTCGGCTGGTCAATGCCTATACAGCTCTGGTCGAACAAGATTTTCATTCGGCGAAAACTGTCCGTGACTATGCTGCCAAGCTCGGGGTAACTCCGACCCATCTCAGCCGCGTGTGTAACCGGACATGCGGGCGCCCTGCTTCGGCGATCCTGCAAGACCGCATCCATTACGAGGCTCGTCGCCTGCTGACCGAAACGCATATTCCGATCAAAGATATCGCTTCGTCTTTGGGCTTCGCCTCGGCCGCCTATTTCACACGGGCTTTTCAAAAGCAAACCGGTAGAACCCCGTCGGCTTTCCGCAAAGGCGGTTAAGACATCCAATATCCGGATCATTGACCCGTTAGTCACGCCACTGAGCTGCTAAGTTCTGCTTTTCACTTTTCGTTGCATTTGCAACGACTTTATGTTACCTCCTTCGCAAAGGGAGGATCAACATGAAGATCGAACAAATCCACCATGTCGCCTATCGCTGCAAGGACGCAAAGGAAACCGTTGAATGGTATGGGAAAATGTTGAACATGGACTTTGTTCTGGCAATCGCCGAAGACCACGTTCCTTCGACCCACGAACCTGACCCATACATGCATGTCTTTCTGGATGCCGGCAATGGTAATGTGCTGGCCTTTTTTGAGTTGCCGACCAAGCCAGAAATGGGCCGTGATCAGAACACGCCAATCTGGGTTCAGCACATCGCATTTAAAGTGAAAGATCGCGATGAGCTTATTGAATTCAAAGAACATCTTGAGGAAAATGGCGTGGACGTTCTAGGCGTCACCGATCACTCTATCTTTCATTCGATCTACTTCTTTGACCCCAACGGACATCGGGTTGAGCTGGCCTGCCCGGACCCGCAGGAAGACGCCATGCTTGCACGGATGGACGATGTTAAATGGGACATGCTCAATGAATGGTCCAAGACAAAACGCGCGCCCAAACACGCTGAATGGCTGCATAAACGGGAATTGTCCGGGGTGGAATAGGACGACCATTCGGCCTAGTTTGTGAGCACCTCTTTAAGGATGCACGCAAATGAACTCTGACCGCTTCGCCCCCCTGCCCACGCCACCCTACTATGCCGTCATATTCACCAACCAGCTGACCGATATGGCGCAGGGGTATGAAGCGATGGCAGACAAAGTTTTCGAACTTGCGCAATCGCAACCCGGCTATCTGGGGGCTGAAAGCACGCGTGATACGTCGGGCTTAGGGATAACCGTGTCGTACTGGGCCGACGAAGCGGCAATTCAATCTTGGAAAGCGGTATCAGAACATCTGATTGCGCAAAAAATGGGGATCGAGCGATGGTATGCCCATTATCACCTGCGCGTCGCCAAAATCGAACGGTCCTATTCTGGACCAATTGGTCGCGCTGTCTAAACCCTAACTTCCCAAAATCGCGCGCACATAGCCGCGCGTTTCTTTATAGGGCGGCACACCGGAATACTTCTGCACAGCCCCCGGTCCGGCATTATAAGCCGCAAGCGCAAGACGCCATGACCGGAACCGATCATATTGCTGACGCAAGTAACGCGCACCGCCTTCCAGGTTTTGCGCCGGGTCGTGCGGGTTCACGCCAAGCTTGCGTGCAGTAAATGGCATAAGTTGGGCCAAACCGATTGCACCTTTATGGCTACGTGCCCGTGCATTCCATCCGCTTTCCTGCTGCACTAGGCGCAAGAACAAGTCTTGCGGGATGCCGTGCTTACGCGCAGCAGATTTGGCCAATGCCAAATACTCGCCTTTGTATTTCCCCGAGAACGACGGAATACCATAGCTTGGTACTGCGCCCTTGTTAGGGGTCAGGCGCACACTGCCAGCATATTGCTGGGCCGCGCGACTATCCAATACCTGAGTTTGAGCGCCAAAGGCTGCCTTACCGCCAGAACTGGAAAAAAGGCTTTCCGCAACGCCCGCCCCACCCAGGGAGGAAAGACCCGCGGCAAAGATCAGAAATGTAGCTCGTGGCTTCGAAAATAAACTGCGCGACATCGCTGTCCCCCAAAATCCTTGAGCGCAATATAGGCAAGAATACCGGCCACGAAAAGGGGGCAGTCGATCTGCACCTTCGTTGATGCCTCCAATCCCTGCCCCGCATCCCCGGTTTTCCGATTTCTTCCCACCCCGGACATGGTGTAACCATGTATAAACTTACAGAATCGAAAGGACGACGGATGGCGGGTTCGCTTAACAAGGTCATGCTGATTGGCAATCTGGGCGCTGACCCGGAAGTGCGCAATTTCCAGAACGGCGGCAAAGTGTGCAACCTGCGCATCGCAACGTCCGAGACATGGAAAGACCGCAACACCGGCGAACGCCGGGAACGGACAGAATGGCATTCGGTCGCCGTGTTTTCAGAAGGATTGGTGCGCGTATGCGAGCAATACCTGCGCAAGGGCTCCAAAGTTTTCGTTGAAGGCAAGCTTCAGACCCGCAAGTGGCAGGACCAATCGGGTAATGATCGCTA
Organism: Aliiroseovarius conchicola; assembly: GCF_041403445.1. Classification (NCBI taxonomy): domain Bacteria; kingdom Pseudomonadati; phylum Pseudomonadota; class Alphaproteobacteria; order Rhodobacterales; family Paracoccaceae; genus Aliiroseovarius; species Aliiroseovarius conchicola. Next base: position 62,968 of record NZ_JBGEHL010000011.1, read on the forward strand.
TTCGACCGAAGTGGTGCTGCAAGGCTTTGGGTCGACCCTGACCATGTTGGACGGCCGTGGCGAAGGCGGCGGCCAAGGTGGCGGAAGCTATGGCGGCGGCAACCAAGGCGGCTATGGCGGCGGTGACCCCGGACCTGCACCAGCAGGCGGTGGGTTCGACGACGAAATCCCGTTCTGATCACAGGCCAGTTTAAACAACGCAGCCGTCCCATGGGGCGGCTGTTTTCGTTTTAACCTATGAAAGGGTAGCTAGCGCGCCGCCAGCGCATCATCCAGCACGCCGCGCACGACCGACAGGTCCACGTCGTCGGCGACGAACGCGTCACCAATCGAACGCGCCAGAATAAAGCGAAGCTTGCCCTGTTCGACCTTCTTGTCCTGCCCCATCAGTTCCAGCAGGCCCGGCGCATCGGGCAGGTCTCCGTCGATGTCGGACAGATCTTTCTTCATACCCATCGCGCTAAGGTGTTGACGGAACCGTGACGGGCTTTCCTGAGAAAGAAGCCCCAGCCGGGCGGACGTCTCAAACGCCAACGCACAGCCAATGGCAACGCCTTCACCATGAAGCAGCCGATCAGAGTAGCCAGTCGCCGCCTCTAAGGCGTGACCGAAGGTGTGACCAAGGTTCAATAGCGCACGATCGCCCTGCTCGGTCTCGTCGCGCACAACGATATCGGCTTTCATCTGGACCGACCGGCGCACGGCCTCTTCCCGCAGCGCTGTGTCGCCCGTTGCCAAGGCGGGCCCGTTGGTTTCAAGCCATTCGAAGAATGCCCCGTCACCCAGCCCGCCATATTTCACAACCTCGCCGTAACCGGCCAGGAAGTCGCGTTTCGTCAGGGTGCCAAGTACGTCAATATCAGCCAATACCAGACTGGGTTGGTGAAACGCTCCGATCAAGTTCTTGCCCTGCGGCGCGTTGATCCCAGTCTTGCCGCCAACCGAACTATCAACTTGCGCCAAGAGCGACGTGGGCACCTGCACAAATCGTACGCCGCGCCGCAAGATCGCCGCAGCAAAACCGACCAAATCGCCGATCACACCACCGCCGAAGGCAATGACGATATCCTTGCGTTCAACCTTTTGATCAAGCAGCCATTCGACCGTTTGCGTAAGATAAGGCCAGCTTTTTGTGGCTTCACCCGCAGGCAGGATCAGCGCCTCATTGGCAATGTCGGCATCGGCCAATCCGTCTTGCAGCGCGGCCAAATGCAGCTTGGCCACATTGGCTTCGGTAACAATCCAAACCTTGGGTCTGTTCAAAAGCGGCGCGACTTCTTCCCCTGCACGACTGATCAGACCGGACGCAATGCGCACATCATAAGCGCGCGTGCCAAGCGGGACGTGAACAATGGTCATGTCAGACCTCCTCTAGCACATCGGGGCGCTGCTGAAGCGCGTTCAGGACCGCATCCGCCATGTCTGGAATGGTGTAGTCCGGCCGTGCCTCGACAGCGATATCGGCCGCCGCATAGATTGGCACGCGTTTGTTGTAGATTTCAGCCAACGTCGCCTTGGGGTTCGGCGTGCGCAGCAATGGGCGGGTGTCTTTGTGCTTCACCCGGTTCCACAAAAGCTCCAGGTCAGCCTTTAACCAGACGGCAACCCCACGTTCCGCAATCATGGTGCGGTTGCGCGCGGCCATGAAAGCACCGCCACCGGTCGACAAGACAGCCCTTTTGGTATCCAGAAGACGCCCGATCACTTCTGTTTCACGGTCCCTAAAGAAATCTTCGCCATCCCGTTCGAATATTTCGGCGATCGACATATTGGCCGCGCGTACAAGCTCTTCATCGCTGTCCAGAAATGGGACGCCCAGCTGGTCAGCCAACGCTTGTCCTATCGCGGTTTTCCCCGCGCCCATCATGCCAACCATGACAATGGATTTCTTCAAAATGAATGCCAAATTGGCGCTCGCTTGCTCAATTTCAGATTTCTTTCCTGAATGGCGTGATCTTCTGGGAAATGCTATATATAAAATCAAACAAAACACCACTTGAGGCAGAAAATGGGTGGAAAAACATGCTGATCCGCTTGATCAAGCTTATCTTATTCCTTGCGATCGTCGGCTTGATTGGCTTGACAGGGTTCTCTTTTCTTGGGGATATGGCCCCTAGGACCGCACCGCAAAGCAGCACTGTGACATTGGATGGTGGCTGACACGCCAAGTTCAAATTCTCTTAGGCGAACCGTTTTTCGAAGCGGGGCTATCGTGTGCGCGATCGCGTTTTCGGCCACTTTGGCCTTGGCACAATCTGCAGAGGGTACGCGCCCCTTGTCAGCCATTGACTGGTTGTCAGACAGCATCGCTTTGCCCCCGCCATCGTCAGACAACGCCATTCTTCCGCCGTCCCAGACCGAACCAGCAACAAGCTCTGGCGCGTCCGTAGCCGAGGTTACGATGACCTTGCTTGAGATGCCGGTGCTGGATGCCGTCGGCCTTTTGCCTAAAAATGTGACCGGCCTGTCACGTGATCTTTGGGGCATGTCACGCCCCGATGATCTGGCGCGCCGCATCCGCGCGTTGGACGTAGATCTGCTGCCCTCTATGCAGAACCTTCTGATGCGCCTTATGCTGGCCGAACTTGATCCGCCCAAAGGCGCCAGCGCTGGCGAAGACCGCCTGTTTCTGGCGCGTGTGGATCGACTGCTCACCCTTGGAGCCTTGGATCACGCCGAGGCTTTGTTGGCACGTGCGGGGTCGGTGAACCCCCGGGTGTTCCGGCGTGCGTTTGATACGGCCTTGTTGCTGGGAAACGAAGATCAGCAATGCACCACCCTGCGCGCCACCCCAGATCTCAGCCCCACCTTCACCGCGCGCGTCTTTTGCCTTGCCCGCAGCGGCGATTGGGACGCGGCTGTCCTGACTTTGGAAACCGGGCGCGCCCTTGGTTATATCAGCGATGCGGACGACGCGCTTTTGGCACGGTTTCTAGACCCCGAGCTGTTTGAGGGTGAGCCAGAGCTTTCCCACCCCGCGCAGCCCTCGCCCCTGACCTTCCGCATGTTCGAGGCCATAGGCCAACATATCGACACCTCATCCCTACCCCTGGCCTTTGCGCAATCTGATCTGCGCGCCAATATTGGCTGGAAAGCACGAGCTGAAGCCGGCGAACGGTTGGCGCGCGTGGGTGCCGTTACCGATAACCAGCTATTAGGGCTCTACTCTGAGCGCAAACCCGCCGCGTCCGGCGGTATCTGGGACCGGATGAGCGCTGTGCGCGATCTGGAACGCGGCTTGGCCAAGAAGGACAACGCAAAGCTGTCTGGTGCCGTTATGGCCCTGTGGCCCCGGCTGGAGGAAAGCGGGCTTGAGGTCCCCTTTGCGCAGATTTTTGGTCCACAGCTTGCGGCCCGCGCACTTGACGGCAAAGCAGGTGACATCGCTTTGCGCCTTGGCCTGCTGTCCGATGACTATGAACAGGTGGCGGCAAAGGTCATTACCACCCCCGCCAAGCCACGCGCGGCCGTTTTGCTGGCGATTGCGCGCGGCGATACAGATGATGTGGCCCCAATCGATGCGCGAACCCGCGCTGTGCTGGACGGCTTTACTGCGACGACCATTCCTGCACGCCTTCATTCACTGGTCGAACAAGACCGCATGGGCGAAGCCATCCTGCGCGCCATTTCGCTTTTCACCAGCGGCAGCCACGGCGATCTGGACGAAGTAACAGACGCCATCGCCTTTTTCCGTCAGGTCGGGTTAGAGCAGGTCGCGCGCCAAGCCGCCCTTGAATTCCTGATCCTTGAGAGACGCGGATGAACGCCGATCACGCCCGCTGGATTTCATCATTCTTAGAGGCTCAGGCGGCTGAACTTGATGCCTCGGAAAATACGCTGCTGGCCTATGGGCGCGACCTGAAAGGCTTTGCTGAGTTTGCCGATGACAAGTCCCTCGATTTCGCCGTTGTCTCCCGCGCAGACATCGAGGCATTCATGGTCGATTGCGACACGATGGGACTTGCCCAGTCTACCCGTGCGCGCAGGCTGTCTGCCATCAAACAGCTTTACCGCTTTGCCTACGAAGAAGGTTGGCGCGACGATAACCCGGCCCTGAAAATCAAAGGTCCGGGCCGTGAAAAGACATTACCGAAAACGCTTAGCGAAGTTCAGGTCGGCGCGCTTCTGTCCGCGGCCCAAGAACATGGTCGCACCGATGCAGACCGTTCGCGCAATGTGTGCTTGATGGAGTTACTCTACGCCACTGGCATGCGCGTGAGCGAGCTTGTGACCCTGCCGGTCGCCGCTGCCCGCGGTGACCCGCGGATGCTTTTGGTCAAGGGCAAGGGCGGGAAAGAGCGCATGGTTCCGCTGTCTGATCCTGCCCGGGATGCACTTGCGGATTGGCTTGAGCATCGTGACGAGGTGGAAGAAGAAGCGCGTGTGAAGACCGGTGCCAAACCGTCATCTTTTCTGTTTCCTTCAACCGGCAAGTCCGGCCACCTGACGCGGCACCGGTTTTATGGGTTGATCAAAGAACTGGCGGTCAAGGCTGGTGTGTCCCCCGATGCCGTGACCCCGCACCGACTGCGCCACGCCTTCGCCACCCATCTGTTGGCGCATGGGGCTGACCTGCGGTCGATACAGACCTTGCTGGGACATGCCGACGTCTCGACAACCGAGATCTATACGCATGTGTTGGAAGAGCGCCTGAAAGAGCTGGTTCTGACCCACCACCCTTTGGCTGACCCGGATTAGCCAGTCTAAGCCGTTTATTTGCTATACATTGCTGCAAAGACAGGCTATGCGCGCCCCTTGGGCATGACTATGACCGTGACTGCGGCCATCCACCCCCTGCCCCACGCGACACACGCCACCACAACAACAGAATTGATCGCCCCGTGAAAAACCTTATCTCCGACGCGCTGAACGAACGCGGTTACGACACGCTGACACAGGTGCAAACCGCTGTCTCTGCCCCCGAATTGGAAGGTGCGGACCTTTTGGTCTCGGCCCAAACTGGGTCGGGGAAAACTGTCGGGTTCGGATTGGCGATTGCCCCGGTATTGCTGGGCGAGGACGACACTTTTGGCCCAGCTTCAAGTCCACTTGGGCTGGTGATTGCGCCGACCCGCGAGCTGGCGTTGCAGGTCAAACGCGAGCTGATTTGGCTGTTTGCAAAGACAGGCGCAACTGTGGCGTCCTGCGTTGGCGGCATGGACATGCGGGACGAACGTCGCGCATTGGCGCGCGGCGCGCATGTTGTTGTCGCAACCCCCGGTCGTTTGCGCGACCACGTCATGCGCGGCTCGATCGATCTGACGGCACTGCGTAGCGTTGTTTTGGACGAAGCGGACGAGATGTTGGACCTGGGCTTTCGCGAAGATCTTGAGTTCATTCTGGACGAAACGCCCAAGGATCGCCAAACCCTGTTGTTCTCTGCCACCGTTCCCAAAAGCATCGCCACACTGGCGGAACGCTATCAGAAAGACGCGCAGCGCATCACCACAGTGGCCGAGAAAAGCCAACACAGCGATATCCAGTATCGCGCCATGGCCGTCGCGCCGCGTGATGGGGAAAACGCCATCATCAACGTGCTGCGGTTCTTTGAGGCCCCCAACGCCATTATTTTCTGCAACACCCGCGCCATGGTAAGTCGTTTGGCGACGCGTTTGTCGAACCGTGGCTTTTCGGTTGTGGCGCTGTCAGGCGAACTGACGCAAAACGAACGCTCCAACGCATTGCAGTCCATGCGTGACGGGCGGGCGCGCATCTGCGTTGCCACCGATGTGGCTGCGCGCGGGATCGACCTGCCAAAGCTTGATCTGGTGATCCACGCAGAACTGCCAAACAACCACGAAACGCTTCTGCACCGGTCTGGTCGCACGGGCCGCGCCGGGCGCAAGGGCGTCAGCACACTGATCGTACCGCCCTCGTCGCGAAAAAAGGCCGAACGCCTGTTGCGGTTTGCCAAACTGAACGCCGAATGGGGCGCTGCGCCCACCGCGCAAGAAGTTCATGCTGAGGATCAAAAACGTATCTTCGCAGATGACATCTGGACACAAGAACCCACAGCGAATGAAGTTGCCTTGGCCGAAGAACTGGTTGAGAAGTTCACACCAGCGCAACTGGCGACCGCCTATTTGAACCTTTACCACTCGGCCCACACAGCCCCCGAGGAGCTGTCTGCAGCGAACTCCAAACCAGAAAAGCGCGAGCCGTTTGGTGCCAGTGTCTGGTTCACCCTTGCCAAAGGGCGCGACAAAGGTGCCGATCCGCGCCACCTACTGCCCATGCTATGTAAGGCAGGCAACATCACCAAAAATGACATCGGTGCGATCCGCATTCAGGATGATAAATCCTATTTTGAGATCAAGCAAACCCAGCTTGATGGGTTCCTGAAAACCCTTGGATCGGCGATGGCGATCGAGGGGTTTGCCGTTGAACAACTGGCAAACGCTCCAGATTTAGCCCGCATCGGCGGTGGTAAACCGAACTACAAGGACAAGCCCCGCAAGTTTGACAAGCCTGACGGAGAGGCCCGTAAACCTCACCGCAAGGGCCCGCCAAAAGATCGTGCGCCCGATGGGCAAAAGAAGAACCCGAAGTATAAGTGGAAAGACGATACCGAGGTTCACCGCCCCATAAAGGGTACTGTAAAAGGTTCGGGCAAAGGCCCGGCGAAACCCAACGACGAAGAGCGCAAGCCACGTAAGGCTAAAAAACCCGCAGGAGACAGTCCCAAATCGCACAAAGCGGCGGGCGCGGATGGCTATTCTAAAAAAGGGCCTCCGCCTCCCAAGGGGAAATCCTCGAGTAAGAAGAACAAGGCTCGGGCTGCGGCAAAAGCCATCGCAAAGGCCAAAGGTGGTGACAGCGCGCCAAAGCGTCGGAAAGGTTAACGAAGGGTCAGCGCAGGTGGTAACGAGGTTGCATAGCGTCCCGTTCCGGCCCTAAGCTTGGCCCCACCCAATAACGAGGACCACCTGAAATGAGCTTTCTTGCAACTCTCCTGATCCTGCTGATCGCCGCGCTGCACGCCTATATCCTGTGGTTTGAAATGTTCGCCTGGGAATCCCGTGGCCCGAAGATTTTTCGGCAGTTCGAACGCGAGATGTTTCCCAAAACCAAGACGATGGCGGCCAATCAGGGGCTTTACAACGGGTTTCTGGCGGCTGGGCTGATCTGGTCGCGGCTGATTGGTGATCCCGCTTGGGCGTTCAATGTGGCGCTGTTCTTCCTTGCCTGCGTGTTGGTCGCAGGCGTCTACGGGGCGGCGACAGCGTCGAAACGCATCCTCTATGTCCAGGCTTTGCCAGCTGCCATCGCTATTCTGGTGCTGCTCGTAAGCTAAGTCAGGCGTTTGAACCGTAAAGCACGTTCGCTCGCTTCTCAAAGGCAGCCACGATCCGGTGCATCGCTTCGTTGAACACAAGACCAATGACGCTTTGTAATATGGCGCTTTTGAACTCAAAATCGACAAAAAACTCGACCTCACAGCCCGTGTCATGCGGGTGGAAAATCCAGTGCGATTTTAGGTACTTGAAGGGACCGTCCAAGTACTCGGTGTCGATCCGACGCTGTGCCTCGTCCAGCATGACGCGGCTGGTGAAACGCTCCCGAAACACCTTGAAACTGATCACAAGATCAGCCTCCATCAACTGGCGACCATCGGGCTGGGGCGTCACACGACGTATCCGAGCAGCCGAATTCCACGGCAGAAACTCGGGATAGCGCGCCACATCCGCCACCAGATCATACATCTGGTCGGGCGTGTACGGCAGGACACGTTTTTCACCATGTGTCGGCATGTCGACGTTTTTCCTTCTCACTCGCCCGCACATGTCCTAGGTATGCTGCGGAAAATCAAGGGGGAAGACATGGCGCAGCGACCATATGTCATCGATACGATGATCTCGGCCAAGCAGATTGCAGCTCGGGTCGAGGAATTGTCGGAAGAGATACAGGCCGAGTTCAAAGGAACAGACAAACTGGTCGTTGTTGGGCTGTTGCGGGGGTCATTCGTGTTCATCGCCGACGTCGTGCGCGAGCTTGACCTGCCGGTCGAGGTCGATTTTCTTGAAGCATCTTCTTATGGAGATTCAACCGAAAGCAGCCGAGAAGTCCGTATTCTCAAAGACTTACGCGGCGAAATTTCCGGGCGCGACGTGTTGGTTGTCGAAGACATTGTCGACACTGGTTTTACCCTGCGCCATGTTGTCGGGCTTTTGAAAGCCAAGGGACCACGCAAGATGAAGACCATCGCGCTGCTTGACAAACCATCACGTCGTGAAGTTGATATCCGCGCCGATTGGACCGGTTTTGAAATTCCTGACGAATTTGTCGTGGGCTATGGCATCGACTTTGCCCAACGCGACCGCAACCTGCCTCATATCGGCAAGGTGCGCTTTCTGGACGAGGACTGATCATGGACCTTCGATGGCTTTGGCGTGCGTCCAAATGGGCGCGAAACCCACCATCGGAGAAACGGGTCAAACTTGTGCTTGGCGTCGTCGCAATCTGTCTGATCCTATTGGGGATCGAAACTTTTTTCGGATTTCCAGAATGGATGAAGATGGAGCGCATTCGACTGCGCCCCTAAATTCATCCTTTACCAATCAACGACTTGCGAGCTGTTTCTCACGTGCGTCGCGCAGTCGCGCGAAGTCGTCCCCCGCGTGATACGATGACCGGGTCAGTGGGGTCGACGAGACCATGTGGAACCCTTTGCCGTAAGCCGCGGTCTCATAATCCTTAAACTCATCAGGGTGTACGAACCGCTCCACCGCGTGGTGTTTTGGGGTTGGTTGCAGGTATTGGCCGATGGTCAGGAAATCGATGTCTGCCGCGCGCATATCATCCATGACCTGCAACACGCCCTGACGATCCTCGCCCAGACCAACCATGATGCCTGACTTCGTGAACATAGAGGGGTCCATTTCTTTTACCCGCTGCAACAAGCGCAGCGAATGGAAATAGCGCGCACCGGGGCGCACTTGGGGATACAGGCCAGGCACGGTTTCAAGGTTATGGTTGAACACATCCGGGCGTGCTTCCACAACAGTTTCAAGCACTTCCGGGTCACACTTCAGAAAATCCGGAGTCAGAATTTCGATGGTCGTGTCGGGTGCTTGATGACGGATGGCGCGAATGGTTTGGGCAAAATGCTCCGCCCCGCCATCTTTCAAATCATCCCGATCAACCGAGGTAATGACAACATGGTTCAAGCCAAGCTTCTTCACCGCATTTGCCACACGACCGGGTTCAAACGCATCCAGATCGTCGGGGCGACCAGTGGCGACGTTACAGAAAGTGCATCCGCGCGTACAAATCTCGCCCATGATCATCATGGTCGCATGACCTTGGCTCCAGCATTCGCCAGCATTGGGGCATGCAGCCTCTTCACACACGGTCGACAAGTTATGTTCACGCATGATCTTGTGCGTTTCCGCATAGCCTTTGCCGCCGGGTGCTTTCACGCGTATCCAGCTGGGTTTTTTCGGCTGAGCGTTATCCGGGCGGTGCGCCTTTTCAGGGTGCCGGCCTTCTGGAAGCTTTAGATCACGCATGGCTGTCCTCCGGTGCCAATTGAGTTCCAATATATATAGCGATCCCTTGTTGCGAAGTCACCTTGAAAGCCGCAAGCCTGCTATGTTTCAGGCGCATGACATAAAGCCAGAATTAAGGATCAAATCCGCGACAAAAATCCCCGTTGAGGGCGATTTTGAATCGTTCTAAGCATACCGCGAACTGCGAAGCGATTCCCAGCCACGCACCTGAAACCAAAAGGATTTTCCCATGCAGATCGGCGTCCGCGTCCCAAACATCACCTTCCACACCCGTGTCCGCGACGACAGCATCGAAGGCCCGAACCCGTTTCGCTGGCAAGACATGACGTCGGATGATTATTTCAAAGGCAAACGGGTCGTTCTGTTCTCGCTTCCCGGTGCATTCACGCCCACATGCTCGACCTATCAACTGCCCGGTTATGAAAACGGCGCAGCAGATTTCGCCGCTGAAGGCATCGACGAGATTTACTGTATGTCCGTCAATGACAGCTTCGTCATGAACGCATGGGCCCGTAATCAGGAACTCCAGAACGTCAAAGTGATCCCCGACGGGTCTGGCGACTTCACCCGCCTGATGGGCATGCTGGTGGCTAAGGATAATCTGGGCTTTGGCGCGCGTTCATGGCGCTATGCCGCCGTCATCAATGATGGTGTGGTCGAAGCATGGTTCGAAGAGCCCGGCCGCGAAGACAACCACGGCGACGACCCCTACGGCGAAAGCGCGCCAGAGACCGTATTGGCTTGGCTGAAAGAGGCGGCCGAGAAAGTCGCTTAGCATCAGGCGCCTTACCCCGTTACGCACAAAGGCTGGCCTTACAGGTCAGCCTTTTTCTTTGCGATCTTCGATGCCGCAACCTCAGCAAGCGTTGTTAGAAACGCGGCCAAGCCGGTCATGGTCGCAATCCAGCCAAAATACCACTGTTTACCTGCTGCGGCATCATCGGCATAACTTGCGGCAAAAGCCTCGCCCCCTGACTTGGCTACCCAGTAGGCCAGTACTGTCAAAATCGCGAACACGCAAAGCCGTAACCACATTCCACCACGAATGAGCATTGCCCCAAACGCGATCACTATCCCAACAGGTGCGCCGATGAAGATAACCTTGTCTGCCCACCACGGGTGCGCACCCAAGGATTTTGGCAACCCGATTGCCCAAACGAGAAACATTATAACAAGCGCACAAAGCGTGTAGATTATGAACCGCATGGAGCCTCCAACAGATCAGCCTTTGAATACGGTTTAGAACGCAGAAACGCCCAAGCCCAGCCCAATGCAATCATATGCCAGAGTTGTGACTGGACCCTGAATTCGACCTCTTGGTCACACCTTCACGAGACAGGTTTCAACCCCGTCAAAAACCGCGCAGCGTTCTGTTGATAGTGAATGGCCGAGGCCTCTAGCCGTTTGATCGTCGCTTCATCCAGTTCGCGCACAACCTTGCCCGGAGCGCCCAGCACCATCGAGCCGTCAGGAATATCTTTGCCTTCGGTGACCAAGGCCCCTGCCCCGATCAGGCAGTTCTTACCGATCTTCGCGCCGTTCAAAACCGTCGCGCCCATGCCGATCAGGCTGCCGTCGCTGATGGTGCAGCCATGCAGCATGACCTTGTGGCCAATCGTGACGTTTTCACCGATCGTCAGCGGAAAGCCCAAATCTGTGTGAAAAACGCTGTTTTCCTGAATATTCGTACCGGCACCAATGGCAATTTGTTCATTGTCGCCGCGGATCGTACACCCAAACCAGACCGAGGCTTTGGCGCCGAGCCTCACCCGACCGATGACATTGGCATCCGGCGCGATAAAGACATTCTCGCCGATCTCGGGCGCTATCCCGTCCAGTTCGTATATCATTCGTTGCTCTCTTCAAACTCGGCCTGAAGCTTGCGGACGTGGTTTAGCAGGTTGGGTTGCTGGTTGCGGCGTTGGCGGGTTGCCTCGACAATGGTGATCAACTTCTGCGCTGTTTCTTCCAATTCATCGTTGATCAAAACATAATCATAGCTGCCCCAATGGCTGATCTCGTCCCAGCTTTTCTGCATCCGTTTGGCAATGGTTTCCGCGTCATCCTGACCGCGGCCTTCAAGGCGCGCGCGCAGTTCTTTGATCGACGGTGGCAAGATGAAGATGGACAGCGAATGCGAGGCCATCGAGGAATTGCGAATTTGCACCTCGCCCTGCCAATCGACGTCAAAAAGAACGTCCCGCCCGCTTTCAATTGCCTTGCGAACAGGTGCCGCCGGTGATCCATAAAAATTACCAAAGACGTGGGCGTGCTCCAGCATTTCGCCCTGAATGACCATGTCTTTGAACTTAGGTTCGTCAACGAAGTGATAATGCTTTCCGTCCACCTCTCCGTCACGCGGGTCGCGCGTCGTGGCCGAAACCGAAAAGCTGAGCGTCGGATCCCAGTCCATCAACTTGCGCGCCAGTGTCGATTTCCCCGCGCCCGAGGGCGATGACAGGATGATAAGAAGGCCGCGACGTTGGTCCACTGGGGCGTTCATGTTGTCACTCCACGTTCTGAACTTGTTCGCGCATCTGATCGATGACGTGCTTCAGGTCAAGCCCAATGGTGGTCAGTTCTTTAAACTGCGCCTTTGAACACAGGGTGTTCGCCTCGCGGTTAAATTCTTGCATCAGGAAATCAAGCTTACGGCCCACCGGCACGTCCGAGGCCAAATGCGCCCGCGCGGCGGAAACATGGGCGATCAGACGGTCAATTTCTTCCCTAACGTCAGTTTTCACGGCGATCATGGCAAGTTCTTGCGCAACACGATCAGGGTCCGCGCCATCTGCGTTGTCCATCACCCGTGTCAAGGCGACACGAAGCCCTTCGGTCTGGGCGTCTTGGCGGTCTTCCAACGTGGCCTGAGCCGCAGAGACAAGGGCTTCAACTTCGTCAATCTGTGCCGACATAACCTTAGTCAAAGCCTGCCCTTCTTGCGCGCGCGAATTGACAAACTGTGCGACCAGATCCGGCACCTCGGCGGTCAGCGCGGCAACAATGGGCGCGACATCCTCTGCGGTGGTTGCGCGCTGATCCAAAACCCCCCGCATTCCTGCAATATCAGTGGGTTGCACCGGAGATACGGGCAATCCGCGCGCCTCGGCCTCGGCGGCGATGGCGGCCAAATGGCTCAAGGTGCGCTCTAGGGCCTCGGGATTAATCGACAACGTGCCTGCTTCATCGCGGCGGTTTATTTTTAACCCGACCGAGACGTTCCCGCGCGCCACTGCGGCCTTCAACGCCTTGCGCAGAGTGTCATCGAGCCCGTCAAGCCAATCGGGGACGCGCACCTTGATATCCAACCCGCGCGCATTGACCGACCGCAGGTCCCAAGACCAGCTGTATCCGTCCTGTTCCGCCGATAAGCTGGCGAAGCCTGTCATGGAATTCGGCATCGTTTGTTAACCACTTGTTAAGTTTTTATGCCAATTTCGAATGGAATGTGACATATTAAGGTATCGGTAAGGATTATCCGAACAATCGTTAACAAACGGTCACAATTTGAACAAGCTCGCTCGTTAAATCGTATTTTACTAAAACCGTTTCAAAGTCTGGGACGCAGGAATGAAAATCGAATACTTGAAAGACGGAAATGTTGTGGCGCTCGCCTCGGCGCGTCGGGAGCGGAAATTCCCAGCCATCGCCCAGATCGAAGCCTATTGGCACGGTCTGCGCAACGGACGGCTGATGCCCACCCGCAGTGATGTCGACCCGCGCGGTATTGGAGACAATCTTGCCTTTGCCTTCGTGCTGGAACGGATCGCCCCCGGACATGCGCGTATTCGTTTGGCTGGGCAACATCTCAGCGATATCATGTCGATGGAGGTGCGCGGCATGCCGATCAGCGCCTTCTTCCTACCTCAGGCCCGGGATGAAGTTCAGGACGCATTAGAGCGCGCATTCGACATGCCTGCCGAGGTCCACATGAGCCTGCAAAGCGAAGCAAGCATGTTTCAGCCGGCGCTGGACGCCCAGATGATTCTTTTGCCGCTCAAGAATAACGAAGGCCGGGTGACCCGCCTGTTGGGCGCTATTCAGGTCAAGGGAAAGCTTGCACGCGGTCCGCACCGGTTTAGCATTCGAAACATTGACGCCACCGCGCTGACGGTCGACGCACCTGCGTCAGACATGGCACACGAGGCTGAAAAGCTGCGCCGATCCGAACTAGATCGCCCCGGCTATTGGGATATTCGTGGGGGAAAAACGGCAGAGGCTGACGTGACCCGCGTGGATATCCGACCTGCTCATTCGGCTGAGAACAGATCATCAGAGGGGCATATCATGCGCCCTTCGGGACCATCGGGCGTGCAAGTACCCGGATTGGCGGAACTGGCCGAGAGCTTTCATGGCAAAACGGTGGGACCAAATAACGCGCCGCTAAAAACTCGGCCGGGCGGACACCTTAGGCTGGTAAGCACCGACTGAGCCTTAGTTCTTACAGATCAAATAAAAAACCCCGGTCAAGGCCGGGGTTTTCTGTTTTCGCAGATCGAGCGTTCTTGCGTTAGCTTGCCTTGGCTGCAGGCTGCTCGCTACGCAGCGACGACAGTTCCTGCGCAACAAGGAAGGCCAGTTCCAGCGATTGGCTGGCGTTCAGACGCGGATCGCATGCTGTATGATAGCGCGCTGACAGATCCTCATCCGTTACCGCACGTACGCCGCCGGTACATTCGGTCACGTCGGATCCGGTCATCTCGAAATGCACACCGCCGGGGATGGTGCCCTCGGCCTTGTGAACTCCGAAGAATTCCTGAACTTCCTTCAGCACGGCATCGAACGGACGCGTTTTGTATCCTGTAGCCGACTTGATCGTATTGCCATGCATTGGATCGCAGGACCACACGACGTTTGCACCCTCTTCCTTGACGGCCTGAATAAGGCGCGGCAGATGCTCGGATACTTTACCGGCGCCGAAGCGCGCGATCAGCGTCAAACGCCCCGCTTCATTCTCTGGGTTCAGCTTGTTCATCAGAACCTTCAGGTCATCAGCTGTGGTCGTCGGGCCGCATTTCAGACCGATGGGGTTCACAACACCGCGACAGAACTCGACATGTGCGCCATCAGGCTGACGGGTGCGGTCACCGATCCAGATCATGTGACCCGAACCTGCAACGGTCTTGCCCGTTGTGTCATCCAAACGCGTCAGAGCTTCTTCATATTCCAGAAGCAACCCTTCATGAGAGGTATAGAAATCAACCGCTTGCAACGTATGTGCCCGGTCGCTGTCAACACCAGCCGCGCGCATGAAATCGAGCGTGTCTTGAATGCGTTCCGCCATGGCACGATATTTCTCGGCTTCATCTGAGGCGGTGAAGCCCAGAGTCCATCCGTGCACCTGATGCACGTCCGCCAAACCGCCCGTTGAAAAGGCACGCAGCAGGTTCAGCGTTGCCGCCGCCTGCGTGTAGGCCTGCAGCATCTTAGCGGGGTCAGGCACACGAGAGGTCTCGGTGAAATCCAGTTCGTTGATGATATCACCGCGGTAGCTGGGCAGTTCCACGCCATCCACAGTCTCGGTCGGCGCCGAGCGTGGTTTGGCGAACTGGCCGGCCATACGGCCCACCTTGATCACCGGCACTTTGGCACCAAAGGTCAGCACCATCGCCATTTGCAACATCACTTTGAACGTGTCGCGAATGCCGTCAGCCGAAAAGTCCGAGAAGCTCTCGGCGCAATCGCCGCCTTGCAACAAAAAGGCCTCACCGCGCGAGGCGCGACCGAGTTCTTCACGCAGGCGCATCGCCTCACCGGCAAAGACCAATGGGGGATATTTCGCAAGCTGCGCCTCTACCGTGGCCAGTTTGGCCGGATCGGTATACTCAGGCATCTGCACCCGAGGCTTATTGCGCCAGGCCGACTTGTCCCACTCCGTCATGTCTTTGCTCCGTTTTTCTTGGTTTTCCCACGCAGATATTGCGCGGGCTCAGGATCATTCTTCTAACCTGACCAGCGCTAACACGCAATTACACTTATGCAAGCGGTTAATGACCCGTTATCGTTATCATGATTGATCTTGCTCACGGGATCGTGCAGAGGGCAGTTTCGCCCTTGTCGTGGGCGACCAAAACTGTTGAAGTTCCCGCCAAGTCTATGAAAACACATCTGAACGAGGTTCATTGGATGACAAAAGCCCCCCAAGCATCAGGCGTCACACCGCGCCGCTTCGTGTTTGTGCTGGTCGAAGGGTTTACTCTGCTTAGCTTCGCGGGGGCAGTTGATGCGCTTAGAATTGCCAATCGAGCGTCGGGTCAGTCGCTTTATGAGTGGGTGATTATGGGCGAAGGCGGTGGGACGGTGACATCCTCGGCCGGGCCGTCGTTCAATCTGGACAGCGACCTTGGGGAGTTGCGACGCGACGACACGGTGATGATCTGCTCGGGTGTCGACGTACAGCGTCATTGTACCCTGAAGCTTCTGAGCTGGTTGCGACGTGAAGCGCGGCGCGGCGTGCGTGTCGCTGGGCTTTGCACGGCGGCGCATATTTTGGCCAAGGCCGGGCTGCTAAATGACAAACGCGCCACGATCCACTGGGAAAACCACGACAGTTTCGCCGAAGAGTTTGACGAGGTTGAGTTGACGAAGCGTGTTTTTGTCGCCGATGGCAACGTGATGACAACAGCGGGCGGTACGGCATCGATTGACCTGATGCTAAAACTCATCGCAGATGATCATGGCGAAGACGTTGCCAATCTTGTGGCCGATCAGCAGATCTACACCTCGATCCGCACCGATCGCGACACACAGCGGCTGTCGGTTCCCACCCGTATCGGTGTGCGCCATCCGAAGCTCAGCGAAGTGATCCAGAAAATGGAAGCAAATATCGAAGAGCCTATTTCTCCTTCGATTCTGGCTTCTGACGTCGGCATGTCGACCCGCCAATTGGAACGGCTGTTTCGCCGGTACCTGAACAGATCGCCCAAGCGCTATTATATGGAACTTCGGTTGCAAAAGGCCCGCAACCTGTTGATGCAGACCGATATGAGCGTGATTAACGTGGCGCTGGCCTGCGGCTTCTCCAGCCCCTCGCATTTCTCGAAATGCTACAGGTCACACTATGACACGACGCCTTACCGCGAACGAGGGAGCCACGCGACCAAGGCCACGCTGTGACAAGGGCAGCAATCGAGATTCCAATCCAGACGGAGCGGCTTTGCCTTAGACCGCCCCGACAAAACGATCTGGTCGCGTTGCACCGCATCTTTTCACATCCTGACGCAATGCGGTATTGGAGCCATGAGGCACATGACACCCCTGCCCGGACGCAAACGACACTCGACGGGATGATCGCGTCCTACGATGCAACCGGGTTAGAGTTCGTCATTGAGCATCAAGGCCACGTGATTGGAAAAGCCGGGCTGTGGCGACTGGCCGAGGTTGGATACATCCTGCATCCCGATCACTGGGGGCAAGGTTTGGCGAGCGAAGCGCTGCACGCCGTGACCGTCGCCGCTTGGGATATGCACCCGGACATCAACGAGATCACCGCCGAGATTGATCCGCGCAACACCGGCTCGGTTAAGCTTTTGACGCGGCTGGGATTTGAGCCAAATGGGACCGCTTCAAAGACCATCTTCGTTTATGATGAATGGTGCGACAGCGCCTATTACCGCCTACAACGCCCGTAAGTTAGCGCAAATATCCGGTCATTTGTCCCGTCGACGACCGTTCGGCCTTTTCTTTTCTGATTGGCTTGCCTACGCTCGGCACCGGAAATTTTCCAATTGGGAGAGAAAAATGAAAAAGTTTCTTATGGCTACTGCAGCCACAGCTTTGATGAGCGGTGCCGCAGTTGCAGATGACGTCAAAATCGGTGTTCTTTTGGGCTTTACCGGCCCGCTGGAATCACTGGCGCCACCCATCGCGGAAGGTGCAGAGATGGCGATTAAAGAAGTCAGCGATTCTGGCAAGTTCATGGGCGGGTCGACCGTTTCGTCGGTACGTGGTGATTCGACCTGTGTTGACGCTGCTGCCGCCACCGCCGCTGCTGAACGTCTTGTCACCGGTGACGGCGTCGCCGGGATCGTTGGTGCCATGTGCTCGGGCGCAACCGGTGCGGTTCTGACCTCAGTTTCGTTGCCAAATGGCGTGGCCCAAGTCTCGCCTTCGGCAACATCGCCTGGCCTTTCGACCATCGAAGACAACGGCTTGTTCTTCCGCCTTGCCCCATCGGACGCTCGTCAGGGTGAATTGATGGCCGACATCATCAAGTCGCGCGGCATCAACGAAGTTGCTGTGACCTATACCAACAACGACTACGGCAAAGGTCTGGCTGACAGCTTCGCAGCCGCATTCGAAGCTGCTGGTGGCACTGTCACGATCAACGCGGCCCACGAAGAAGGCAAAGCCGACTACTCGGCCGAAGTTGGCGCGCTGGCATCCGCCGGTGGCGAAGCACTGGTCGTTGCAGGTTACTCGGACCAAGGTGGTTCGGGCATCATTCAAGGGTCGCTGGACACAGGCGCGTTTGAAACATTCGTTCTGCCAGATGGCATGGTCTCGGACGTGTTGACCGAAAAGTTCGGCAGCGACATCGACGGCAGCTTCGGCCAACACCCGAGCTCGCAAAACGATGGCGCAGGCAAGCTTGAGGAAATGCTGGGCGCTGCTGGCGTCGATGGCACCTCACCTTACGCGAAAGAAGGTTACGATTCAGCCGCTGTTCTGCTTCTGGCGATGCAAAAAGCCGGATCAACAGACGGGGCTGCTGTGGCCGCCGCGATGACCGACGTTGCCAACGCACCGGGTGAGCCGATTGGACCGGGCGAACTGGCCAAAGGTCTGGAAATCCTCGCCTCTGGTGGTGACATCGACTATGTCGGTGGATCCGATGTTGAACTTGTAGGCCCGGGCGAAAGCGGTGGTAGCTACCGCGAAATCACCATCGAAGGTGGTGAAATCAAGCCTGTTAAGTTCCACTAAGAACGTCTAAAATACGAATGAAGCAGCCCGGGGTTTTCCGGGCTGTTTTCGTAAGTCAAAGCAGCCTTCACGCGGCTAAGGGGGACCCATGATCGTCATCGAAGACGTGCACAAGCATTTCGGCGGGTTTCACGCTGTTGATGGCGCCACCATGCGGATCGAGGAACAGTCAATCACCGGACTGATCGGCCCCAATGGCGCGGGGAAAACCACGCTGTTCAACGTGATCGCGGGCGTGCTGCCTCCGACCTCGGGCCGGATCACCATGGCGGGCGAAGACATTACGGGCTTGCCCCCGCACGAGCTGTTTCACAAGGGTCTGTTGCGCACGTTCCAGATCGCCCATGAGTTCGGGTCGATGACCTGTCGCGAGAACCTGATGATGGTTCCCGGTGGGCAATCAGGCGAACGTCTGTGGGACACATGGTTTGGCCGTAAACGCATCGCAAACGAAGAACGCGCACTGCGGGCAAAAGCTGATGAAGTTCTTGATTTCCTGACGATTTCCCACATCTCGGACCTGCGCGCGGGCGAAATCTCCGGCGGCCAGAAAAAGCTTCTGGAACTGGGACGTACCATGATGGTCGATGCCCGGATCGTATTTCTGGACGAGGTCGGCGCAGGCGTGAACCGGACCCTGCTTTATACCATCGCCGACGCGATCAAGCGCCTGAACGAAGAACGCGGATATACATTCGTCGTGATCGAACACGACATGGATTTCATCGAGCGTCTCTGCGATCCCGTCATCTGTATGGCGGAAGGCAAGGTGCTGGCCCAAGGCACCTTGGCCGAGATCAAAGCCAACGAACAGGTGATCGAGGCGTATCTGGGCACGGGTTTGAAGAACAAGGATAAGGTGGATGCGTAGGTTCATTTGGGCAGTAATTTTATGTGGACTTGCGGCTTGGACCGCAAATGCGGAAGTCGTCGCAACCACTGTTGTAGATGGAAAGATCGTTCACCTGAATGCTGATCGCACGTGGAATTTTGCAGAGGGCGCGATCACCCAGAATGGTCGATGCATGCCCCTTACGTCAGGATTCAAGTTCTGCGCACCAGCGACCGAATGGAAAACCACGTCGAAACTATCACACGACGCGACGTTATCGCTGCGTCACTCGGACAGAGATTATCTGATGGTCATTGCCGAAAACATTGGTGCGAAAGTCGGGATATCTCTGGATTTCATGGCCTCAGTCGCAATTGACAACGCGGCAGTGGCGCTGGACATTCCGAAGGAACAGATCCCGGTATACTCAGTGACGGAAAGTGAAGTTCTCGAGATCCCGTCTCGTACAATGTCATATGGCTTGAACATTGACGGTTTGGAGGTTGTTTACCTGAATACGGTCGCCGTCACGCCCGATACTTCGCTTCAAATAATCACATTCCACATTGGTAACGAGGTGGGCGAGAAGGAAAAGAACCTTCATCAACAGGCCCTTACCTATTTGAAAAGAACAGAAGATGACTAGCGCTTTCCTTATCGGCGACAACATGACCGGCGGCTATGGCAAGTCCGGTCCAGATATTCTGCACGACTGCACCATCGCCGTGGACAAGGGCGAGATTGCCGTGATCGTTGGCCCAAATGGCGCAGGCAAATCCACCGGCATGAAGGCCGTGTTTGGGATGCTGAACCTGCGGCAGGGCTCGGTCCGGTTGGGGGGCGATGATATCACCGATCTTTCTCCACAGGCGCGGGTACATAAAGGAATGGGGTTTGTCCCACAGACCCAAAATATCTTCACGTCGATGACGGTCGAGGAAAATCTAGAGATGGGCGCGTTCATTCGTGAGGACGATATCGCCGAGACGATGGCGCAGGTCTATGAGCTGTTCCCGATCCTTCACGACAAACGCAATCAGGCCGCGGGCGAATTGTCTGGTGGGCAACGTCAGCAAGTTGCCGTAGGCCGCGCGTTGATGACCAAACCGACGGTTCTGATGTTGGACGAACCCACAGCCGGGGTCAGCCCCATCGTGATGGACGAGCTGTTTGACCGGATCATTGAAGTCGCCCGCACTGGAATCTCGATCCTCATGGTGGAGCAGAATGCCCGCCAAGCCCTTGAGATCGCAGATAAAGGTTATGTCCTCGTCCAAGGACGCAACGCGCATACAGGCACCGGAAAAGAGCTTCTGGCCGACCCCGAAGTCCGCCGGTCATTCTTGGGGGGATGATGATGAAACACCTGCTTACGGCAACTGCCATCTCGGTTCTGCCCGCCCTGCCCGCCATGGCCCAAACCTGCACCTTCACAACCGAATGCTACGAAACCGAAGCCTGCCAAGACACTCAGTTCTCGCTGACCGCGCGGCTTGACGACGCAAAGCTTGTTACTGATTTCGGTGATCTTGTGGTGGTGGGCGTCAAGTCCGACGCACCGCTGACCGCCATCTTCGCCTCGGGCGAAGGATCGGAATACCTTTTGTCACGCAACGGAGATACCGCGCGTTTCACAGCGCATTCGAATGAAGGTCCCGCGTCGATCACCTATCTGGGCACCTGCGAGGGAGAGTTTTAATGGATGTCCTGAACGCACTGGTCGCGCTGACCAACTTCGTCCTGATCCCGGCCATGGCCTATGGCAGCCAACTGGCACTTGGGGCACTTGGGGTTACGCTGGTCTACGGCGTCTTGCGCTTTTCGAACTTCGCGCATGGCGACAGCATGGCCTTTGGTGCCATGGTGACCATTCTGGTGACATGGGGCTTCCAGTCCCTTGGCTTGTCCATTGCGCCTCTGCCCACAGCCCTACTGGCACTGCCCTTCGGGATCGCGGGAACAGCACTGATGATGCTGGCGACGGACCGGGTGGTGTACAAATTCTACAGGCGCGTCAAAGCAAAACCTATTGTCTTTGTGATGGCGTCCATGGGGGTCATGTTCATCCTGAACGGCGTTGTGCGTTTTATCATCGGCCCCGGAGATCAGCGCTTTGCTGACGGTGCGCGATTTATCATTAAAGCCCGTGATTTCAAAGAGATGACAGGTTTGAAGGAAGGGTTGGCCTTTAAGACCAGCCAAGGCCTGACCATCGTGACCGCGGTGATCGTCGTGATTGCCCTGTTCTGGTTTCTGAACCGCACCCGCACCGGGAAATCCATGCGGGCCTTTTCGGACAACGAAGATCTGGCGCTCCTTTCGGGCATCAACCCCGAGCGGGTCGTGATGATCACTTGGTTGATCGTCGCGGGGCTCGTGACCATTGCGGGCGTGCTTTATGGCCTGGACAAAAGTTTCAAACCCTTCACCTATTTTCAACTCTTGCTGCCCATCTTTGCTGCCGCAATCGTGGGCGGGCTTGGCAATCCACTGGGGGCCATTGCGGGCGGGTTCGTCATCGCCTTTTCCGAGGTTGCCGTAACCTATGCGTGGAAGAAAGTTGCGATCTATCTGCTACCTGAAAGCTGGGAGCCGACGAGCCTCGTGCAGCTTTTGTCCACGGACTACAAATTCGCGGTTAGTTTCGTCATTCTGATCGTCGTTTTGCTGTTCAAACCCACAGGTCTTTTCAAGGGGCAATCGGTATGATCCAGTCCATCCGTACACCGCTTCTTTTCGCGCTGGTCGCACTTCTGTTCATCCTTCAAGGGTCGACCAGTTGGTGGATATTCGCAGGCAGCTGGAACGCATCGCTGACCATTTTGAACATGGCGCTGATTTCGGCAATCATGGCCCTGGGCGTGAACCTTCAGTGGGGATATGCGGGTCTGTTTAATGTGGGCATCATGGGCTTTGTCGCACTTGGGGGGTTGGCAACCGTGCTCGTCTCGATGCCAAAAACGCCGGGCGCGTGGAGCGCTGGCGGGTTTGGCATTGTATTCGGTCTAATCCTTGGCGCAGCCACCATCCTGCTGATGGTGTTTCAACACAAACGTATGTCCCCCGGACGGGGACGTAATCTGACAATGCTGGCCACGCTGGTCATCGGATTTGTATTGTACCGCTGGGTCTTTGATGCAGGTGTTGTCGGCGTCGAGGCCGTGAACCCTGCTCAGACCGGCTATCTCGGAGGCCTGAACCCCGGCGGGCCTGACAACTACCGTGCGCATGGCTACATGACCTTACTGGCTTGGCCGATGGGCGGTGTGCTGGCGGCGGGTGCCGCTTGGCTTGTGGGAAAAACCGCGCTGGGTTTGCGCTCGGATTACTTGGCGATCGCAACGCTGGGTATCTCTGAAATCATTATTGCCGTCCTGAAGAACGAAGACTGGTTGGCGCGGGGCGTGAAGAACGTAATCGGCATTCCACGACCGGTTCCCTATGAGATCGACCTTCAACAAAGCACCGACTTTGTGAACCGCGCCGAAACATTGGGGCTGGATGTGACAACCGCGTCTACGCTGGCGGTCAAACTGTCGTATACCGCGCTTTTCAGCGTCGTTTTGATCGCCCTCATTATCCTTGCGCAGCTTTCGCTTAACTCGCCATGGGGACGCATGATGCGCGCGATCCGGGACAATGAAGTCGCCGCGCGTGCAATGGGTAAAGACGTCACCAAACGGCACTTGCAGATCTTCATCCTTGGATCCGCCCTGTGTGGGCTTGCTGGTGCAATGATGACCACTCTGGACGGCCAGCTGACGCTGGGCAGCTACCAACCGCTCCGCTTCACCTTCTTGATCTGGGTGATGGTGATTGTGGGCGGCTCTGGGAACAATCTGGGTTCTGTGCTTGGGGCATTCCTGATCTGGTTTCTTTGGATTCAAGTGGAGCCGATCGGCCATTGGCTGATGTCTGAAATCACCCGAGGAATGGCAGATGGTTCGGCATTGAAAGAGCATCTACTGGATTCTGCCGCACATATGCGCCTGTTCACCATGGGCATAATTCTGCTTCTGGTGCTTCGTTTCAGCCCACGCGGTCTGATCCCGGAAAAATAGCGCAGCGGTTCGTGTTTACGAACGGATCACAATAGGAGACCTATGGGAACGCCGCCCAACATCGCCATTTTGATCATGGCCGCCGGGCAATCGCGACGTATGGGGCGCGATAAGCTGATGTTGCGAGCTGAGGGTGGTCCAGCACTACTGGAAGACCGTCTTCATGTGGCCCTTAGGACCGATAGCGTCGTCTATGCCGCAGTGGGTGCTGACCAAAGCGCAAGGCAGGCTTGCATTCAGGCGACACAGGCGACGCTGGTAATATGCAACGACGCGCATCGGGGCCTTGGGCACAGCTTATCGCAGGCCATAGCGATGTTGCCAGAAGGTTTGGATGGCGTGGTGATCTTGTTGGCGGATATGCCCGCGATCACCACCGGCGATATCCTTAAGGTGCGCGAGTGTTTCAACCCAGGGCTCATCGCGCGCGGCGCTATGACTGACGGAACCCCGGGGCATCCAGTGTTGTTTCCAAAGCGGTATTTTGCATCCCTCACAGCGCTCGAGGGCGACCAGGGTGCACAATCCGTCGTAAAAGGCGCCCCTACCAAGTTGGCTTCACTGCCCGAGGATCATGCGATATTGGACATCGACACGCCAGAGGACTGGGATCTTTGGATCCAGAGACGCGGTGAACGCGCCCTCCCCTCTGACGATCATTGAACGAAGCGTCAGTGGCCAAACGGCACTCGTTTATCATCGTAACGTCCGCTCGGTCTCTCCCACGCCGCACGAGCACTGTGCAACATCCGTATCCGTTCCCGCATGGGTGCCACTTGTGGCAACAGGGAGATCGGTCTTCCTAAACTCAGAACGCAACTCCGACTGAGGCGAAGAATTTCGACGAATTGTCCGAAACGTGTTGATGCCTCATAAGTTTGGACATCAAGTCATGGTCAAAATGAAACTCGGACCGCATTCCGGCTACGGATTCTTGATGACCAGCGCGCAGCTTACCACCATCAAATCATTGAAACAGTAAATCAGCCTCGCGCGCGTCCAGAACCGGGCGGGTCTGAACATAGGATGCCAGACCCTGTAGGCTGGCAAGGCGCGGCAGATGGCGCGTAATTTCCTGTGCCGTATCTTGATCATCGATCCGGATCTGATCCATGTCTGGGCTAAGACTTTCCACCCAATCCTCGCCACTTTTTACCAACACATAGCTGTCAAATAGCAGGTGAACAAAAACCGGGTTAACATCAGCGTCCGGCGCATAGTGACCGTTGGCTGCGAGATATTTTGCTGGGCAAAGCACATCGCGCCGCCCAAACAATGCGATGCAGCGATCGTCTTCGATCAACACAAGATGTTCCGGCGTCAAAAGTGTGGTGCTGTCTGAGCCGTCCGCATTCTGGCGACGCATTGGCAAATCATTGTTCATCAGGGGACGTGATGTGCCTACCCAGCGTAGCTCGGCAAAAGAGCCATCATAGGTTTTGACCTGATCTCCGATTTGAAGATCGCGCGCTGCGACCGCTCCTCGCAGTGTTTCAACCCGCGAATTCGCCGACAGCCCGGAAGGTGCGACACCCCCGCGAGAATAGCGCCCACGCAGTGGATCTTTTGTTGGTGTTCCTGTCGAAAAGCCCGCCCATTGAACTGGGATGGCTTCTTGCAATCTCACGTCACGTAAACTCAACGTCTATACCCCTTAACACACACCAGCCGCTCTCTGGTTGTTCTGACACTAATACCAATTCGTGCCCAAATTATGAAGAAACTCGTTGAAATTCATCGATTTTTCTATTTTTCGGGGAAGTTAGGCAGCTTCTGGTCACATCTCCAACACATTATTCGCGACAAGGTAGATAAGGGGGTCGAGGCTCGTCACAAACCTCACGGCCGCGTTATCTAGGGCCTGTTAACACTTAATCATATCGACGATTAGGGCGAAATTCAGGAAAGCGCGGTACATGACGTCCAGCTTTTCGAACCTTGAGAAGATGCGCCGGTATCCTTTCAGCCTTCGAAAC